>NZ_JAZHOF010000004.1:0-172188 GCF_037855135.1 Microbaculum marinum
GGACATGACAAACTCCTTGCGGAGCTTGAATCATCCTTCACCCTGCGCCGCTACCGATTTATGAGTTTGCGTCCTAGTCGCCAATGCCGGCAGGACCGAAGGCCCGAACGCGCCCGCAATATCGGCCTCCCGGGAATGGAGGTTCTCCACGCGCGCTTCGTCGAGTTCATCAAGAACATCGAGACCTACCACCACGGTTACCGGGCCGCCTTCGACTATGACCGCGATGCCCGGTTTGCCGCGGTCGAGGCTCCGACGCTGGTAACCTGCGCCCGACCAGATTTTGCGTATCGGCATCTCGAAGTGATCGCAGCGATGTTCCCAACGCCGCACCTGCCGAAACTGCAGGGACGGCAACTCCGCAGCTTGCAGACGAGAGCGCGGCAATCCTGAGCGGATTCCTCCTGCGCGGTCGGGGCGGCTAGTCCGGAAGCCCGACCGATAGCCTGTCAGCCGAACAGCGACGCGTAGGCCATGGTCGCCGGCACCCCACGGCGTGCCCCCTCCTTCAGCGAAGACCGGCCCGAAACGTGTCAATGGTTCCGGTGGAGCTTTCAGTTGGCGTAGTTGCGAACGCCTATACTGCCGCCCCTATGGACCCGCCAGGACTGAACGGCGCCCGGAGCCCCCTTTGCTCCAGAAGCGGCATGACGCCGGGAATGAAGCGGCCTAGCCCGTCGTCGAAATCCACGAACGAGCACAGTATTCCGTCGAGGCCAGCATCGCACAGGTTGTGCATGGTCTCGGCGATCCGCTCGGCGTCGCCGACGATGATGTTGCCGCCGGCCCCCGCAGCGATCCGCTTGCGCATCTCCTTCATCTGCTCGCGCGAGGCGATCTGCGACTGGCCGCCAACTCCCGCAGACCAGGCGTCTATGCTCTCGGTGTCCTCCATCTCGACGGCATAGTAGTCAAGGTAGGCTTCCGCTTCCTCGTTGGTGTCGCGCTGGACCACCGGGCAGTAGGTCCAGACCTTCACCTCGCGTCCGAAGGATCGGGCCGTCTCCTTGTAGAGATCGATCTGCCGGCGCCATTCCGCCGGATCCTCCGACCTCAGGATGACGAAGCACATGTCGGCGTTGCGGCAGGCGAACTCCATACCGCGGGGCGAGCCGCCGGCGTTCATGATCGGCGGCGCGGGCTTCTGGACCGGCTTCGGCATAGAGGCGCCGCGCCGCACGGAGTAGAACCGGCCGTCAAAGTCGAACTCCTCGGTCTGCGTCCACATCAGCTTGATCACGGCGAGCCATTCCTCGAGCTGCTCGTAGCGCTCGTCGTGCTCGCGCAGCGGCGCGCCGAACATCTCCAGCTCGTGCCTGTTCCAGCCGCCGACGATGTTCAGGCCCAGCCGGCCGCCGGAGATGAGGTCGATGGTCGCGCACTGCTTGGCACAGGTGATCGGATGGATCGTCGGCGCATGCGAGGTCGGCATGATCGCCGAATAGCTGGTCGCCTGGGCAATGCCGGCGGACCAGGTGAACGGGTCCAGGGCGAGCCCGCTCGGATGGTCGGGCTTGCCCGGCATGTAGGCTTTCCACCGGGCATAGGCGACGATCGCCTCGAATCCCGCCCGGTCGGCGACCTGCGCGGTCCGCACCGAATTTTCCCAGGTAGGCTTGTAGAGCTCGGGAACACGCGTCTGCGAGCCGCCCTTGCCGTTGGTGCCGAAGATGCCGAGCTTCAGTCGATTGTCGTTGAACAGTGGATTGGTCATGCGGCCTCCGGTCGTCACGGGTCTTCGCCATAGTCGGGGATGTTGTCGAGCCTGCCGCCGAGCGAGGCGATGACGCGGCGCGCGATCTCGATTTCCGCAGCGGTATAGCCGGCAAGCTTCGCGGCTTCGGCGGACCGGGCGACTTCGCCCAACCGAACGTTCTGCCGCCGGCCCTCGGAAGTCAGTTCCAGCGTCCCGTCGACGCGGCGGCCGATCCATCCCCTGTCTTCGAGCGCCGAGACGCCGTCCTTGGCGGCGTCTACATCGAGAAGCGCAACACGCGCCAGATTCTCAAGCGTCAGACCCGGACTGACCGCAAGGTGATAGGACAGGCGGCTCTGGTTCATCGTGAAGCCGACGGCGTGCGCCTCCTCGCGAAACTCCGATGCTCGGTGCAGGAAGGCGCGGCGCAGCATCGTCAGGAAGGTGGGGCGATCCTCCGCCGAGGCGGCGGCGACTGCCTGGTCAATTTCCTCGTGGTCGATCGCAACGCTGAAGCGGCCCTGGGTGAACACCAGCGGACGCCGATCGAAACGGCTGAAACGTGTCACTTCTCCGACGACGATCAGGTGGTCGCCACCCTCGTACTCGTAGCGTCGCTCGCATTCGAACCTGGCTGTGACGTCATCGAGCAGAGGAGCGCCGGATGCCCCGTGACGCCAGCCGACCCCGCTGAACTTGTCCGTGCCCGACCGGGCAAACTGCGCGGCCAGAGTCGACTGCCCGACCGCCAGGACGTTGACGGCGAAGGATCGTGCCGCGGCAAACACCGGCCAGCTGGTGGACGTCTTCTTGACCGACCAGAGGATCAGGGGTGGATCGAGCGATACGGAGTTGAAGGAGTTGGCCGTGATACCGGCCAGACTGCCCCCCGCGTCCGCGGTGATGACCGTGACGCCCGTCGAGAAATGGCCGAGTGCACGGCGAAACGCATCGGTATCGATCGCCGCGGTGCCGCTCTCGATGGCATATTCTAGGTCCGTCCGCGTTATGTCGCCCTCCCCCGGCGCCGTCGCCGAAGCTTCGGAGTCCTGTGCCGTCCTGGTTGCGGATCAGACCGATGGGACTGCCGCTTGGCGCAGACGCTAGGGCGGGCGAAACAGCGAATCCAATACCGAATGCTTTCACCAGCAGAGAGTGAAATTTATAGCGGGACGAGACCGCCGGTGCCGGACCACGCGCTGCGCAGACATAAGCCAAACTCACACCACTCATATGCCGATTGTTCTAGACCCCGGGCCGCCGGGATAGGAGCGTTCCGGTGTGAACCCTCGATGAGCCCCTCATGCGGGCCGGGCAGATACTGGGATGGAAAATGACGAGTGAGGCTCCGATTGCTCCGTGGCAATGGCCGGACGAAGAATGGCGGCGGCTTGTCGGCCGCGTCCGCGCGGGACGACCGCTGCGGCCGAGCAAATGGAAGGATGGAGCCCGGCTCGCGGTGGCGCTGTCGTTCGATTCCGACCACGAGACGAGCGAACTTCGCGAGGGCGGCCGCTCGATCGGCCGTCTCGCCTGGGGTCAGTTCGGCAACCGCGTCGGCGTACCGCGCATCCTCTCCATGCTAGAGAAGTACGACGTACCGGCGAGTTTCTACGTACCGGCGGTGACTGCCTTGCTGCATCCCGACGAGCAACGGCGCGTGGTCGACTCCGGACACGAAATCGGCATCCACGGCTGGATCCACGAGCTGAACTCGGTGCTCGAGATCGACGACGAACGCGACCTCATGCTGCGCTCGCTCGATACGATTGAAGAGATCACGGGCAAGCGGCCAACCGGCCTCCGCTCTCCATCTGCAGACTTTTCGGAGAATACGCTTCGCCTGCTGTGCGAACTGGGCCTCGCCTACGATTCCTCGCTTGGCGCGGATGAGGACTGTTACGAGCTGTTGATGGACGGCAAGCCGACCGGGGTGGTCGAGATCCCGTTCGAGTGGGTGCGCGACGATGCGGTATATTTCATGATGAACCGCTTCGAGTCACTGCGACCCTACACGCCGCCGTCTCAGGTTTTCGACATCTTCAAGCGGGAGCTCGATGCCGCCTATGAACAAGGCGGCCTCTTCGAGCTGACGATGCACCCCCACATCATCACCTACCGGTCGCGGATCTGGATTCTAGAAGAGATCATCCGCTACGCACGAAGCCTGCCGGGGGTCTGGTTCGCCAGGCACGACGAAATCGCTTCGTATGCACTGGAAAACGCCGAGTGACATCCGTAGCCCGCCCCGACCACACCTCTCAACCGGACGACCGCTCCCGCGCGGTCGCACGAGCGGAATCACTGATCGACGACGGCTCACTGTTCGAGACGCTCCGCCGCCGGGTCGCCTATCGCACACAGAGTACCGCCGGCGGGGACAAGCTCTCGACATATCTCGACGAGGAGATCGCTCCCGAACTGGCGTCTATGGGGTTCGTCTGCGACGAGGTCGAGCATCCCGGTTCCGCCAACCCGATGCTGATCGCCCGCCGGGACGAACAGGAAGGCCTGCCGACCATCTTCGGCTACGGTCACGGCGACGTCGTGGAAGGGGCGCCGGAGACCTGGAGCGACGGACTGGATCCGTGGACGCTCACCGAGCGCAACGGGGCATGGTACGGCCGCGGCATCGTCGACAACAAGGGACAGCACTCGATCAACCTCACCGCCATGCGCACCGTCCTGAAGGAACGGGGCCGCCTCGGATTCAATGCCGTATGGCTCGTGGAGATGGGCGAGGAGATCGGGTCGCCGGGCCTTCGGGAGATTTGCCGGGCGGAGGCGGGGCGGCTGTCGTCCGACGTGCTCGTTGCTTCCGATGGGCCGCGCGTCAGCGCCGACAGGCCGACGCTCTATCTCGGCACCCGCGGAGCCGTGAACTTCACGCTCTCGATCGAACGTCGCGACACCGGCCACCATTCCGGCAACTGGGGGGGCCTGCTCGCAAATCCGGCGATCGAGTTGGCACACGCGATCGCCTGCATCGCGTCGGTCACGGGCCGCATAAGGGTGCCTGGATGGGCCCCGCCGTCGGTCCCGGAGACCGTCCGGGCGGCGCTGTCCACGATCCAGGTGAACGGTGGGCCGAACGGCCCGTCCATCGAGCCGTGCTGGGGCGAGCCCGGCCTCTCCGCCGCGGAACAGCTATACGGCTGGTCCTCATTCGACGTCCTGGCGATGACCAGCGGTGATCCTCAGCACACGGTGAATGCCGTGCCGCCGAAGGCGATCGCGAAGTGCCAGCTTCGGACCGTCGTCGGGGTCGAAGAGGACGAGGTCGTCGAAAACCTGCGAGCTCATCTCGATGCGCACGGCTTTTCGATGGTGGCCATCGAGAACGCCACGGTCGGGTTCCGGGCGACGCGGCTCGATCCCTCGGACGCCTGGGTCCGCTGGGTAGGCGACTCCATCGCCCAGACCACAGGCAAGCCGACCGCGGTCCTGCCCAACGTCGGCGGCTCACTGCCGAACGACGCCTTCTCGGAGATCCTCGGGATGCGGACCATCTGGATCCCGCATTCCTATCCAGGCGCGCAAAACCATGGCGGCAACGAACATCTGCCGGTTGCCGTCGCACGCGAGGCGTTGCGGATCATGACCGCCGTCTACTGGGACCTCGGCGACCCGGCGACCCATCCACCGCCCGTTTGAACCGACCCGATCGCAACCAACGGAGAAAGAAGGCACCCCATGAACGACGATGTGAAATCCCTACTCAATCGCTTCTCGTCCCGGCCGTCCCGGCGCGCGATCCTGCAGGGCCTCGCCGCCATCGGTGCCAGTGCAGCGACCCTCGATCCGCTGGCGCGGGCTCTCGCCCAGGCCTCCGACGAGGAAGTCAAAAGCATCACCGTACTGACCCAGGGCGGCCCGGTGGTCGATGTCCTGCGCGAGTTCGCCGAGCCGATGTTCGCGAAGGAAGTGCCGGACACGGCAGTCGAGCTGGAGGTCTCCTCCAACAGTGTCACCTATCCAAAGATGATCGCCACCCGTGACGATCCAATCGTGGCCGGCGGCATGTTCAACGACCTCTTCTCCGCCCGGGGCATCGTCGACAAATTGTGGACCCCACTAGAGTACGAGAACATGCCGAACGCCGAGGCGGTACCGGAGGAGATCCGCGCCGACGACGGCTTCACCAAGATCTTCCAGCAGACGCCGTACGGGATTATGTACAACCCCGACAAGGTCGAGAAGCCGACCTCCTGGAACGACCTCTACAAGCCGGAATACAAGGGCCGCGTGTCGATGTGGGCCTCGAATTTCGATGCCTACGCGATGGCCGGCGTCGCCGCCGGCAAAGGCTTCAGCGTCGCCGCCGGAATCGAGGCCTGGGTGCCCCACAAGCAGAATATCGGCGCCTGGGTTACCTCCCCGGTCGCGGAAGAGGATCTCGTGGCCCGCGGCGAGATGTGGCTCGCTCCGCACTGGGGCGCCTGGGCGGAACAGGCGCGCGCCAGTGGCAAGAACGTCGCCTTCACGATTCCCGAGGAGGGCGGCACGCTGTGGTCGAACCACGCCTGCTGCGTGACCGGCATGTCGCCGAAGAAGACCCAGCTCACGCAAGCCTACCTCAACACCTGGTTCGCCGAGGAGATCCAGCGCGAGTGGCTAAGCCGCACGTTCATCTCGCCGGCCGTCGGCACCGTCGAGATTCCAGAGGAACTCCTGTCCAATCCGGCGGTCGTCACGCCCGAGGAGGCCGCCAAGCTCTATCGCCTGCCGGCGGCCGAACTTGCCTCCGACTTCAAGCGCTACAACACCATGATCACCCGTCAACTGCAGAGCTGAAGGCGTGGCAGCCGGCATCGGAATCAAGGGGGACGGGGTTCCCGTCTCCATCGAGAAGGTATCGAAGTCCTACGGCAGCTATCTCGCCGTCCGGGACGTCTCGATATCCGTCGAGGCCGGCTCCATCGTCAGCCTGCTCGGACCGAGCGGCTGCGGCAAGACCACAGTCCTGCGGATGGTCGCCGGTCTCGAGACCCCCGATGCCGGCACCATCCGCGTCGGCGACCGCGTGCTCAACGACGTGCCCGTCTGGAAGCGGGGTGTCGGCATGGTCTTCCAGAGCTACGCCCTGTTTCCGCACATGAGCGTGGCGGAAAACATCGCCTTCGGGCTCCGCATGCAGGGAATGCGGGGCCCGGACGCGCGGGAGCAGGTCCGCCAGGCTATGGA
The DNA here is from genome assembly GCF_037855135.1 of Microbaculum marinum. NCBI lineage: Bacteria > Pseudomonadati > Pseudomonadota > Alphaproteobacteria > Hyphomicrobiales > Tepidamorphaceae > Microbaculum > Microbaculum marinum. Next base: position 6,881 of record NZ_JAZHOF010000004.1, read on the forward strand.
CCTGACCCATCTCACCGGCATGGCGGACCGCCTGCCCTCCCAACTTTCCGGCGGCCAGCAGCAGCGGGTCGCGCTGGCGCGCGCGGTCGTCAACTCGCCCAAGATCCTGCTGCTCGACGAACCTCTGGGCGCCCTGGACAAAAAGCTGCGCGACCAGATGCAGGTCGAGCTCAAACAGCTCCAGCGGCGCGTGGGCATCTCCACGATCATGGTTACCCATGATCAGGACGAGGCGCTGACCCTGTCGGACCAGGTGATCGTCATGTCCAACGGACACGTGGAGCAGGCGGGCACGCCGAAGGAAATCTACCGGCACCCCGGCAACGCATTCGTCGCAGACTTCATCGGCGCGGCCAACCTGCTACCGGCAGTAGTCAGCGAACGCACCGGGGAAGGCGCAACGGTGCGCATGCCGTCCGGCCAGGCGATCCGGGCAAGCGAAGCCGCGAACGACTGCCCTCCCGGATCAGACGTTCTGGTGATGGTCAGGCCGGAGAACATCCGCCTGCTCGCCGCACCGGACGCCGCTTGGAACACCCTTCCGGCACGTGTCACCAACACGCTCTTCTCCGGATCCAACACGACCTTCGTAGTCGACTGCGCCGGCACCGAGATCACCGTCGCCGTGCCCGGAGGAGCCGGCGCCACCGACGTCTCCTACGTCGTTGACGACCCGGTCCATCTCGCCTGGTCTGCTGAAGACACGATTGTTCTGCCGACCCGGCCGAAACAGTGAGGGAGGAGACCATGAGCGGCAAGATGACCGACCCGACGACCTTCAAACTGGGCTTGTTCGGCTACCTCCACGAGGGCGGAAACTGCTTCACCACGGTTCCGGAACGGTGGCCTGCAGACTGGGCGTCGATCGAACGCATGGCCCGGATGGCAGACAGGGGCGGCCTCGACTTCCTCATTCCGATCGCACGCTGGAAGGGAGTCCCCGGCGCCATGATGCAGCGCCTGCACTCCTTCGACACGCTTACCCACGCTGCCGCACTCGGCGCGATCACAGAGCAGATCCACATCATCTCGACGGTGCACACACCGATAATTCATCCGGTCGTCGCGGCGAAGGCGATGACCACGATCGACCACGTCACCAACGGACGCTGCGGCCTCAATATCGTGTGCGGCTGGAATGTCGACGATTTCGAGATGTTCGGCCTGCATCCATTGCCCCACAAGGTCCGCTATGCGCAGGCACAGGAATGGTACGACATCTGGTCCCGCCTCGTGGCGGGCGCGCCGGAGCCGTTCGACTACGACGGCGAGCACTTCGAGGGGCTGAAGCGGCTCTCGGCCCTCCCCGGCAGCGTGCAGAAGCCGCATCCGCTGGTGATCTGCGCGGCCGCCTCGCCGGAAGGCAGGGACTTCGCGCTCCGCACGTCGGACGTCCTGTTCACGCTGATCGACGAACTAGACAACGGCTCTGCCCAGATCCACCAGATCAGCGAGAAGGCCGCCGAAATGGGCCGGTCAGCGCCGGAAGTCTTCGCGGTTTCCTACGTCGTCTGCCGCCCGACGCGATCGGAGGCCGAGGAGTTCCACGCCTACTACGCTGAGGAAAATGCCGACCAGGGCGCCCTCGACTACTACTTCAAGGGCCGCAGCGGATTGGCCAGTCTGCCGTCGGAGGACCAGGCCAAGCTTAGGCTGCGCTTCGCGGCCGGCAATGGAGGCTATCCGCTGGTCGGAACCCCCGACGACATCGTCGAGCAGATCGTCGCCATGTCCGAGGCGGGCTTCGGCGGCGCCTCCATCACCGTCCTCAATTTCGAGAAGGACCTTCCGCCGATCGTGAACGAGATACTGCCGGCACTCCAGAAGGCCGGAATCCGCGGGAACACAGCGAGTGCGGCATGAGCGGAACGGCGATCATCACCGGAGGCGCGCAGGGAATTGGAGGCGCCACTGCCCTGAGGCTGGCGCGACGCGGATGGCACCTGCTTCTCGTCGACCTAGACGAGACAGCGCTTGCCGGCCAGGCGAGCGCCTGCGCGGAGGCCGGCGGCAGCGCCGAAACGCTCGTCGCCGACGTTCGCGACCTCTCCGCGGCCCACGACGCCTCGGAGCGCCTCATCGAGGTGCGCGGCGGCATCGACGCGCTTGTCAACGCCGCCGGCATCTCAATGCCCAAGACAATCCTCGAAATCACCGAGGAGGAATGGGATCGGGTCATGGACATCAACCTCAAGGGGGTGTTCACCTGGTGCAAGGCAGTCGCCGCGCACATGGCGAAGGGCCCCTCCAAGCGCATCATCAACATCTCCTCGGTGAACGCGCACACCGGCGGCAGTCCAACCGCCGTCAGCAAGTTCGCCTATGCAGCGTCTAAATCCGGCGTGCTCGGACTGACGCGCGGGCTGGCGCAGGAGCTCGGACCGGGGTGCGCCGTCAACTGCGTGTGCCCTGGCCTGATCGAGACCCGGCTCACCCGCGAACTGATCGGGCGCGTCAGATCGCAGATGGAAGAGGCGACCCCCCTCCGCCGCGTTGGCAAACCAGATGACATCGCCGTGGTCATCGAGTTCCTGGCTACGGTCGAGCCGAACTACATGACCGGGGAGATCATCGACATCGACGGCGGGCGCTGGGTCAATTGAGCGCGCGGCACGCCAAGAACGCGCTTGTCGCGGCCGCAAATCCGGTGAGTCGCCCCAACACGCGCCGGCAGCTGCTGATCGCCGGCCTGCTCTCGCCTGCCCTGGCTCTCGGCATCGCCGTCGCCCTGACCTTCCTGCTGATGGCCTACGTCTCGGTGCAGGAGCAGTTCCCGGGACCGGCCTCCTTCGCGCTCGAGCACTATCTGGCGTTCTTCTCCGATTCCTATCTCATGGAGGCGGCCTGGCGAACGATCGCGCTCGGGGCGGTGACGACGATCATCTGCGCAGTCCTGGGATATCCGGTGGCCTGGTATCTGGTGATGTTGCCCTCGCGATACGCCTACATGGTCTTCATCATCATCCTTACGCCGCTGCTGGTCAGCATCGTCGTGCGGACGATCGGCTGGACCGTCATCCTCGGCAACGAAGGGCTGATCAACGCCGCGCTGACCTGGCTCGGCATCGTCGAGGAGCCGGTCCCCCTGATGCAGAGCTTCTGGAGCGTCGTGGCCGGCATGGTCCATGTGCTGCTGCCGTTCATGGTTCTGTCGATCTCGGCAGTGCTGTCGCGCATGGACAAGGACGCGATCGAGGCCGCCCTGACGCTCGGCGCTACGCCGAGGACCGCGTTCCGCCTGATCATCCTGCCGCTGTCCATCCACGGCGTGGCGACGGGGTCCGTGATCGTCTTTTGCCTGACGGTCGGATCCTACCTCACGCCGCTGTGGCTCGGCCGGGGATCGGTGCCGGTAATGGCGCTGACCGTCCGTCAGCAGGTGCTCGACCTCGGCGACTGGCCGGGCGGCGCGGTCCAGGCCCTGATCCTCGCCGTCGGCGCACTGGGGCTGATCGGCCTGTTCTCGATGGCCGTCGCGCGGATGGCGAGGCGGTGAGGCGGTCATGAACAGCAGCGGCAACGGCCGGATGATACTGAACACCTACGTGGTGGCGGTGATGGTGTTCCTGTTGCTGCCGATCGTCATCATCGTGCCGCTCGCGTTCTCCTCCGACGCCTCGATGGCCTTTCCGCCATCGGGCTTCTCGCTGAAATGGTTCGAGGCGGCTCTGTCGCGTCCCGAGTTTCTCGACGCGTTCTACCTGAGCACCCGCCTCGCCGTCGTCACCACCGCGATCTCCCTTTCCATCGGCGGGCTCGCCGCCTACGCGCTGGTGCGGTTCCGCTTTCGCGGCCGGGCGCTCTGCGAGGCGCTGTTCCTGTCGCCGCTGATCATCCCGACGGTGGTCATCGCCATCGCACTGACCATGATCCTCGGCCAAATGGGACTTTTGCGGAATTTCTGGGGGCTCGTCATCGCCCACACGATCATGACCCTGCCCTACGCGGTGCGCGTCCTCGCAGCGTCGCTGTCCGAGATCGACCGCGACGTCGAGGAGGCCGCACTGGTGCTCGGCGCAACACCCGCGCGGATGCTGTTCCACGTCCTGCTGCCGCTTCTGCGGCCGGGCATCCTGGCGGCCAGCATCTTCGCTCTGATCATCTCGTTCGACGAATTCACGGTGACGCTGTTCGTGGCGGGGCCGGGCTACTACACCCTGCCGATCGAGATCTTCAACTACGTCGAGTTCTATTCAGATCCGACGATTGCCGCGATCTCGACACTGCTGGTGGCGCTGTCCTGCGTGGCGATCGCAATCATCGAGCGCATCGTCGGAATCCGCAACGTCTTCAAGTAGGCGCTCCGACTTTGGTAGGCGTCCTGTCTCGAGGCAGGCGCCGGTGCGTCAGACCTGGAGTTCGTGCGAGCCGGCGAACGCCGAGGACGGGGCTAGGTCCCGTTCCTCGCGGATCGCATCGTTGATCAGCTTCAGCACCTCGCCCTGGGCGTGGGATATCGGATGCGCGCGATGGCTGAAGACCAGCGCATGGCGCAGCAGATCCGGATCGACCACCCGTCGCGCAGAAAGCCGACCCTGCTGGCACTCCCTGCGGATAGATGACCAGGGCAGGATCGTCTCGCCCTTGCCGTCCTCGACCAGGAGCTTGACGACCTCGACGGAGGGGTGGACGGCGGTGATGGAGACCTCGCGTCCGGTCGCGAGCACCGCCGCCTTGATCTTCTTCTGCACGAGGCCGCTGCGCATCGGATCAGCGAGCAGGATCTGCCGGCCGGCGAGTGAGCGGAACGGTATCACCGCCTCCTCGATAGGCTTCGACTGCCTGCCGCTGCCGACAAGATAGAGCGCCTCGCTGAACAGCGACTGCTCGCGGACGTCGGGATGCGGTTCATCCTCGCAGCCCATCGCCAGATCTATCGAGCGTTCCGCGACCCATTGCTTGAGAAGCGGGCTGGTCGATTCGATGCACTCCAGGTCCACACCCGGCAGCCGCTTGGCGGCGAGGCTCATCAGCGGCTCGGCAAACAGCACGCTGAGGGACGGCGCCAGCCCGAGCCTCACCTTTCCGTGCGCCTCGGCCGAGCAGTCCCGCACCGCCTGGGCCAGTTGGTCCATCTCGGCGAGGATGTTACGCGCGCTCTTCAGGAGGACTTCGCCTTCGCGCGTCGGTTCGACACCGCGGGAATGGCGGACCAGCAGCGTGACGCCGAGTTCTTCCTCGAGCTTGCGGACCTGGAGCCCGATCGCCGGCTGCGAAATCAGCAGCGTCTCAGCGGCACGGGTGAAACTCCGGCTTTCGACGATCCGGACGAAGTATCGGAGTTGGCGGATATCCATGAGTCCCTCGCTCGATAGAAGCCAAGCTCACGGCCATTCTCACCAATTCCTACGGCAAATGCCAGAACGAGAAAACGAAGACGGGGTTCGTCGGTTGCCGTTCACTACGAAATCAGGACAACGTTGCCATCCGACAGTTGTCGCCTCGGTGGGCACCTCCCGGAAACAGTGCCGCTGGGCCGCGCCCCCCAGCAAAATTACTCTCGACAGTCCCGTGGCCTGCAGCATCGATTACATATGTGCGGCTTGTTTTGCGTGTCCGCGAAGCTCCCCCAACTCCTTGGGCGGCGCCGCAATCCATCCGCCGCTTTCAGGCGCGAAGCCGAACTGGGCTGAGATGCGAAGCATGATCTCGGGATGGCAGTTGACGATGGCGAAAGCCCATCGAACCGTGCCCTTTTCGGTCGGGTCAACAACCCATGGAGCCAATGTGAAACGTAAAGGCTGGCGGAGACGGAGGGATTCGAACCCTCGAGACGGGTTTACCCCGCCTAACGGTTTAGCAAACCGCCGCCTTCGACCACTCGGCCACGTCTCCGCGTGCCACCGAGATAGCCGACCGCGCGGCCCGGGACAAGGGGCTGCGGCAGAGGAGGCGCCTCTGCCCCGCCGGAATGACGGCGCTGCGCGGCCGATACCGGCCGGGGCGCTTGCTTTTGGCGGCCATGCCCGCGAACCTGTCGCCGAACCGCGTTCTTGAGAGGGACACCTTCTGCGATGCTGGATTTCACCGGCAAGGTGGTGATGATCACCGGGGCCGCACAGGGGTTCGGACGTGTGCTGGCGCTTGCCTTTGCCGACCGCGGGGCGCGGCTCGCCCTGTGCGACATCAACGATGCAGGAGGGCAGGAAACCCTCGACCTTGCGACCTCCAGGGGCGCGGAAGGCTTCCATCTGCATGTCGACGTCGCACGGGAAGCCGAGGTCGAGGGCTTCGTGGCGCAGACGCTCGTTCGGTTCGGCCGCCTGGATGTGGCCGTCAACAACGCGGCCAAGGAGATCGCCGGTCCGACCCTCGACCTGCCCTCCGGCGACTTCGACACGCTGATCGACACCAACCTGAAGGGCACCTATTACGGGATGAAGCATCAGGTGGCGGCCATGCGAAGGACCGGTGGCGGCGCAATCGTCAATCAGGCCTCGGTCACCAGCAGCATGACCGGAGAGCCCGACAACGGCCTCTATGGAGCCAGCAAGGGCGGCGTCATCGGGCTCACCAAGTCGGCCGCGTTGCAGGTCGCCGCCGAAAACATCTCGATCAATGCCATTGCCTCCTGCGCATTCGACATCCCCAACGACGTCTTCCTGCGCTGGATCGAGGACCATGACGTGTCGCGCGAAGAGGCGGCGGAAACGCTGCCCATCAAACGGCTCGGGCGGCCCGAGGAAATTGCCGCGGCAACTCTCTACCTGGCCTCGGACGAAGCGCGCTTCGTGGTCGGCTCGGTGCTGACGATCGACGGCGGGTTCACCGCCCGGTCGGCGACAGGCCAGTACTGTGCGGTCGCCGGCGATGATATGCTTCCCCGACGCGATGGCCGAAGAGGAGGCTTGCCGATGCGTATGATTGCGACGACTGCGGCCGCGGTCCTGCTGGCGATCCTCGCCGTACAGGAGCCCCTGGCAGCGGAGTTTCCGGAGGGCATCACCACCGCAAGCACGGCGATCGGGGACGTGCTGGTCGACGCCAGCGGCATGACGCTCTATTCGTTCGACGAGGATCCGGCCGGCGCGTCCGCCTGCTACGGCACATGCGCGGAGAACTGGCCGCCGCTCGAGGCGCCCGCCGGCGCCGCGCCGATCGGCGCCTTCGCGGTGATCGCACGCGACGACGGCAAGGCCCAGTGGGCCTATGACGGCAGGCCGCTCTACCTGTGGGTGCGCGACAAGGCGCCGGGCGACATCACCGGCGACGGTTTCCGCGGATGGCACGCGGTGCGGCCCTGACGGCGGCACAGACATCCGGCGACGGCGACCGCGCGGTCGCGCCCGGCGGCAGCCCGAGGCCCCAGCAAGGCAGACCGCGACGGCTCGACCTCCGGTGGCCGACGCTCGGCATGGTGCGATTGTGGACCGGGCTCATCCTGTTCGCCTTCGTCCTCGGTCATCTCATCAATCACGCGTTCGGCATCATCTCGCTCGATGCCCAGAACGCCGCCTCGCACGTCCTGCTGGCGCCGTGGACGAATCCGCTGGGCGGCCTGGTCCTGGTCACCGCGGCGATCCTGCACGTCATCGTCAACCTCTACACGCTGTGGCGGCGCCGGACGCTTCGCCTGAAGGCCTGGGAGGCGGTGCAGTACCTGAGCGGGCTGCTGATCCCCGTGCTGATGCTCGACCACGCGCTCGCCAACCGGCTGATGATCGAGCTCTACCAGGCGAACACCGACTACTATGTCGTGCAGGGCTTCTTCTGGCTCGCTGCGCCGACATACGGGATCAAGCAGGCGGCCGCCCTGATCATCGCCTGGACGCACGGCTCGATCGGCATCTGGCACTGGCTCAAGGTGCGCCGGTGGTTTGCGCGGGCACGCACGGTTCTGCTCGCCTCGGCCCTCATCATACCGGCCCTGTCGCTGGCCGGATTCGTGGCGTCGGGCAACGAGATCCTGCGCGAGGCGGCCAGGGACCCGGAACTGCTTGCCTTTCTTCTCGACGATGCCAACTGGACCCCGGAGAACCTCGCCCGGATCCATCAGATCTATCTCGACGCGCTCGTCGTCTACGGACTGATCCTCGGCACGATCGCGGTGGCCTGGGCGATCCGAAGGGCAAAGGCCGGCATCGGCGGGGCGCGGGTCACCTACGGGGAGGGACGTTCGGTACCGCTGCTGCCCGGCGCCACGCTCTTGGAGACGCTGCGGGCAAACGGCATCCCGCATCCGTCGGTCTGCGGCGGGAGGGCCCGCTGCACGACCTGCAGGGTGCTGGTGCGCCACGGCTTCGAGGACCTGCCCGCGCCGGAGCCGACCGAGGCCACGGCGCTGCACCGCATCGGCTTTCCCGACCATGTGCGCCTTGCCTGCCAGATCCGGCCGGAGACCTCGCTGTCGGTCGTTCCGCTGCTGTCGCCGCACGCGACGGCCGCCGACGGCAGGCGGCCCGGCCACCTTTTCGGCCGCGAACAGCTGGTCACCGTGCTGTTCGTGGACCTGCGGGGGTCGACCGGGCTCGGCGAAGCCCGCCTGCCCTTCGACACGCTGTTCATCCTCAACCAGTTCTTCGCCGAGATGATCCGGGCGCTCATGGCGACCGGCGGCCACTATTCCAACTTCACCGGCGACGGGCTGATGGCGCTCTACGGTCTGACCGGCCGGGTCGAGGACGGCTGCCGCGACGCACTGCGCGGCGCCGACGCCATGCTGGCCCGGCTCGCCGCGCTCAACGAGGCGCTGAAGACGGACCTCCCCGAACCGCTGAGGATCGGCGTCGGCATCCATACCGGCGAGGCGATCGTCGGCGAGATGGGTCCGCCCGATGCCCGCACGGTCTCGGCGATCGGCGACACCGTCAACATCACCGCCCGGCTGGAGGGCCTGTCGAAGGAACTCGGCGCGCCGATCATCGTGTCCGAGGAAACGATGACACGAGCGGCGACAACGCTGCAGGACCTGAAGCCAATTCGACGGAAGGTGCGTGGCCGCGTCGAGCCGATCGGGGTCTTTGCGCTGGCAGCCGTTCCCGCCGAGGTTCTCTAGCCGACAGCGCGCAGCCCCCGGTCTGATCGGCTTGCCCGCCTTCTGGCGCTGGACTAGCGTCGGCGTCAAACCGGCGCGGATCCCAGTTCAGCCGGGAACCGCCGGGAACGGGAGACGTCCAAGGGAGGACGACATGGGCTTTCGTACGCTTTCGAAACTGCTGTCGGGCCTGGCGATGCTGGCCGTCGTATCGGCAGGGCCCGCCAGCGCCGATCCGTCCGGCACCTGGCTGACGGAGAACGGGGATGCCAGGGTCCAGATCTCGAAGTGCTCGAACTCGTACTGCGGGACAATCGTCTGGGAGAAGACGCCTCGCACCGACACCAGGAACCCCGATCCGGCCAAGCGCGACCGGCCGCTGGTCGGCGTCCAGATGATCTACGGAATGGTGCCCGACGGCGAGAACCAGTATTCCGGCAAGCTCTACAATCCGCGCGACGGCAAGACCTACACGGGCAAGCTGACGATGCAGGGCGCCGAGACAATGAAGCTTGCCGGCTGCGTGCTGGGCGGGCTGATCTGCAAGAGCGAAACCTGGACGAGGTCGAACTGACCCGTCCAGGCCGTTTCTCCTGCCGGCCGGGACTCAGCGGGCGCGCTGGCCGAACAGGACCTTCTGGGCGTCCTTATCGTCGGCCAGGTTGGAACGCTTTTCTTCACCGATCCCGACCGCCTGCTGGACCGCCGGCCGGGCGGCGATGGCGTCACGCCAGCGGACGTAGTTCGGGAAGGCGGCCTCGTCGATGCCCTGGGCTTCCGGCCGCCGCACCCAGCTGAAGATCGCCATGTCGGCGATCGAATAGTCGCCGGCGACGAACTCCCGTCCCTCAAGACGCTTGTTCAGGACGCCGTAGAGCCGGTCGGCCTCGTTCTCGTAACGCTTGATCGCGTAAGGCAGCTTCTCGGGCGCATAGTTGCGGAAGTGGTGATTCTGGCCGAGCATCGGACCGAGCCCGCCCATCTGCCACATCAGCCACTCGTCCACCTTCACCCGCGCCCGCTCGTCGGAGGGATAGAACTTGCCGGTCTTGCGGCCGAGGTACTGCAAGATGGCGCCGGATTCGAAGACGGAAATCGGCTCACCCCCGGGCCCGTCGGGATCGATGATGGCGGGCATCCGGTTGTTCGGCGATATCTCCAGGAACGACGGCTCGAACTGCTCGCCCTTGCCGATGTTCACGTACTTAACATCGTAGGGAAGTCCGGCTTCCTCGAGGAAGATCGTGATCTTCCAGCCGTTCGGCGTGGGCCAGTAATAGAGTTCGATGGGTTTCGTCATTGAGCGGCGCTCCTCTCGATAGCCGGTTCGATGCCTGCGCCGGCGGGAACCCCGGGGGCTGGAACTCCGCCGGGGGGCCCGCACATCCGCGAAAGCGGCAATATGGCGCGAGCCGTCGCAGCGGCAAGTGAAGCGGCGGTCAGACGAGCGCCCGCTCGAGGATCAGCGCCGGGATGCCCGAATCCGCGGCGCCGCAATGCTCGGTCCGGCCGGTCTGCCTGAAGCCGCGTGCGACGTAGAAGGCGACGGCCGCAGCGTTGTCGAGCTCGACCTCCAGCCGTATCGATTTCGCGTCCGGATAGCTGTCGAGGATCTCCGCGAGCAGCATCGTGCCGATGCCCTGCCCCTGCCTGTCCGGGCAGACGTAGAGCTGATGCAGTGTCACCTGCCCACCGTCCGCCGAGGCGCCGGCAAAGGCGACACCGGCCAGCGTCGCGCCGTCGTCGGCGACGATGAACTCGGTCGACGGCCTGTGGAGGCGTGCCTCGAGGGCTGCCTGCGAATGCCATTCGTCGGTGATGGCGGTGACCCGGTCCGCGCCGTAGATCCCGTCGTAGGTCGCGTGCCAGGTCTCCACCAGCAGCTCGCGGATCGCAACAAGGTCGCGCGCACCGGCGGTGCGGACGAACATCACTCGATCCCGAGCTTGGCGCGCACCAGTTCGTTGACGGCCTGCGGATTTGCCTTGCCGCCCGTCGCCTTCATGACCTGGCCGACGAACCAGCCTGCCATGTTCGGCTTCGCCTTGGCCTGCTCGGCCTTGTCGGGATTTGCGGCAATCACCTCGTCGACGGCCTTTTCGATGGCGCCGGTGTCGGTGACCTGCTTCATGCCGCGCTGCTCGACGATATGGCGCGGGTCGCCGCCCTCCTCGAAGACGATCTCTAACAGGTCCTTGGCGATCTTGCCGGAGATCACCTTCTCGCCGATCAGGTCGATGATGCCGCCGAGCTGCGCCGCCGAGACCGGGCTTTCCTCGAGGCTCTTGCCGGCCCGGTTCAGCGCGCCGAGCAGGTCGTTGATCACCCAGTTGGCGGCGAGCTTGGCGTCGCGGCCGGCCGCGACTTTCTCGAAGAAGGCGGCCGTCTCCTGCTCCGCGACGAGGATGCCGGCATCGTAGGGCGTCAGCCCGAAATCCGCGATCAGTCGGGCCTTCTTCTCGTCAGGCAGTTCCGGCAGGCTCGCCGCGATGGCGTCTATCCAGTCCTGTGTCAGTTCGAGCGGCAGCAGGTCGGGATCGGGGAAGTAGCGGTAGTCGTGGGCCTCTTCCTTGGACCGCATCGACCGGGTCTCGCCCACCTTGGGGTCGAAGAGCCGGGTCTCCTGGTCGATGGTGCCGCCGTCCTCGATCAGCTCGATCTGGCGACGCGCCTCGTATTCTATCGCCTGGCCAATGAATCGGATCGAGTTGACGTTCTTGATCTCGCAGCGCGTGCCGAGCGGCTCGCCGGGCCTTCGCACCGACACGTTGACGTCGGCGCGCAGGGAGCCCTGCTCCATGTTGCCGTCGCAGGTGCCCAGATAGCGCAGGATCGAACGCAGCTTGGTGACGTAGGCGCGCGCCTCCTCCGACGAACGGATGTCGGGCTTGGAGACGATCTCCATCAGCGCCACGCCGGACCGGTTCAGGTCGACATAGGACTTCGAGGGATGCTGGTCGTGCAGGCTCTTTCCCGCGTCCTGCTCGAGGTGGATTCGCTCGATGCCGACTTCGATCTGTTCCCCGTCAGGCAGGTCGACGAGCACCACGCCCTCGCCGACAATTGGATGCTGGTACTGGGAGATCTGGTAGCCCTGCGGCAGGTCGGGATAGAAGTAGTTCTTGCGGTCGAAGACGGAACGCAGGTTGATGCCGGCCTTCAGGCCGAGTCCCGTCCGCACGGCCTGCTCGATGCAGAATTCGTTGATCACCGGCAACATGCCGGGCATCGCGGCATCGACCAGCGACACATTGCTGTTCGGCTCGCCGCCGAACCCGGTCGAGGCGCCTGAAAACAGCTTCGACTGCGAGGAGACCTGGGCATGGATCTCCATGCCGATCACCACCTCCCAGGCCCCGGTCATGCCGTCGATCAGCTTCGCCCTGGCGACGTCGCGCACCACTTCGTTCATCGTCTCGGATCCATCGGATGTACTTTGCGGTCGTTCTAGTACAGTTCGTCGCGAAATGGGAGGGGCGGCAACGCCAGGAGCCGGGGTCGCCGGTGACCGCGCGGCGTTCGCCGGCGCCAAGACAATCGCCCTTGCGGTTGCGGGTCGCGCGGCTGACGCCAGAGAAGGCTCGCAAGAGAAGCGTGGAACGGATTGCGCGAAGCGGCATCCGGGCTACGGATCGGGCGCGCTTGAACCGGACCGGATCCGCTACCCGCGTCCGTTTTGACGACCGTAAGACCTGGAAGCCGGTTTCAAACCGGAAGACGGCCGCAGCCAGTCAGGCAAGCATGTGGAAAACAACAGCGCCGACTGAAAAAAACCCCCGGAGCGGAAAACCGCACCGGGGAGTATCAGTCGGGAGGAAACTCAGGTCAGTGAACTGGCGTCAGTCGTTCGCGCCGGAATGCCAGCGCGCAAGTTCTTCGCGGGTCAGGCCCATCTCGGTCAGCGTCTGATCGCTGTAGGTCCAAAGCGTCGCGGCCATGCGCCGCTTCGCCTCCGCCTCACGCGCCCGGATCATGTGATCCAGAGCCCGCCGGAAAAGGCTGCGGTCCTGCCGCGCCTCAGTGGTGCCTATGTGGGCCGGAGAGAATGTCGTCGTGGTCATGAATGGCTCCGTGTGCTTGAGACCGTATCTTGAGGCTCGTGTCTCTCGCCGTTCTGAGCGGAAAGGTAAGAATTACTGACCTGATTGGAAGCCCGTTAGCCACATGACAGGCCTGCAGTTTTTGCATGCGCAAATTTTTTGCTGCACTGCACACAAGAGGAGCAAGCGAGCCCCGTCCTTGCGCACGCAGTGCGCATTCTTCGGCAGTAGACGAGGTACCGATCACGGATTGATCGGCGGATGCCTTCATTCTAGTTAAGAGCGATGTTCCAGACATTCGATGAAGTGGCTGATCCAAGCCACGGCGCAGAACGACTCAGCCGCCTCCAGGCCGAGCTTGAGCGGCGCGGTCTCGACGGCTTCCTGATTCCGAGATCCGACGAACACCAGGGGGAATACGTGCCGCCCTCGGCGGAGCGGCTGAAGTGGCTGACGGGATTTTCCGGGTCGGCGGGCATCGCCGTAGTCCTGAAGCACCGTGCGGCGATCTTCGTCGACGGGCGCTATACGCTGCAGGTACGCGACCAGGTGGACACGGAGGCCTTCGAACCGCGGCACCTGATCACCGATGGCTGGGACAAGTGGCTGGAAGAGCATCTGTGGCCCGATGCCAGGCTCGGCTACGATCCCTGGCTGCACACGATCGCCGGCGTCAAGCGACTGCAGAAGATCGCCGAGACGACGGGCGCCAGGCTGGTGGCAAGCACGGACAATCCGCTCGATGCGGTCTGGGCCGACCGCCCCGCGCCGCCGCTCGGCAAGGTCGCCATCCACACCGAAGCCTATGCCGGACGCACGGCACAGGAGAAGATCGCCGAGGTGCAGGCGATCCTGTCGAAGGCGAAGGCCGGCGCGACCGTCCTGACCCAGCCGGAGTCGATTGCCTGGCTGTTCAACATCCGAGGCTCGGACGTGGCGCACACGCCGCTGCCGCTGTCGTTCGCGGTGGTGCCGGCGGAGGGGCGGCCGACGCTGGTCATCGACGGACGCAAGCTGTCGAACGCGTCGCGCGACCATATCGAGGCGGTCGCGGACGTTGCCGAACCCGCCACCTTCGGCGACGTCCTCGACAGGGCGGCCGAGCATCACGCCGTGTTCCGCCTCGACGAGGCGACCGCGGCTCAGTGGATCTCCGACCGGCTCGAAGCAGCCGGCGCGCGCATCCTGCCAGGCGAGGATCCCTGCCTGCTGCCGAAGGCGACCAAGAACGCCGCCGAGATCGCCGGCGCCCGCTCCGCCCACCTGCGCGACGGGGCCGCCGTCTGCCGGTTCCTGGCCTGGCTCGACCGGGAGGCGCCGTCGGGCCACGTCGACGAGATCGCGGCAGCGACGAAACTAGAGGCGTGCCGCGCCGAGACGGGTGCGCTGAAGGAGATATCCTTCGACACCATCTCCGGCGCCGGGCCGAACGGCGCGATCGTGCACTACCGGGTGACGACGGCGACGAACCGGCCGCTGAAGCCGGGCGAACTCTACTTGGTCGACTCCGGCGCCCAGTACGTCGACGGCACCACCGACATCACCCGCACGGTGGCCGTCGGCGTGCCCAGCGACGACATGCGCCGGCACTTCACGCTGGTGCTGAAGGGCCATATCGCGATCGCCACGGCACGCTTTCCCGAAGGCACCTCGGGGGCGCAGATCGACACGCTGGCCCGCTACGCGCTGTGGCAGGCCGGCCTCGACTTCGACCACGGCACCGGCCACGGCGTCGGCAGCTACCTGTCGGTTCACGAAGGCCCGCAGCGGATCGCCAAGACCGGCAGCGCCGCGTTCAAGCCGGGCATGATCGTCTCCAACGAGCCAGGTTACTACAAGACCGGCGAATACGGCATCCGCATAGAAAACCTCGAACTGGTGACGGATCCCGTCGAGGTTCCCGGCGGCGAAAAGAAGCTCCTGTCCTTCGAAGCGCTCACCCTCGTCCCGTTCGACCGCCGACTCGTCGACCCGACGCTGCTGACGCCTGAGGAGATCGCCTGGCTCGACGCCTACCACGCCCGCGTGCGCGAGCTGATCGGGCCGCACCTGCAGGGTGACGACAGGGACTGGCTGATCGCGGCGACGGAGCCGGTATAGGAAACGGTGCTGGTCAGTCCGGCGCGGCGACGGTCAGGCGCATCGCCGCGGCCGTCTCCGGATCGGCAGGAAAGAAGGATTCGATGGCGAGCTCCGACAGCGCAATATCCAGCGCCGTCCCGAACACCGTCGTCGTGCCGAGGAACGACAGGACACCTCCCGGCGTGCGCAACGCGAAGGGGATCGCGATGCCGCCCAGCGCGGGGGCGGCGCCGGCGCCGTAGGGCTTCGCACCGGGGGGGACCGGGTACCCCTTCAGCTCTTCCATCAGCGCGATGAGCGTGCGATCCGCGGAATTTTCGATCTGCTGCGAGAGCCGCGCCAGAATGTGCGCCCGCCACTCCCGGAAGTTTGCGATGCGCGGCGCCAGACCCCGCGGGTGCAGGCTGAGGCGCAGCACATTCACCGGCGGTTCGAGCAGGCCGGCGTCGACACCGGCCAGGAGCGGCGCGACAGACCGGTTCATCGATACCAGCGTCCAGTGCCGGTCGACGGCCAGCGCCGGATGCGGCTCGTGGCCGGCCAGGATGAGGTCGACGGCATGGCGCGCCGCCGCAAGCCCCGGATCGTCGAGTGCGCGATCCCGGTAGGCCGGCGCGTAGCCGGCAGCGAGCAGCATCTCGTTGCGCTGGCGCAGCGGCACCGCCAGTCGCTCGGCCAGGTGCAAGACCATGTCGCGGCTCGGACGAGACCGGCCGGATTCGACGAAACTCAGGTGGCGCTGGGAGATCTCCGCCTCGACAGCCAGATCGAGCTGGCTCAGCCGCCGGCGCCGGCGCCAGCTGCGCACGAGGTCGCCGATCGAGGAGTCCGGTTCCGACATGAGGGCAGAATACGGGTCGGCGGCGCGCATGGCCAATTACCTCACAGGTAATCGACCCGCCGCCATCCGCCGTCAATGCTTGCGGGCATGGAACCGGCGTACCGCCGGCAACCGCAAGGAGACAACCATGCCGACATCGCTTACCTCACTGCCGCTGCGCGCAATCCTCGGCATCGACGCGGCGACCTGCGCCGTCATGGGCCTGGTGCTGATCACAGGTGCCGGATTCATTGCCGGCGTCACGGCCATACCCGCGGGGCTGCTGTGCTACGCCGGCCTCGCCCTGCTCCCGATCGCGGCCTTCATGGCGATCGTCGCGAGCCGGCCGACGCCGCCGGCGGCCGGCGTCTGGCTCGTCGTCACCGGCAACGTGCTGTGGGTCGCCGCCAGCCTGGTGCTGGCGTTCGGGGGGCTCATCGCGCCGAACGGGCTCGGGTGGGCCTTCGTCCTGGCCCAGGCGCTGATCGTCGCCGCCCTCGCCTGGCTCGAGTACGGCGCGCTGCGCGGAGCGGTGGTCCGGCTGCAGGCCGGCTGACACCTCCCTTCGGGAGAGCCTCCCCGGCCTCCCGAACCGCTCCCGGCACGCCGTCGCGGCGGCCGGGAGCGTCCGTTCGCACGGACGCCGTGGCGCCGCCACTCCGACGCTCAGTACATCAGCCTGCGCAGCAGGACCACGCAGACCACGCCGAGCGCCACCGTGACGAGGCGCGGCAGCTTCAGGCTCGCGGCCACCGTGATCGCCGCGGCAATCGTCTCGGCGGGTCCGGTGACCAGGACCATCGGCGTGATCACCGCCGTCAGCACGGCGGCAGGCACCGCCTCCATCGCCGCCAGCGCGCGTCCCGACAGGACCATCCGGCGGGTGGCGAGCCAGCCACCGACCCGGGTGGCGTAGGTGACAAGCGCCATGCCGGCGATCGCCAGGAAGGTGAACGGGTCGATCGCGACCGCGTTGGCGATGCCGGCACTCATTGCGCCGCCTCTGTGGCCGCCTCGTGCCGGGGACCGTATATCGCACCGGCGATGGCGCCGGCGACGCCGCCCGCCGCGATGTACCAGGGACCGTCGAACAGCAGGTGGAAGATCACCGCGACGACGGCGCTGGCGGCGATGGCGACGCCGGTGCGAGATCCGCGCCACAGGCCGACGATCAGGGTCAGGAACAACGCCGAGAATGCGAAGTCGAACCCGTAGCTGGACGGGTCGCCGATCAACGCCCCGATGCCGGCGCCGAGCGTCGTGAAGGCGACCCAGTTGACCCACAGGACCGCCCCCATCGTCACCATGTAGGAGAAGGTCACCTGCTTCCTTGCCGACCTCTGCTCGCACAGCGCCCAGGTCTCGTCGACCATGGTGAACAGGGCCAGCAGGCTCGGACCGGTGCCGAAGGAGCGGATCTTCGGAGCCAGCGAAGCGCCCATCAGCAGGTGGCGGAGGTTGATCAGCAGTGCCGTGACCGTCAGCAGCAGCCACGGCGCCGGCTCGGTCCAGATGTCGATGGCGATGAACTGGGCGCTGCCGGCGAACACCGTGGCGCTCATCAGCGCGACTTCGAGCGGCGAAAGCCCCTTCTGCGCCGCCAGCGCGCCGAGCAGGAGCCCGAACGGGATCACGGCGATTGCCGCCGGCACGACCGCCACCAGCGCCTCGCGGACTTCGTCGCGTCTGTCAGGCGGCATGACGGCCGGCGATACCGAGGCTCGCGTCGCGGAACCGGCCGGGCGTCACGCCGACCCGCGCCTTGAAGGCGCGCGTCAGGTGGCTCTGGTCGGCAAAGCCGCATTCCAGCGCCACCTCGCCCGGCGTCCGGCCCGCCGTCAGCAGCGGCCGGGCGGCGCGGATGCGCCGGTCGGTAAGCCAGGCGTGCGGCGTCAGGCCGGTTTCCTTGCGGAATGCCCGGATCAGGTGGAACCGGCTGAGGCCGGCGACCCCGGCGAGCGTGGCGAGGTCGACATCGTCGGCATAGTGGCCGTCGAGATAGTCGACGGCCCGAGAGACGGGGCCAGGCTCGGTCCCGAGCCGTGCCGGCGCGCCAAGCCGCGCATGGCGCTGCAGGATCACAGTCAGGGCCGCCACGAAACGCTCGTCCGCAGCGAGCGTGTCTGCGGAGCCGAGCGCGCAATGGGCATCGACGAACCGTGCGGCGCCGTCCGGATCGCGGACGATCTTCTCCGGAAAGTAAGGCATTTCCGTCTCCCGCCGCCCGGTCAGCCCGGAGGCGATGTCGCGCATCAATCCGGCATCGGGATATGACATCCGGTAGGCGTAGTGCCCGCCATGCGGTTCGCCGTCGTGGACGTCGCCGGGGTGCACGAAGCACAGGTCGCCGGGCACGGCATAACACCGCTCGCCGCACAGCATGAACGTCTCGCAGCCGGCCACGATCGCTCCGACGACGTAGGTATCGTGGGTGTGGGGGGCATAACGGTGGCTGACGAACCGCGCGGCAAGGCATTCCAGCCCGCCATAGCGTTCGGCGCGCCAGAATCGGGCGCGGTCGTCCGCGCCCAGGCCGGTTTCGGCCAGTGCCTGCATTTGATCGGTCACCTTCATGACCGCAAATCTAGCAGCCGGAGGCCGGTTCGTCTTGAACAGGATTGCTGTGCGGGCAGCCCGGGCGCCCGGCCGCGCCGGACGCCCGCTTCATCTGCTGCACCTGCAGTCTCGGTTGAGGGCCGGACTACGGCTGCGCAGGGGCCGGCGTGATCACGTAGGAGGTGATCGGTCCGATACCGACCGGCTCTTCGGAATAGGCGAAGATCTGACCGCACCAGCTGGCCTCACGGCCGGCGCCGCTGCAGTCGATGGGCGCGTGAGTGGCGGGGGTGAGCTTGTTGACCCCGAGCGGATACGGTGGCGCGGAATCGAGCTTGAATACGTAGAGTTCGCCGGTGTTGTCGATGAAGCTCAACGGGCACTGGTCGAGGTTCTCCGGCAGAATGGACAACCCGATGCTCGCGTAGTCCGGATTGACGTCCCGGTTCGGCACCAACGTGCATATGCCGTATTTGGTGAACCGGACGGCGTTCTTCTTGGAGTATCCGAAGTTGACATTGATCGGCGGCGCCGCCGGTTTCGGATTGGGCAGGCCGTTGGTGCCGCCGACCGCGATGATGAAGCCCGTTCCCTCCGCCTGGAGATTCCCGACGGCGTCGTCGACCGAATAGGCGTACACGTTTGGCGCGTTGATGTAGCCCTTGCCGTGGATGAGCTGGACATAGGGATCGAACTGACCGTTCGGCCAGTACTGAAGCTTGTCGAAGATGTTCTTGGTGGCGTGAAACCGGGCGCTACCCTTCGCGGCGTAGCCGGGTGTGTTCTCGAGCAGATTGATCGTCGGGTCCGCGCAGTTCTGGTTGAACGGCGTGAAGCCATAGACCTGCTGAATGAGAACCTCTTCGGTCAGCGCGATCGGCTTTTTGCTTGTATCGCAGTTCTTCGGATAGATGCTGACATAGTTTTTGTAGTTCGCGATGAACATTTCGCGCACAGTCTGGATATTCTGGCAGTAGGTCGATCCGCTGCTCGGTTTGATGCACTTGTTCCACTTGGCGGTGATGTCGTCCACCGGCGGCCAGGGCGGCGGCGTCATGTCCGGATCGCCAGCGAAGATGTGCAGGAGCGAGGGGACCTTGAGGATCTTTTCGCCCTGATTGTCGATGAACTGCGGCCAGCCGGCGTAGGGCGACTTCTTCGCAGTGAACTTGTTCAGTGCGGCGCGGAAATCCGATATCGGCTGCGGCGTCCCGACATAGCCGACCTGGGCAATCGGCGGCAGCATCGTGTTGTAGGGAGTGATCGCGGCCGGGAGATAGGCCGTATCGACGTATGAGATGTCGATGTCGACGTTCTGCGGGTCGAGGGTGACGGGGTCGGTGGTCTGATTGATCGCCCCCATGGTGTATTCGGTCAGCTGGGAGGGCTCGTTGTTCTTGAAGCCTCCGCCGGTGTCGCGGAAGACGATCAGCTCGTCCTTGCAGCCATCGCAAGTGGGGACCTGCGTATTCAGGATGGGGCTGGCGACCGTCTGGGTGGGCCGGTTGGTGTAGAGTTGCGTCAGGGCAACCGGCGGCTTGCCTGACGCGGCCGGCGCGTCGAAGATCTCGATCCGGCCGCCGCCCCACCAGTCGACGAACTGGTCCGTCTTCGTGGGATCTACCTTCCGGTTCGGCACCAGCTGAGTGAACAGCGGCACCGAAAGGGTGATGGACTTGCCGGGCGGGATGCCCTTGCCGGTCGGGTCTACATAGAAGCGGAAGCTGTTCAGCTTGGGATAGGGATTCTTCCCCATCTGGTCCTTCGGAACCATGAACCAGGCCTGCAGCCACAGGCTGCTGTTCGAGGTGCCAGTCGTCAGAACCGGATATATGTTGGTGTCCGGCGTGTTGTTGTAGATCTTGACCGTCATCACCGGCACCGGCGATGCAGCCATTGCCGACGGCGCGAGCGGCGCACCGGAAGCCAGAGCCACTGCAGTCAGAACACCGAGCGCACGCCGCGCCAAATCGGCCATCGCAAGTCCCTTTCCGGTAACGGATTCTGGAGGCCGCACCGTATCGCCCAATATTGTTCGCCGGCCGGGAAATCTTTGTCATTTCCAATGGAAATTCCGCTGGAAGCAGATACCTTCGTCAGCGTCCCTCGACCATGGACAGGAACCTCGGGTGCCACGGGATATCGATCGCAAACTGCGTGCAACCGCAGCGCTGCTCGGTGCGGCGACCTGCAAGGATCTGGCGGCAGAATTCCGGCGCGTGAACCCCAATACCGTGTTCGAGGTGTCGCGAGCCTACAAGTGGCTTCAGGGACGGGCACAGCCCCGGGATGCGAGGCTCTACCAGGATTGGGCCCGCGTAATCGACCTCGGCCGGCCGGGCTCCTGGATTTCCGACTGCACGTTCGAGGAGTTCGTCGAGGCCGTCCGTGCGCGACTTGGCCACGATCCCGACGCCGTGCGGGGCTGGGGCGACCCCTCCGGCAGGATTGCGGCGGATGTGCCGGGCGATTCGGGATCCTCCCTCGCGGGAACCTACGTGTGCTATTCGCACGCGTGGTCGCCGTATTTCTCGGGACGCATCATCAGAGGCGAACTGTCCATCGCGCAGCGCACCGGTCCAGGCAATCTGTTCGCATGCCTGTCCGAGTGCCTTCCCACGGGCACCGCCCGCCTCGAGGGACAAGCGACCATGGCCGGCTCCAGCCTGTTCATGCACATGCGCGAAACGGGTGGGCTCAGGCACGTGTTCTTCAGCCTGTTCGCTCCCACGCCTCCCGTCAGCGTCCTGGCCGGCCTGATGTGCGGAACGACGATCATCGATCCGGAGGCGCGACCGTCGGCGACCCGGATCGTCATGATCCGCCTGCCCGCCCCCAGCGGACGTCTGCGGTCGGAGGTGGCTTATCTGGCCGAAGACACTTCGATAGCCGCCGATCTGATGTCGCTCGGTGCCTCCATCGCCGACCCCGCGACGGCGGACACGCAGCTGACCGCATTCCTGGCCGGCGGCCGGGGCGGCGGCCTCGACCAGATCTCGGCCGCAGCCTACCGGGGGCTGGTCGACATCTTCGATCCCGCCTGGCTCGGACCGCTCCCGCCACCGCGGCGGGCGCCAGAGACGTTGGAATATCCGGTAACCGCTGCTGACGCGAAGGCGGCGGGATTGTAGCGGGCGTCAGCCGCCGTTCAGGAGGCTGGTCAACTTCCAGTCCGTATCGGCTCCGACCGTCTCGATCTCGTCGATCCGCCAGCGGCCGGATTCCTTCACGAAGGAATACCGGTATTCGCGCGGTTCCCCGAAATTCAGAAACCGCACGTCGAGATGCGCCTCGTCGCCACTCACCTGAGGCTTGCCGATCTGCAGGTCGGTAACCTGGAAATCCTGCCCGTCGACGAACACATCGAAGTCGAGCAGCCCGATCCCGTCGCTCTCGATCCGCTGATCTTCTTCCGCCAGCAGCGCCTGCAGCCGCGCGGAGAATATCTCGCGCATGCCCGGATCGGCCGGCGAAATGCCGAGGCCCTGCCCTTCGTAGGTGGCGTAGATCGATCGGACGACCTGGTCGGGCGTCTCCTGCGCGACCGCACCTCCGGAGAAGAGTAACGCCGCAAGCAGGCCAAAGGAAGCAAGGAGCCGACGCATGATGTACCTCAGACTATTCTGATGCCGCCAGTACAATCTGCCATGATTCTTGACTGATCGACATGCGGCTGGTTGCCCCGTCAGAACAACCGGCATGCGACGTGCAGACCTAGCCGGCCCCGATCCGTTCCAGCCAGGCATCCTCGTCGATGACTTCGATACCGAGTTCGGTCGCCTTCTTCAGCTTTGACCCGGCGCCCGGACCCGCGACGACCAAGTCGGTCTTCGACGACACCGAACTCGCCACCTTGGCGCCGAGGCGCTCGGCCATCGCCTTGGCCTCGTCGCGGGTGAACTTTTCAAGCGAGCCGGTGAAGACGACGGTCTGCCCCGAAACGGGGGAGTCGACGCCGCGCACCAGTTCCGCCTGCTTCGGCGTCGCACCTTCGAGCAGGGCGTCGATAACCTTCTCGTTGCGGGGCTCGCCGAAGAACTCGACCAGCGCCTCGGCGACGGTCTCGCCGATGCCGTCGATCGACAGGAGATCCTGGAAGGCCTCGGATTCCGGCCCCTCCCCGGCTGCCCTCATCGCCGAGCGGAATGCGTCGAAGGTGCCATAATGCCGGGCCAGCAGCTTGGCGTTGGTCTCCCCGACATGGCGGATTCCGAGGGCGAAGATGAAGCGGTGCAGGTCGATATTGCGGCGGTCGTCGATGGCGGCAAACAGGTTCCTGACCGACGTCGCGCCCCAGCCCTCGCGATCCTTGAGCTTCTTCAGGGCCTCCTTGTCGCGCGCCTCCAGCGTAAAGATGTCGGCCGGCGTCGCGATCAGGCCGTCCTCGTAGAAGGCCGTGACCTGCCTGGCGCCGAGCCCCTCGATGTCGAACGCGTTGCGGGAGACGAAGTGGATGAGCTTCTCGACCGCCTGCGCCGGGCAGATCAGGCTGCCGGTGCAGCGGCGGACGGCGTCCTCCTTGCCGGTGCGCGGATTGATCTCGCGGACCGCATGCGAGCCGCAGACCGGGCACTTGTCAGGGAACCGGTAGGGCACCGCGTCCTTCGGACGCTTCTCGAACACGACGCCGAGAATCTGCGGAATGACGTCGCCGGCGCGCTGCAGGATGACGGTGTCGCCGATGCGCACGTCCTTGCGGGCGATTTCGTCCTCGTTGTGCAGGGTGGCATTGCGGACGACGACGCCGCCGACGGTGACCGGCGTCAGCTTGGCGACCGGCGTCAGGGCGCCGGTTCGGCCGACCTGGATCTCGATGTCCTCGAGCACGGTCATCGCCTTTTCTGCAGGAAACTTGTGCGCGATCGCCCAGCGCGGACTGCGCGACACGAAGCCGAGCCTGGTCTGCCAGTCGAGCCGGTCGACCTTGTAGACCACCCCGTCGATGTCGTAGCCGAGGCTCGCGCGGCCCTCCTCGATCTCCCGGTAAAAGTCCATGACCTCGGCGACCGACTTTACCGTCCGCATCAGCGGGTTCGTGGGCAGGCCCCATTCGCGCAACGCCTCGTAGACGCCCCACTGGGTATCCGCCGGCAACGGTCCGGTCTCGCCCCAGGCATAGGCGAAGAACTTCAACGGCCGCGACCTGGTGATGTTCGGATCGAGCTGCCTCAAGGACCCGGCCGCGGCGTTGCGCGGATTGGCGAAGAGCGGCTTGCCGTCCGCCTCCTGGCGGGCATTCAGGCCCTCGAAGTCGGCGTGGCTCATGTAGACCTCGCCGCGTACCTCGAAAACGTCGCCGTAGCCCTTGCCCTTGAGGCGGACAGGGACGTCATCGATGGTCCGGATGTTGGCGGTGACGTCCTCGCCCTCCTCGCCGTCGCCGCGGGTCGCTCCCTGCACGAAGACGCCTTTCTCGTAGCGCAGCGACGCCGACAGGCCGTCGATCTTGGGTTCGGCGGTCAGCACCACCGCAGCATCGTCGTCGAGCTTCAGGAAGCGGCGGATGCGATCCACGAACGCTGCGACGTCTTCTTCATCGAAGGCATTGTCGAGCGAGAGCATCGGCACCCGGTGCCGGACCTTGGCAAATTTCTCGGAGGGGGAAGCGCCGACCCTGAGCGACGGGCTGTCGGGGCGCACCAGGTCGGGAAAGGCCGTCTCGATTGCGGTATTGCGCTGGCGTAGCGCATCATACTCGGCGTCGGAGACGCTCGGGGCGTCCTCCTGATAGTAGCGCCGGTCGTGTTCGCCGATCTCGTGGGCGAGCCGCTCCAGTTCGGCCGCCGCCTGCTCCAGCGTCAGGTCCTCGACGGCGCTGGAGCTCTTCCTTCCCCCGGCCATGCTCACTCCGCTCCCGCCAGCAGCTTGCCCGCGGCGGCGCGGGCCTCGTCGGTCACGGTCGCGCCCGCCAGCATGCGCGCGATCTCCTCGCGCCGCCGCGTCGGATCGAGCGGATCGACGCGCGTCACGACCTCGTCTGATGATCTGGCCCCGCCGTCCTTGCGGATCAGCAGATGGCGGTCGGCACGGGCGGCGACCTGTGGCGCGTGGGTGACCGTCAGCACCTGAACCCGATCCGCCAGGCGCTGGAGACGCACGCCGATCGCATCTGAGACGGCGCCGCCGACGGCGGTGTCGATTTCATCGAAGACCAGCGTCGGAGCGCTGCCCTTGTCGGCCAGCGCCACCTTCAGCGCCAGCAGGAAGCGCGACAGCTCGCCGCCCGAAGCGACCCTGAGCAGCGGGCCCGGATGAGTTCCGGGATTGGTCTGCACCCAGAACTGGACCCGGTCGCGGCCGTGCGGGCCGTCCTGGCCGGCATCCGTCTCGATGCGGGTCTCGAAGCGTGCCCGTTCCAGCTTCAGCGGCGCCAGCTCCGCCATCACCGCCCTGTCCAGCGCCTGGCCGGCTCTGGCACGGCCGGCGCTCAGTTTGGCGGCGGCGGCAGCATAGGCGTCGCGGGCCTTGCCTGACGCGGCTTCCAGTTCGGCGACGCGTTCGCCACCGGTCTCGATCCCGGCCAGCGCCGCACGCATCCGCTGGCGGACGCCGGGAAGGTCGTCGACGCCCACCTGGTGCTTGCGCGCCGCCGCCCGCAAGGCAAACAGCCGCTCCTCGGCGCTCTCCAGGTCGCGCGGGTCGAACGAGGCTTCCTCCAGCGCGCGGTCGACGGTGGTGCGGCTGTCCTCGAGCGCATTGAGCGCCGCCGTCAGCGCCGCCACGACCGGATCGAGAAGCTCCGGCAGGTCGGCCGCTCGCCGCTCCAGGCGCCTCAGCGCCGCCGAAAGGAGCGGCACCGGCGATCCGTTGCCGCCGACCGACTCGCCGGCCTCCTTGAGCTCCTCGCTGAGCTTCTCGGCCTGCATCATGATCTTCCGGCGCTCGGCCAGGTGCGCCTCCTCGCCGGCTGCCGGATCGAGCGCGTCGAGCTCCTCCAGCGAATGGGCGAGATAGTCGCGCTCGGACGCCGAGGTCTCCAGTGCGGCTCGCGCCTGGTCGAGATCCGCTTGCACTTGCCGCCAGACGCTCCAGGCGGCTCCGGTAGCGGCGACAGCGCCTTCCAGGCCGCCGAACGTGTCCAGCAGATCCCGATGGGCTGCGGGATCGACCAGTGCACGGTCGTCGTGCTGTCCGTGGATCTCGACGAGAGACGCGCCGAGCCTCGACAGGAGCTGTACGCTTGCGGGCTGGTCGTTGACGAAGGCGCGGGTGCGACCGTCCGCGGACTGGACGCGGCGCAGGATGAGGTCGCCGTCGGTCTCGAATCCGTGTTCTGTCAACAGCGTGCGAGCGGGATGGTCGCGTCCGACGTCGAAGACCGCCGTCACCTGCCCCCGATCGGCGCCCCGGCGCACAAGGGCGGCGTCGCCGCGCCCGCCGAGTGCCAGCGACAGGGAATCCAGCAGGATCGATTTACCGGCGCCAGTCTCGCCGGTGAGCGCGCTCAGGCCCGATTCGAATGCAATGTCGAGCTTGTCGATGATGACGATGTCGCGGATCGACAGGGCGACGAGCATTGCCCGATCACAGCGAACCGGTACTGGTGCGGAACAGCTTGCTCAGCCACGAGCCCTCGTTGACTTCCGGTTCGTAGCCGCCCGACGACAGCAGCGCGTAGGAGTCCTTGTACCAGGGACTGTCGGGGTAGTTGTGGCCGAGGATCGCCGCCGACGTCTGGGCTTCGGACACCAGACCCAGCGAATAGTAGGCCTCGGTCAGCCGGTGCAGCGCTTCCTCGATGTGGCGGGTCGTCTGGTAGTCGCTGACCACCGTCTTGAAGCGATTGATGGCGGCCAGATACTGATGCTTGTTGAGGTAGTAGCGGCCGATCTGCATTTCCTTGCCGGCGAGCTGGTCGCGCGCCAATTCGAGCTTGCCGCGTGCCTCGACCGCGTATTCGGATTCCGGATACTTCTCGATCAGCTCGCGATAGGCGACAGCCGCCTTCTCGGAGCGGGCCTGGTCGCGGCCGACGTCGGCAATCTGGTTGTAATAGGACTCGGCGATCAGGAACTGGGCGTAGGCTGCGTCTTCGCTGCCCGGATAGAGCGTCACGTAGCGCCTGGCCGACGTGATCGCGTCGGAATAGCGCTCCGATTCGTAGTTGGTGTAGGCCGACATGATCAGCGACTTGCGGGCCCATTCCGAATAGGGATGGATGCGCTCGACCTCGTCGAACTTCTCCGCCGCCTCCCGCATCGCGCCGGAATTAACGAGAATCAGGCCCTCGTTGTAGAGCACCTCGGCGGGTTCTTCCTCGATGACCGCATATTCGTCCTCGTTCTTGGAGAACAGGCTGTTGCACGCGGTTATCGACAGGCCGACGGCGACCAGCACGGCAAGGCGCAAGGCCTTGCCGCCCACCGAGGTACCCGCTTCGACGGTAGTTCCATTACTCAAACGCATGAGATCTCTTCGGCTCAGTCCAAATCGTGTCGCGCCCGGCAGATGGCGCGGACGGCGCGGACTGTAGCCCAACACCGCTTCCTAAACCAGTTTGGCTGACGCCTGATTCAAGCGAATTTGTGGCGGTGAGCCGAGGGCCGAGCCGACCGCGTGTCGGGCGGCCGAATTCGCCCGCGCGATACGGAGAAACCGCAAAATCCGAAGACCGGGGCAAACCCGTCAGGAAACGTCCGGTCCGAGCGCGGCGGCCGGCAGCATGGCGCCGACATCGGCCTGCGTCGCCTCGCGGCGGGCCGGCACGGTCGACCATTCCCAGGCGCTCTTGTCGGACAGCAGAGCCTCGACCATGGCACAGTTCAGCCGGTGGCCACCACGGTAGCTGCGGTAGTGGCCGAGGACCGGCGCGCCGGCCAGCGTCAGATCGCCGATCGCGTCGAGCACCTTGTGGCGCACGAACTCGTCCGCGAAGCGCAGGCCTTCCGGGTTGACGATCTGGTCGTCGCCGATCACCACGGTGTTCTCAAGCGAGGCACCGAGCGCATAGCCGTTGGCCCATAGCTGCTCGACGCTCGACATGAAGCCGAAGGTGCGGGCGCGGGCCAGGTCGCGGGCGAAGTCGCCGCTCTCGGCATCGTAAACATAGGCCTGGCGGCCGATAATGGCATCGGCGAAATCGATCTCCACCTCGAAGCGGCGGCTGTCGCAAGGCATCAGTTCGCCGACCGCATCGCCGATCTGCACCCGCACGGGCTTGAGCACCTTGATGTAGCGGCGGCGCGCCGGCTGCCGGCGAATGCCGACCTGCCTGATCGCATCGACGAACGCCTCGGCGCTGCCGTCCATGATCGGCACTTCGTCGCCGTCGATCTCGACGATGATGTTGTCGATGCCAAGACCGCCGATCGACGCCATCAGGTGCTCGACCGTCGCGATCGACCCGGCCTGGGTGCTTCCCAGGACGGTGCTCAGCGCGGTCGCCACGACGAAGCGGTGCGAGGCCGGGACTTCGATATCCGCAGCCGCCTCATCGGTATTCTTGAGGAAGATGATGCCGGTGTCGGGTTCCGCCGGATGCAGCGTCACCGTGGACGACGCCCCGCAATGAACCCCAACGCCACTCAGAGAAACGCGATCGTTAATAGTGGTCTGCGAATGCGCTTTCATTTGTCCCGCGCTTCTTGGTCCGGGACATCCGCCCCCGCGGTGTATGCCCCGAACTTGCGTTCAACCCTGATCGGCTCGCACAATCGTTTCGGTCAAACACAGGCGTTGTCGCCGCCCGCTGGTTGGCCGTACCACAATGAACGAGAGCCTGCTGGCTGAACCCCCTTTGTCCGCCGGGATTATTACTGGCGCGCCACAACTGGACCAAATCACGCTTTTTTACGGTCTGTTACGCGTACGCCCGGGTTTGTAACAATCCCGGAAATCGGAGGCCCGGCCATATCCGGCGGCCGGGCCTCCGAGCATTCTGAAGCCACCGTTCAGTTGGCCTGACGCCGCAGAAACGCTGGGATTTCGTACTGGTCATCGTCCACCGCGGCAGGCCGGCGAGGCGCGTTGGCGACCTGCGGCGCATGCCTCGGCTGTTCCGGCTGAGCGGGGCGCTGGGGCCGCTTCGCGTATTCGGAAACCGGCGGCTCCACCGCACGCGGTTCCGCGACCGGCCGCTCGTCGTGTTCCGATTCGCCCGAATCATCGCGACGGCCCAGGCCGACGGACGCGAGTCGCTGGAACAGCCCCGGACGGCGACGCTCGTCGCCGTGCTCATGCTCGGCCGCCGCGCGCGCCCGCATCTCCTTCTGGGCGATCAGGGGAAAGTCCTCGATCTGCGGCATGCGCGGCTGCTGATGCTCGGGGCGAGCCGCAGCCGGGGGCACGAACGCCTGCTCGTAGTCGGCCGTCGGTGCCTGCGGCCGGGGCTCTTCCCGGGCCGGGACCTGCGGCGCCGCGGGCGGCTCCATGCGGCTGATCTGGACACCCGCGTCGCGAACCGGCGCGGGAGCCGGCGCCGCCGGCGCCTGCTGACGCGCAACCGGTGCCGGTTCGGCGGGCGGCGCGACGGGCGCCGGCGCCGGCGCCTCTACCGGCTCCTCAACCGCGGATGCAACGGCGGCCTGCGCCGCACGCGCGGTGCGGGCCCGCAGGCGCGCGGTCAGATCGCTGATGGTGTCCTCCGCCGTCCGCTCGATGACGGTCGCCTCCTGGTCGATGCCGGTCGCCACGACCGACACGCGGATGACACCCTCGAGGCTCTCGTCGAACGTGGCGCCCAGGATGATGTTGGCGTCCGTGTCGACTTCCTCGCGAATGCGGGTCGCCGCCTCGTCGACCTCGAACAGCGTCAGGTCGTTGCCGCCGGTGATCGAGATCAGCAGGCCGCGGGCGCCACGCATGGAGGTCTCGTCGAGCAGCGGGTTGGCGATTGCCGCCTCGGCGGCCTGGATGGCGCGCTTGTCGCCAGTCGCCTCGCCGGTACCCATCATCGCCTTGCCCATGGCACGCATGACGGCGCGCACGTCGGCGAAGTCGAGGTTGATCAGACCTTCCTTGACCATCAGGTCGGTGATGCAGGCGACGCCGGAGTAGAGCACCTGGTCAGCCATCCCGAACGCCTCGGCGAAGGTCGTCTTCTCGTTGGCGATGCGGAACAGGTTCTGGTTCGGAATCACGATCAGCGTGTCGACGCACTGCTGCAGGCTCTCGATGCCCCTCTCCGCGACCATCATGCGGCGCTTGCCCTCGAAGTCGAAGGGCTTGGTGACGACGCCGACGGTGAGGATGCCCATGTCGCGTGCGGCCTGTGCGATGACGGGCGCCGCGCCGGTCCCGGTGCCGCCGCCCATGCCGGCCGTGATGAACACCATGTGCGAGCCGGACAGGTGATCGTTGATCTCGTCGGCGGCCTCCTCGGCGGCGGCGCGGCCGACCTCGGGCTGGGAGCCCGCACCAAGCCCTTCGGTGATCGCCACGCCCATCTGGACGATGCGCTCCGCCGACGACGTGGTCAGCGCCTGCGCGTCGGTGTTGGCAACGACGAATTCCACGCCCTGAAGGCCGGATTCGATCATGTTGTTGACGGCATTGCCGCCGGCGCCGCCGACACCGAACACGGTTATCTTTGGCTTCAGCTCGGTGAGATCGGGCATCTTGAGGTTGATGGTCATGGCGTCCTCGTGTCTCTAACTCTCGTTGCTACGCCCGACTCCGGGCAGTTACGTCGCGTATCCGCCCCGGAAGGCGACCCCTAAAAACTATCTCTTATCCAGCTTCCGACGCGGGCCAGATAGCCGTCGCCGGAGGCGGCAAGCCCCGCGCCGCGGGCGCCACGATCATGGCGTTCGATGCCGGCGAGCTGGGGATAGACGAGCAGCCCGACGGTCGAGGCGAAGGCCGGACCGCGACCGGAGTCGGGCAGACCGGACACCCCCAGCGGCCGGCCGATCCTGGCCTTGAAGCCGATGATCCGCTCCGCCAGTTCGACGACCCCGGGAAGCTGGCTGGCACCGCCGGTCAGCACCGCGCGCTCTCCGGCGAGCGCGCTGAACGGTGTTGCACGCAGGCGGTCCCGAACCAGTTCGAGGATCTCCTCGACGCGCGGCCGGATGATATCCGTGACGACGGAGCGGGGCACCTGGTTGGCGCCTGGAACCTCGCCCTCCCCGACCAGCGGGACGGAGATCATGTCGCGATGGTCGGAGCCGGCGCCGATGGCGCTGCCATACAGGGTCTTGATGCGCTCGGCGGCCTCGATCGAGGTGGAGAGGCCGCGCGCCAGGTCCATCGTGACGTGATGGCCGCCCAGGGCGATCGCATCCGTGCACACGAACCGCCCGTAGGCGAAGACGCCGAAGGTGGTGGTGCCGCCGCCCATGTCGATGCAGGCCGAACCGAGCTCGAGTTCGTCGCCGGACAGTGCAGCCAGACCCGACGCGTATGGACTGGCCACCACGGACTCGACCGTCAGATGACTGCGCTCCACGCACAGCACCAGGTTGCGCACGGGCGCGGCCTGAGCGGTAACCAGGTGCATGTCGATACCGAGCTGGCGGCCGACCATGCCGCGCGGATCACGGATGCCGCCGTTCTCATCCAGGGAGAACGCGATCGGCAACGAATGCAGCACGACCCGTTCGGCCTGGACGGTGTGGGCACGCCCGGCGTCGAGCACGCGGCGGATATCCGCGTCGCTGACCGAATCCCCCGAGACGGCGACCTTGGCCGCGAAGTGGTCGCTGGCCAGCCGGCCTGCCGAGGCGTTGACGACAACGCTCTCCACCGTGACCCCGGCCATGCGTTCGGCGGCGTCGACGGCGAGACGGATGGCGCGTTCGGCCGCTTCCATGTCGACGATAGCGCCGCGCTTGACGCCGGTGGCGCGCTGGTGGCCGACGCCGATCACCTCGATGGAGTGGGTGCGGTCGGCGCCCTCCACGCCTTCACGCTGCGGGCGCAACCGGGCGATCAGGCAGCAGATCTTGCTCGAGCCGATGTCGAGGACGGCGACCGTCTGGGAGCGTCCGGCAGGCAACGGCCTGGCGCGCGGCAGCCAGTGGGTGCTACGCGAATTCATGTGTCCTGCCCTTTCCGCACACTAGACCCACCCCGCGACTTGATCGTGGCGTCGCGCTGGACCGCAGCCTGTTCCGACAGGCGGACGACGACACGATCGTTCAAGCGAAGATCAACCAGAACGATATCCCGGGCCATCAGGCCCTTCTCGGACGACAGCTCGTCGAGGGCGAGCAGCGCCTCCTCGGCGCCGGTCTCCGGCAGGCGGACCTCGATGCCGTTGTCGAGCACCAGGTTCCAGCGCCTGTCGGCGACACGGACGGCTGCGCGCAGCCGAGTGGAGACCGACGGGTGCGGCCGGATCAGGGCCATCAGCTCGTCGACGCGCCTGTTGGCGCCGGTGCCCACCACCAGGGGCAGGCCGGCGAAGCGCTGGTCGCTGAGTTCGCCGATCACTTCTCCGTCACGGTCGATCATCGAAATGATGCCGCCGAGCTGCCACAGCGCGTAGGCCTCCCGCTCCACCAGATCGATGTGCAGCGTGCCCGGGAACAGCTTCTGCACCGTCGCGCTCTTGACCCAGGCGATATCGGACAGGCGCCGACGCGCCCACTGGGCGTTGAATGTCAGCAGCGAGGTATCCTCGCCGATTTCCAGGCCGCGCAGGACGTCGCTCTCGTGAACTTCCTCCTGCCCGGAGATCACGACCGTCCGAATGCCGAAGCCGGCCCGGGCCGTGACGTAATCGGCCGCGACGAAGGCGGCGTGGCGCATCGAGTCGAGGTGCCCCCCAAGAACGGCACCGTAGATGCCGACGGCGGCGAACAGTGCTGCGGTGGAATAGAGACCGACCCGGCGCGGCGGCGTCCAGCCCTCAAACGGCGCGATCAGGCGTGCGGCCAGGCCCCGGCGAGCCGGACGGCGCGGCGGCAGATTGGTGTACAGAATACGGCGCCGGCCGCCTGCTGCGCCGGCCGCCTCGCCTTCCGCCACTTTTCGCAGGCCCAGGCCTAGCGATCGCACGATGCGTCCTCCACCATCCAGCGAACCAGTGCGCCGAACGAATGTCCGGCATGGGCCGCCATTTCGGGCACCAGAGACGTTTCGGTCATGCCCGGTTGCGTGTTGACCTCGAGGCAAACCAGCCCCGAAGCCCCTTCGGCACGATCGTCGTAACGGAAGTCCGCCCTTGTAACGCCGCGACAGCCGAGAACCTGATGCGCCAGTAGCGCCAGCTTCCGCACCTCTTGGTAAATATTTGGTTTAATTTCCGCCGGCAGGATGTGTTTCGACCCGCCAGGCCTATATTTTGCGTCGTAATCGTAAAAGCCCTGGGTGGGCACGATATCGATGACGCCGAGCGCCGTGTCGCCCATCACGGCGCAGGTCAGTTCCTTGCCCTCGACGAATCGCTCGACGAGCACATCCTCGCCGTAGGCCCAGTCCGCCGCGTAGAGCTCCTGCGGCGGATGCTGCTGGTCCTCGCGGACGATGAAGACGCCGAAGCTCGATCCCTGCGCCTCCGGCTTGATGACGTAGGGCGGCTCGTAGACATGGGCCTCGGCGGCCTGCAGCCGCCTGACGACCTTGCCCTCCGCGATGGGAATGCCGGCGGCCTGGAAGATCGTCCGGGAATGCGCCTTGTGCATGGCAAGCGCGGAGGCGAGCACGCCGGAATGGGTGTAGGGGATGCCGAGGATTTCCAGCAGTCCCTGCACGGTGCCGTCCTCGCCGTAGGGGCCATGCAGGGCGTTGAAAGCAACATCTGGCTTGAGATCGGCCAGCACCCGGGCGAGATCCCGGTTCACGTCGACCCGGGTGACGCGGTAACCCTCGCCTTCCAGCGCATCGGCGCAGGCCTTACCCGACGACAGACTGACCGGCCGCTCCGCGGACCACCCGCCCATCAGCACGGCGACGTGCTTCGTCATGCCGCGTTTCCCCCTTCAGCCTGGCCGGCCGGCACCCCGATCCGCCTAATTTCCCAATGCAGTTCGACGCCGCTCGTCTCCCTGACCCTGGCGCGCACGGTTTCGCCCAAGGCCTCGATGTCGGCGGCGGTGGCGTCGCCGGTGTTGATCAGGAAGTTGCAGTGCTTCTCGGAGACCTGCGCGCCGCCGAGCCTCAGTCCGCGGCAGCCCGCCGCATCGATCAGTTGCCAGGACTTGCCGCCGGGGGGGTTCTTGAAAGTCGAGCCGCCGGTGCGGCTCTTGATCGGCTGCGAGGCTTCGCGGCGCTCGGTGATGGAGTCCATCTCGGCGGCGATCTCGTGCGCCTTCCCCGGCCGGCCCTGGAACAGGCCTTCGGTGAAGATCCAGTCCTCCGGGGCGCCGGAATGGCGATAGGTCATGCCGAGTTCTTCGACGGAGGCGATGTGGATGTCGCCGCCCCGGTCGACGGCGCGGACCTCGATCAGCGCATCCCTCGTCTCGCCGCCATAGGCGCCCCCATTCATGCGCAAAGCCCCGCCGATCGAGCCGGGGATGCCGCGGAAGAATGCCAGGCCGGCGATGCCGGCATCGGCGGCGGCACGGGCGACCTTGACGTCTGGCATCGCAGTGCCGGCGCGGACCCGGCAGTCTTCCTCGACCGTGATCGTGCCGAAGCCGCGCCCCAGCCGGATGACCACTCCCGGCACGCCGCCATCGCGCACGATCAGGTTGGAGGCAAGCCCGATGACGGTCACGGGCAAGCCGGGATCGACGTTCTTCAGGAAGTAGGCCAGGTCTGCCTCGTCCTCCGGCGTGAACAGGACCTGGGCCGGCCCGCCGACCCGGAACCAGGTGATCGGCGCCAGCTCGGCATTGGCGCGCAGGCGTCCCCGCAGCTCCGGCAGCCGCGCCTTCAGGTCCTCGACGATGTCGGGAAAGCTCATGTCGCGTCTCCCGCTCCCAACGCCTCCAGTTGCGCCGGCAGAGAGTAGGCCCACTGGCTGATCGATCCGGCGCCCAGGCAGATCACGATGTCGCCGGGCCGCACGGTCGACGCGATCTCGCCGGCCAACGCATCGGGCCCGGACAGCGCACGGGCGTCGGGATGTCCTCTCGCCTTCAGGCGGCCCACCAGTCCGTCCCTGGTGGCGCCCGATATCGGGCTCTCTCCCGCCTCGTAGACATCGGCGATGTAGACGGTATCGGCATCGCCGAAGCAGCCGGCGAATTCGTCGAACAGGCTGGAGAGGCGGGTGTAGCGATGCGGCTGCATCACCGCGACGACGCGACCCCGCTCGCCGCCCTGGCTCCGCGCGGCGTCCTCGACCGCGCCGCGGGCAGCCTGCAGCACCGCCGCGATCTCGACAGGATGGTGGCCGTAGTCGTCGTAGATGCGCACTCCGTTCCATTCGCCGACGAAGGTGAAGCGCCGCTTCACGCCGCCGAATCCGGCCAGCGCCGCCCTGACGACATCCGGCGAAATGCCGATCCTGCGCGCCACTGCAATCGCGGCAGTGGCGTTCAGCGCGTTGTGGCGTCCGGGCATCGGCAGCGTCAGGCCGTCGATCCGCTCCTCGCCATCGACCACGGAGAAGGTGGTGCCGGTCCCCTCGTGGGAGAAATCAACGAGGCGCACGTCGGCGTCCGGGCTCTCGCCGTAGGTGACAACCTTGCGGTCGAAGATTCCCGGCAGCACCTCGCGGACGGTCGGGTGGTCGACGCACATCACCGCGAAGCCGTAGAACGGCAGGTTCATCACGAAGGCATGGAAGGCATGCTTGATGGCGTCGAAGGTCTTGAAGTGGTCGAGATGCTCCGGGTCGATGTTCGTGACGATGGCGATCTCGTTCGGGAACCGGAGAAAGGAGCCGTCGGACTCGTCCGCCTCGACGATGATCCACTCGCCGTTGCCGAGCCGCGCGTTCGAGCCCCAGGCGTTGATGATACCGCCGTTGACCACGGTCGGGTCGTAGCCGCCACTTTCGACCAGCGTCGCCATCATCGTTGTGGTGGTGGTCTTGCCGTGCGTGCCGGCGATCGAGATGCCGCGATTGCCGCGCATCAGCTCGGCCAGCATTTCCGAACGGTGAATGACCGGGATGCCCCGCTCGCGCGCGGCAATCAGTTCCGGATTGTCGGCCTTGATGGCTGTCGATACCACCACGACGCCGGCGTCGCCGAGATTGCCTGCCTCGTGTCCGACATGGACGCTCGCCCCCTTGTCGCGCAGGCGCTGGACATTGGCGTTGTCGGAGATGTCGCTGCCCTGCACGGCATAGCCCTGGCCGAGCAGGATCTCGGCGATGCCGCTCATGCCGATGCCGCCGATGGCGATGAAATGGATCGGTCCTGTCTCGCCGGGCGATTTCATGCGGCGCTCGCCCCGGCGGTTTCCGCCGGCATCGGCCGGCCCTCGGCGAGCGCCTCGACGACGTCGGCAAGCGTCTCTGCGGCGCGCGGATTGCCAACCGCACTGGCGGCTTGCGCGGCATTGGCCAGCATCTCGGGAGCGTCCATCCGCGCCGCAAGCTCTTCGGCGAGCCTGTGCGGCGTGAAGGCCGGCTGGGGCAGCAACCAGCCGCCCTTGGCCTGTGCCAGTGCGGTGGCGTTGAGGAGCTGATCGTTGTCGATCGCGTGCGGCAGCGGCACCAGAACCGCCGGCCGGCCGATCACCGCAAGCTCGGCGACCGTGGACGCGCCCGACCGGCAGACGACCAAGTGGGCATCGGCGATGCGCTGCGGCAGATCGCTGAAGAACGGCGCTAGTTCGGCGTCTATCCCTATCGCCTCGTAGGCCGAACGTACCCGCTCGATGTCTTCCTCCCGGCATTGCTGGACGAGGACGAGACGGCCGCGATGGGCCTCGTCGAGGCGGGCGATGGCGCCCGGCACCACGTCGGAGAATATCCGGGCGCCCTGGCTGCCGCCGAAGACCAGCAGGCGGAAGTCGCCGTAGGGCTGCGGCGGGTCGTACGGCGCCACGACGTCGAGGACGGCCGCGCGTACCGGCGCGCCGGTCCGCACCGCCTTGCCGGCGTTCTTCTCGCCCAGCATGTGGACCTTCGGAAAGCTCGTCGCCACGGCATCGACCCGGTCGGCGAGCAGCCGGTTCGCCCGCCCCATAACGGCGTTCTGGTCGTGGATGATCGTCTTCACGCCGCCACCACCAAATCCGGGCAGGCTTGCAGCAATGACCGGCGACAGCGTCGGATAGCCGCCGAAGCCGACGACCACCTTCGGCTTCAGCCGGCCGATCAGTAACCAGGCACGCATCACGCCGATGCCGAGAACCCACGACGTCTTGAGATAGGTCAGCGGGTTGCCGCCGCGCACAGTCGCGGCCGGGATGATGTGCATCTTCTCGGCGGGGAACCTGCCGCCGTACCGGTCGCCGCGCTCATCGGTGACGAGGTCGACCCGCCAGCCGCGCGCTATCAGCACCTCGGCCAGCGCCTGCGCCGGGAACAGGTGCCCTCCCGTGCCGCCCGCGGCGAGCAGGATGAGTCCGCGCGAACCGGATGCGGTCGTCATTCCGCCGGCACTCCGACCGGGCCGGTCAACTCCGTCAATACCGGCTTGGTCTGCGGCCGCCGCCGCGTCAGCCCGAGCACCATGCCCATGCCGTAGGCAAGCGACAGAATCGACGATCCGCCATAGGAGATGAACGGCAGCGTCATGCCCTTGGCGGGCATGAGATGCAGGTTGACGGCCATGTTTATGGCCGACTGCAGGCCGAACAGCACGATCAGACCCGTCACCGACAGGCGCAGGAACGGATCCCGCTCCCTGAGAGCATGAGCCAGCCCTCGCAGAACCACGAAGGCGAAAGCGGCAACCAGGATTAGGCACACGACAATCCCGAATTCCTCCGCCGTTACCGCGAAGATGAAGTCGGTGTGGGAATCCGGCAGGCTCTGCTTGACGGTGCCCTCCCCGGGGCCGCGGCCAAGCCAGCCCCCGCGGACGAAGGATTCGATGGCAGTGTCGATCTGGAACGTGTCGCCGGACTCGGGATCGAGGAAGCGGTCGATACGCTCGCGCACGTGAGGGACCATGGCGTAGGCCGCAGCAATTCCGCCGACGCCCAGTCCGCCGAGCGCGATGATCCAGAGCCACGACATTCCTGCGGCAAAGAACAGCGCGCCCCAGACCAGCACGGCCAGCATCGTCTGACCGAAGTCGGGCTGCGGCACCAGAAGCCCGACGAAAGCCGCCAGCATCAGCACAGCGAGCATGTTGCCCGGCATGTCGGGCCGCTTGATGCGTTCGGAAAACGCCCAGGCCACAAGCACGACAAAGGCCGGCTTGACGAATTCCGAGGGCTGCAGGACGAAACCCGCGATCGAGATCCAGCGTCGTGCGCCTTTCACTTCGGCCCCGAACTGCAGCGCCAGTACCATCAGGCAAAGCCCGGCGATGAAGACGACGAGTGCGCTGCGGCGGATCTGGCGCGGGTCCATGAGCGAGACCCCGATCATCAGCGCGACAGCCGGGACGACGAAGATGGCGTGGCGCTTGACGAAGTGGAAACTGTCGAGGCCGAGCCGGTCGGCGACGGGGGGGCTGGCCGCCAGCGACAGGACGAGACCGCCGAGGATCAACGCCAGGACGGCGCCGAGCAGGACCTTGTCGACGGTCCACCACCAGCGCGCGATCACCCGTTCATCGGTGCGCGAGAACATCAGGCGGCCTCCCTTGCGATAATCGATATGCCGTCGAGTCCGGCGACGAGGCTTCGAAAGGCATCGCCGCGCGCTTCGAAGTCCGGGAACTGGTCGAACGATGCACAGGCCGGCGCGAGCAGAACGGTGGGCTCCGGCGCGGGATCTGCATCCGCGGCGCGGGCCGCCGCGGCAACGGCCGTGGCGAGATCGCCGCAGTTGTCGTGCGGCACCTCACCGCCCAGGGTCGCTGCGAACTCGGCTGCTGCCTCGCCGATCAGGAATGCCCTGCGGACCTTCGGGAAGTAGTCCCGCAGCGGCTCGATGCCGCCGGCCTTCGGGCGCCCCCCGGCGATCCAGTAGACAGTCTCGAAGCTTGCTAGAGACCGTGCCGCTGCGTCGGCGTTGGTCGCTTTGGAATCGTTGATGAACAGCACACGGTCGCGACGACCGACGATCTCCATGCGGTGCGCGAGGCCGGGGAAACTGGCCAGTCCGGCGGCGATCTGTGCAGCGCTCAGGCCAAGCGCCAGCACTGTCGCCACGGCAGCCGCCGCGTTCTGCGCGTTGTGCTCGCCGCGCAGGGATTCGATCCCGGCAAGGTCGGCGATGGTCTCCTCCCGAGCGTTTCCCGCAAGCACGATGCTCGATCCGCGCGCGAACACGCCCTCGGAAAGGTCGGAGGTAGCCGACACCCGCGTGACCGCTTTGCCGCGTGCTCCGGCAGCGTCCGCGATGCGCCGCGTCCAGTCGTCGTCGACGGCGATCACTGCGGTATCCGCATTCTCCGCGATGCGCGACTTGATCGCCGCGTAGTTTTCCATGGAGCCATGCCGGTCGAGATGGTCCGGCGTCACGTTGAGGAGCAGTCCCACGGTCGGATCCAGCGTGGGCGTCAGGTCGATCTGATACGACGACATCTCCAGCACGTAGGCGCGTTCGCCGTCGAACGGCTCGAGCCCCAGAACCGCCTTGCCGATATTGCCGCCAACGGAAACCGACCGACCGGCCGAGCGGAGCAGATGCCCGATCAGTGCGGTCGTCGTCGACTTGCCGTTGGTGCCGGTGACGGCGACCACCGGGGCGTTCGGGTTGCGAGCGCCACGCTCGCGAAAGAAAAGTTCGGTGTCGCCGATGATTTCGACGCCGGCATCGTTTGCCCGCTCGACCGTCCAGTGCGGCTTCGGATGGGTCAAGGGAACCCCCGGCGACAGCACCAGTGCATCGAATGCGGACCAGTCCGCCTGGCGCAGATCGGAGACCGGAAAGCCCTGCTCGCGCGCCTCGTCCGCTTTCGGCCCGGAATCGTCCCATGCCACCACCGTCGCCCCGCCCGCCATCAGCGCGCGCACGGCATCGAGCCCCGATCGGGCGAGGCCGAACACGGCGACCGTGCGGTCCTTGAAGGTCGTGACGGGGATCACCGTGTCACCTCGCTTACCGCAACTTCAGGGTCGACAGGCCGATCAGCGCCAGCACGACCGATATGATCCAGAAGCGGACGACGATCTGCGGCTCCTTCCATCCGAGTTGCTCGAAATGGTGGTGCAGCGGCGCCATACGGAACACGCGCTTGCCGGTCAGCTTGAAGGAGACGACCTGGACGATCACCGAGACCGCCTCGAGCACGAAGAGGCCGCCGACGATGGCCAGCACGATCTCGTGCTTGATGGCAATGGATATCGACCCCAGCATGCCACCGAGTGCCAGCGATCCGGTGTCGCCCATGAAGATCGAGGCGGGCGGCGCGTTGAACCACAGGAAGCCCAGGCCGGCGCCGATCATCGCGCCGCAGAGAACGGCGAGCTCGCCCGTTCCCGGCACGAAATTGATCTGCAGGTAGTCGGAGAAGACGGCGTTGCCGACCAGATAGGATATGACGCCGAACGATGCCGAGGCGATCATCACCGGCACGATGGCGAGCCCGTCGAGCCCGTCGGTGAGGTTCACCGCATTGCCGGCCCCGACGATGATGAAGGCGCCGAACACGACGAAGCCCCAGCCAAGGTCGATCAGAAAATCCTTGAAGAACGGGAAGGCCAGCGACGTCGAGAACGGCGGCGAGCCGACGCGCGACACCGCGTACACGGCGAGGCCCGCGATAACCGCCTCCAGAAGCAGCCGCTCGCGGCCGCCGAAGCCCTTCGCCGACGTCTTGGTGATTTTCAGATAGTCGTCGTAGAAGCCGATCAGTCCGAAGCCGACCGTCACGCCGAGCACGATCCAGACATACGGATTGGTAAGGTTACCCCACAGGAGCGTGGCGACCAGGAACCCGGTGAGGATCATCAGGCCTCCCATGGTCGGGGTGCCCTGCTTGGTGATCAGGTGACCTGCCGGCCCGTCGGGGCGGATCGGCTGGCCGCGGCCCTGACGCACGCGCAGCGAACGAATGATCCAGGGGCCGAACAGGAACACGAACGCAAGCGCCGTCATCATCGCGCCGCCGGTGCGGAACGTGATGTACCGGAACACATTGAGCAACGGAAATGCTTCGCCGAATTCGCCGATAAGGTACAACATGCCTCAGCCCCGCCCCGCCTTGAACTTCATGCCGCGCCCGCCTCCGCTGTCTCGCCGCCGATTTCCGCGAACCGCCGGCGCAGGGCTTCCACGACCGGCCCCATCCGGCTGCCCAGCGATCCCTTGACCATGACCACGTCGCCGGGCCTGACCTCGTCGAGCAGCGCGGCGACGAGGCCGTCCGAAGCCTGCGAATACCGGCCGCGCCTGAGCGTCGGGATTTCGTCGTACAGGGCCTGCATGTGCGGCCCGGAGGCGAACAGCAGGTCGACATTTGCGTCGGCGACCGGCCCGGCCAGTTCGCGGTGCAGGTCGCGCGAGGCCTCGCCGAGTTCCAGCATGTCGCCGAGAACGGCGATGCGCCTGCCGCGAAGGCCCGGATCGGCCTGCCCGAGCAATGCCAGCGCCGCGCGCATCGAGGCGGGATTGGCGTTGTAGCTTTCGTCGATGACCGTCACGTCGCCGCCGGCCACCGACAGCCGGAACCGGGCGCCCCGTCCCTTTGGCGCCGTCATGTCCGCGAGCGCCAGCGCCGCCAGCGCCAGGTCCGCGCCGGCGAGCTTCACGGCGGCAAGCACCGCCAGAGAATTGCCGACAAGGTGCCGGCCAGGCGCGCCGAACTTGTAGGCGACCTCCATGCCGAGGATGTCCGCGATGACGCTGGAGCCGTCCGGACGCAATGACACCCGCTTCAGCCGCGCGTCGGCCCCGTCCGCCTCGCCGAACGTGACGATGCGCGCTCCGCACGACCGCGCGGCTTCGGCCAAGCGGCCGAATTGCGGATTGTCGGCATTGAGAACGGCGATGCCGCCGGGCCCGAGGCCCTCGAATATCTCCGCCTTGGCGTCGGCGATCTTCTCGACGGTGCCGAAGAACTCCAGGTGGACGGGCTCGACGGTGGTGACGATGGCGATCTCGGGCCGGACCTGCTCCGTCAGCGCGGCGATCTCGCCCGGCGCGTTCATCCCCATCTCGAAGACGCCGTACTCGGTGTCGGCCGGCATGCGCGCGAGCGTCAGCGGCACGCCCCAGTGATTGTTGTAGGACGCCGCGGAAGCATGCGTCCTGCCGGACCGAGACAGCGCGAGCCTAAGGGCTTCCTTGGTGCCCGTCTTGCCGACGCTGCCGGTGATGCCGATGATCTTCGCGCCCGTCCGTGCCCGTGCCGCCTGGCCCAGCCGGCGGAGCGCGTCGAGCACGTCGGGCACCACGACGAGCGCGCCGACCGCCGTGTCGAAGCGTTCGGCATGCTCTTCGTCGACGACGGCGACGGCAGCCCCCTTTTCGATGGCGCCCGTCACGAAATCGTGGCCATCCAGCCGGTCGCCGCGGATCGCGAAGAAGGCATCGCCCTTCTCCAGCGTGCGGGTATCGATGGAGACGCCGCCAATCGGGGCAATGTCCGTGCCGACCGCGCGGCCGCCGACCGCGGCGATGAAGTCCTCGGGCGTCCACAACACGCTCATGCCACGGGCTCCCCCTGCAGAACCTCGGCCACCACGTCGTGATCGGAGAACGGCAGCACGGTGCCCTTCACGATCTGGCCGGTTTCGTGCCCCTTGCCGGCCACCAGCAGGATGTCGCCGGCCTGAAGGGCGCCGACCGCCGCATGTATCGCGCCACGCCTGTCGCCGATCTCGATCGCGCCCGGCGCTTCGGAGAGGATCGCCGCGCGAATGTCGGCCGGCTCCTCGCTGCGCGGGTTGTCGTCGGTGACGTAGACCACGTCGGCATTGTCGACGGAGGCCCTGCCCATCAGCGGTCGCTTGCCACGATCGCGGTCACCGCCGGCGCCTATGACGATGGAGAGGCGACCGCGAGTGAATGGCCTGAGCGCCTGCAACGCGTTGACGATCGCGTCGGGCTTGTGGGCGTAGTCGATGAAGATCAGCGCCCCGTCATGCGTCCGGCCGACGAGCTCCAGCCTGCCCTTCGCGCCGTCAAGTCGCTCGAGCGCGGCAAGCGCCGTGTCGGGCGCGGATCCGGTACCGATCGCAAGCCCGGCGGCCACCAGCGCATTGGACACCTGGAAGCCGCCGACGAGCGGCAGCAGGATCTGACGCGCGCCGTCGCCGGCATCGACGGTCAGCCGCTGGCGGAAGCCGTCCGGCTCCGCCGCCAGAAGCCGGATCGCATCGCCGCTGCGGCCGACGTTCATCACCGTCAGCCCCCGCGATCGGGCAATGTCGGCGACCCGCACGGCATCGGCCGTATCGGCGTCGATCACCGCCGGCACCCCGTCCGGAAGCAGGACTTCGAACAGCCGCATCTTGGCGGCGAAGTAATCCTCCCGGGTCGGGTGGTAGTCGAGATGGTCGCGGCCCAGATTGGTGAAGGCGCCGGCTGCGAACCTGACACCGTCGAGGCGCCTCTGGTCGAGCCCGTGGCTCGACGCCTCCAGCGCCGCATGCGTGACGCCACCGTCCGCCAGTTCGCGCAGGACACGATGCAGTTCCACGGGATCGGGCGTGGTCAGCGATCCGTAGACCGTGC
Organism: Microbaculum marinum; assembly: GCF_037855135.1. Classification (NCBI taxonomy): domain Bacteria; kingdom Pseudomonadati; phylum Pseudomonadota; class Alphaproteobacteria; order Hyphomicrobiales; family Tepidamorphaceae; genus Microbaculum; species Microbaculum marinum. The sequence continues at coordinate 49,879 of NZ_JAZHOF010000004.1, forward strand.
CGTTCGGCGAAACGACGCCGATGGTGCCGAGGCTCGCCGCCGCGTATCCCTGGAACTCGAAGATCTGCCGGACGAAGGATGCTACCGACGTCTTGCCGCTGGTCCCGGTTACCGCGACGACCGTATCGGGCTGGCCGCCGTAGAACCGGGCGGCCGCAAGCGACAGCGCGCGGCGCGGATCGTTGACCCGAATGACCGGAATCGCCACGTCGAGATCAGCATCGCGCGCAGCAAGGATCGCCGCTGCGCCCGCAGCGGCGGCATCGCCCGCAAAGCGCGCGCCGTCCGTCTCAAGACCGGTGAGCGCCGCAAACAGATAGCCGGGCCGCACCTGCCGGCTGTCGGCGGTGAGCCCGGAAATCTCGATGGCGCCCATTCCGTCAGGGGCGTCCGGTGCAGCCTCGAAACCTACTAGCGCATTGAGCTCCATGAAATCGGCCGGTCTGTGATCGTGTGCGTAGTCATCCTGGTATTCCAACTGTCGAATTCGGGCGGATTCTGGTCATATCCCCCAAACCCGTACTGTCTGCTCCGCCTTTCCGCGAATTCGCTCGTTCCTTCAAGGGCTAATAGGAGACGCTGAGCGGGCCGTCGGACGCGACCGGGGCCAGTTCCGGGACAACACCGAGAATTGGCGCGACGCGAGCGATGATATTCCCCGCCGTCGGAGCGACGTTCCATCCCGACGTGCGGTATCCGTAGGTCTCCTTGATGCCCTGAGGCTCGTCGAGCATGACGAAGACGAGGTACTTCGGATCGCTTGTGGGAAAGGTACTCAGAAAAGTCGTCAGAACCTTGGTGCTCGAATAGCGTCCGTTGACGACCTTTTCCGCGGTGCCGGTCTTGCCGCCGACCTCGTAGCCGGGAACATTCGCCTTCTTGGCCGTGCCTTTGGTCACGTTCAGCCGCATCAGATAGCGCATCTTGTCGCTGGTTTCCTGGCTGATCACCTGCTCGCCCATCATGTCGGCCAGTTCGACCGGCCGCGGGACGAAGGTCGGCGGAATCATCCGGCCACCATTGATCAGCGCGGCCCCGGCGGCGACGGCCTGGATCGGAGCGACCGACATGCCGTGGCCAAAGGCGATCGTCATCGTGTTCACCTCCCGCCAGCGCTCCGGCACGATCGGCGCGCCGGATTCGGGAAGCTCGGTCGTCATGCGGTCGAAGAATCCCAGCTTCCTCAGGAACGCCTTGTGCCCCTCGACGCCGACGGCCATGGCCATCCGCGCGGTGCCGATGTTGGAGGAATGGATGTAGATGTCCTCCACGGTCATGATCCGGTTCTCGGCGTGGTAGTCGCCGATGGTGTTGCTGCCGACCCGGATCGGCGAACGGGCGTCGAACGTCGTGTTGATACCGATACGACCGGTTTCAAGCGCCATCGCCGTCGTGAACGCCTTGAAGGCGGAACCCAGTTCGTAGACGCCGGTGGTCATCCGGTTGATGCGGTCCTTCTGGAGCGCCTCCACCGGCCGCTCCGGATCGAAATCCGGCAGCGACACCATCGCCAGCATTTCGCCGGTATGCACGTCCATGATCGCGCCGGCAGCCGCGATCGAATGGAACTTGTCCATCGCAGCCATCAACTCGTCGCGCATGGCGTGCTGGGCGCGCAGATCGATCGACAGGCGGACCGGCTCGAGCGGCGTGTTGCGGGCCAGCCCCGCGTCGTGCAGCGCGCCAAGCCACTCGGTGTCCAGATGCTTCTCGAAGCCGGCGATGCCCTGATTGTCGATATTGACGTAGCCAAGGATGTGCGAGGTTATCGGACCGGCCGGATAGACGCGCTTGTTCTCCTCCATGAAGCCGATCCCCGGGATGCCGAGCGCATGGATGGCCGCCTTCTCGGAGGGGGTGATCTCGCGTTTCACCCAGACGAACTGCTTGTCGCTGGACAGCTTCGTGCGAAGGTCGGCCGGATCGAGATCCGGCAGCACCGTCCGCAGTTCCTCGATCGCGTCGTCGATGCCGAACATCTTGACCGGTTCGGCGTAGACCGACGGGACGTTGATGTCCGTCGCCAGCACGTTGCCGACCCGGTCGAGGATGTCGGGGCGGGCATGGCTGACCTGTTCGCCCGGATTGAGGTAGTGGATCGGCGTCGACGGCGTCATGGTCGCGAGCAGCACGAGGCGGCCGGAAATGACCAGATAGACCGCAGCGAACGCCGTCATCGCCAGGATGAGGCGGTTTCGCATCTGGCGCTCGCCGCGCTCGCGGTCGGCTGCCGACGGCTCGGATCTGCCAGGCTTGCCGCTATCTTTGCGACGGAAATTGGGAATACGCATTACTGGATGACCCTGTCCTGGGTTCCGTTCGTCTCGCCGCCGGCGAAGCCGCCGAGCGGATCCACCGTCGAGGGATTGATGTCGATCGGCCGCATCGGCAGGTGCTCGACGACCGAGATCTGCTCGACCTCCAGCCTCGACAGATCGAGATAGCGCTCCGCGAGTTCCTGGATCCGGCTCGGCTGATCGAGGTAGTTCCATTCCGCCCGCAGCACCGAGATCGTCTCGCGCTCCTCCTGGATCTGCGCGCGCAGTTCCGCGATGTGACGGGCGCGCTCCTGGGATTCGCCCTTGAACCGGTAGAGCCCGACGGCGGCGGCGACCACGAGGACGATGGCGAGCAGGCTGACGATGCGGCTCATGACGGTCGCGCTCCCGACAGGTCCGGAAGCTTCGGCACGCCGAGGAAGGCCGGATCGATCTCTCTGGCCGGGGCATCCGTGCGTTCGGCGCCGCGAAGCCGGGCCGAGCGGGCGCGCGGGTTGGCGGCGACCTCCTCCTCGGTTGCGGTTACCGGATGCCTGGCGATCAGCCGGAACGTCGGCGCAGCAACCGGCATGTCCGGCAAGTGGCGCGATCCGTGCGTGACCCTGGAGCGCTCGTTGAGGAAGCGCTTCACGATCCGGTCCTCGAGCGAATGGAAACTCACCACGGCGAGGCGGCCGCCCGCCTTGAGGATACGCTCGGCCGCCGCCAGACCTTCGGCGAGTTCGGACAGTTCGCCGTTCACGAAGATCCTGAGCGCCTGGAAGGTGCGGGTGGCGGGGTGCTTGCCGTCGCGGCGGTTGCCGACCGCGCGCGCGACGATCTCGGCAAGCCGTCCGGTGGTCGATATCTCTTCCTCGTTGCGCGCCTGCCCGATCGCCCGTGCCACCGCGCGCGATTTCTTCTCCTCGCCGAGTATGAAGATCAGACGGGCCAGATCGCCTTCCGGCATGGCGTTCACGACGTCGGCAGCGCTTGGCCCCGCATTGCCCATGCGCATGTCCAGCGGACCGTCCTGCATGAAGGAGAAGCCGCGAGCCGCCTCGTCGAGCTGCATCGAGGACACGCCGACGTCGAGGGTGATACCGTCGACCTCGTCTGCGTCATTGGCGCGCGCAATCGCATCAAGCCCGGAAAAACGTCCCTCGACGATCGTAAGCCGCCCCGGATAACGATCGACGAGTGTCCTGCCGGCGGCGATAGCAACGGGATCGCGGTCGATGGCAATCACCCGGCAATCGGCCGCGTCCAGTATGGCGCTGGTGTAGCCCCCGGCCCCCAGAGTGCCGTCGACATAAACCCCGCCATCGCGTGGCGAGACGGCTTCCAGGACCGGGGCGAGCAGGACCGGAATGTGGCGGGCCGGTCCGCCAGCGGTCCCCTCGAGAGGTATGCCGCGGCCCGCCATCATTCCGTCACTCCACTACCAGCCGGCACGCCGTCCTGGCCCGCGGCCCCCGCGGTCGCCGACATGCCACTCATGAACCGCTTCAAATCGCGCACCTTGGATCTGGCCTCTTCCTGGCGCGCGGCGAAACGGTCCGGCTCCCAGATCTGGAACTTGTGGCCGAGGCCGACGAACGCGACACGGTCTTCGATCTGCGCCCAGTCCTTGAGCCGGTCGGACAGGGAGATCCGGCCTTCCGCGTCGAGCCTGACGATCTCGCTGTCGCCATAGAGTGCGGTCGACAGAAGGTCGTGCTCGTCGGAGTACCGGGGCATGCGGTCGAGCAGCCCGTTGATCTCCTCCACCAGCCGGCTCCCGCCCGCATCGAGCGCGGACAGTCCGAGAGCCGGATAGACATAGACGCCATCGAAGCCGTCCCGTGCGAGCGTCGCCCGGAACGCGGCCGGAACCGAGACCCGCCCCTTGGAGTCGATCCTGTTCGTGAAAGAGGACACGAACCGATCCATGGAGCTTTCCGCCTCCCGACCTTTACGCACACAAGCCGTCCCAGATCCGGGACCCTGTCCTTGCCGGGGAACTCGGCGGATGAACGCGCCGACACGCGTCGCGCCATCGACGATTTGGAGACCGGATGGATCGGATGTCCCCGAAAAGAGAGATGCCCCGAACTACCGGCCCGTTCGCCGCACCGCGCCCCCGCGGCCTGGACATCCCGTGCCGCCCGACGCATCAGGAACATGGGATGTAATGGGATAGCATGGGCATTCATGGGGGTCAATGTGCAAGCCCGCTGTTCGTCGTCGCCTGACCGGCTTCCGGATCGCGTGATTCGTTAACCTTGCCGAAGTGTTGACGTGACGCCTTAAGATCCGGTTGATTCGGCAAAAGCGGCGTCGTTTCAGTGGCTTGTGAAGCCCGTCAGCTTGCGGACGGCACAGCCGCCTGCATCCAGGGGAGTTCCTTTGCTCACTGCGGCGCGGCACAACCGACGCAAGATCGGCAACGCCATCAGTTCGTTTGGGAAATAGAAGCGCCAGCTGGCCTGTAAGCCGGGTTCTGTACGCGGTCCCGACGGATCGGGACCGCGTGACGACCATTCATCTGGGACGCCCGTTGCCGGACGCCTCGTGCAACCAACCCGGACGGCGGCCCGGAGATGCCTGGACCGCCCGAAGGCAATCCGTGCCGTCCCTATTCGGTTTTGCTCCCGGTGGGGTTTACCGTGCCGCTTCCGTTGCCGGTCACGCGGTGCGCTCTTACCGCACCCTTTCACCCTTACCGCTCGGTCCGTCGCCGGACGAGTGGCGGTCTGCTCTCTGTGGCACTTTCCCTGGGGTCGCCCCCGCCGGGCGTTACCCGGCACCGTTTCTCCATGGAGCCCGGACTTTCCTCTCCGCGGGGGAGCGGCCGTCCGGCCAGCTGGCGATGACCGAGAATAAGGGGGCGACCGGCGCAAAGGTCAAGCACCGGCCCTTCGTTCTGGCCGGCCAACGTCGGACGCGGTTCATAAAGGGACGCTAATGGTGCTAGTCTCATCGACCGTCCCGCGCCGTCCGGCGCGGCCACAGAGGGAGGCACTGCAAATGCGGACCTGGATCATCGCCATAATTGCATTGGTCGTCGGCGCGGCCATTGGCTACTACTACGAAAGGGGCACGTCGGACCGGCTTTCCGCGCAGCTGTCCGAACTTGAGGCCAAGATTGAATCGGAAACCGAGAAGACCGAGAGCGCAGCAGCTGAAATCGAGGCCCTGAAGGCCGACGTCGAGGCAAAGGCCAACGAGATCGCGGAGCACGTGGCCCGGATCACCGATCTGGAGTCGCGGCAGGGAGACGCGGCAGCGCCTGCGGATTCTACCGCGCCGGCGGATGCGACCCAGCCAGCGGATACGACCCAGCCGGCGACCAACCAGTAACCCGGGCTGCAGGTCTTTCCGGCCGGTCCGATGGCTTCGGGCCGGCCGGCTTCCGCAAGTTCATGCCGATGATCGCGCGGGGCGCCTACTCCAGCACCACGCCGCGGCTTGTGAACGCGAAGGCCTGGGTGCCCCGAGAACCGACCATCACGGCCTCGAAGAGCGGCTGGGCGGCCGGACCTCCCGCGCTCCATTCGACGACCACGTTGGCGCCTACGTCGCCGCTGAAATCCGTCTGCTTGATCAGCACCTGCGTCGAGCCGAACGGCGCCAGCGTTCGAGGAGCCTCGAGCAGATCGGTGATCTGACGGCCGTCCGTGTCGTAGTAGAGCGCCGACTCGATCGTGATCGGCATCCTCTCGTCCAGGTTCCTGAAGCTGAGCGTCACGGCGACGTCGACCTTCTCCTGCGAGGCAAATCCGATCGCCGAATAGACGGCAAGGTAGACGCGCTGCCCGGCGGATATCTGCTCCTGTCCGGACGCGGTGGCGGACAGCAGACACGCCGCCACCGCCGCCAGTCCGGGTGCGGCGGATCGCGGCCATGAGTGTCCGGCGCCGAGCATCTGGTGTCCCTCCGGTTCCGATCCCGAAAGGATTAAGGAGGACCGGAACCGATAGCGTCAAGTCAACCAGCTGCGGCCGGTCACCAACGCCGCCCGTCGGGGTCAGGCAGCCGGCAACCGCGCAAAACAAAGGCGGTGCCGTTGCGGCACCGCCTCGTGTCGACGAAAAAGGCAGGTCTCGGCCGTCAGGCCCACTTGCCCGCCATGTGGTTCTTCACCTTGGAACAGTAGGCTGCGGCGGCGCTGGACATGGAGCGGGCATAGTGTCCGCCCTGATAGCGCATGATCGTGCCGCACGTATCGCCGCCGGCAAGCTTGTAGGCTCCGGCGAGATATTTCATGCCCCACTGCAGGTTGGTGTTCGGATCATAGAGCGCCGCAGTCGAACCGCCGAAGCCCATTCCCCGCGCGGTGCGCGGCTTGATCTGCATGAGGCCGACCTCGCCGGCACGCCCACGGCTGCGCGGATTGTAGTTGGATTCGACACGGACCACCGCCATCGCCAGCGCGACCGGCACGCCGTTGGCGCGCGCGTGCTGCGCAATGAGGTTGGCATAGGGCTTGGAGGAGGAAACGGTGGACGCCGCGGTGGACGCGCCCTCGTCACCGGCGGAATCGGATGCCGGCGCCGACGCCGTTCGGCCGCGGCCGACGGGCAGCGACGCATCGCCGCCGAAACGAGACGTCGTCGCGGAGGCCGGCGCCGCCGGATCTTCGATATTGCCCGTCGCTGCCTGTCCCGTGAAGCCAAGCGGTCGGTCCTCCTCGACCTTCAGCGTGACGGTCGATCCGGACTTGGCCTCGGGCGCTGCCGTCACGGCGGCGCCTGCGACGAGTGAGGATGCGGCATCGAAATTTCCCCGCGACTCGGCATGAGCCGGTTCGACGGCGGCAATCGTCAGGCACACGGCCAAGCCTGCCGACAGTGCGGCGGCCGCGGAATTCAGGGTGAGCTTCATCGTCGGCAGCGCCGCTGCCGCGCGAATGCGTACTTTCATCAGGTGTAATCCCCGCTTGTGGTGCGAACTCTTGCAAACACATCGCCGCTAAGCGGGGAATGCGGCGACACATCGCGGTAAATCGGGCCGAAATTGGGAGATTTCACGGAAAATCAACCAGGATCGTTAACTTCCGTTGAGGATCTTCACGGAAACCCGTTGCTTCGTTTCAAAGGAGAAATATTCGTGAGCCGGGAAGCATTTGCTCCCCGACGAGAAGGTCACGCGGGGTCAGACTCGCCGGCTCCGCGGGAATACTGAACGGCCGCCACCCGACTATCGCCGCGGCAGCGCCCGGAGGAGCCGGTCGAGCGTCCGGCGCGTGGAGACGTCGGCAATACCGTCCACCCTCGCCGGCCGGAAATGCCGCTGGAACGCCGTCACGACTGCAACGGTGGCCGCGTCGTAGACGCCGTCCGGCGTGATGCCGTACCCGTAGGAAGCAAGCCGCCCCTGCAGGTCGGCGACGTCCGGTCCCGCCGCGCCGGGCTCCAAGCGCCTGCCGGACGTCAGCCGTTCGGGTTCCACCCAGTGCCCTATCCCATCCGACGCAAGACGCGCCCACGGGAACAGTTCGCCGGGATCCTGCTTGCGGGCCGGCGCCACGTCCGAATGGGCGAGCACACGCCCGGAAGGTATCGGATGGCGCGCCAGTATCTCGCGGCACAGCCCGGCGACCGCTTCGACCTGGGCATCCGGAAACGGCCGATAGCCGAACTCGTGGCCGGGATTGTCGATCTCGATCCCGACCGACCGCGCGTTGATGTCGATCTCTCCGGCCCAACTGGAAACCCCTGCATGCCAGGCACGTTCGCTCTCGGGAACCAGCCGCACGACCCGGCCGTCGACATGGACGAACCAGTGGCAACTGACCTTGGCCGTGGGATCGCAGAGCCGGTCGAGTGCCGCCTCCGCCGAGGTCATGCCGGTGTAGTGGAGCAGCAGGATGTCGACCGGCGCGCCATTCCGGGAGTCGTGATTAGGGCTCTCCCGTATTTCGCTGGACACGGTCATGATGTGCTAGAGGGCGACGTCGCTCACCTTCGCCGAAGGCCTGCGGCGGCCCTCCCGCATGGTGATGATCAGCACGCCGATCAGCGTCATCGCCCCGCCGACGATCATCCGCCAGGTGATGACGTCTCCCAGGAACAGAGCGCCGCCGGCCGCCCCGAGTATCGGCGCCAGCAACATGAACGGTGCTGTGAGACCGACCTCGTAGCGCTGCATGATGTAGAAATATGCCGCGTGGCCGATGAGGCTTGTGCCGAGGACGACGAACAGCAGCCCGCCCCACCCCGCCAGGCCGGCGGAGAGCAGCGGCGGCACGGGATCGCCCTCGAAGATCAGTGAGGCGACCAGCAGCGGAGGCCAGGCGAAGATCGCGATCCAGGCTTGCATGTCGTAGACCGGCACGCCCCGCACCTGCCGCATGAAGATCGTGCCGACGGCCATGACGAAGGCGCCGATCGCCACGAATACGAGCGCGTTGGCGTACTTGAAGACTGCGGGATCGAACCCGACCACGAGCACGCCGGAAAACGCCACGATGAGCGCGGAAATACGCCAGATGCCGAGCCGTTCGTGCAGCACGAAGACCGACAGCAAGGTCGCAAAGGGGACGCCCAGCTGCACGAAGATCGCAACGGGCGCGACATCCTCGGCCATTGCCAGGCCGGTATTCATCAATCCGAAATGAAGGGCGCCGGTAAAGAACGATATTCCCGCCACAAGGTGCATCTGGCCGGGATGCCACCGCAGGAACCGCATCAGCAGCAGCGAGACGATCAGGAATCTGAGAGCAACGAACAGAAGTGGCGGGATCTCGAACATCGCCAGCTTCGTGAAGACGAAGCTGCCGCCCCACACCGCCTGCATCAGCAGCAGAAGACCGAGGTCCGGAAGCTTCAGACCCCGGTGGGCCGTCGAGGCATCGGTACGGGCACTCGCCGTCACAAACCCCGCTCCCGTTCGATCCTGTCGTAGGCGCCGTTGATCCGGGCGAGCTTCTCCGTGGCGATCTTGACGAACTCTTCGGGCAGCCCGCGCGCTACGGCGCGATCGGGATGGTTCTCGGCGACAAGCTTGCGATAGACGCGCTTGATCTCGTCGGCGCCGGCGCTGCGATCGATCCCGAGAATGAGATACGGGTCTTCGCCATCTGGCCTGACGTGGCGCGCGGCGATCCGTTCGAAGTCCGTTTCGGAGAATCCGAAGATCGTCGCGACGTTCTGCAGATAGGCCAGTTCGCGCTCGTGGATCGCGCCGTCGGCCTTGGCGATGTGGAACAATCCGTCGATGACGTCTTCGAGCATGTCCGGCTGTTCACCGAACAATGCGGCGAGCTGGCGCGCGTAGGCCTCGTAGCCGTCGACGGACCGGTTGGCGAGTTCGAAGACCCGGGCGACGTGGCCGACGTCGCGCTCGGGCACCTCGAACACCTGCCGGAACGCGCGCACCTCGTCGTCGGTGACGACGCCGTCGGCCTTCGCCATCTTGGCGGCAAGGGCAATGACGCCGATCGTGAATGCGAGTTGCGCCTGCTGGGGAGACGTAGCCGCCTTGCCGCGATCGAACATCATGTGTCCGGCGACCGCGCCGATAAGCGCGCCGAGCGGACCGCCCAGCGCCAGGCCGGCCGCCGCACCGCCGATCTTTCCCCAAATGCTCATGCAAACCTCATGGCTGCGATCCTAGGACAGTGCCTGCAACAATACGATGCATGTCGCCGGGACGCTGGAGCTTGAGCCCTGCACCCGGCGCATGTCATACGGAGCCGAAGATAACATGCCAGACCGGCAGCAGGTCCGGGGAGCGATCGATGTTCAAGTTGCTGCGAAAGGAAATCCAGCTCGTCGCGGGCTGGGGCACGGTCGCGCTGGTCCTGGCCTTCGGTCACACCCTGACGTCGATATCCTCGATGCCGGTCCGCGCCGCCGTGTTCCTGTGGCTGTTCGGCACGATACTCTGGGGCGCCTTCAACGTGGTCCGGCACGCCGAGGAACTGGCACACCGTCTCGGCGAGCCATTCGGCACACTGGTGCTGACGATGTCGGTCACGGTCATCGAGGTATCATTCATCTTCGTGGTCATGCTGGGTAGCGACGCCGATTCGACGCTCGCCCGCGACACCGTGTTCTCCGTCCTGATGATCACGCTGAACGGCGTTGCCGGCATCTGCATCCTCGTCGGCGGCCTGCGCCATCAGGAGCAGTCGTACAATTTGCAGGGAGCGCGGGCGTTCCTGGCCGTCATCATGCCATTGTCCGTGATTGCGCTCGTGCTGCCGAACTTCACCACCTCGACGCCCGGGCCGACGCTGTCGCATCTGCAAGCCCTGGTGTTCGGCGTCCTGACCATCATGCTCTATGGCGTGTTTCTCGCGATCCAGACGGTGCGTCACACCGGCTTCTTCACCGAGCCCGTCGCCGACGGCGACCTCGGCGAGGACGGCTTCGGCGAGATCGAATCGGAACATGCGGCCGGCGGTACGACGTCGCGCTATCACACCGTGCTGCTCCTGGCTTCGCTGGTCCCCGTGATCCTGCTGACGGAGGAACTGGCCCACATCGTCGAGGACGGCATCCACGCCATAGGGGCGCCGCAAGCCTTCGCTGGTCTTCTCGTAGCCATCCTCGTCCTGTCGCCCGAGGCGTTCGGTGCCTTGCGCGCGGCGCTCGACAACAAGCTGCAGCGGGCGGTCAACATATCGCTCGGATCCGCGCTGGCCACGATCGGGCTAACCGTTCCGTCTGTTCTGGCGATCGGGATCGCGTCGGACAGGCTGATCCAGTTCGGCCTCAATTCCGAGGAAATGGTTCTCCTGACGCTGACTCTGGTGGTGGCCGGCCTGACTTTCGGCGGCACGCGGACCAATATTCTGCAGGGCGCAGTACACTTGGTCCTGTTCGCCGTCTTTCTGGTGCTGATGTTCGATCCCTAGGGATCATCACCCAATACGTTCGGCCCACCTGCGGCCGAACGACGATGGCTGGGTCAACAGGAGCTTCGGCTTTACCGATGGGATGCGAGCAACTTGGCGGTCCCATGCGCTGCGAGTGTCGCCAGTTCTCCGCATGATCGACCGGTTGCACTGCAAAGCCTTCGGACTCGGTTCGTTTACCCTTAACAAAAATTTAGAAAATGCGCTTTGACGTCGCGGCCCCGCCCATGTCAAATCCGAAACTGGGCTTTCACAACACCTAACGGGGTTAAACGGCAATGAAGAAACTGATTTTGTCTGCGGTAGCTCTGCTCACCTTGGTGACCTTCGGCGGCGAGCCGGCATCGGCGGCCAATACGGGCATCAGTGGCACATGGCTGATCAAGTACTACAACAGGAACGGCGTGTATCTGTCCCAGCAGTGCATCCTGTTCGTTCAGACCAACAACATCGCCGGGTACAGGAAGTACAGCGGCACCTGGGGCCTCGTCGGCAGCAAGACCGTCGGCGGCCAGTGGGTCCAGGAAGGCGACGATCTGATGTGGTACGGCGTGAGCGGCAAGGCGGCCCTCAGTGCGGTCGGCGACATCACCACCAAGAACTCGATCGGCGGCACGGGCTACGTCCAGTTCCAGACCTCCAACGGCGGCACGATCGCGGCCGGCAACTGGACCGGCAAGAAGTCGGCCCGCTGCAACTGAAGACCACACCCGTTCGACTTGTGGACCGGGAGCGGACATAGCCGCTCCGGTCTGGTCGGATAGAGTTGAAGCCGGCGGCGCATGATGCGTCGCCGGTTTTGTTTTGCACCGGTGCCGCCGCCGCTTTGCCGGTCTGGACGATCCGCCTACAGCGATGCGGCCGACCGCGCCGCCTGGTCGTAGTGGCCGGACAGGGCCCGGAGCAGCGCGGCATCGTCCGACAGGACATCCGCCGCGAAGCCGATCCCCTTCACGGCCCGCACCAGGAGTGCCTCGCGTATCTCGAAATAGCGCCTGCAGACCGCCTGTCCCTTCGCGGTCATCTCGACGGTTTTCTCATTGCCGGCACGTCCGCCCGCCACAAGGCCCCTGGTCTGCAGCTTGCGCACGGCGTAGGTGACCAGATGAGTGTCCTCGATGTTCAGGACGAGGCAGATATCCGCGAGCTTCTTGGGGCGGTCCCGGTGGGCTACCGAATGCAGCACGAGGATGTCGAGCGCCGACAGTCCGCCGACTCCCGCCGCCTGCATGCAGCGAACCATCCACCGGTGAAAGGCGTGCGACGCCAGGATCAGGCCGAACTCGAACTCCGACAGGCTGGGCATTTCACCGGCGGCCAGATGGGCCGAGGAAACGATCGGACCGAGCCCCTCGCCGGAGGTGTGCGCTGACTGGTCGGCAGTCATGTCCGTTCCTTGCCGAAAAATTTCATCGACAATTTATCGACGAAATGTTGACGTTGGCAAGCGCCCCGCATGGCGGGCGGGCTTCACAAAGATGGAGCCGGACAGGGTCCGGCAAGGTCAGCAAGGGGAACATGCATGTCCGGCAAGTGGGACTTCTGGATCGACCGCGGCGGCACGTTCACCGATATCGTTGCGCGAAGTCCCGAAGGGGAGATAGTCCCGCACAAGCTGCTCTCCGAGAATCCGGAGGCCTATCGCGACGCTGCGATCCAGGGCATCCGCGATCTTCTCGCCGTTGCGCCTGACGCCCCGATCCCGTCTGAAAAGATCAACTCGGTGAAGATGGGAACGACGGTCGCGACCAACGCCCTGCTCGAGCGCAAGGGCGACCGTACGGTGCTCGTCATCACCTGCGGTTTTCGCGATGCGCTCGAAATCGGGTACCAGGCGCGGCCCCGCCTGTTCGACCGTCACATCATCAAACCTGAACTGCTTTATGAATGCGTCGTGGAAGTCGACGAGCGCGTTTTGTCCAATGGGGACATAGAGATACCTCTCGACCTTGAATCTGCCCGGCAGGCACTTGAATCAGTTTATCAGGACGGCATCCGCGCCTGCGCCATCGTGCTGATGCATGGCTTCAGGTACCACGACCACGAAGCAAAGCTCGCCGCCCTCGCCCGCGAGATCGGCTTCACCCAGGTGTCGGTCTCGCACGAGGTCTCGCCGCTGATGAAGCTCGTCGGCCGGGGCGACACCACCGTGGTCGATGCCTATCTCTCACCTATTCTGCGCCGCTATGTCGACCAGGTGGCAGGCGAGCTGTCGGCGGTCGATGCGCCCTCGCTGCCGGATGCCGAGAAGCGGAAGGTCGCCGGGGACGCCCCGCGCCTGATGTTCATGCAATCGCACGGCGGACTGACGGCCGCCGACCTGTTCCAGGGCAAGGACGCTATCCTGTCCGGTCCGGCCGGCGGGGTCGTCGGAGCGGTCGAGACGTCACACATGGCGGGCTTCGAGCGGATCATCGGATTCGACATGGGCGGCACCTCGACGGATGTCTCCCACTACGACGGCGAGTTCGAGCGGACCTTCGAAACGGAAGTCGCCGGGGTCCGGATGCGGGCCCCGATGATGCGCATTCACACGGTGGCTGCCGGCGGCGGGTCGATCCTGCACTTCGACGGCGCCCGCTTTCGCGTCGGGCCGGACTCCGCCGGCGCCAATCCAGGTCCGAAGTGCTACCGCCGCGGCGGCCCGCTGGCGGTGACCGACGCCAACGTGATGCTGGGCAAGATCGATCCCGAATTCTTCCCGAAGATCTTTGGCCCCGACCGAAACCAGCCGCTCGACCTCGAGGCGGTCCGCACTGCCTTCGCCGCCATGGCCGACGAGATCGGCGACGGCCGCAGCCCCGAAGAGGTGGCGGAGGGCTTCCTGCGCATCGCGGTCGAGAACATGGCGAACGCCATCAAGAAGATATCCGTGGAGCGTGGCTACGACGTCACCGAGTACGCGCTGACCTGCTTCGGCGGCGCCGGCGGCCAGCACGCCTGCCTGATCGCCGATACGCTCGGCATGAAGACGGTGCTCATCCACCCGCTCGCCGGAATTCTGTCGGCCTACGGCATGGGCCTCGCCGACATCCGGGCGAACCGCCAGCAGGCGGTCGAGCGGGAACTCAAGGCCGAGGCGATGGACGAGGTCGAAGACATCGCCGGGCGTCTGACCGCCGAGAACGAGGCCGAGCTTGCCGGCCAGGGCATCGCCGGCGGCGACGCGACGACCGTCGTCCGTGTCCACCTGCGCTATGCCGGCACGGACACGCCGCTCACCGTCGAGCTGGCCTCGCCCGAGGAGATGACGAATGCCTTCGAGGCAGCTCATCGCCAGCAGTTCGGATTCATCACGCCGCAAAAGGCGATCATGATCGAGGCGATCGAGGTGGAGACAGCCGGCGGCGGCGCGCGTCGCGACGAGCCGGATCATCCCGCCGTCGCCGGTGCCGCCGAGCCGTCCGCCCGGACGCGCCTGTTTTCCGGCGGCGAGTGGCGCGAGGCGCCGGTATTTGGCCGCGAGGCTATGAGCCCGGGCCATACCGTCACCGGACCGGCCCTGATCATCGAACCGCACAATACCGTGGTGGTGGAGGACGGCTGGCGGGCGGAAATCACGCCGAAACAGCACCTCGTCCTGCGCCGCGTCGCAGCCCTCTCCCGCCAGTCGGCGATCGGCACCGAGGCCGATCCGGTGATGCTCGAGGTGTTCAACAACCTTTTCATGTCGATCGCCGAGCAGATGGGCGTGACGCTGCAGAAGACGGCCTATTCGGTCAACATCAAGGAACGCCTCGATTTCTCCTGCGCCGTCTTCGCGACTGACGGGTCGCTGATCGCCAATGCGCCGCACATGCCGGTGCACCTCGGCTCGATGGACCGGTCGGTCATGGCGGTCATCGAGCAGAACCCCGAAATTCACCCCGGCGACGTCTTCGTCCTCAACGCCCCCTACAACGGCGGCACCCACCTGCCCGACATCACCGTGGTGACCCCGGTGTTCCGGCATGAGGCCGGATCCGACGCCGGAGCCTACCCGACGTCATCCCGGCCGGAGCAACGCGGAGAGCCGGGATCGCCCGAAGCCGCAGCGCCGGAGCCTGGGGCGATCCCGGCTCAGCCTGCGGCTGTCCGGGATGACGTTTTAAAGAAATCAGGAGAAATCCTCTTCTGGATCGCCTCGCGCGGGCACCATGCCGATGTCGGCGGCAAGGCTCCCGGCTCGATGACGCCGCGGGCGAACTCGATCGAGGAGGAAGGCATCGTCATCGACAACTTCAAGCTGGTCGATCGCGGCAGCTTCCGCGAAGAGCCCCTGCGCGAACTGCTCACCTCGGGCCCGTGGCCGTGCCGCAATCCCAACCAGAACATCGCCGACCTGCGCGCCCAGATCGCGGCCAACGAGAAGGGCGTCGTCGAGCTTCGGAAGATCGTCGGCCATTTCGGCCTCGACGTCGTGCAGGCCTACATGCGGCATGTCCAGGACAACGCCGAGGAGAGCGTCAGGCGGTTCATCGACGCACTGCATGATTGCGCGTTCGAATACCCGATGGACATCGGCGCGGTGATCAAGGTTCGGATCACGGTGGACAAGAAGCGCCGCGAGGCGACCGTCGACTTCACCGGAACGTCGCCGCAGCAGCCCTCCAACTTCAACGCCCCGCACCCGGTCACCCGCGCGGCGGTGCTCTACGTGTTCCGCTGCATGGTGAACGACGAGATCCCGATGAACGCCGGCTGCCTGAAGCCCATCAACATCGTCATCCCGGACGACTGCATGCTGGCGCCCAAGTATCCCGCCGCCGTCGTCGCCGGCAACGTCGAGGTGAGCCAGGCCGTGACCGACACCCTCTTCGGGGCGCTCCGCGCGCAGGCTGCCGCCCAGGGCACGATGAACAACTTCAACTTCGGCAACGCCACATACCAGTACTACGAAACCATCTGCGGCGGCTCCGGCGCCGGACCTGGCTTCGACGGGACCTCGGCCGTCCACACGCACATGACCAACACCCGCCTCACCGATCCGGAAATCCTGGAATTCCGCTATCCCGTCGTACTCGAGGACTTCCGCGTCCGGCGCGGCTCCGGCGGCAATGGCAAATGGCGCGGCGGCGACGGCACGATGCGCACGATCCGCTTCCTCGAGCAGATGGACGTCTCGCTGCTGACCGGCCACCGCATCGTGCCGCCCTTCGGCCTCGACGGCGGCTCTCCCGGCGAATGCGGCGAGAATTCCGTTCGCCGCGCCGACGGAACGATCGAGAAACTGGAAGGCTGCGACCAGACCGAATGCGCGCCCGGCGACGCGATCATCATCAGGACGCCGAGTGGCGGGGGTTTTGGGCAATAGCCGGCGAGCCGCCGTGATATACGGCCCGATTGCGATTCAACGGATGCTGCAGCCGGCTCGCGCACGCGTGCAAAAGTCGCCGACTCCGTATACCTTCCCGGCAATTCTCGTGCCCGCGATAGCCGCGGCGAAACTCCGGCCGGATTGCCCGTCATGACCGCCCCGTCCCTCCTTTCCGCCCTGCTCGCCCTTTCCGCGATCCATCTGGTCGGGGCCATGGTGCCCGGGCCCAACATCGTGGTCACGGCTCACGTCGCCGGCACTCGCGGCGCGCGGCAGGGGCTGTTGTGTGTGGCGGGTATCGTTGTCGCCACGCTCACCTGGGTCAGCCTGACGCTCGCAGGTGTCGGAATCGTGCTGCAGGAGTTGGGCGCGCTCTACAACGGCCTGAAGCTCGCCGGCGCCGCCTACCTCGTCTGGCTCGGCGCCCGCATGCTGTGGGGCGCGATTTGGCAGGCACCCGGACCGCGGGCGGCAGCCTCGGAACCGAAGCGGCTTCCCGTCGCCGCCTTCCGGCTGGGGGTGCTGACGAACCTCGCCAACCCGAAATCGGCAGTGTTCTGGACCTCTGTCTTCATCGTCGCGGTTCCCCCGTCTGCGCCCGTCTGGTTCTACGTCGCGGTGATCGCCATCATCGGCATCCAGACGGGGCTTTGGTACGGGCTGGTCGCGCTTGCCTTCGCAGCGCCGCCGGCACAGGCGGCGTTTCAGCGCATGAACCGGTATCTCGCCGGGCTTGCCGGTTCGCTGATGATCGGCTTCGGAATCAAGCTCGCTCTCGGCACCGACGACGCTGCGGCACGCTGAGCCGGGCTGCCGCACGGCTTGGATGCATGCGGTCGAGCGCATTTCGCTCGGCCTCAGTCTCGGGAAATGCTCCCGCCGAACGCGCCGCGCCACCAGATATCCGTCAGGAAATCCGCGAGCGCGTCTTCGTCCTCCGCCAGATCGGTCAGCTCGGGGTCCCTGCGCAGGTAGATCCGCGCCAGCAACGCCTCGACCATGCCCGCCAGCGCGTAGGCGAGCGGCAGCAACTGCGCCGGCGTCTGCCTCGGCGCCCCCGGCATGGCGCTCCGTCCCCTGGCGATCCACGCAGCGATCCGCATGAGCCACTCCCAGTAGCGGGCCTGCACCGCCGCGGCGGTGTCGCCGTTCATGATGGCAGGCTCGGGAGCGATCAGGCAGGCCATCAATGCGCCGTTGTCCCGGAACAGTGCGACCTGAACCAGAAAGATCGCCCGGACGCGCTCCCGAGAGCCCGCATCGCCTGCCCCCGCGCCGTCCAGCGAGCTGCGGCAAAACTGCGAGAACGCGTCGATAAGGGCATCCATGCCGTCGGAGGAATCGGCGAAGTAGCGATAATAGGTGCCGTGTGCCGCGCCGGCGCCGGCCGCCACGGCCGCTACCTTGACGCCCGATCGTCCGCCCGTCGCCAGTTCGCGGGCAAGGCTCGCCAGCAGCGCGTGCCGCGTGCGCTCCGTTTTCCGCAAACCGGCATCGCGTGCCTTGACGAGCAGGAGATCCGCGAAGTCGTAGCTGGCGCCCTGAATGTGATTTCCTCCGGAAGCCGGACCACCCGTCGCGGTTGCGCCCCTGTCCGAGCCCACGGATCGGTTCAGCGGTCGCTGGAGTCGCTCAATCCGGGAGCCCCAGTATCCGCAACTGACAGTGATATCATTATCACCGACTATAGAGAAATACAATGGCCTGAAGGGTTTCAGTCAGATCCTCGCCTGCCCGCGGTCATTTCCCTGCGAAGATGGTGGCCCTTGGAGCCGGCGTGATGCGTTCCGGCACTGGAATTGGCGGCCATTCTGCATCCCCCCGGCAGGTGAAGCAATTCGACGCCGGACCTCATCGGCACGCCTCGATGGATTGGCGAATAACGCCGAACCGTCCATTCATCGACGCGTGCTTTCCGGCCCAAGTCTGACCCAGCGCACCCGGCAGCCCGCCTCGGCACATGCGCTTGCCTTGAGGAGCACCCGCCACGCACTACTTCCAGCGTCACTGTGTGATGCGACCGATGAAGGTTGCCGGAGGCTCCGATGAAACGACTCGTGAGATACCTTTCGCTTGTCCTCTTCACCCTGGTCCTGGCGGGTGCAGACTTCGCACACGCCCAGGGTCCCGGCAGCTATGCCCGCCGTACCGGACCGCTCGGCGGACCGCTGCGCCTCGAGGCGAACTTCGTAGCCGGCGACACCTGTCAGGCCGCACTGTCGGCAAAGCGCGGTGCACCCGCCGGTCAGGCCATCGGTCCCGACACCATTCCGGTCACCATCGTAATCGGGCCAAATCCCAAGGGCTGCGGCACCAGTCGCGTCGTGACGCGCATCATGACCCTCGGGGGACCGAAGGAGATCAACATTATCCAGATCTTCTTCGTCAATCCGGCCGGCCGAATCCTCAAGGTGGAGCGGATTTCCGCCGGCTGACGGGACGGGCCACGCCCGCTCCCGCGGCGTGACGATGTAGGCTGCAGCGAAAGCAGTCCTCGACGCCGAAGGTCCGGACTGCCGGACGTGATGCGACCGGGACCCTGCGTGGCCACGACGACCTGAGATCAGGCGACGGCACTCCACACATTGTCAGGCCCTGTTAGGTCGATGCCTGTTTTCGGCGGAAGCGACTGCTTCCCCGGATCCTCCCCTGGCGCATCCAGTCGAATTCGGCGGTCGGCGCGAGCGCATAGGTGCGGCGCCTGAGTTCGCCGGTGAGCGCCGCCTTGTCCCGGTAGGCTTCGAGTGCCTCGAACGCAACGGGCTCGCCGATCGTCACGTCCACCCGCGTGCCGATGCGCCGCGTGGTTTCCCGGAACAGGAGCGACAGTCGCAGGGTCAGGCTCAGATGACTGGCGATCTGGAACAGCCGGCTGTTCTGGCCATGGAAATGGATCGGAACCACGGTCGCCCGAGCCGCGCTCACGAGCTTCGCGGTGAAGGGATGCCAGGGCAGATCGTAAACCGGCCTGCTGAACACCCGCTCGCTGGTTGCCACTCCGCCGCCGGGAAAGATGCCGATAGCCCCGCCCTCGGCCAACCAGGCTTGGGCAGCGCGGCGCGAGGCGACATTGATCGCCAGGGACTGCCGCGTTTCTCCGAAGGCGACCGGCAACAGGTGCGCCCGTGTCTCCGGCACCCGGTAGAGCACGTCGTTCGCGAGGATCTTTGTCTCCGGCCGCACCCGCAGCGCAAGTGCGGCGAGCACTATTCCGTCCAGCACGCCGTAGGGATGATTGGCGACGAATACGACCGGGCCGGATGCGGGGACCGCGCGCAGTGCCTCCTGATCGAAACGGACCTCCAGCGCCAGGAATCGGATCGCTGCGTCGAAGAAGCTTTCTCCTTCCAGGCGGCCCCGACGCTGATCGTCGTAAAGCTGCTTGAGACGCCGTTGTCCGCCGGCCAATTCAACGGCGCGGATCACCGCCTGCTGAAGCAAGGGTAGGTCAGGGCTGGAGTAGGAAAAGCGGGCCGCATCGGGGAACTCGCCCCGACCCTCGATGGTCCTGAAACCGGGATCCAACATCATGACCCGCTTTTGGCGGGATTCCATGACATCTTCGCCGCGCTGGCGTGACCGTTCGGTGACTCAAGGAATTGGCGACAAACGAAAGGCCGCGCATCCGTTCCGACGCGCGGCCATGCGACCGGTCAATTTGGAGATTTCGGCGGCGCGACATTCCTGTCCGGGCGCCGCACCGGAATGGTTCGGCCGTCAGGCCGGCGCGCCCTCACCCGTGTTGATGATCGGACCGCCACGGCTCGCCATGAAGCGATCGAACTCCTCGCGATCCTTCTTGCGCTTCAGTTCGTCGAGGAACTCGCCGAATGCCTTCTGCTCTTCTGCAAGACGCTGGCGCTCGCGCTCCAGGCGCTCCAGTTCCGCGGCCTTGTATTCCTCGAAGGCCAGGTTTCCGGTGCTGCGGCGCAGACCCTCGCCGCGGTAGCTGCGACGTGACCAGCCGCCATTCTGCCTATGCCTGTACATGGCCTTTGCTCCCCAGATTTTCCAAAGCAGGAACGCCAGTCCGATCGGCCAGAACACGATGAAGCCGACGATCGTCGCGACGATTTCCCAAGTCTTCCAGGTGGCAAATGGACCCCACCTGCTGTTGCTGGCGTCGTCGCTGCGGGCGCTTTCCGAAGAGCCGTTACCGCTGTAGACGCCCGGGCCCCAGGATTCGGCCCAACTTGCACCGCATGCCATCGTGGCACCTCCCATCAGATGTTAACAGGATTTACATAGTCCCGGCTTTGCACGTTCGCAAGACCTGCAGTGGGAAAAATCGAACGCGGCCGGGCGCGATTTCGAACCCGCTTTCCGCCGGCGATATTCCTGCCGTCAGTCCCGCCCGGCACCTCGGACCAGCGCATCCACGCCGCTCGACAGGATCTCGGAGGGATCCGGCACCCCCGGTCCGCGCGGCAAGCGACCGGCGGCCGCGAGGGTCGCGATGCCGTGGGAAAGCGCCCAGACATTGAGCGCAACGACGCGCGGGTCGGCGCCGCCGAAGGCCTCTTCGCCGTAGGCCTTGGTCAGGCCGGCAACCAGGATCGAGAATGCGCCGGCGCCTGCATCATGATCCGAGGCGCCGACGGCTTCCGCGTCGAACATCGCCTCGTAGTATCCCGGTTCCTCGGCGGCGAAGGCGAGATAGGCCTCGCCCAGCTTGCGGAACGCGTCCGCAGGATCCGCGCCGGTTTCCGCCGCTCCCCTCAGACGGTCCGAGAACAGTTCGAAGCCGCGGTCGGAGACCGCCCCGATCAGCGCCGCGCGGTCCTTGAAATGACGGTAGGGCGCCGCCGGACTGACGCCGGCGAGCTTCGCTGCGTCCTTGAGGGTGAACCCGGCCGCCCCCTTCTCCGCCAGCAACTGCCGTGCCGCTTCGATGAGGGCTTCGCGCAGATTGCCATGATGGTACCCGCGCCGGCGCGCAAGGCAGGGGCCGGCGGTCGGGGCAAAGGAGGATGCGTGCTTCATGCGCGCGAGTATGCCGGAGCGTGGCGGCGCCGGTAAAGCGGAGAGGTATGACGGCCGCCACGAGCGATGGCTCGGGCATGCGGATCGGCACTGCTGCGCCGCGTACTCCGATCGTGAGGGAACTTCGAAACGATTGAAACATTTGCCCTTCGTCGCGGACATCGCGCTGAAATTGGACGCTGCGACGTATCCGCGCTTCGATCAACAACCCCCAGACGTCGAGGGAAAAGACAAATGGCAGTTTCGGGCCGGACGGTGTTTAGCGCGGGTATCCTCTGCGGCGCAGCACTGCTTGCCGCGACGTTCCTGTCGTCGTCGGTCGATGCGGACACCACTGTCGCCGCATTGAGCACTCCCGAGACGGCCAGTGCCGAGGCCGGGCCGACACGTGAGAACATCGCCGCCCAGCTTCCCGCCGTGCGATTGGCGTCCCGGCGGATCTGCGAATCGGGGTTCGACATCCAGACCGGCAACCTGACGCCGCGTCCCGCCGGTGCCGGCGATCTCGCGCCGGCGGCGTCCGTTGAAATGGCCAAGCCTTGCGACGGCCCGGTCCTCGTGCGGTTTTCCTCCGGCGTGCTGGCGCCGGGCGGGGGCAACGGCCTGTATGTCGTCCTGGTTGCCGAATGCCTGGGCAACGGTGGCTACGCCAACCATTGTGCTCCGGGCGAGACCCACACGGCCGCACCCGATTCCAGGGGCGTGCAGCTGGTTTCCGGCCCTGCCTCGGGTGCCCCCGCCGCCGCACAATGGATCTACCCCGACCTGAAGCCAGGGATATGGAAGTTCGTGGCCCGCCCCGCCCACTACGGGGATGGCGAAGTCACCCTTTCGGGACGCGGCCTGTCCGTGGCAGCGTTCAAGGGCTGAGATCCCTCTTCCTCTACAGCAAGCCTGATCCCGGCTCTTCTACGAGGGCGGCTGGACGGCAGGGTGTGTTGGAGCCTGCCACCGAGCCCGCCTGGCCGCCTGTCCGGCGACAAGCCGCACCTTGCGCGGACTGGCCATCCAGATGCATCCCGCCGACACGAAGCTCATGACGAAGCAGACCGCGAAGGCGGGATCGTATGAGCCGGCATGGTCGAAGATCGCACCGGTCACCCACGGGCCGACGCCGGCACCGACATTGGCGCTGATCGTGCTCACTGAGAAGATCGTGGCGAACCGCCGGCCCGCGAAGATCTCCGCAGGGATCGCCCCGAACAACGAAGCCAGGCCATACCCCAGAAGCCCCTGTGCCGCCGCCATCAGATAGACGAGCCACCGGGCCGGGTACTCACCGAGGGCGATCAGCGCGACATAGGTCAGGGCAAAACCGATGCAGGCGAGCGTCCAGGCCCATTCCCGTCCGATCCTGTCCGACAGTGCGCCGATGCCGATCTGACCGCCGATGCCGAAGAATCCGACGAGGCCCAGCGCCAAGGCGGCTTCGGGGGCATCGAAACCGATGTCGATCAGGTATCGGGTCTGGTGGACCTGCACCGAATACCAGGCGTAAAGCCCGGAGGCGGCCCCCGCCGAGATCCACCAGAACCGTCCGGTCCGCAGCGCCTTCGCCAGCGTCCAGTCGACCCCGACCCAGTCCTGATCGACCACATTGTCGATCGCGGGGGACTCGTTTCCGGCCTTGTCGCGTCTGGCTCCTCCGTCGGGCTCCAGGCCGATGTCCGATGGCCGCCGTCGCTGCAGAACGGCGTTGAGCGGGATGATCACGACGACAATCGTCACCGCGATCGCCACGCAGGTGGCCCGCCAGCCGGCCGATTCGACATAGAACTGGATCAGCGGCAGCAGCACGATGGCGCCGACCCCGACCCCGGCAAACGCCAGTCCGACGGCAAGGCCGCGCTGCCTGATGAACCAGTTGGGCAGGAACATCGAATGGCCGATATAGCTCATGCCGACCGAGGCGCCGACGACCAGAAGACCGAGGCTGAAATACAGCATCGCAGGCGTGTCGATGCCCGTGGCGACCATGAAGCCGATCGACACGATCACCGCGCCAAGCGGAATCACCAGGCGCGGCCCCCAGCGATCCATCATCAGACCGAACAGAGGGGCTGAAATCGTCGCGGCCATGAAGCCGATGGTGAACGCGATGGCTGTTGCGCCCCGCTGCCAGCCGAACTCGTCGAGAATCGGCGGATAGAGCAGGCCGAAGGCGGTGCGGGCGTTCACCGCGATCGCCATCGTGACGAAGGCGACGGCTACGACCACCCACCCATAGAAGAACGGCAGGCGGAGGGGCGGAGAAGCGCTCATGGATATGTTCCGGCGGCGGGAACGGCCAATGTCGGAAATTATGAGAAGGCGAACAAGTCGTTACCGCCAAAGTTCAGGCCGGACTGCGGGAACTCGTCCGGACGTATCGCCTGGCGTCAGTATCCAAGCATCGAGCTGATCTCCTTGAAGATCGGCGCGGACGGATTCGTGTCGATATCGCTTTTTGCGCCGTGCGTGATCACCACCACGAGGGTCACGTCCTCGGAGGCCAGATAGCCGGCGGTTCCGCCGTAGCCGCCGAAGGCGAAGGTCTTCTGGATCCAAGGAGCCACGAATTCCATGCCGAGACCGAAATAGCGGTCGGGCGTCATCGGGCCGAAGCCCACATTCGTCTCGGCCTTCATCTCAGCCAGGCTTTCATCGGAGATTGTCTCGCCGGTCGCGACCGCGCGCATCAGCTTGGCGGTGTCCGCAAGGTCGCCGTTGAGCGACCCGGTATAGGAGGTCCAGGAGGGGCTCCAGTAGGTCGAATCCTCGAGGATCCCCCGTTCCGTGGTGAAGGCGTGCAGCGGCGGGTCAGGGAGCTCAGCCGTGGTCCAGATCTTGGTCTGCATAAGGTCGAGCCGATCGACGATGCGGTCCTGCAGCAGCGTCTCGTAAGGCTTGCCTGTTGCTGCCCCCAGCGCCTGACCGAGTACGATGAAGTTGGTGTGGGCATACAGGAAATCGGTGCCGGGCTCGAACTGCATGCCCTGCTCGAACGCGACGTCGAGCAGTTCGCGGTCCGACCATTCGTAGAACACGTCCTCATAGAACGCGTCGGTGAACTGCGGCGCCGAGATATAGTCCGCATAGCCTGAACTCGAATCCGCCAGCATCCGCAGCGTGACCTTGTCGGCATCGGGATATTCCGGCAACCAATTGTCGATCGTGTCATCGAGCGAGACGACGTTTTCGTCCACAAGTTGCAGCAGGATCGTTGTCAGCGAAGCGATCGCCATCGCGCCCATGCGGTAATGCATGTCGGTCGATGCCGGAACGCCGCTCATCGACGTGCCCGCAGCCCCGAGCACAGGCTCGCCGTCTCCCTTGGCTATTGCGACGAGCAGCGCGGAGACGCCGTACTTCGCGTGCAGGGCCTCGAGCTTGTCCATGACGGAGGCGCTTGCCTCCGGGAAGTCTCTTGCGACCGCATTGGACTGATCGTCGGCGCGTGCAGCAACCGGCAGAACGGCACCGGCCACGAACAGCATCACGGCCACTGGAAATGCGGGTAGGATCTTCATCCAGCGTCTCCACGCAGAGAAGGGCGGGCGGGCAAGCGGCCTCGACAATCTACCGCACGCTGTCGCGGTGTGCCAACGCCGCCGGGGTGCGAAGACTCAGCATTTCTGCTCGATCGCTTGTCCGGCCAGTGCGCCTAAAGCCGCGCCTCGCTGCCCAGATAGGTTACCGCGGTGACATTGCCCCTCGGTCCCACGACGCAGCGCCAGGGAGCGCCGGATGCCGGATAGCCGACCATCACCACCATCTCGACCTGCGTCCCCTGGCTGCTGATGACCCCGACGTCCTCGGCATTGGTCTGCTGCTGGACCGCCTTCACGCAGATGTCCTCGGCGGCAAAGTTCGGTGCCTGCGGCGGACGAAGAGGTCCCGTGCGAGTGGTCGCGGCCATCGACGCAGCCGATGTCGGCGCCGAGGTCTGGGCACCATTGCAGCCGGCCAGGGCCAGGCCTGCCAGCGCCAGCGACACGATTGCCGGCGCACCGAACTTTTGCGTATTCATCATCAAGCCGTCCCGGATTCGCTGTCCAAATCAGGATAGATCCTGCGCCAGCCTGAAACGTGGCCGGACGCGATTCGCAAATCCTGCCCAGTACTGACCGCCCGATGCAAGGGCATCGGCCGGGATACCGGCATGCGCTGGTGCGGTTGCGAGTCGACAACCGGTGAAGAAGGGATCGCGCGTCTATCCGCTGCCGGACCGCAGAAACGGCAGGAGTTTCTCGAGAACCGTCTCCGGGTTCTCGAGTTGCGGAAGGTGTCCAAGGCCGGGCATCGTCGCGAACTCGGACCCAGGCATTCTGCTGTGCAGGCTGCGCCCCCGCTCGAGCGGTATCCACGGGTCGTCCTCCCCCCACAGGATCCTGACCGGGCACCGTACGCTGCCGAACATAGGCTCGATCTCCGCGGTATAGCGCTCGTCGGCCTGCGCGAACTGATTGTAGAAGCTGATGCGGCCATTCTCCGACAGCCAGGGCGCCACCAGGGCCTCCAAGTCCTCCGGGAGCAATTCACCGACGAGGGCACCTTTGATGTAGGCCCTGACGACGGCTTCGTGGATGTGCGGCGGAAGCCCCGAGAACGCCTCGGTGTACCTTCCGACATGATCGAAGAAGGCGGAGCCCCAGGGACGCATGGCCACGACATTCATGAGCACCAGCCGGTCGTACTCGCAACCATGCAGCAGATGCGCACGCAATGTGATCGCGCCGCCGAAATCGTGGGCAACGACACGCGGCTTCCGGAGGTTCCAGTGATCGAGCATGGCGGAGAAGATCTCCCCCTGCACGTCGAGCCCCGTTCGCTGCCCCGGCTTCATTTCCGATTGGCCGAAGCCGGGCATGTCATACCAGTGCACCCGGAAGTTCTCGGCAAGCCGGGGGAGCACCCTGTGCCAGGAGTACGATGACCAGGGCCAGCCGTGCGCCAGCACCAGCGCCGGGCCGTCTCCCGCAGACCCTGCGGCAACCCGTCCGGCGGACGTCGCGACGCTGTCACGAAGATGCCATTGCATTGCCTGCTCCGACAGTCCGAGGCGAATTGTTGTCGGGCGGTGAAGCCGGTTCACCCTTCGCTCGCCCGAGCTTACTTCCGCTTGATGACTCGCCAGTTCCTGGTCTCGATCAGCACGCCTTTCGGATCATTGCGGACCAGCGGCGTGCCATCCCTGACAGAAAGCGTCAGCGTCGATCTGCGCCCGCTGATGTCGCCGAACCGCACCTGCGACGCCTGGCGCTTCGATATTCGCTTGCCGTCCAGCCGCCACACCGTCGAGATCGTCTTGAGGCGCTTGTCGGCGAGATCGGACTTGAAGCGCTTCGAGGTGCCCCTCGCCAGGCGGACCTTGTCGCTCTTCGGTTTCACGGAATCGAGGGGCCGGATCGTCTCGTAGAAGCGGCGGACGAACTGCTCGCTGTTCACCGGCCCGGCCGGCGCGCCGTTGGTCCGCATGATCGAGTCGTATGTCGGCCGGAACCATCCTTCCGCGCAATGGTAGGCGCCTTCGTAAAGACCTGTCCCGTGGTCGCCGTCGTCGGGGGTCGGCAAGGTCTGCTTCTTCGGGATCCAGACCTTCCAGGGAATTTGCGGCTTCTTCCTCTTCTGGGTGACGTTGAAGCCCCAGGGGTCATCGTAGCGTCCGCAGTTGTCGTCGATGTATTCGTCGTCGAGGTGGCCGAAGCTGTGGCCGAACTCGTGGACCGCGACCTCTCGGCTCAGCTCGTGCGTAGAGGCAACGGCGTAGTCGCCACCGGAGCCGCCGTACTCTTCGTCGTTGACGAGCACCAGCACCATGTCGATCTGGTTGCGCTTGAGGTTGTCGAGGACCACTTCCTCGACCCTGTCGTCGTCCGCGCAAAGCAGTCGGCGGATGTCGAAGCAGCCGAAGCGCGATCCGTAGACGTTGTCGACGGGCTCATCGGGCCGCGAGGCGCCGGACTGCCTGCTCGGCGTCTCGATCCGCAGCGCGTTGAAATATCGCCGGTACGTCTTGAATGGCTGCTGCATCAGCATGTAGTCGAGGAACTCCTCGGCATCTTCCTCGAACTTGTCCATCTCGCGCGCCCGGTAGCCGTCACCCAGGATGACGACGTCTATCCGGTTCCGAGACGGGCCGGTCTTCAGCATCTGCTCGACGGTGGCCGATTCCCCGGCAGCTGCCTGCGTGGCGGCTGGAGTCGCGACGAGTGCCGTCGCCGCGCCCGCAACAAGGGCGCCTGCCAGCATGTTTCGCAAACATCCCGCGAGGTATCGGATTTCCACGGGGCCCTCCTTCAGAATTCTCTTGAAACGATCGCGGCACGAACCGGCTATTGCAGGTTGACCTCGGCGACCCCTGCTGCGGCCCCCTTCGAGGGTGCCGTTATCCGCAGGGCCGCGATCGCCGGATCGGCGGGAATGTCGGCGCGAACGGTCGCCTCGGTGCGGTAGAAGTCGGTGCGGCCAGTGAACCGTCCGTCCTCGTCCACGGCCTCGTAGCGCACCAGCCTCGGGTCGGGCACCACCGTGCGGTAGAGCTCCTCGCCGGCGGTGTCCAATGCGCGCACCAGCAGCATTCCCGGTCCGGCCTCTCGGGCCGGCGGAGCGACGGCTGCGCCGGTGCGTCTGCCGACCACCGAAGCGGTGTACGGTGTCGCCGCAAGTTCCGAGGCGGCCACCGCCTCCGCACCCGTCTCCGACGCGTTCAGTCGGATCTCGTAGGTGACGAACTCGTGCGGCGTCTCCTGCTGCCGAGCCGGCACATTGCCGCGAACCAGGCGCACCGTACGGAGATCGGGGTCGGCAAGCAGCCGCTCGTAGCCATTCCGGCTGGTACGGATCAGCAATCCGGTCCTTCGTTCGGCGACGAAAGTCAGAGGTGCCGGCTTTGCGATATCGGCCAACTGCGCGATCGCCCCGTCCAGCGCCGTATCCTGGTCGAAGGCAACCCTTACAAGCAGTTGCTCCGCCGAAACGGACTCTTTCGGCGCCGCCATGCCGAAGCAGAGAAGGCAGGCGATTGCGGCCAGAAGCGCGCGGCGAGCCGACTTTCGAGCTTTCATAATGCGTCCCGATCAGACCTGTATTGCAACCAGACATAACGTTGCGACAGGCATGCCGCAACCTTGAGCCGCAGCCCCGGAGCCGGCGACCGGTCACTTGCAGTAGTGGTACGAGCCGTCCTCGTTGTGACGGGCGAGATCCAGGTGGAAGTGATTGTAGTGATGGCTGTCGCCGTCCGGGCCGATCACGGTCGTGAACAGTTTGCACGCGCCTGAGTGGGCCTCGCGCAGAAAGGCCCGGTCGGCGGCGCTGCCGCGCCAGCCGTGCTGCACGGTGACGGTGCGACCGTCGGACAGGGTGAAGGCGCCGATGTCGAGGGCGTTGCCGAAGGAGTGCTCCGATACCTTGGCATAGGCCTTGGAATTGCGCGTCCGGCACGAATAGGAGGCCATCACCTGAACCTTGGTCACGTAGGCGCCGTAGATCCGAGCGGCCGCCGGCTGCACCACGTGATAGAACCAGCCGTCGACGGCGGCCGTCATCGGGCAGTTGACGACGGCGGGTGTCGAATAGGCCACGTAACCCTGCAGCGCTCCCGAGACCTTGAGCGGATACCAGATGCCGCAGGCACCCTTGTCGTTGATGCGGCGCATCCGTTCCACGAATGCGCTCGACTCGTAGCCCCCCTTGCCCATGCAGATCGCCTCGGCGTCCTTGCGCCAGGCCTGGTCGCGCCACGAATAGAGCGACCGGTTCGCGCAGCCGCTGAACACGAACAGGAGCGCGCCGACGAGCAGGATGGCGACTGTGCGTTGGCCGGAATGAGTCATGCAGGGATCATTCGGAAGCGAGAGAAACGCGCGGTTAAGAAGCAGGGTAAAAATTCCGTTGCTGTGCAGTCCCGTCATTGGCGGCCACAGGGATTGCCGAAGGCTGACAAAGGCAGTATGTAACCAGTAACATCCGATTTACCGGTTTATGGGATGCCCTTTGCCTGGACCGAGCGGCAGTTCGTCGGCGGCGCGCTGTGCCTCGACTTTGCCAATACCGTCTACTACGCGGATGATGCCGCCCGGCGCGGCGACCGTTTGCGCGACGGCGCCGACATCGCAGCCTGGCTCGCCGCAGCTATCCGGTTTGATGCGGCGACGTGCTACATCCCGCTGATCACGGTACCGGACTGCAGCTTCGATACCCCCGCCGTCCTCGACATGCTGGCGCTGCGCCAGTCGATCGACGAGCTGTTCCGAACCGCGGCCAGCGGGATGGCGCCGCCATCCCTGGCCTTCCGGCCCCTGCTATACGCACTGGGCAACGCGATGTCGGAGGTTGCCGTCGACATCGGCGCGGATGGCCTTGTTCCGAAGATTGCTCCCGCCGCAGGCGCCTCCCCCGCTACCGCTCGCGCGGCGCTCGCCCATTCCGGGCTGGCCCTCGCCCAGTCGCCGGTGATCGCCCAGGTCAAGAGTTGCCCCAATTGCAACTGGCTGTTCGTCGACCGTTCGCGCAACGCCAGCCGCGTCTGGTGCGACATGCTCACCTGCGGCAACCGCGCCAAGGCGCGACGCCACCAGATCAGAAAGCG
The DNA here is from genome assembly GCF_037855135.1 of Microbaculum marinum. Lineage (NCBI taxonomy): Bacteria > Pseudomonadati > Pseudomonadota > Alphaproteobacteria > Hyphomicrobiales > Tepidamorphaceae > Microbaculum > Microbaculum marinum. Next base: position 79,833 of record NZ_JAZHOF010000004.1, read on the forward strand.
TCCTAATCTAACTATAGTACCGGATTTTGACGGTTAGCTCACTTGCTGGGAGGAGTTCCTATGCCTGCCGTGGTTGCCGGAGCAGTCGCCGCGCTCAGAGGTCTGGTCGTACTCTGCCTACTCGTCCTGGCAGCCGGCTGCGAGCCGTCCGACGGGCCCTATGTCGAGGTGTCGGGTGGCGGCTTCCAGTTCAACTACCGCCTATCCGAAGCGACCTACACGATGGTCGCCACCAGCCGGCGCACCATCCCGGAAGGCACCGTATTCGTTGCCGAATTTGAAGATCCGGCAGGCGGCGAACCGCTCAGGGTCCAGGCCGTCTCGACCGCAGGACAGAAGCGCATTGCCATCCAGTCGCCCCCCGTACGGGGAGTCCAGGAGGATGTGCCCTACAAGGTGGTTCTCACACTCAGCGCGCCGGATGGCTCCCTGATCGAGACCCACGAAAAGAGCTACACGTCCAAGATCGGGTCGGACGTATTGCCGGAGCAGCCGCCGACGATCGGCCCGGGCTACACGAAGAATCCCGCCGCTCGGTAGCGGGTCCGTTTCTCCGGCTTGGCTACTGGCAATATGTGGTGCGCCCGTTGGCGCCGCGCGGTTGCAGGTCGATGTGGAAATGGTCCCGGTGATACTCGTCACCCTCGGGTCCGATGACGGTCGTGAACGGGCCGCAGGCCTTGCCGTGGATTTCGCGGAGGAAGCGCGCGGCAGCCGTTTCCTCCTTGTTGAACCCCTCTGTTTTCGGAATGGAATCCGGTTCGGCGGGCGCGTCGGACCCGTCTTCTGAGGCGTCGGCCTCCGCCATCTCTTCATCGGACGGGCCTTCATGGCCCGCGTCCGAAGTCGGGTCTGTCTCGGTTCCCGATGCAACAGCAGCATCCGCTGCCGGCACGCTTCCCCAATCCGCAGAGACCGTGATCACACGGCCATCGGCGAGCATGAAGCTGGAGAGATCGATGGCATTCGCCTTGCCGTGCTCGCTTGGTTCGGCATCGGCCACCCCGTTGCGGGTCCGGCAGACATACGATCCGGCGATGCCCAGGCCCGTCAGATCGGAGCCGAGGATCTCTCTCGCGGCCGGCTCGATCACCTCTTCCACGAACGCGTCGAGCCTGTCGACCATCGCACAGTTCAACTCGGCCTCCGGCGCCAGCGTGATCGCGCGATCGGTTCCCACCGACGATACCGCGTAGACAGCCGGCACCACGCAGCCCGCCGGATCCTCGATCGGCTTCAGCGGTCGGCCGGAGACCCTGCCCTCCTCGATCGCTGCGCAGGCCGGCGACATCGCGTCCTCGGCGAACAGAGGCGCCTTCGGTCCGGTCTCCTCTCCAGCGGCCTCGTCTGCGCGCACTTCGCTCGCCCCGGGCTCGCCTTCCGCGGTCTCATTCTCGGGCTTCTCCTCCGGCAGGGGTGGTCCGGCCTCGTCCGGCCTATCCTCCGGCAACGGCGCGGCGGCCTCTGCCGGCTTCTGTTCGGGTACGGGAGCAGCCGCCTGCTCGGGCTTCTGCTGAGGCAATGGAGTGCCGGCGTCGGCTGGTCCTTGTTCGGAATTCGGCGTCGCAACACCTTCCGGTCGGGCTTCCGGCAATGGCGCCTCGACCCCGCCAGGAGCCCGCTCGGGCTTGTCTGCGGGAAGAGGCGGTGCGCCGGCCGGCTCGTTTGCCGCAACCTCGACAACCACCGCTTCGCTGCGGGGCCTGTCAGGCGGCAGCGGAACGGCTTCGGCTGCGTCTTGTGGGCTTTGCTCGGAAGGTTGGACGCTGTCCACTGCCGGTTTGCCGATCGGGAGCGGGGCTTCGACCTGCTGCGGACGTTCGCGCGGCACAGGCACCGATTCGCGGGCCCCGCTCATGTCGGCCGCGGCGACGAGCCCTCCGGCTCCCAGCAGGACGGCGATCCAGAGCCGTTCAAGTCGTACTGTCGTGCTGCCCATTCGACGCCGCCGATTCGCTTTGCGGCCTAACAAGATGGACGCATTCGTCCACAGTGACTAGCGCGAATCGAAGTCCATATTGCGGCGCAGCAACGAAAATTCTTCGTCTTGCCGCCGGCTCACGTTACACTTCTGTGACTGGGGAGATGCGGGAGACGGAACATGACCAGCATCCGACGATTACAGTTCCTGATGACCGGCGCGGTGTTCCTGTTCGTCGCGGCAATCGTGTTCGGAGCCCTGTGAGGCTCCGTTTTGATTCCTGGGGCGGCCTGATTTCACCAGGGGATCACGCCGCCCGCGCCGTGGGCAGGTAGGCAAGCACCGGAGCGAGCCAACGCTCCGCCTCATCGATCGACCAGTTCTTGCGGGCCGCGTAGTCCGCGATCTGATCGCGTTCGATCTTTCCGAGCCCGAAATAGCGGCTTTCCGGATGGGAAAAATATATCCCGGAGACAGATGACCCCGGCCACATGGCGTAGGAGTCGGTCAATTTGACCCCCGCCGCCGCTTCGGCGTCGAGCAGGTGGAACAACGTCCCCTTCTCCGTGTGGTCAGGCTGGGCAGGATACCCCGGCGCCGGCCGGATTCCCTCGTACGTCTCCGAGATCAGCTCGGCGTTGCTCAAGGTCTCGTCCGGAGCGTAGCCCCAGAACTCGCGGCGCACGCGTTGATGCATGTGCTCGGCGAATGCTTCCGCAAGACGGTCGGAAAGCGCCTGGAAAAGGATCTTCGAGTAGTCGTCGTTCGCCTGCACGAAGCGCGAGATCGTCGCGTCCTCGCGATGTCCGGCGGTCACGACGAACCCGCCGACGTAGTCGGCGAGGCCCGTCTCGCGCGGGGCGACGAAATCGGCAAGCGCAATGTTCGCCCGGGTCGAACCACTGCGAGACATCTGCTGCCTGAGAGTGTGCAGGGTCGTCAGGCCCTCCCCGCGCGTGTCGTCCCGGAACAGGGCAATATCGTCGCCATCGGCGTTGGCGGGCCAGAACCCGATCACCGCGCGCGCCTCGAGCAGGTCCTCTTCGACGATCCGGTCCAGCATCTCCTGTGCATCGGCAAAGAGCTGCCGCGCTGCCTCGCCCTGGCGCGGGTCGTCCAGAATTTCGGGAAACCGGCCGCTGAGTTCCCACGTCTGGAAGAACGGCGTCCAGTCGATGTACCCGGCCAGCGTCTTCAGGTCGTAGTTCGTGAACGCCTTTGTGCCGAGCAATGTCGGCTTCGGCGGGACATACCCGGACCAATCCAGGCTCAGCCGGTTCGCTCGGGCGTCCTCGATCGTCAGCCTTGCCTTGCTGTCCTGCGCACGAGCGTGCCCGGCGGCGATCTTGGCGTATTCCGCCCGGGTCTTTTCATACAGCGTCGGCCGGCCCGTCTCCGACATCAGGTTGGAGACGACGCCGACCGCACGGCTCGCGTCCGTCACATAGATTGCCTGGCCGTGCGAGTAGTTCGGGTGCACCTTGACGGCGGTGTGGATCTTGCTGGTCGTGGCCCCGCCGATGAGCAGCGGCAGGTCGAAGCCCTGCCGCTCCATTTCGGCGGCAACGTTGCACATCTCGTCGAGAGACGGCGTGATCAGACCCGACAGGCCGATGATGTCGGCCTTCTCGGCCCGGGCCGTCTCCAGAATCTTCTCCGCCGGCACCATGACGCCGAGGTCCACGACCTCGTAGTTGTTGCACTGTAGCACCACGCCGACGATGTTCTTGCCGATGTCGTGGACGTCGCCCTTGACCGTCGCCATCACGATCTTGGCTACGGCCTTCTGCGCTGCCGCGCCCGACGCCGCCCTCTCCTCTTCCATGTAGGGTTCGAGATAGGCGACCGCCTTCTTCATCACGCGCGCCGATTTCACGACCTGGGGCAGGAACATGCGGCCCGAACCGAACAGGTCGCCCACGACGTTCATGCCGTCCATCAGCGGCCCCTCGATCACCTCGAGCGGCTTCGAGGCAGCCTGGCGCGCCTCCTCGACGTCTTCCTCGATGAAATCTGCGATACCGGCAACGAGCCCGTGCTCGATACGCTTTCCGACCGGCCATGACCGCCACTCAAGCGTCTTGGCCTCCTTCTCCTCGCTGCCGTCCTGCTTGAAACGTGCCGCAGCGTCGACCAGGCGCTCGGTGGCGTCCGGGCGGCGATTCAGCACCACGTCCTCGCACAGGTCGCGCAGTTCGGGGTCGAGATCGTCGTAGACGCCGAGCTGGCCGGCATTGACGATCGACATTCCCAGACCGGCCTTGATGGCGTGGTACAGGAACACCGAGTGCATTGCCTCCCGCACTGGCTCGTTGCCGCGGAACGAGAACGACAGGTTCGATAGGCCGCCCGAAACATGCGCGTGGGGCAGGTTCTGCTTGATCCAGCGCGTCGCCTCGATGAAGTCGACTCCGTAGTTGTCGTGCTCGGCAATGCCGGTGGCGACCGCGAAGATGTTGGGATCGATGATGATGTCTTCCGGTGCGAGCCCGGCCTTGTCGACCAGCAGGCGGTAGGACCGCTCGGCGATTTCGATCTTGCGCTGTTGGGTATCGGCCTGCCCGTCCTCGTCGAACGCCATCACCACGACGGCGGCACCGTAGCGGCGGACCTTTTCGGCCTGCTCCAGGAACGCCGCCTCGCCTTCCTTCAGCGAGATGGAATTGACCACCGCCTTGCCCTGCACGCATTTCAGGCCGGCCTCGATGACGGACCACTTCGAGGAGTCGATCATCACCGGCACGCGCGAGATGTCCGGCTCGGCGGCGACCAGGTTGAGGAAGGTCGTCATCGCCTCGGCGGAATCGAGCAGCCCCTCGTCCATGTTCACGTCGATGATCTGGGCGCCGTTCTCGACCTGCTGGCGCGCGACGTCCAGCGCGGTCGCGTAGTCACCCTCCTTGATGAGCTTGCGGAAGCGCGCGGAGCCAGTGACGTTCGTGCGTTCGCCGATGTTCACGAAGTTCGTCTCTTCTGTCATCGTGAACGGCTCGAGGCCCGACAGCCGCATGTACGGCTTCATGGCGGCAATGCGCCGCGGCGGATGTGCGGAAACGGCGTCTCGTATCGCCGAGATATGGGCCGGCGTCGTGCCGCAGCAGCCGCCGACCACATTGACGAGCCCGGCCTGCGCGAACTCGCCGATCAGGGCCGCGGTCTGGTCGGGGCCCTCGTCGTATCCGCCGAAGTGATTGGGCAGCCCGGCGTTCGGATAGGCGCAGATGAGCGTATCGGCAACTCGCCCCATCTCGGCAAGGTGAGGGCGCATCTCCGTCGCACCGAGGGCACAGTTCAATCCCACCGTCAGCGGCCTGGCGTGCCGGACGGAATACCAGAACGCCGTCGGCGTCTGTCCCGACAGCGTGCGGCCGGACAGATCGGTGATCGTGCCGGAGATCATCACCGGAAGTCTTCGGCCGATCCGGGCGAAAACCGTTTCGATCGCAAAGATCGCGGCCTTGGCGTTGAGGGTATCGAAGATCGTCTCGATCAGGATCAGATCCGCGCCGCCCTCGATCAGCGCGCCCGTGGCCTCGGCATAGACCGCGGCCAACTCGTCGAAGGTAACCGCCCGATAGCCGGGGTCGGTGACGTCGGGCGAGATCGACGCGGTCCTGTTCGTCGGGCCCAGGGTGCCGGCAACGAAGCGGGGGCGGCCGTCCGCCTTTTGCGCAAGGTCCGCGGCCTCGCGGGCGAGCCGGGCACCCTCGCGATTGATTTCGGCGACGAGATCCTCGGCGCCGTAGTCGGCCTGTGCGATCGATGTGGAGGAGAACGTGTTCGTCGACACGATGTCGCTGCCGGCAGCGAAATAGGTGCGGTGAATGTCGCGAATGGCCTCGGGCTGCGTCAGGTTCAGGATGTCGTTGTTGCCCTTCAGCGGCTTCGTCCAGCCTGCCAGACGCTTGCCCCGGAAGTCCGCCTCGTCCAGCTCCAGCGCCTGGATCTGCGTCCCCATTGCGCCGTCAAGCAGCAGGATGCGGTCGGCGGCGAGCCGACGTAAGTCGCGCTCGGTTTCAGAGCGGTACTCGGACATGTACTTCCTCTTGGATCTGTGTGTTCAGGCCGCCGCGTCGGTCGTCATCGCCCTGAGACCCAGCATGTGGCAGGTCGCATAGACGAGTTCGGCCCGGTTCAGCGTGTAGAAATGGAATTCGTCGACGCCGTTGGCGGCGAGGTCGAAGACCTGCTCGGCGACCACCGTCGCGGCAACGAGGCGGCGCGTGTCCGGATCGTCATCGAGGCCCTCGAAGCGCTCGGCGAGCCAGCCCGGCACATGCGTGCCGCAGCGGCCGGCGAAGCGCGCCGCCTGGGAGAAGTTGGAAATCGGGAAGATGCCCGGGACGAGGGGAATGTCGATGCCGCGCTTCTCCAACCGGTCGCGGAAGCGATAGAAGTGATCGTTGTCGAAGAAGAACTGGGTGATCGCCCGGCTCGCTCCTGCATCTACCTTTGCGGCCAGCACGTCGATGTCAGCATCGAAGTCTCGCGACTCCGGATGCTTCTCGGGATAGGCGGACACCGACACTTCGAGGTCGCCTGACCGCTTGATGGCGGCGACAAGCTCGGCCGTCGTCTGGAATCCCTGCGGATGCGGAACGTAGGCTTCGCCGACGCCTTCTGCAGGATCGCCGCGCAGCGCCACGATGTGGCGCACGCCGACCTGGCGATACGAATGGATGACCTCTTCGAGCGTCGCCCGGCTTGCATCGACACATGTCAGATGCGCAGCCGGCTCGATGTCGGACACCCGGCGCATCCGTGCCACGATCTGGTGCGTGCGGTCCCGCGTCGAACCGCCCGCTCCGTATGTGACGGAGGCAAAGCGCGGTCCGAGCGGGGCGAGCCGCTGGAAGGCGGACCACAGGGAGGCCTCCATTTCCGCCGTCCTGGGCGGGAAGAACTCGAATGAGACCGCGAAGCCGGGAACGGCACGCGAATGGGGGGGAGCGAAAGTCGTCGTCATTCAGGCAGCCTCTTCCGATGCGCCGCGCGGGATGCGCTGGCCGGTGTCCGTGCCGAGCCAGACCGATACGGTCAGCCGGCCGATCTCCGCGAAATCCGTATGCTCGGGCGGGAAATCGACCTGACCGCTCAACTCGACGCCGGCGGCCTTCATCCAGTCGGCGATCTGTTTGCGTGAAAATCCCAGGCGCAGGTGCGCCTGGTCGGCGCGTAGGAACTCCAGACCGTGCGGCGCGAAGTCCACGACCAGCAGCCGCCCCCCCGGCTTCAGCAGGCGGGAGGCTTCGGATATGGCGCGGTCGGGATCCTGCAGATAATGCAGTACTTGGTGGATCACCACGAGGTCGGCGATGCCGTCCTCCAGCGGCGGGTTGTAGATGTCGCCCTGCCGGAGCTGGCAGTTGCGCAGGCCCTCGCGCTCCAGACGGCTGCGAGCGTAGGACAGCATGTCGTGGGAGACGTCGACGCCAATGCTGCGTTCGGTATGCGGCGCGAAGACCTCGAGCATGCGGCCGGTGCCGGTCCCCAGATCGACGACGAGGCCGAGCTTGTCCTCGCCGACCAGTTGCAGCAGGCCCGCCTCGATCTTCTGTTCGTTGGCGTGCAGCGAGCGGATCTGGTCCCAGCGGCTCGCGTAGGCGCTGAAGTAGCGGGCCGCCACCTCCGCATTCGCCCTGCGCACGGCTTCGAGCCGCGCCCGGTCGCGCGCCAGCACAGGGTCCGAACGATCGAGGCGCGCCACGATCTCCCGGCAGATCTCCCCTGCCGGGCCGGCATCCGCGATCCGGTAGAACGCCCAGGATCCCTCGGCGAATCGCGTGATCAGACCAGACTCCGCGAGCAGCTTCAGATGCCGGCTGATGCGCGGCTGGCTCTGGCCGAGGATGTCGGTGAGGTCCTTCACGCTGCGCTCTCCTTCCGCCAGCAGTGCGAGCAGGCGCAGCCGCGTTGGCTCGCCGGCGGCGCGCAAGGCATTCAGGAGCCCATCGGTGGAGATCGGCAGCATCTCATCGATCCTCATGTGCTAATATCGATATAAAGATATCTTTATGTTGTCAACTCGATCTCGGGCAGACCGCTACACGAGGAGGCGAGGAACCGCACCTTGGCGGCACCGTGGAGGCACCTGGAGGTACCTTGGAGGCCCCCCTTGGCGCACCCTTGGAGGCGCCCCTTGAGGCGCACCTTCTAAACGCCCCTTCGAGGCGCACCCTCGCGACGCGACTTCGCGGCGCACCTTCGGCACTTGTCGTTGGCAGACGGCTGCTCCGATCGGCTAACGTCGCCCGATCACCTGATAAGGAGTTTCGACATGCCGGCGGGTTCGACCCTCACGTTCATCGGCCGCATCCACACCCCCTGGACGCAAACCGGCAACTGCCCGAGGAACTCCATGGAGAGCGATGAAATCTGCAGTATCAGCGTCGATCAGCCCTATCGGACGGGCTTGGCGTCACTCGAAACCTGCACGCACGCGATCGTTCTGTACTGGCTCCACGACGCCGCCAGGAACGTGACGACGCTGACCCCGCCGAATGACCATGTGAGCCATGGCGTATTCGCGCTGCGGTCTCCGGTACGACCGAACCCGATCGGCCTTTCGGTTGTCGACATCGTCGCCGTCGAGGCCGACGGGCTCAGGGTACGCCATATCGACTGCCTGGATGGCACGCCGCTGCTCGACATCAAGCCTTATTTCGCGTCGACCGATTCCAAACCGGACGCCAGGGTCGGATGGCACGAGCGCCGGTCCAGGCCGCTTGCGCGGCGGAACCCGGGAACAGGACAGAACCGGTCAGGTGTTCGGCAGGGCCCGGGGTAGCGGCAGTTCTTCAGCCCGAGGAAGAGGCAATCGCCAGTTCAAGTCGCGGCGTCGGAGGGGCAAGCCGCCGACACTCACGAATTCGTGATCGGTCCTAAGGTCAACCAATCGACCGCGTGCTGCGTTACCTCGTCTGGTCGAAGCACCAAAAGTTAGAACTGTGATCCTGTCTGAGGTGTTTCCAGAGGCCCCGCCAGCAATGCGTTCTGCATATGCCTTTGGAATCCAGTAACCGAGCCGCAAGCAAATACATGCAAAAATGTTTAGCTGGCGCATATTGTAAGTTAGCGACGACCTTACCATTTTCGGGATCATCAACCGCGATGACGCCAGGCTAGATCGTGTCACAGGACCGCTCACCTCTGCTCAGCCTACTGAGAAGTTCCGACACCTCCGTGGACGAAGGCGACACCGTCGTCAGGCAAGCACTGAAGGTGATGCGCGAACATCTTGGGATGGAGGCGGCGTATATTTCCGAGATCGTCGACGGCCGCTCGGTGTTTCGTGTCGTCGACGCGCCGGGCCAGGAGCATCTCATAAAGGTCGGCGACAGCCATGCGCTTGAAGACGTGTACTGTCCGCTCATTCTCGACGGACGCCTTCCCGAACTGATCCCTGACACGGCAGATGAGCCACTGGCGGTCGCACTCCCCATCACCGCAGCTGTTCCGATCGGTGCACACGTTAGCGTGCCGCTGCGGCTGTCGAACGGCCGCGTCTACGGAATGTTCTGCTGCCTGTCCTTCAAGCCAGACAAGACGCTCAACAAACGCGACCATACGATGATGCGCGCCTTCGCCGATCTGGCCGCACGCGAGATCGGCCGTGATCTGGACAAGCGAAAGCACACAGACGAACGACTTGCCCGCATATCGGAGGTCATCAGGGAGAACCGCTTTTCAATCGTCTACCAGCCGATCTGGGACCTGGAATCCCGACGTCCCGTCGGCCTCGAGTGCCTCACCCGCTTCACCGCCGAGCCCCTGAGGTCACCTGATCGATGGTTCGAAGAGGCCGCCAGCGCCGGCATGGGTGTCGATCTGGAAATGGCAACCCTGAAACGCGCCGTCGCCGTGTTCCCGCAGCTTCCGCCTGGTACGCACCTGTCGATCAATGCCTCCCCGGAAACGGTGAACTCGGAGGCATTTCAGAACCTGATGACTCGGCTTCCGGCGGAGAGGTTCGTGCTCGAGATCACCGAACACGCCCTGATAGACGATTACGCTTCCATAAATGCGCGTCTGAAGCCGCTCCGCGAAAGGGGCCTGCGCATCGCCGTCGACGACGCGGGGGCGGGATATTCGTGCCTTCAGCATATCCTTCAGCTGCTTCCCAATATCATCAAGCTGGACATGAGCCTGACGCGCAACATCAACGTGGATCCCGTGCGCCGGGCATTGACCGCCGCCCTCGTCGGCTTCTCCGTGGAGACCGGCAGCAGGATCGTCGCCGAAGGCGTTGAATCCATGTCAGAACTGAACACGCTGACCGCCCTGGGCGTGCAGAAGGGCCAGGGCTATTTGCTGGGCCGCCCGGTGCCGTTCGCGGCCGCTCTGGGCAATTTCGAGAAGTACGGCTTTCCGCATGCGGACTGCGTCGCCGCTTCGCCGCGGTCATAGCCTTCCGGCACGACAGGGCGCCGCGACCTCGCGATCCGCGTAGTCAGGATCCCGATTTCGCAAACCGTGCCACGGCGCGGCGAAAATCCTCCGAAAGCCAGGCCAGCGCGTGCTGATCCTTGTCCAGCCGGCTCTCCGCGAAACCGGAGCCGCGGATGGACTCCAGCTGTCGCTTGACCATTCGCGTCGGCGCCGGCGGACGGGATCCAAGGACCTCCGCCATCGCAAGTGCCGCATCGAGCGCAGCGGTTGCGTGGCTCACCTCGTCGACGAACCCGCGCCGCAGCGCCTCGTCGGAGTCCCACTGCTCGCCGAGAAGCAGCAGCCGCCGGGTGGTCTGCTCCCCGATCAGGCTGACCAGGCGCGGCACCGAGTGCCATCCCATGTTGAGGCCGACGGCCACCTCGGGAGCGGCAAACCGGGCCGCGACGCCGGCAATCCGGAAATCGCAGATTGCAGCCAGGGCAAGGCCGCCCCCGATACAAGGTCCCTCGATGGCGGCAATGGTCGGGATCTCGACCGAAGCCCATGCCCGCACCATCCGCGGACCGCATTCGGCAAGGGCGCGCACCTCGTTGAGGCTCATGCCGTCCAGCCGGGCGAAGGCAGGGTCGCGCAGGTCCATTCCGCCGCAGAAGACCCCGGCTGCGCCGGTCAGGACGATCGCCGCCGTGTCGCTGTCCTGCTCGAAGGACCGCGCGGCTTCGGTCAATGCATCCATCATGGCGAAGTCGATGGCATTGGCGCGGCCCTGCCGGTCGAACCGAACGATTGCACTCGACCCCCGGCGCTCGATGGTGACTGCGGGGTGCGTCATGCAATCGCCTTTCAGGGCATCCGGAGATCGACGGAGGGCTGTGTCGCAGAAGCCCGGGTGACTGTGGCGCGGCCACCGCAGCTAACCTCGATCAAGTGGACCAGATCCGTCACCGCCGCGTCGAGATCGCCCCAGCCGTTCGCCTGGACGGTGACTATCGCGCGCCGGGTTCCGGGCGATACCAGAGATCGCTGGTCCTGGCGCCAGTTCCAGCGCCGGCACAGCACCTTGGCCGCGTCGGAATACACCACCTCTCCCGGCTTCGGCGGGTCGTTCGTCTCCTGTCCGCTTGCCATGTCGAGGAAGGTATCCCCGGGACGGGAATATCGGAAGGCCACGTCTCCGACCACCTTGTCCAGGTCGTCTGCGCCGAGCGGAAGGACGTGCGACAGCGACACTGCGTTGTAGGAGTCGACGAACCCGTTGATCGGCGGCAACGGACGGCCCGCAAGCGCATTCTTAACCAATCTCTCGACCGATGAGCGGTAGCTGGTCTTCCTGATGCCGAAGGCCCGGTACGCACGCCGCCAGGCAGCAATCCCCGGGATCGCCGACAGTTCCATGCCCGCCCAGCGCCGCATGACATCCGCCTCGCGCTCGCCGATCAGGTCGTGCAGCGAGGCGGGACGGGTCTCGGGGATCGAAAGTCCGCCTGCGACGACGACAGCGACGCAGAAGTCGGGGAAATCGGCGGCGATGTCGGAAATGTCGATGCGCATCACCGCGTGATGCCGGATTTCGCCGGCGATGTCACGGTGCTGAGGACAACTGCGCGCCTTGCCCCGGCCGCTCGAACGCCGTGCGCTCGGCCTCCACCGCCGCCCGGCAATGGCAGCCTTCCAGATGATCGTTGACCAGTCCCATCGCCTGCATGAAGGAGTAGACCGTCGTCGGCCCCACGAAACTCCAGCCGCGCTTCTTCAGTTCCTTCGACAATGCCGTCGATTGGGGCGTCTTCGCCATCTCCCTGAGTGCGGCATGGTTTACTCGAGCGGGCCGATCTGCGGCGGCGGGCTCGAACGTCCAGACGAACGCCGCGATCGACCCGGCCTCCTTCCTGAGTTCCAGTGCCCGCCTGGCGTTGTTGATGACCGAGACGATCTTGCCGCGATGGCGAACGATGCCGGCGTCCTGAAGCAGCCGCTCGATGTCATTGTCCCCGAAGGCCGCCACTTCATCGATGTCGAAATTCGCGAACGCGTTGCGGAAGTTCTCCCGCTTGCGGAGGATCGTGATCCACGACAGACCCGACTGGAAGCCTTCCAGGCAGAGCTTCTCGAACAGCTTGCGGTCGTCGGAAACCGGACGGCCCCACTCGGTGTCGTGGTAGTCGGCATAGAGGGCATCCGAGCCTGGCCACCAGCAGGACACCCTGCCATCCTCGCGGCGCATCAGTCCGGATGCCAGTTCGTTGCTCATCTCACCTGCCCGATTCCCGGGACCCGATCACAGCGTCCATCAGACCCCGTCCACCGAACCCCGTCAAGAACGAAGCAGGAACACTCCTATACGGGCTGCGGGCGCCGCGCCAGCGCGAGAACTACGCCGGCGGCCACAAGCGCACCACCGGATATCCGGTTCACCCAGCGCATCCGGTTCGCCGTGCCTGCCAGCGCGCCGACCCGCGAGCCGCCATAGGCGTACAGCGCGATGGCGATTGCCTCGAACACGATGAAGGCCGCGCCCATCAGCGAGATCTGCCAGACGTAGTCGCCGCCCGGCACCAGAAACTGCGGAAAGAAGGCGGTGAACGTCACGATGGCCTTGGGATTGGTTGCGGCGACGAAGAATTCGCGGCCGGCCAGTCTCGAAACCGGCTCCCTCCGGCCGATCGCAGTCAGGGCCGACATGTCGACCGGCGCCCGCAGCATCTTTACGCCGAGCCAGACGAGATAGGCCGCGCCGATCCATTTGAGCGCCGTGAAGAATGTCTCCGAGGCAGACAGCACGACGCCGAGACCGACCGCCACGAGGCCGATCATGACCGCAAAGGCGGGCAAACGGCCCAGCGCCGCTCGGAATGCATGGCCGAAGCCGAACCGTGCCCCGTTGCCCAACGCCAGGATGTTGTTGGGGCCGGGATAGATGTTGATCGCAAAGCAGGCGGGCGCGAACAGAAGCCAGAATTCGAGCGGCATGGCGGATCCTCCGGATCGCGGTCTCTAACGCGCCGTGACCGCCGCCGCAATCGTTCCGTCGATCACGACGCCGAGTTGATCCGCGCCGACAGTTCCGGCCGGTTGTTGAGCGTCTGGAACACGACGCAATAGCGCTCCGTCAGCTTGAGAAGCTGGTCGAGCTTCTCGCGGGGTACATCCGTATCGACGTCGAACGTCAGGCGGATGTCCCGAAAGCCCACGGGGGCGTCCCTGGCGACGCCCAGCGTGCCACGGAAATCGAGGTCTCCCTCCGCGCGGACCGTCGCATTGCGCATCTCGACCCCGATAGCGGTCGCGACCGCCTTCAGGGTCACCCCGGCGCAAGCGACGAGAGCCTCGAGCAGCATATCGCCTGAACACGCCTCCAGACCGCTGCCGCCGGTTGCCGGATGCAATCCCGCCGTCACCAGCGCCTTGCCGGTATCGACCTTGCAGGCGATCGCCTGGTCGTCGACCCTGCCTTCCGCCTTCAGGGTGATCACGGCCGCCCCGGGGGTTTCCCTGTAGCGGTCCTTGATTGGCGCCTGCATGGCGCGCAGTGCTTCGCCGTCCATTTCTGCCTCCGTTCGGTTGGATGCCATACTGGCAGGTCGCGGCCTGCCGGCCCCTCACAACAGCGGGCTGACGAGCCTGACGGTGTTGTCGATGAGGCGCTGATAATACGGCCTGGCGCGCCAGGCATCCGGGTCCAACTGGTTGGAGGCGGCGATATAGCGCGCCTGCAGGTCGCGCAGCGCGGTGGCGAACTCGCGGCAATAGACGAACATCGACACCTCGTAGTTCAGCCAGAGGCTGCGCATGTCCAGATTGACCGTTCCGAACATCGACAGGCAGCCGTCCACGGTGATCGACTTGGTGTGCAGCAATCCCTCGTGGAAGAGCTGGATCTTCACCCCGATATCGAGAAGCTCGTCGTAATAGGTGCGGCTGGCGTGCCGCGACAGGAAGGAATCGATCTTCTCCGGCAGGATCAGGGTCACGTCGACCCCGCGTCCCGCCGCACCGCGCAAGGCCCGCAGCAGCGACTCGTCGGGCACGAAATACGGCGTCGTCAGGATCAGTTCCTCGCGCGCCGCGTTGATCAGCGCCAGCAGCATCAGGAGCAGGCCGTCCTCGGTCTCGCCGGGGCCGGAGGCGACCACCTGGATGTGCGTATTGCCGCGCGGGCGGGTCAGCTTGAGGCCCGTGCTTTCGACGATGTCGCGGATCGAATCCCCGGTCTCGAGCACCCAGTCGCCGACCACGGTTGCGGCAAGGATCGGCACCGCCGGACCTTCGATGCGGGCCATGGCGTCGGTCCATTCGCCGACGCCGGCATCCTGCTTGAAGAACCGCGGATCGACCATGTTCATGCTGCCGGTCCAGCCGATCTCGCCGTCGATCACGACGATCTTGCGATGGAGCCTGAGATCGGCCCGGCCGAACAGGGTGCGGAACAGTCCGACCGGCAGGGCCGGAACCACCTCGACGCCGGCCTCGCGCAGCAGCCGCGGCTGCTCGCTGCGCCACCACGGACGCCAGCCCAGGTCGTCGATCAGCACCCGGCAGGCGACGCCGCGGCCGGCGGCCCGGATCAGGGCGTCGTGGACCTCGTCGGCATAGCCGCCCTCGTTCCAGATGTAGAACTCCATGAAGACGCTGGTCGTGGCGTTGTCGACGTCCCGGGCGATCGCCTGGAGAATCGCGCCAGGATCGCTCAGCAGCGTGAAGTCGGAGCCGCCGACCGTGCCGGTGCCGGCCACCTGGCGGCCGAGCCTGTCCAGACCCCTGGCGGCGGGCAGGTGGTCCGTCCAGTCGACTTCCGCCAGCCCTTCCCGGACGGCCTCCTCGCTCAGGTGGCGGTAGCGGGCGCGCAGATGGCCGAGGCCCCTCGCCCGCTTGCCGCCGATGCGGCGCTCGCCGATCAGCAGGTAGGCCGCCGCGCCGCCGAACGGCACGGCCATCACCAGGAACAGCCAGGACAGCGCCACCCCCGTCGGCGGGCGCTTCATGATCACCCGCACCGTGATCGCCAGCACCAGCGTGACGTGCAGGATGGTGGTCAGCGTCACCGACTGGGCGGCCGTGAGGATTGAGGAGAAGTCGAACAGGGCGGTCGCTCCCGGCAGGATGGTCCGGTGCGCACGCTATACGTTCGGGGGAGGCCGTCAAAGTGGCAAACGCCATCGGAACGGCTGCAGGATCAGCCGGACGGCGCGATGCCGGTGGCGAGCCTGAGCTCCAGGAGTTCGTCGGGGGTGAAGTAGAACAGCTCGTCCTTCGGCGTCTCCATGGCGTGGATCCAGACGCGCGGATCGACGCCCATGTCGAGCAGGAAGCGCTGGCATTCGGCGGAGACGCGCTGGGCGTTGTCCATCCCGACCGCCGCCGACACCGCCGCCTCGCCGGCCGAATAGACCCGGTGCACGCCGACCGAGGCATCCTCGGCGACGACGCGCTCGTTGCCGCCGGCCAGCAGCAGCGGGCACGACGAGGCGCAGTAGCCGCCCGCCTCCACCGCCGTGTCGTAGCCGCCGTCGCGGATCATCCGGGCGATCTCCAGGGCGTCGCCGACCGAGCCGCCCGGGGAGTTGAGGACGACCGTCTTCACGTAGCTGCCGCGTTTCTCGATCTCCTCGGCGAATCGCGTCGCAGCCCCCGTATCGATGCCGCCCTCGAGCAGCAGCCGGCCGTCGGCAACCAGTTCGAAACGGGCGGCTTCGCGCAATGCGCCGGGCGCGGTGTCGCCAGGCCGGGCCGGCACGCCCTCGCGGATGGACGGCAGGTAGGGCTCGATCTCCGGCGCAACTCCCGGAACGGCGGGATCGACGAACTCGTCGGCCTGCTCGCGCATCTCGCTCAGGTCGGTCGCCAGCACCACGACGGTCGCCACCAGCAGCCCGCGGAACGCCCATTTCAGGATCGTCTCGTCGGGCCGATCCCTCAGCCAGCGCCGGAACCGGCCCTGGCCAGGGCGGTCGCCGTGATGACCGGCGAGGCTCATTCCTTCTTCGCCGACCGTCCGGACGCCAGCGGCGTCACGACCCCGGACTTGGCGTCCGGCGGCGTTGACGTGACGTCTGGCGCGTTTTCGGACACCGACTCGTCGGACGTGGCGTCGACCTCGCGGGCCGTCGCGGGGGCGGTCGGCAGCAGGTCGGGACCTCCCCGCACCAGGCGCGTTTCGCCGTCGACCTCGCGCAGGATGCGCACCGCCGTCAGCAGGTCGGCGGCCGACATGGTCGTGGCGTCCGCGACCGGTTCGTCCTCGCGGCGGATGCCGGCATGAACGACGCAGAGGATCAGGATGAGCACGGCGGGCATCAGGTCGATCGAGATCGCACCGGCCCAGCTCGGCAGGAAATCCGGGGCGTAGCGCAACACCGCCTCGGCCGTCGACAGCGGCTCGAACCGCTCCGGCCGGACCGGTTCGGCGGCGAGGATCTGCTCGGCGGCGGCGGCAAGCACCCGCGACTGGGCGGCGACCGCCTCCTCGACATTGCCGACGATCGCCGTCTGCCGGGCGGCCAGGTCGCCTGTTCCGCCGTCCGCGATCGGCGCGATGAAACCGCCTGCCAGGTCTTCGGCCGCCCGCTTCACCGCCGGGGCGACCGAGGTCTGCTGCAGAGAGGCGATGACGCCCATCAGCGCCATCGATTCGGCGGCGAAGGCATCGCTGCGCGGATTTATCGGGCCGCGCGCCGAGACGAGTTCGCGCATCCTGGCGATGTGCGCGCTGCCCTCGTCGTACAGTTCGGCCACCTGCCCGGCGGACTGTTCGATCTCCGCGGCCAGCCCGTCGACCTGGCGCGACATCTGGGTCAGGAGCTGCACCACCGTGCCGGACCCCGACGTCCCGGTCAGCGACCCCTGCCGCTGCTCGTCCTCCGCGAGCTGTGCGAAGCGCAGCGAGGCCATCTGGATGTCGGGAAGCAGGCTCTGGGCGGCGAGCGCATTGTTGTGCGCGCGGTCCAAATCGGTGGCGAAGCTCTCAAGCTTGTTGGCGAGGTGCTGCTCCAGCGCGGCGGAGCCCGCAAGCGCGGCAGCGTTTAGCCACGACGACATGGCGATGATCATCGCCGATCCGAGGATCATCGCGAGCACCAGCAGGCCGCGGCTGACCGCGTCGCGGACGTGCGGCATGAACCGCATCAGGTACGACCAGAACGCGTAGATTCCGATCGACACCGCGGCCGAGTAGATGATCGCGGCAAAGAACACGAGCGTCGCCGACCCGTCCAGCAGCTCGCGCACTCCGAGATAGGTGTAGACGCCACTCGCCAGCGCCAGCACGCCGAGCGTGACCTTGGTCGTGACGTCGAGACTGGTTACGGCCTTGCGCAGCATGATTCCCGTCCTTGCCGGCCCCGTTTCGGATTCCACCTAAGATGCCGCACCAATTGGCGGAGACAATGAGGTCGGACTGTGGCACGCCAATTACCCGGCGAACGCCCGCGGCTACAGGACCTCCGCCAGGAAGGCGGCGAGGCCGTCGGTATAACGCCGGCCGCTGACCAGGAACCCGTCGTTGTGCCCGCCTTCGATCTCCAGAAAGCGCTTCGGCGCGCTCGCAGCCTCGTACAGCGCCTGGCCGTCGGCGAACGGAATGATCTCGTCGCCACGGCTGTGCACGATCATGACCGGGCTGCGTATCGACCTTACATGGTCGATCGTCGGAAACTTTAACCTGCTGAGGGTGCGGACCGGGAGCCACGGATACATCCTCGCGCCGAGATCGGGAACCGACACGAAGCCGCTCTCGAGGATGACGCCCGCGGGCTTCCTGTCCGCGGCCAGCCTCGCAGCGACCGAAGCGCCGAGAGAGCGGCCGAAAATGACTATTTTTTCCGGCGCGGTCTCACGGTGCTCGACGAGGTATCGCCAGGCGGCTTCCGCATCCCTGCCAAGCCCGGCTTCGGACGGGCTGCCCTCGCTTCGCCCGTAGCCCCGATAGTCGATCAGCAGGACGTCGAGGTCCAGCTCGTGGAAGATCCGCACCGACTCCAGACGATGCGAAATGTTGCCGGCATTGCCATGGAAGAACAGCAGGACCCCGCGCGGCGCCACTGCCGGAACATACCACCCGTCCAGCAGGATGCCATCCGCCGTACGGATGGCAACCGGTTCGAAGGCAAGCCCGATGTCACCGGGATCGGCCTCGATCGAACGGGTCGACACATTCGGCAGGAACAGCAGTCGCGGCTGCAGCACCAGCATCGCCGCGACGACCAGGCCATACGAAACCAGCGCGCCGACGAGAACGTAGAGGAGCGACGTCACCGACACCGGCACGCTTCAGCCCGCGACGTCGCGGCGGAACGTGCGTGCGGCCATCCGCCCCGGGAAGCCGGCGCGGCGCGGTTTCCTAAAGCCAGGGCCGGTGCTCGGCCTCCCGCTTTTCGAAGCCGGCAATCAGGTCCTCCTTCTCCATCGTCAGGCCGACATCGTCGAGGCCGTTCAGAAGGCAGTGCTTGCGGAAGGAGTCGACCTCGAAGGTGATCGATCCGCCGTCCGGACCCGAGATCGTCTGGCTCTCCAGATCGACGGTGATCATTGCGTTGGCGCCGCGGCTGGCGTCGTCGAGCAGCTTGTCGATCTCTTCCTGCGGCAGCTTGATCAGCAGCATGCCGTTCTTGAAGGAGTTGTTGAAGAAGATGTCGCCGAAGGACGGCGCGATGACGCAGCGGATGCCGAAATCCATCAGTGCCCACGGTGCGTGCTCGCGCGAGGAACCGCAGCCGAAATTCTCGCCGGCGATCAGGATCTTGGCGTTGCGATAGGCCGGCTTGTTGAGCACGAAGTCCGGATCCTCGCTGCCGTCCTCGTTAAAGCGCCGCTCGGCGAACAGGCCCTTGCTCAGACCGTCCCGGGCGATCGTCTTGAGGTACTGCTTCGGGATGATCATGTCGGTGTCGACATTGACCAGAGGCAGGGGCGCGGCGACGCCGGTGAGCGTGGTGAACTTTTCCATCGGGAACGGTCTCTTCGGATTGATCGGGGCTGTGTGATCCCTGTTTTGGGGCGCGGCGGGACGGGAATCAAGTCCCTCGTTGCATGGCCGGACTTCCGACAGGCGATCGCGCCGACTTTACCGGTACGTCTGGCCGTCCCGCGTGGCAACGGGCGATGGCGCCGAGGTCGGACGGGTGGCGGAGGCGTAGCACGCCTGAATCGCCGCGCAGCGCGCGGCCCGGTCGGGATGTTCCGCACTGCGGCTCTTGTGCGGGAAGATCCGGCACACCGCATCGATATCGGAGGGCTGCAGCCACCCCTCGGCCTTGCCGCGCTTCGCAGCGTAGCAGTCGGCCCGTTCTTCGCCCGGTCCATAGAGCTGATGGGCACACTCGTGGCTGTAGACGAACAGCCGGGTCGCCGCCGAGAGACGGTCGAGCTTCTGCGGATTGAGAATGATGAAGGCGCCGATCGAGGCGCCGTAGTCGCCGAGATCCGCCGTCAGGATCGTGCGGGCCCGCCCGCAATTGGGGATTCGCTCGCCGACCCGGAAATCCCCGGCCTCGTAGAGCGTACCGCGGAGGACGAGTTCTTCGGCCACTGCGCGCGCCGGCACGCTGCAGGCCGCAAATGCGCAGATACCCGCCGCCAGGGCACCCGAAATCAGGCCAAGCACGCTGCAATTCGCCGAGATACGCATCACACGCCGCCGAAACCCCTCGATCCGCTCCGACCATAGCGTGGCCCGAGGCTTGCGGAAAAGGGGCAATTCTTCGCGGTGGCGAAGTCAGCGCCGAGAAATCCGCGCCGACAACAGGCGGGCGCGGCTCGCAGGAAACCGCGCGCCCCTGGGGGCGCGCGGTGGCGAGGGAAGGGTTGCATACCCTTCCCCGTCTCGATAGCTGCTAGCGGGCGTCGGCGATGTCGAACCGGTCGGCGTTCATCACCTTGTTCCAGGCTGCGACGAAGTCCTTCACGAACTTCTCCCGGGAGTCGGAGCACGCATAGACCTCGGCGAAAGCGCGCAGCTGCGAATGCGCCCCGAAGATGAGGTCGACACGGGTCGCGGTCCATTTGCGCTCGCCGGTCTTGCGGTCGATTCCCTCGTATGTGCCGTCGCCGAGGTCCTTCCACTTGGTCGCCATCGTCAGCAGGTTGAGGAAGAAGTCGTTCGTCAGCATGCCCGGCGTCTTCGTGAAGACGCCGTGCTCGGAGCCGCCGGTGTTGGCGCCCAGCACACGTAAGCCCCCGAGCAGAACCGTCATCTCCGGTGCTGTCAGCCCCAGGAGTTCGGCCCGGTCGACCAGCGCCTCTTCGGGCATCATGAACTCCTTGCCGCTCGAATAGTTGCGGAACCCGTCGGCCCGCGGCTCGAGCGCCTGGAAGGATTCCACGTCGGTCTGGTCCTGTGAGGCGTCCATGCGGCCCGGCGTGAACGGGACCTTGACCTCCGTGCCCGCATCCCGGGCAGCCTTCTCGATCGCCGCGGCGCCGGCGAGCACGATGAGATCGGCCAGCGACACCTTCTTCTCGCCGGTCTGGGCGGAGTTGTAGTCCGCCTGGATCGACTCCAGCTTCTCCAGCACCCTGGCGAGACGGGCCGGCTCGTTGACCTCCCAGTCCTTCTGAGGCGCCAGGCGCACGCGTGCGCCGTTGGCGCCGCCGCGCTTGTCGGACCCCCGGAACGTCGAAGCCGACGCCCAGGCCGCCGAGACCAGATCGGACACCGACAGGCCGCTGGACAGGATCTTCGCCTTCAGGTCGGCGATGTCCTGCTCGCTGACCAGTTCATGATCGATCGCCGGGATCGGATCCTGCCAGATCAGCGTCTCCTTCGGCACGAGCGGGCCGAGGTAGCGCTGGATCGGACCCATGTCGCGATGGGTCAGCTTGAACCAGGCCCGGGCGAAGGCGTCGGCGAACTCGTCGAAGTTCTCGTGGAAGCGCCGCGAGATCTTCTCGTAGGCCGGATCGAAGCGCAGCGACAGGTCCGTGGTGAGCATCGTCGGCCGGCGGAACTTCGAGGGATCGTGCGCGTAGGGGATCGACTCCGGAGCGTTCTTTGCCACCCACTGCTTGGCGCCGGCAGGGCTCTCGGTGAGCTCCCACTCGAAGCCGAACAGGTTGTCGAAGAACAGGTTGCTCCACTTGGTCGGGGTCTGCGTCCAGGTGACTTCGGGACCACCGGTGATGGTGTCGTCGCCAAAGCCCGTGCCGTAGCCGTTGCTCCAGCCCAGGCCCTGGTCCTCGATCTCGGCGCCTTCGGGATCGGGCCCGATCAGCGAGGGATCGCCGGCCCCATGGGTCTTGCCGAACGAGTGGCCGCCGGCGATCAGCGCGACGGTTTCCTCGTCGTTCATCGCCATGCGCCGGAACGTTTCGCGGATGTCCCGTGCGGCGGCGATCGGGTCCGGATTGCCGTTGGGGCCTTCCGGATTGACGTAGATAAGACCCATCTGCACGGCCGCCAGCGGCTCGGCGAGCTGACGTTCGCCGCTGTAGCGCTCGTCGCCGAGCCAGGTGCCCTCCGGCCCCCAGAAAAGCTCCTCCGGCTCCCAGACGTCCTCGCGGCCGCCGGCAAAGCCGAATGTCTTGAAGCCCATCGATTCAAGCGCGACGTTGCCGGCCAGGATCATCAGGTCCGCCCAGGAGATCTTGCGGCCGTACTTCTGCTTGATCGGCCAGAGCAGGCGGCGCGCCTTGTCCAGGTTGGCGTTGTCCGGCCAGCTGTTGAGCGGTGCGAAGCGCTGCTGCCCCGCACCGGCGCCGCCGCGTCCGTCGGTGATGCGATAGGTGCCGGCGCTGTGCCATGCCATCCGGATGAACAGGCCGCCGTAATGGCCGAAGTCTGCCGGCCACCACTCCTGCGAGTCCGTCATCAGCGCGTGCAGGTCGGCGATCACGGCATCGAGGTCGAGGCTCTTGAACTCCGCCGCGTAGTCGAAGTCCTTGTCCATCGGGTCGGACAGGTCGGAATTCTTGTGGAGCATCTCGACATCGAGCTGCTCCGGCCACCAGTCGGCGTTGCGCCGTCCGCGCCTACCGCCGGAAAACGGGCATCCGCCTGTGCCGTCGTCAGTTTTCGCGTCCATGTCTCTCTCCGATCATGTTCTCTGTGCGTCGATCCGGTGCGTTGGGAACGACCGCCGTTCCTGGCAATCCATACCGGCCCAATCCGGGAGGGGCGCCCGCGCTACGGGTGAAGCGGTGCCTGCAGCGATCGGGCTCTCGGCTGACGCGGCCAGGGTCCGAGCTCCTGCGACGGAACAACGGGACCCTCTCACCGGATGGAAACCGTATCGCGCGGACGCCTCCCTGATTTGAAGCGTTCTAAGGTGATATTGACCCGAGCGTCCAATCAGCGCAAATTGGAAAATCAGAATAATCGATAAGATTAACTGATATGCCAACCCTCAAGCAGTTCAAGTACCTGGATGCGCTGGACCGCGAGCGGCACTACGCCCGCGCCGCGGCATCCTGCCACATCAGCCAGCCGGCGCTCTCCATGCAGATCAAGGAACTGGAGACCGAACTCGGCATCGGGCTGGTCGAACGCGGCCGGGGAAGCCTCGCGCTGACCACTGCCGGCAAGGAGATCGTCAGGCGCGCCCGCTCGATCCTGCGGGCGACCGACGACTTGGTCGACTACGCCCGCCAGGCGGACAGACCGTTGTCGGGCGGCCTGCGGCTCGGCGTCATCCCGACGATCGCCCCCTATCTCCTGCCCCGGGCCCTGCCGCTCATCCGGACGCGGTTCCCCGACATCGCGCTCGAGCTTCGCGAGGCGCAGACCAGCCGCCTGCTCGATGATCTGACCCGGGGCCAGCTCGACCTGGTGCTGCTGTCGCTACCGGTCGAGGGACCGGACATCCAGACACTGCGGCTGTTCGAGGATCGTTTCCTGCTGGTGCGGCCGGCCGGCGACGCGCCCGACGAGCGCCGGCGGGTCGACCCGTCGCTCCTGGCCGACGAGCGGCTGCTGCTCCTGTCCGAGGGCCACTGCCTGCGCGACCAGGCGCTGAGCCTGTGCCAGATGGCGGATCGCGACACGCTCGGAGAACTCGGCGCCACGAGCCTCACGACGATCGTCCAGATGGTAGCCAACGGGTTCGGCGTCACGCTTGTGCCGGAGATGGCGATCGACGCGGAGCTCCGCGACGAGCGGACCGTCCTGCTCCGGTTCCGCGATCCCGAACCGAGCCGGACCATCGGCCTCGCCTGGCGGCGCACGTCGGCGCGCAAGCACGACTTCGTCACGCTCGGCCAGGCCCTGTCGGAGCTTGCCCTGCGGCGCGACGACTAGCGGCTGCGCGCTCAGTCGGCGAAGGCGATCGTCGGCAGGTCGACGATGCTGGCGCCGCCGTCCACCGTCAGCACCGCGCCGTTCACCATCGCCGCCTCGGCGCTGGCCAGGAAGCAGATCACGTTGGCCACCTCCTCCGGCGTGGCCGGGCGGCCGATCGGCACGTGTTTCGTCACCAGCGCGTAGGCCTCCTCCACCGAGGTGACGCCGAGCGCGGCCCCGGCCTGGCCGACGAGCGTCGCCATCTCCTCGTCGGCCATCTCGGAGGTCACCCAGCCGGGGCAGACGATGTTGGTGCGCACGCCCTTGCGGCCGTAGTCGCGGGCGAGCGATTTGCCGAGCCCGATGCAGGCGTGCTTCATGGTGACGTAGCCGGCCGCCTCCGGCGCGGCGGCAAGCCCTGCGATCGACGACACGATGACGATGGTGCCGCCCCGTTCGATCAGGTCGGGCAGGCATTCGCGGGCGCAGACGAAGGCGGTGTCGAGGTTGGCGCGGGCGGACTCGGCCCATGTCCGGTCGTCCATCGACACGGTCGGGCCCATCCCGTGGCCGCCGGCATTCGCGATCAGGATGTCGACCGGACCGGCCCTGGCGCGGATGTCGGCAAGCGCGGCGCGGACCGCGCCGGTATCGGCCGCGTCGGCGGCGATGGCGATGCCGCCGGTCGCCGCGGCGACGGCCTCGAGCGGTTCGCGCCTGCGCCCCAGCACCGCCACGGTTGCGCCGTCCGCCGACAGGCGCCGCGCCACCGCCGCGCCGATACCCGTGCCGCCGCCGGTGACCAGTGCCGTCCTGCCCTCGAAGCGCATCGCCGGCCGCCTCAGTGATAGCCCTCGCCGGGATGCACCTTGCCCCGGAACGTCCAGTACACGAACGCCGTGTAGCCGAGAATGACCGGCAGCATGAAGACCGCTCCGACCAAGGTGAAGATCTGGCTTTCCGGCACGGCGGCCGCATCCCAGATGGTGACGTTCGGCGGCACCATCAGCGGGAACGTCGAGATCGCAAGGCCGAGATAGGACAGCACGAACAGGCCGAGCGTTGCGAGGAACGGCATCGCCGCCCCGGCGCGTTCGAGCGACCGCCACAGCAGCAGCGCCAGCGCCGCGGTGATCAGCGGCACCGGCCACAGGTAGTAGATGTTGGGCGTCGTGAACCAGCGGTCGGCGATCCGTTCGAACCCGAAGGGCGTCCACAGGCTGACGATCGCGATGAACCCGAGCACCACCAGCAGGATCGTCCGCGACTGGCGCCGCGCCCGCTCCTCGACCTCGCCCGAGGTACGCATGATCAGCCAGGTGGCGCCCAGCAGCGCGTAGCCGCAGACGAGGCCGACGCCGCACATCACCGAGAACGGCGTCAGCCAGTCGAAGGCGCCGCCGACGAACTCGCCGTCCTCCACCGCGATGCCCTGGATCAGCCCGCCCAGGATCAGTCCCTGGCAGAAAGCGGCGATCGTCGATCCGCCTGCGAACGCGCGATCCCAGCGGCGGTGTCGCGGCTTGGAGACCCATCGGAACTCGAACGAGACGCCGCGGAAGATCAGCGACAGCAGCATCACGATCACGGGCAGGTAGAGCGCCGGCATGACGATCGCGTAGGCCTGCGGGAACGCCACCCACAGGCCGCCGCCGCCCAGCACCAGCCACGTCTCGTTGCCGTCCCAGAAGGGCGCGACGGAATTCATCATCTGGTCGCGGTCCTCTTCCTTGCGGGCGAAGGGAAAGAGGATGCCGACGCCGAGGTCGAAGCCGTCGAGCACCACGTACATCGCCACGGCGGCAGCGATCAGCCCGGCCCATATCACCGGGAGATAGAAATCGAAGGTCAGATCCATCGCCCTATCCCCTGTATGCATCCGGGCCGGCGGACCCGACTGCCGTCAGCGGCCGCGAGGGAACGCCTTCCTCGGTCTCGTCCAGCCTCTTCGGTCCTTTGTTGAGCAGCCGGTTCATGTAGTAGATCCCGAAGGAGAACACGAACCCGTAGACCACCACGAACAGGGCGAGACTGGCCAGCACCGCATAGGCGGGAACGGGCGAGGCCGCGTCGACCGTCCTGAGTATCCCGGTTGCCACCCACGGCTGCCGGCCGACCTCGGTGACGATCCAGCCGCACAGCACGGCAACGAAGCCGGCCGGCCACATATATGAGGCGACCTTGAGGAACAGCCGGCTGCTCTCCAGCCGTCCGCGCCACCACAAGAAGCCGCCGGCCCACGCGACGATGATCATCAGGATCCCGATTCCGACCATGATCCGGAATCCGAAGAACGGTCCCCACAGCGGCGGCCGGTCCTCCGGCGGAAACGCCTTGAGGCCGGGGAAGGAGCCGGTCAGCGAGTGGGTGAGGATCAGGCTTCCCAGGTACGGAACGGCAATCTCGAAGTCGTTGCGCTCCTCGGCCTCGTTCGGCCAGGCGAACAGGATCAGCGGCACCGGTCCCGGCTCGTCAGCCGCCCAGTGGGCTTCTATCGCCGCCAGCTTGGCCGGCTGGTATTGGCCAACCTTGAGCCCGCTCTGATCGCCGACGAAGGCCTGCAGGGGCGCCAGCACGATCGCCATGCCCAGCCCCATGCGCAGCATGATCCGTCCGTATTCTAGGTGGATCCCCGCCAGCAGATAGCGCGCGCCAATCGCCAGCACCACGAAGGACGTCGTCAGGTACGCAGCCAGCAGCATGTGCGCCAGCCGCAGCGGGAAGGTCGGACTGAAGACGATCTGCAGCCAGTCCTCGGGGTAGGCGATGCCGTCACGGACGACGTGACCGACGGGATACTGCATCCAGGAGTTGGCCGACAGGATCCAGAAGGCTGAAATCATCGTCCCGACCGCCACGACAGCCGCCGACGTCACGTGCAGCCACGGCGGCACCCTGTTCCAGCCGAACAGCATGATGCCGAGGAAGGTCGCCTCCAGGAAGAACGCCGTCAGCACCTCGTAGCCGATCAGCGGCGCGACGACGTTGCCGACGACATCCGAGAAGCGGCTCCAGTTGGTGCCGAACTGGTAGGACAGCACCAGGCCGGAGACGACTCCCATCGCGAACGAGATCGCGAAGACCTTCGTCCAGAACTGCGCCAGTTCCCGGTAGCGCTCGTTGCCCGTGCGGCGCCACACCACCAGCAGCGTGGCGATCCACGCCGCAAGGCCGATGGTGAAACTCGGAAAGATGATGTGGAAGGCGATGGTGAACGCGAACTGTATGCGGGAGAGCATTACGAAGTCGAGATCCATGCCGGTCACCTCCGCACATACGATTCGCTGCAACTCAGCTTAACATGCAGCCGGGCAGGCGGCCGACAATGCGGGGTAATGTCACGGCTGGAGATCGGGCTGTCGATCTCCGCCGCGAAATCCGTCGGCCTCTTGCGCTAACTCGTCTTTGGCCTTTCAGGAAACGGGTGTCGGCGCAGCCTCGGCAGCCACTACAGATCCATGAAACGACCTTGCCGAGGAGCACATCATGGAACTGGACAACAAGACGATCATCATCACCGGCGCAAGCAGCGGAATCGGTGCCGCCGCGGCGGCCCTGTTTGCCGCTGAAGGGGCCAATGTCGTTCTCGGCGCCCGCCGGCCGGCGGAACTGGAAGCGGTCGCGGAGGCGATCAACAGGAGCAACGGCAGGGCGGTCTTCCTTGCCGGCGACGTCCGGGACGAGGACTATGCAGAAGCGCTCGTCGACCTCGCACTGACCGAGTTCGACGACCTTGACGGTGCCTTCAACAATGCCGGTATCGTGGGGGAGATGGGCCCGGTCCCATCCATGAGCGCAGACAACTGGAACGACGTCCTTTCGGTCAACCTGACCGCAGCCTATTTCGCCGCCAAGGCACAGATCCCCAGGCTGACCAGGCGCGGAGGCGGCTCGATCGTCTTCACCTCGTCCTTCGTCGGCTTCAGCAACGCCGGCCTACCCGGCATGGGAGCCTACGCGGCATCGAAGGCCGGCCTGATCGGGCTGACGCAGTCCCTGGCGTTGGACCATGCGGCAGATGGCGTCCGCGTGAATGCGCTGTTGCCGGGCGGCACCGTCACGGCGGCGGGCGGAGAAGGAAATCCGGACTTCATGGAGTTCATCGCGAACCTGCATCCCATGAAGCGAATGGCGAATGCGAAGGAGATCGCCCAGGCTGCGCTCTTCCTGTTGTCCGACAGGTCGAGCTTCATGACGGGAAGTCCGGTGATCGCCGACGGCGGCATGTCCGTGCGGCTGACCTGAGGTCCGACCTGCCGGCCGGATGACTCCGACGGTCAGCCGGCTGGTTCGCATGAACTGCTTCGGAAGGCCGCCGAGCCCTGCAGGAGCCCGCAGCCGCGCCGGTCAGATCCGGGCCAGGGTCCAGACGACGATCTCGACCGCCGCCTGCTGGAAGGCCGCGTTCATCGCATCCACCATGGCGTTGGCGTCGTTTCCTGCGACGGGCTGGCGCGCGGTGAAGATCCGCGAGTCCAGCACCCGCCCCGTCGTGTCGGACACGATGCGAACGGCAATGGAAACGACGGCCTGCCCGGCGGTGGCGTCGATCTGGAAGTCCTGAAGATCGGTCACCAGGCCGATGTCGTTCTGGACGGCGCCGCCGGGCAGCCCCACCGAGCGGACCTTGCCGGTATTCCGGAAGGCGTCGATCAGGCGTGCCTGGACGAGCTTGGGCACGCGGTCGCTCCACTGCACCTTGCCGAGATAGGTGACCTCGGTCGGCATCGGCTGCACGACGATGCGCTCGCTGTCGAGGGCGCCAACGGCGGTGGGCTCGGTGATCGCGAACTGCAGTCCGGTCGAGCCGACGTTCGCGGGAAAGCTCGTCGGGGCCTCGAGATCGAACGTCGCCGGCGGCGATTTCGGCACGAGCGCGGCACATCCGCCGACGAGCGCGACGAATGCAAGCACGACAGTCGCCCGCCACGCTACGTACACTTCAATTCCCCCTGCCCTCTACGCAACGCGTGCGCACTTGCCCTGCGCATTCTGTCAGAAACGCCGGCCCGGATTGTATTCAGGTACCGAAGATCGTCCAGACAGAAAACCCGCCGGATTGCTCTCCAGGTTCGAAAGCGCCCGATCGATGTTCGACAGGGTGCGTCGTCCTTCCGCCATGAACGACTGGAAGTCCTTTAGTCCGCCGACGCCGTACCGCTCGATCCCGGCGGTGATCGGATCGAGCTTGGAATTGAGGTTGTCGGCGAGCTTCCGGAAGGAGACGGCGGCCTCGTTTATGTTCTGTATCATGTTGCTGCCGCCTTCATCGCCGACCATTCCGTCGACCTTCTGCAACAGCGCGTCGACCCGCGCGCCTACCTTCCTGAACTCCGCGGCGGTGGCGGTCGCGTCGTCGATGAACTTGGTGATCTCCTGATCCTTGTCGGCGATCGTCGCGGTGATGCGGTCGAAATTGTCGACGGTCCGGGTGATCGCCTCCGGATTGACTGCCTGCACCACCTTCCGCACGTCGTCGGCGACGCCTTCGAGACGGCCGGCAATGTCGTTGATGCGCTGCGCGGCCTGCCCCGCATTCTCGGCCAGCACGGTCACCTTGTCGGAATTCGCCGCCAGCGCGTCCGCGAAGGTGCGAACGTCGCCAACGATCGCGCGGACCGCATCCGGCTGGATCGCTTCCACCACGGTGTTCAGGTTGGTCGCCAGCGTCTCGATCTTGCCGCCGACCTCGCTGAGGCTCTTCGCCGCCGCGCTCGCATCCGTGATGAACGAGGAGATCTTGTCGGAATTGTCGGCCAGTGCTCCCGAGAAGGTCTCCAGGTTGCGCACCGTGTTGCGGATCGACGTCTCGTTCTCGCCGATCACCGTATCGAGGCGCGTCACCACGGAATCGACCTTCGCCATGATCGACTGCGCGCCTTCCAGCAGGTCCTGGAAGGTCGACTTCTCCGCGTAGATGATCGGCGGCTCGCTGGAGTCGCCCCACGCCTCCACGAGCGGCTTGGCATCGGCCTTGGCCGTCTTGAGCTGGACGAACCCGACGCCGGTGATGCCGGTGAACTGAAGCTGCGCCGTGGTGTCGACGTTGATCGGATACTTGGGGTCGACCTGGATGAGGGCGACCACCTGCGCGGGATCGTCGACGGCCACCGACAGGTCGAGGACGTCACCGGCCTTGATGCCGTTGTAGAGGACCGACGATCCCTTGTTGAGGCCGGTCACCTCGTTGGAGAAGACCACGCGATACCGCACGTTGCCGGCGGAATCCGCGAAGGTCCCGATCCAGTAGATGAAGCCGAAGGCACCGGCGACGACCGCCAGGGTGAACAGGCCGACAATGAACGGGCTTGCCCGGATTTCCATTACTCGTACTTGCCTATTGCTGACTCATGCCGGCAGCCGTTGCGCGCGCCCGCTTGCCGTGAAAATACTCTTCTATCCACGGATCCGGATAGTTCATGACCGTTTCGAGGTCGCCGGCGACCAGGATTCGCTTCTTGCCCAGAGCGGCGATCCGGTCACAGATCGAAAACAGGCTGTCCAGGTCGTGGGTTACCATGAAAACCGTGAGACCTAAAGTGTCTCGCAACTTGGAGATCAGGTCGTCGAAGTCCGCCGCGCCGATCGGATCGAGGCCGGAGGTCGGTTCGTCGAGGAAAACCAGATCGGGATCGAGCGCCAGGGCACGCGCCAGGGCGGCGCGCTTGATCATGCCTCCCGACAGCTCGGATGGATACTTGTCGCCGGCGTCTGCCGCCAGCCCGACCATGGCGATCTTCAGCTCCGCCAGTTCGTCCATGAGGGAGGATTCGAGGCGCAGATGCTCGCGCATCGGCACCTGGACGTTCTGCTTCACCGTCAGCGACGAGAACAGGGCGCCCCCCTGGAACAGGATGCCCCACCGGCGCTCGACCGCATTGCGCTCGGCCGCCGAGGCACTGTCGATATCGGTGCCGAACATGTCGATCGTGCCGCCGCGGCGCGGCTGCAGTCCGACCAGCGTGCGCAGCAGCACCGACTTGCCGGTGCCGGATCCGCCGACGACGCCGAGGACCTCGCCGCGATAGACGTCGAGATCGAGGTTCTCCAGGATATTCGTCCGCCCGAAGCCGACGGTGATCCCGCGCCCCCTGATGACGGCGTCGCGTTCCCCGGCACCGTTTGCGACGGGCCCGGTGCCCGTGACGCCGGCACCGGCGCCCGAGCCGCTTCCCGGTGCGTTGTCCGATACGCTGAATGCCGATCCGTTGGTCGCCGCCATGCCGGGTCTCTCAGTAGTCGATTGCCGCGAAGAACATCGCGAACAGGCCGTCGAGCACGATGACCATGAAGATCGCCTTCACCACGGCCGCCGTCGTCTGGCGGCCGAGCGACTCGGCGCTCCCTTTGACCTGCATGCCTTCCAGGCAGGCGATCATCCCGATCACCAGCGCCATGAACGGCGCCTTTATGAGGCCTACGAGAAAGGTGTTCAATGCCACCGCGTTCTGGAGATACGGCAGGAAGGTCTGCGGCGTCACGTCGATGTAGATCCAGGCGGTGAGGCCGGCGCCGGCCAGCGCCGACATGTTCGCGACGAATGTCAGCAGCGGCAGCGCGATGACCAGCGCGATGAGCCGCGGCACGATCAGCACCTCGACGGGATCGAGCGCCAGCGTCCGCAGCGCATCGATCTCCTCGCGCATCTTCATCGACCCGAGTTCGGCCGTTATCGCGCTGCCCGATCGCCCGGCGATCATGATCGACGTCAACAGCACGCCCAGCTCGCGCAGGACGAGGATGCCGGCCAGGTCGATCGACAGGATCTCGGCGCCGAAGTAGCGAAGCTGGTAGGCGCCCTGCTGTTCGACGATGCCGCCGATCAGGAAGGAGATCAGCGCGATGATCGGCACCGCCCTGAGCCCCATGTACTCCAGGTGGTAGGTGATCGACGTCAGCCGCATGCGCCAGGGCCGGAACAGGAAGCCGGCCATGATCAGGACGGTCGAGCCGAGCAGCGAGCTGAGCTGCACCAGGTCGCGTCCCGACTGGATCACCGCCTCGCCGGTATCGTTGACCAGCGCCGTGACGAACGGCGCCTCGCGTCTCGGCTCGGCCGGCGGGCGGTCGGATTTCTCGACCTCCCCGATCAGGATTTCGCGCGAGGGGCCGATGCCGGTATAGACGACCTCGAGGCCGTCGTTGACCATGTTGCGGGCCGTGCGGTGGATCAGCCAGGCGCCGGCCGTGTCGAAGCGGTCGATGCCGGACAGGTCGATCGTCACGCGGCGTGTTCCCGACGGCAGCCTGGCGGCCTGCCGGATCTCGCCGTTGAGCCTTTCGGCCTCGGTCACCGTCCAGTTGCCGGATGCCGCAAGCGTCACCCCGTCGCCGGCCTGGGATGCACTGATCGCCGGTCTTTGATCCATTCCCGCCGCCTTGCGGCCCCTTTCGTGCGATTGGCCGGCCATCCCGCTTGCTAAGGATGGCCGGCCACCGATAATACGGCGCATCTTGATGTTCGTTCGCGCCCGCAGCAAGTGCGCGGGCGCCACGAAAACGACAATTCGGGGCCTAGATAGCATGGAAATCGCGCGTCCGTATCTGTTGTTCCTCGGCGATGTGCCGGACGACCTTGCCGCCAAGACGGCCTACGGGATCGTCGACTGG
Organism: Microbaculum marinum; assembly: GCF_037855135.1. Lineage (NCBI taxonomy): Bacteria > Pseudomonadati > Pseudomonadota > Alphaproteobacteria > Hyphomicrobiales > Tepidamorphaceae > Microbaculum > Microbaculum marinum. The sequence goes on from NZ_JAZHOF010000004.1 coordinate 111,962, forward strand.
CGCCGCGACTGGTGCGTCGGACAGTTCCGTCTGCCCGGCTGCAAGGCCGATGCGGAGATCCCGGACATGACGATCGCCGAGGCCGTTTCGGCCGGCGCGCGCACCATGATCATCGGCGTCGTCAATGCCGGCGGCGTGCTGCCGGACCACTGGGTCGAGTCGATCGTGACGGCCATCGAGGCCGGGCTCGACATCGCCAGCGGCCTGCACATGCGTCTCGGCGAGATCGAGGCGATCGCCGAGGCCGCGCAGCGCTGCGGACGACAGCTGTTCGACGTGCGCCACAGCCGCGAGCGGTTCGCGACCGGCAAGGGAACCAAGAGGTCCGGCAAGCGGCTTCTCACGGTCGGCACCGACTGTTCGGTCGGCAAGAAATATGCCGCGCTGGCGCTGGAGAAGGGCATGCGGGATGCCGGCTTCGACGCCGATTTCCGCGCCACCGGCCAGACCGGCATCTTCATTTCCGGACGCGGCGTGTCGGTCGACGCGGTGGTGGCCGATTTCATTTCCGGCGCCGCCGAATGGCTTACGCCGGCCGCCCCCGACAGCCATTGGGACGTGGTCGAGGGCCAGGGATCGCTGTTCCACCCCTCCTTCGCCGGCGTGACCCTCGGCCTCCTGCACGGCGCCCAGCCGGACGCCTTCGTGGTCTGCCACGAACCGACCCGCACGCACATGCGCAACGTCCAGCACCCGCTGCCGACGATCGGTCAGGTGATCGAGGCGACCATCGCCTCGGGCCGGCTGACCAACCCTGCGATCCGCTGCGTCGGCATCTGCATCAACACCGAGAAGCTCGACGAGGCGGAAGCCCGCGAAATCTGCGAGCGCACCGCGACGGAATACGGCGTGCCGGCGTCCGATCCGGTCCGCTTCGGCGTCGAGGGCATCGTCGCGCGCATCGCCCGGGACTTCCCGGCGTCATGAGCGCCGCCCTCACCGTGCGCACCGAACGCTGGCCGATCGCCGGCGGCTTCACGATCTCGCGCGGCACCAAGACAGAGGCGGTCGTGGTCGTCGCTGAAATCCGCGACGGCGACGCCGTCGGCCGCGGCGAATGCGTGCCCTATGCCCGCTACGGCGAGACCGTCGAGGGCGTCGGCGACGCCATCGCGGCGGTCGCGGGCGACATCGCGGGCGGCATGACGCGCGAGCGGCTGGCGACGGCCATGCCGGCGGGCGCGGCGCGCAACGCCGTCGACTGCGCACTGTGGGACCTCGACGCCAAGCGGGCCGGCCGGCCGGCCTGGTCGCTGGCCGGGCTCGGCACGCCGAAACCGCTCGTCACCGCCTACACGCTCAGCCTCGCCAGCCCGGAAGCGATGTACGAGGCCGCCCACACCGCAAGGCACCGGCCCCTGCTCAAGGTCAAGCTCGGCGGCGCCGGCGATGCCGAGCGGATCCAGGCGGTGCGCGAGGGTGCGCCCGAGGCGCGGCTGATCCTCGATGCCAACGAAGGCTGGAAGCCGGCCGATCTGGAGCGCCTGCTCGCGGTGAGCGCTGCGGCCGGGGTCGAACTCGTCGAGCAGCCGCTGCCGGCCGACGCCGACGAGCCGCTCGCCGATATCGAGCGTCCGGTGGTCGTCTGCGCCGACGAAAGCGTCCACGACCGGGCAAGCCTGACGGGACTCGCGGCGCGTTACGACGCGGTCAACATCAAGCTGGACAAGGCCGGCGGCCTCACCGAGGCGCTGGCGATGTCGGCGGCGGCGCGTGCCGAAGGAATGAAGATCATGGTCGGCTGCATGCTGGCGACGTCGCTGGCGATGGCGCCGGCGCTGCTCGTCGCCCAGGATGCGGAGTGGGTCGACCTCGACGGACCGCTGCTGCTGGCGAAGGACCGGCAGCCGGGTCTTCGCTTCGACGGCAGCACCGTGCACCCGCCGGATGCCGAGCTCTGGGGCTAGCCGTTCAGGTGCGCCGCGGGCGGAGCGTCACCAGCAGGATGAGGCCGCCGGCCCCCGCCCAGATCGCCATCGCCGCGTAGCCGCCGCTGCCGAATGTGCGAAACAGCGGGCCTGCCGCCAGCGTCGCAGTGCCCGTCATCAGCCCGTACAGCGTGAAGAACAGCCCCTGGGCGCTGCCGGCATGGTGATCCGGGGCCTCCCGGGTCAGGTAGTTCATCGTCGCCAGATGGGTTGCTCCGAAGGTCAGGGCATGCAGCGCCTGGATCGGGAAGTACACCGCCACCGGCCATTCCGCCACCATCAGGCTCCATCGCAGGACGGCGGCGATCGCCCCGGCCGCAAACAGACCGCCGATGCCGAGCGTCGCGACGATACGGGCCGCGACCGCGAACAGGCAGACCTCGACCAGCACGCCCGTGGCCCAAAGGAATCCGACCGTCGAGGGCGAGATCCCCTGCTCCACCCAGCCGATCGTGCCGAAGGCGTAGAACATGCCGTGGCTGGACTGGATGAGCCCGGACCCGATCAGTACGGCGGCGAACCGCGGCTGCCGCAGCAGGCCGTAGAGTTCGCGCATGTTGCCGCGGACGGGCTTCTGCGCCGCGACCGGCGCATCGTCGGAAGCCGGCTCGCGGCGCGGCAGCGCGAAGGCGGCGATGGCCGTCAGGACGGCCGCGGCGTTCAGGGCCAGCAGCGCGCCGGCTCCCCCGCCGCGGGCGACGACCGCGCCCCCGATGATGTTGGCGGCAATGAAGGACAGAGATCCCCACAGTCGGATCCGTCCATAGTCGAGGGCGTAGAGCCGCGCCCCGCGCATCGCCACCGCCTCTGTGATCGGCAGCAGCGGCGTGAGGAACACGGCAACGACCGCCACTGCCGCCGCGATGACCCAGAACCCCTCGGTGAGGTGAAAGACGAAGAGCAGCGTCGCGGCCGCGACGGAGTAGATCAGGAGGGCGACCTGGCGCGCCGGCATCCGGTCGGCAAGAAAGGTCATGACGGGGATCGCGCCGAGCCGAACGACCATCGGAATCGTGAGAATCACGCTAATCTGCGTCGGGGACAGACCTCTCGATTCGATCCAGAGCGGCAGGTACGGCAGCATCAGGCCGATGATGAGGAACAGGGCCGAGTAGTAGACGGACAGGCTCCAGGCAAACCGATTTCGATCCATAGTATGACTGCTCGAGAATAAGCTCTTGAAAAAGGACGAAGAATTGCCGGTCGCGCCGGCCGCTTCGCCGGCGGAACCCGCTGGTATACAGCGGCAGCCGGACCCCGACTATGAGGCCGTCCGCGCGGCGGTGATGGAAACCGCGCGCGGCCGGTGGTTCCTCGACGAACATGCCAGACGCAATCGCATCGCCGATACCGGCACCGTGCTCGCCGCGGTGGAGCGCCTGGAACACGCCGTCCAGGGCGCGGGCCTTGCCGGGATCGAAGCAAGCCGGTCTGACATATCCGACATTTCGGCGATCCTGGCCCGGACGCGATCGCAGATGGCGGCGCTTCCCGACCTCGACCCCGGAGGCCCCACCGGCCGCGGGGCGATCTGGCGCGAGACCGTCGCGCTCAGGGCGATCAACACGATGGGCGAGGCGCTACAGCGGATCGAGGACCGCGTCAATGCCATCGCGGCGGCAACAGCGGGCGAGGACGAGACGGCCGAGCTGGCGCCGAGCGCTCGCAGCGGTACCGACGCGGCGGTCGGTCGCTTTCTCAAGGACATCGCCGCCTTTTACGCCGACGACGTCACGTGGGCGGACGAAGGCGCGGGAAGCCGGGACGCAGCGCGGCCAGGCACAGGTCCGGACCCCGGCTGTCGGACGGATCGTGCGGATCGGGACGCGGCCGTGCCGGCGCTCCCGTCGCGGCGTTTCCGGTCCGAGACCTCGGACGACCCTGTCGCAAACGCCTCGGACGGCAAGATCGTCCGGCTGCGCGAGCCCGGCAGTCGCCTGTACTAGTCCGGGCCGGCCGCGCCGACGGCCCGCGCATAGACCTCCGGATCCGCATTGCCGCCCGACAGCACGACGGCGACGGTCCTGCCCGCAGTGTCGGCCTTGCCGGCCAGGATCGCCGCGAGGCCGACGGCGCCGCCGGGCTCCACCACCAGCTTCAGTTCCCGCCACGCATAGGCCACCGCGGCCATCGCCTCGGCATCCGAGACGGCGAGGCCGCGGGTTACCCGCGACCTGTTGAGTTCGAACGTCAGTTCTCCGGGCTGGTGCGCCATCAAGGCGTCGCAGATCGATCCGGCCTTGGCCTGGTTGTGCTCGCGATTGCCGGAGCGGAACGAACGGGCGTGGTCGTCGAAGCCTTCCGGTTCCACGGTGATCACCTCGGTATCCGGCAGCAGCGACTTGACCGCAAGCGCCAGTCCGGCCGTCAGACCGCCGCCACCGCACGGCACCAGCACGATATCGGGCAGGAGCCCCATCTCGTCGGCCTGGCGAACCAGTTCCAGACCGGTCGTGCCCTGCCCGGAAATCACTCCGGCATTGTCGTAGGGCGCGACGAACACGCCGCCGGTATCGGAGACGATTGCCGCGGCAATGGCGTCGCGGTCGCCGGTGGCGCGGTCGTAGTCGACGACGCGGGCGCCGTAGGACTCGGTGCGCTGCCGCTTCAGGCGCGGCGCGTCGCTCGGCATGACGATCGTCGCCGGCACCCCGTACAGTGCCGCGGCGGCGGCGATGCCCTGGGCATGGTTGCCGGAGGAACAGGCAACGATGCCGCGCGAACGCTCCGCCTCGGGAATGCCTGAAATCGCGTTGTAGGCGCCGCGGAACTTGAAGGATCCCGTGCGCTGGAGCGTTTCGGCCTTGAACAGGACGCTGCCGCCCACTTGCGCGTCCAGCGCGGCCGAGCGGACCAGCGGCGTCCTGAACGCCACGCCCTCCAGACGCTGCGCGGCCGCCTGCACATCCGCGAAAGAGGGAACCGACTGCATTGCCGTGGTCATCTGTCCGTCCTCTATCGGTCGGCAGGTGTCGATCAGCGGCCGGCCGGACCGGATCAGCCTACAGCAACCGGAAACAGCGGCAAGCGGCGATCAGCCGACGGCCGCCACCGGCTTTGCGACGCCGGCGCCGGGAACGCGGCCATTGGCCGTCCGCACGATGTCGGTGAAGGCCTCGGCGCTTCGGGACCAGTTGAACTGCAACGCCCGTTCACGACATGCCTCCCGCGGGATGTCGAGCGCCGCCAGCGCCGCTGCACGCAGGTCCTCGTCCAGCACCCCCGCCCCCGAGTCGCCGACCACATCGCGCGGTCCGGGCACCGGGTGGGCGGCGACGGGAATTCCGCAGCCCATCGCCTCGATCGATACCAGTCCGAGCGTGTCGGTGCGGCTGGGAAACACGAAGACGTCGGCGGCGCGATACAGGCGCACCAGATCGTCGCCGGTATGGACACCGAGGAACTTCGCCTCCGGGAAGCGACGCTCCAGCTCGGCCCGTTGCGGTCCGTCGCCCACCACGACCTTGGTGCCAGGAAGGTCCAGCGCCAGGAAGCCCGCGACGTTCTTTTCGACCGCCACGCGGCCGACATAGAGGAAGATCGGCCGCGGATGGTCGAGCGCCGCCGCCTCGCCCGGGCAGAACACCCCGGTATCGACGGCACGCGGCCATATCGCCAGCTTCCGGAAGCCGCGCCCGCTCAGTTCGTCGGCAAGGGTCTGCGTGGACACCATCGTCGCCAGGCCGGAATTGTGGAATCGGCGCAGCCAGGCATACGAAACAGAGGTAGGAACAGGCACGCGCGAGGCGAGATACTCCGGGAACCGGGTGTGGAAGCTTGTCGTGAAGCCGCGGCCCTGGCGACGGCACCAGCGCCGCGCCGCCATGCCTATCGGTCCTTCGGTGGGGATGTGCACGAATTCGGCGCCTGCCGCCTCGATACGCCGGCCGACGGAGCTCGGGCTGCACAGGGCGAGCTTGATCTCGCCGTAGGTCGGCAGCGGAACGGCCGGAAAGCCGTCCGGCGAAACGACGTCGATCTCGAGACCGTAGGCGGGGGTTTCGCGGCGCAGGCGGTCGAGGACGCGAACGACACCGTTGACCTGCGGATGCCAGGCGTCGGTGGCGATGACGAGCTTGTTCATCGCCGGGAGGTCACGCCGCCGCCCGGGCCGTTTCGATATCTGCGACAGGCTGCGAGGCGCGGACCACCGGCCAGTGGATCAGTTCGAGCGTCCCGTCCTCGTGTTCGGCAAGCGCCGTGCAGCTTTCCACCCAATCGCCGCAGTTCAGGTAGCGGACCCCGGACATCATCCGGTCGGCGGGATGATGGATATGGCCGCAGACCACTCCGTGCACGTCGAGCCGTGCCGCCTCGCTGGCCAGCGCCTCCTCGAACTCGCCGATGAAGTTGACGGCGTTCTTGACCTTCAGCTTCAGCCAGGCCGACAGCGACCAGTACGGAAAGCCGAGCTTGCGGCGCACAACGTTGAAATGGGTGTTGCAGAACAGCGCGAAGCTGTAGCCGACGTCGCCCAGCATCGCCAGCCACCGGGCGTAGCGAACCACCACGTCGAATTCGTCGCCGTGGATGATAAGCAGCCGCTGGTCGTTGGCGGTGGTATGGACCGCGCGCCGCACCACCTCGATGCCGCCGAAATGCGTGCCGATGTATTCGCGCAGGAATTCGTCGTGGTTGCCGGGCACGTAGACGATCTTGGCACCCTTCCGCCCCTTGCGAAGGAGCTTCTGGATGACGTCGTTGTGCTCCTGCGGCCAGTACCAGGTCCGTTTCAGACGCCAGAAGTCGATGATGTCCCCGACGAGGTAGATCGTCTCGGCATCGTGATGCTTGAGAAAATCCAGAAACAGTTCGCTTTGACACCCCTTGGTCCCCAGATGCAGGTCGGAGACAAACAGGCTTCGGTAGGTTTTTGCTTCCGACGGCTGGCTCAAGGTGACCCTCGCCCTGCTCTACAGTCTTTGGCTCATAAATTCGATTCCGTTGGCAGGATTATGACGTATGTCACACAGTTTCAAAACACTGTAGACCCATCGTTGCCATGCGCCTGTTACATATCAAAACCGCGCAGCAATGCATAGGTTCCGGTTCGCCCGGAGCAGGCCGGCAGCAGTCCGAACAGGGAGAGAAGCGCTTATGGATCTTGGAATTAGGGGAAAGCGTGCGATTGTCTGTGCGTCGAGCCGGGGCCTCGGACGGGCCTGCGCCGAGGCGCTGGCGGAGGCCGGCTGCGATGTCGTGATCAACGGCGTCGACGCCGATCGGCTCCAGCGCGTCGCAGGCGAGATCGCGGCCGCGACCTCGCAGAACGTCACCCCCGTCGCAGGCGACGTCAGCACCCCGGAGTGCCAGGAGGCGCTGATGGCCGCCTGTCCGCAGCCCGACATCCTGGTCAACAACAACGGCGGTCCGCCGCTGCGCGACTTCCGGCAGCTCGACCGCGAGGCGATGCTGAAGGGTGCGACCATGAACATGGTCACGCCGATCGAGATGATCCAGCGGGTGATCGAGCCTATGGCCGAGCGCGGGTTCGGGCGCATCGTCAACATCACGTCCTACTCGGTGATGACGCCGCTCCAGGGGCTCGACCTGTCCAGCGGCGCGCGCGCCGGCCTGACGGCCTTCGTCTCCGGGGTCGCCCGCCAGTTCGCCGATCGCAACGTCACCATCAACAATCTGCTGCCGGGCATGTTCGACACCGACCGGCTGCGCTCGACCTTCGGCCCGCGCGCTGAGGCGACGGGGCTGTCGGAAGAAGAGGTCGCCAGCCAGCGGCGCGCCACGGTGCCCGCCAACCGCTTCGGCGAACCGGCCGAGTTCGGCAACACCTGCGCGTTCCTGTGCAGCGTCCACGCCGGCTACATGACCGGCCGGAACATCCTGCTCGACGGCGGCTACTACGGCGGCAACTGGTAGCCGCAACCGCCGGCCTCCGGAGGCGGCGCAGGACCGGTCCGCCCGGGACCGGTCCTGCGCATCACGCGGGCCGCCCCCGCCCCCGCGACCTGGGTCGCCACCCGGCAGCCCGTCAGTTCTTGTAGACGATCTCCTCGACCGGTTCGGGCGCCCCGCCGAACCGGTACTTCAGGCCGACGGACAGGATGTGCACGTTGGCGTCGACATCGGCGGCAAAGGTCACCGGCGGCACGTAGAGCGGATTGCCGGGACCGATCGCGATCCGGGTGTCGAAGGTCGTCAGGAACGAGTAGCCGAAATTGAGCTTCAGGCGATCGTTCCAGTCGTAGGAGCCACCGATCGACAGCCACAGCCTGTCGTCGTCGGGAAGACGGATCGCGCGATCGGCGTCGTCGACCGGCGAAATCTCCCAGCCGACGCCGGCCCGCAAGGTCCACTGGTCGTTCCAGTCGTATTCGCCGCCCAGCGAGAAGAACCAGCCGTCCTTGTATTCGAAGGGCAGGAACGTCGCCGGCAGACCCGTCAGGTCGTTGGTGACCGTGAATGTGCCGAACCGGCTCCAGTTCGTCCACTCCGCCGTGCCCATCAGCGTGAAGGCATCGGTGAAGCGGTGGCTGAAGCTGGCGCTGATCATTTCCGGCAAGGTCGGCTCGACCGAGACGGGCAGCTGCGCCGTCAACGGGATCGTCAGGGTGCCGTCGACGGAGTGCTTGACCGGCGAGCGGTAGCCGATGCCGATCTCCGTATCGGGGCTGGGCGTGATCAGGATGCCGACCGTTGCGCCGACCCCGACATCGTCACCGGACAATTCGGCCGACGGGGCGAACGGTGCCGGCGACACCGCCTGGGTCAGCTTGATGTCGATGTACTCGACGCCGATGCCCGCGGCGAGCGCGAAATAGTCGTTGAAGCGGTAGCCGACGATCGGATTGACATTCAGCGAGAAGACCTCGGACTTGCGGCCGTAGATCTGGGCGGCGTGGTTGAAGTTGGTGTCGGTCGCCAGCCCGAACGGGCCGTTGATGGTCACGCCGAAATACCAGTTATTGTCGAAGTTGTAGGCCGCCGTCGCCGCCGGCACCCAGCCCACTTCACCGATGTCGCCGGGATCGCCGGCGAAGAACAGCGGGCTGCCGGGACCGAAGAGGCTGCCTGGGAACGGATCGGTGGTGACGTCCGTCTGCGGCAGGATCACCGACAGCGAGCCTTCGACCTCCAGCCCGTCGGCACAGGAGACCACCGCCGGGTTCCAGAAGGCGCCCGCAACGGAATCGCCGCATACCGCCTCGCCCGCGAATGAGGCGCCCTGCCGGTAGGCGCTCTGCTCGCGGATCGCGAAGGCGCCGGCGAACGCCTCGGTTGCGAGAAGTGTCGAAAGTCCAACCGCTCCCGCGGAAATGGCCGTCCACGATGTCGTGCCGCGTCGGTTAGCACAGCGCATATCGCCGTATCCTCCCAGGGCGCCTGTTCGACTCTTTTCGAGTTCTGATGCGATTCTGTGCAATCAAGTCTGCCAACCGCCGAACGGACGTGCAATTGCCCATAGATGCTACTGTCGCCCGTTTGCCATGCGCCGGGCCGTTTCGAACCATTTGTGACAATGGCGCAACATAGTTTTCCGCCAATACCGTCCTGCGCGGCGACAATCGGTCCGCGACCGGCTTGCGGGCGGAGGACCGATCACCGATTATCCGCGACCGTTTTGATCAATGATGTGAGGGAATGCTTATGAAACTTGTCCGGTTCGGCCCCGCGGGCAGCGAAAAGCCGGGTATCGTCGATGGCGACGGCACCATCCGCGATCTGTCCTCGATCGTCGACGACCTGACCGGAGACGCGCTGTCTCCGGCCGGCCTCGAGAGGTTGCGCGGCGTCGATCCCGCCTCGCTGCCGGCCGCGCCGTCCGGCGCCCGTCTCGGTCCGTGCGTGCCGATGCCGTACAATTTCCTCGCCATCGGCCTGAACTATGCCGACCACGCCGCCGAGACCGGCTCGCCCATCCCCGCCGAGCCGATCCTGTTCAACAAGGCGCCGACGTCGATCTCCGGCCCCAACGACGACATCGTGCTCCTCAAGGATTCCGTGAAGACCGACTGGGAGGTCGAGCTGGCCTTCGTCATCGGCACGGAATGCTTCAACGTGCCGGCCGACAAGGCGCTGGACCACGTCGCCGGCTACTGCCTGTGCAACGACGTCTCGGAACGCTTCTGGCAGACCGAGAGCACCGGCCAGTGGGTGAAGGGCAAGAGCGCCCCGACCTACGGTCCGGTCGGTCCCTGGCTCGTCACTGCCGACGAGATCGCCGATCCGCAGAATCTCGCCATGCATCTCGACGTCAACGGCAAGCGGATGCAGACCGGCTCCACCACGACGATGATCTTCGGCGTGATCGAGTTGATCGCCTACGCCTCGCGCTTCATGAAGCTTCTGCCAGGCGACATCGTCACCACAGGCACCCCGCCCGGCGTCGGCCTCGGCATGAAGCCGCCGGTGTTCCTGAAGGCCGGCGACGTCGTCGAGCTGTCGATGGAAGGCCTCGGCGAACAGCGCCAGAAGGTCGTCGCGCCGTAATTCCGAAGACTATACTCGATCGAAGGGCGGGGCCGTTGCGGCGCCCGCCCTTTTCGTTTCAGGCGATCCGGCCCGTCAGATACGGCGCGACCGACAGCTCCGACCAGCCCCCGAGCCGCGACAGGGCTGCGGTGTAGGACTCCGATATCTTGCGCGTCTGCGGCGATTTGGCCGCAAGCTCGGCGAGGACTTCGTTCGCCGCCGGCTTCGCGGCCTCGACGAGGTCGGCCGGGAAACGGGCGAAGGTCACCTTGCTCTGGTCGCGCAGCGAGGCGACCGCAACGCCGTTCATCCAGTCGGCTTCGGCCAGCCCGATCGACGCTTCCGCGGCGCATGCCATGGTGACCGCCGCCTGCAGGTCCGGCTCCAGCGCCTCGTAGGCGCCGGTCGAGACGATCGCCTCGCCCGTCCCGTTCGGCTTGTTGAAGCTCGGCCACAGATAGTACGGGGCGACCCGGTCGAAGCCGAGCGCGATGTCCGAGAACGGCCCGAGGAATTCCACCGCGTCGACGACGCCGGATTCGAGCGCCCCGAAGATCTCGCCCGGCGCGATGGCCACCGCATTGGCGCCGAGCCGCCGGAACACCTCGGCGCCGAGGCCGGCGGAGCGGATGTTCAGTCCCGCCAGGTCGTCGACGGACGTCACCGGCTTCTTGAACCAGCCGCCCATCTGGAAGCCGGTGTTGCCGGCCATGAAGGGCTTCACCCCGAAAGGCGCGTAGAGATCGTCCCACAGCGCCTGGCCGCCGCCGCGCTCGACCCAGGCGACGTGCTCGGTCGGCGTCAGGCCAAAGGGAACGGTCGTGAAGAACACCGCGCCGGGTACCTTGCCCTGCCAGAAGAACGAGGCCGTATGGGCGATCTCGGCGGCCCCCTGGGACACCGCGTCGAAGACGCCGAAGGCCGGCACCAGTTCGCCGGCAGCGAACACCTCGACGGTCAGCCGGCCGCCGCTCAGCGTGCCTATCCGGTCGGCGAGGCGCTGCGCGCTGACGCCCGGCCCGGGCAGGTTGGCGGGCCAGGACGTCACCATCTTCCACCTGGTGAGGCCCTGCGCGATCGCCGGCCGCGCCAGCGTCGAGGCGCCGGCCGCTCCGAGGGCTGCGGCGCCGGTCAGCGCCTGGCGGCGGGACAAGGTGGCTTTCGTCATCGTTTCTCTCCCGGCAGGTTCGGCCAGAGGGCATGGAAGTGATGAACCGGCCCCTGGCCGTGGCCGATCCGCAGGTCGTCGGCCGCCGCAAGCGCGGCGGTCAGATAGTCCTTGGCGGCGCGCACGGCCGATGCCAGCGGCGCGCCCGTCGCCAGTCCGGCGGCGATCGCCGACGACAGGGTGCAGCCGGTCCCGTGGGTATTGCGCGTGGCGATGCGCTCCGCCGCCAGCCGCACCACCTCGTCTTGCGTGACGAGCAGGTCGACGGACTCCGCGCCGGTGCCGTGGCCGCCCTTGATCACCACTGCCTCCGGTCCGAGATCGAGCAGGCGCCTGCCCTGCTCGAGCATGGCGTGCTCGTCCCCGGCCGGGTCCGCATCGAGCAGCCGGGCGGCCTCCGGCAGGTTCGGCGTGATCACCATCGCCATCGGCAGCAGGGTATCGCGCAGCGTCGCCACCGCCTCCGGAGTGATCAGCGGATCGCCGCTCTGGGCGACCATGACCGGGTCGAGCACGATGTTGCGGGCCGCAAACTCCGCAAGGCCGTCGGCCACCGCGCGGATGGTCTCGGGCCGACTCAGCATGCCGATCTTCACGGCGTCGACATCGAGATCGGTGAAGACCGACCTCATCTGGGCGCGCACGAACTCGGCCGGAACGTCGTGCACGCCCTGGACGCCGGTCGTGTTCTGCGCGACCAGGGCGGTCATCACCGTGGCGCCGTAGACTCCGAGGGCGGAAAACGTCTTGAGATCGGCCTGGATTCCCGCACCCGCGGTCGGGTCGGTTCCGGCGATCGTCACGGCGATCGCCGTCATGCCGCGCTCCCGGTTGCCGCGCCACGGGCCTCGAGCGCCCGGTCGACGGTGATTCGCAGTCCCCGCGCGGCCGCCTCGGCGTCGTCCGCCATGAAGATCGCCGAGATGATCGCGACGCCGTCGGCGCCCGCGCCGATCACACCCGGCACGCGCTCGTCGTTGATCCCCGCGATCGCGCAGACCGGCAGGTTCGGCCGTCTCGCCCGGACCCGCCCGATGAGCCGCGTCAGCCCGTCGATACCGACCGGCTTGTCGGGGTTGTCCTTGCTGAGCGTCTCGAACACGCCGCCGATCGCGACGTAGTCGATGGCGCCGATCGGGGCGGAATCGACGTCGGCCTCGTTCTTGATCGTCAGCCCGATGATGGCGTTCGGCCCGAGCTGGCGGCGGGCGTCGCGGGCGTCCATGTCGTCCTGGCCGAGATGGACGCCTTCGGCGGCGACGGCCAGCGCGACGTCGACGCGGTCGTTGATCAGCAGCGGCACGCCGCTGCCCCGCATCGCGGCACGGACGAGCCGCGCCTCCTCGACGAAGCGGCGCGTCGATGCCTGCTTGTCGCGAAGCTGGATGAGCGTTGCCCCGCCGGCCACCGCGGCGGCCGCGAGACTGCCCGGATCGCGGCCGCCGCTGCGCGTCGGGTCGACGAGGCCGTATAGTCTGAGATCGACAGGTATCATGAGATCCTCGCTTGCGCGCCGGCCTCCTCGGGCGTCAGCGCGTGAAGTGCGTCCAGGAACGCGGGAACGAAACTGCCCGGGCCGGCGGCCTGCGCGCCCGCCCGCTCCGCCGCAGCGGCGACGAAGCCGAGGCAGGCCGAGGCGGCCGTCACGGGATCGTCCTCGACTGCCAGAAATCCGGCCAGCAACGCCGTCGCGGCGCAGCCGGCCGCGGTGATCGAGGCCATCAGCGGATGGCCGCCGGCAATCCTCACCGCGCGGGCGCCGTCGGTGACGTAGTCGACCTCGCCGGTGCGCACCACCGTGGCGCGCGACGAACGCGCCAGCGCGTCGGCCGCCGCGTCGTCTCCGCCCGCGCCGGTCAGCCCGTCCAGTTCCGGCCGGTTGCCGCGGATCACCGTCGGTCCGCGCGCCAGGAGCTGCCTTGCGAGCGCCAGCCGTGGCCGCGACCGCTCCACGAAGACCGGATCGAGCGCCCACGGGGTGCCGGCTGCGCCTGCCACCCCGACCGCGACATCGATCGCCTCGCGGCGCAGCGGATCCAGGGTGCCGAGGTTGACGAGCAGCGCGTCGGCGCTGGCAACGAAATCGGGCAGTTCTTCGGGATTGACGGTCATCGAGGGGATGGCGCCGGCTGAAAGCAGCACGTTGGCGGTGAAGTTGACCGCCGCGGAATTGGTGATGCAGTGAACCCGGGGCCGGCGTTCGCGAAGCCGGGCAAGCGCGCCGGCGACCGCCGCGGAATCGATCGTCATGCCCGTCATCGACGCACGCGAACGCCCCGGCGGCCACGGAAACCCGCGGCACCTGAATTGTCGAACTTACGGCTTGCGAGATTGTTCATCTCATGTCCCTCCGCCGGCATGATCCGGATCAGGTTCAATGGGTTGACCGGCATTCGGCCTCTCAGTCCCGCACGGGACACCCCAATGAGATCGTGCTAGTCACGTAGCTGACATGCAGGCCGCTTTCAAGACCCGAGGAGCCCGGCACGAAAATGAACGCGACCGACTACGAGGCCGAATACAACAATCGCGCGCGCGTCCCGGAACATCCCGCCATCATCGAGGGCTGGGCGCGCGACGCCGCGGCTTTCCGGGAGCAGGCGGAGTGCGAAACAGCCATTTCCTACGGTGGTCGCGCGCGGAACCGGCTGGACCTGTTCCTCCCCGGCAACGGTGCGAAGGTCGATCGGCTCGCCGTGTTCATCCATGGCGGCTACTGGCAGGGCCTCGACAACAGCTTCTTCAGCCACATGGCGCGCGGCGCCCTCGCCCACGGGCTCGCCGTGGCGGTACCCACCTACACGCTGTGTCCGGAGGTGCGCATCGGCGACATCGTCGCCGAGATGCGGCTTGCCTGCGACTGGCTCTGGGACCGGTTCAGGGTGCCGATGGCTGTCTCCGGCCATTCCGCGGGCGGCCACCTCGCCGCCGCGCTGCTGGCGAGCGAATGGGAACCCGGCGGCCCGGAGATCGTCGCAGCTCAGCCGATCTCCGGCCTGTTCGACCTCGCCCCGCTTATTCCCACCAGCCTGAACGGCGCGCTCCGCCTCGACGAGGCGGAGGCGCGCGACCAGAGCCCGCTGTTCTGGCCGGCCCCGGCGGGACGCAGGCTGCACGCCTGGGTGGGCGGCGAAGAAAGCGGCGAGTTTCACCGCCAGTGCCGCGAGATCGCCAGGACCTGGGGAGCGGCCGGCGTCGAGACCTCCTGCACCTCGCTCGACGGGACGAACCATTTCACCGTCATCGCGCCGCTCGCCGACCCCGACAGCGAGATGACGCGGGACCTCGTCGCCCTGGCCACCGCGTAGGCGCGAGGCCGCTACGGCTCTTCCGCACGGCGCAGGACGCCCGATCGCTCCGCAGCGGGTCCAGGCCCGAAGGGTCAGCGGCTCTCGGGACCGAGAAGCCCTCACGAGAGCAATCGATCGCGACTCCGCCGGACTTGCCGTTTGTACCGGCATCTGGTCACATCGCGGCGACCCCCGGAACCGATTCCGGCGCGCGGGACGAAGCCCGCCCACCGTCCGACATCCTGCGGAGACGCGCATGATCCCGTTTTTCGTCCAGATCAAATGCAATCTCGGCCGCTCCTACGAGGTCGCCAACCAGATCGCCGACGCGGAAATCGCCTCGGAGATCTATTCGACCGCCGGCGACTACGATCTCCTGGTGAAGTTCTACGTCGACGCCGAGACCGACATCGGCCACTTCGTCAACGAGAAGGTGCAGTGCATCGAGGGCATCCGCGACACCTACACGATCATCACCTTCAAGGCGTTCTAGGCGCCTGCGCAGCGCCGGTCACACCGGCGGCAGGCCGGAGCGGCGCATCTCGGCGCGCTTGAGGCCGAGCCAGTGCTCGCGCCAGATCACCGCCAGACCGGCCGCGATGACCACGGTGGATCCGACCAGCACGATAGGCAGCGGCACCTCGCCGAACATCAGGAAGCCGAGCAGGATCGACCAGATCATCGCCGTATAGTCGAACGGCGCGATGACCGACGCCGGCGCGTAGCGGTAGCTCAGCGTCAGCAGTATCTGCCCGAACCCGCCGATCAGGCCGATCGCCAACAGGATCAGCGCGCCCTTCAGATCGGGCATGACCCAGCCGAACGGCAGCGTCGCCAGCCCCATCACCGACGTCGTGATGGAGAAGTAGAAGACGATCGACGCCGTCGTCTCCGATCCCGCCAGGTTGCGGATCTGGATCATCGCCAGCGCCGTCAGCGATGCCGCCACCACGGCCAGCAGGGCACCGAACGCGCCTTCGTCGCCCTTCCATCCGCCGCCGATGTGCGGCCACAGGATCAGGATCACGCCAAGGAAGCCGACGCTGACCGCGGTCCAGCGGAACAGGCGCACCGTTTCGCCGAGCAGCAGTGCAGCCAGCGCCACCGTCATCAGCGGCGAGACGAACTGGATCGCGGTCATGTCCGGCAGCGGCAGGAAGCGCAGCGCCGTGAAGAAGCCGATCATCGCGGCGCCGCCGAACGCGCCGCGCAGGATCTGGCCGCCGAGCCGGTTGGTCCGGAGCGCGGTCGGAAACTCCTTGCGGATAATCATCCAGACGATGAGCGGGCCGAGCGCGAAGAAGCTGCGCGCGAACATCAGTTCGCCCGTCGGGATCGTATCGGCCATGAGCTTCACCAGCGCCGCCATGCTGGTGAGCAGGAACGTCGCGGCGATCTTGAAGCCTATGCCGATGAGATGCTGCAGGGAATCCTCCGGTCGGTACGGAGAACCACGAAACGCGGCGCAGTACAATCGCCGCCGGCGCAGAGCCGCCCTGCTTCATCCGTTTGGCAAGCGGGCGTCGGGTGCTCCGCTGGTGTAGAGTTGCCCGCAAAAGCCCGATTCGATGGCTGCCCTCCGGAAGGTCGGCGGCTGGCCCACCGGAGACACAGCCGATGATGGCCCTGCCCTTCTTCACCGCCTTCCTGGCACTGCTCACCACCTGGCGCGGCTGGCGCGGCGCGACGATGGCGCTGTGGGCGCTGACGATCGTGGTGCTGCTGGTGCTGGTGAAGTTGCACTTCACCGACGCGCTCGACATCGACCTGTGAGGGAACAGATGATGACCCCGTCCCTCGCCCGCACGCTGAACGCACTCGGTCTCGTCGCCATTTCGGTGCCGCTTCTGTTCGCCTTCACCGACCAGTTCGTCAATCACGACCTGCCCTGCCCGCTCTGCCTGTTGCAGAGGGCGGGCTTCGTCGCCGCCGGCATCGGCATCGCGCTGAACGCGATCGAGCCGCGCCCCGCGCACTACGCCATGGCGATCGTATCCTCGATCGTCGGAGCGGCCGTGTCCCTGCGCCAGATCGCCCTGCATGTGGTGCCGGGCACGGGCGGCTACGGCGACCCGTTCCTCGGCATGCACTTCTACACCTGGGCCTTCGTCGTCTTCGTCCTGATCATCCTGGGCTCGGCGGCGATGCTGTTCCTGGAGGGACAGTTCGAGCCCGAGATCGGCTACCAGCGGCCGCGGCTTGCCGGACTCGGACTGTTCGCCGTCGCGTTGTTTGCCCTCATCGCGCTGGGCAACGCCGTCTCCACGGTTGCGGAATGCGAGCTCGGCCTGTGCCCGGACAATCCGACGACCTACCAGCTCTTCGAGGGACAGCCCGCCCAGGGGACGCCGCCGGACGACGGCGGTTCGGCAACCGCCCAGTGATACCGCCCAGTGATACCGGCCTGATACCGGCCTGATACCGACCTGATACCGGCCGCGGGATCCTGGCGCAGGACACCCGAAACGGGCGAAAGTCCGGCGACGGATTGAACGAACGGGGATACGCACCAGATTCGTGGTCGAATCCCCTTCCCGAAGTCCCTGTTCACACGGCCCCAGATGTCCGCCACCGACGACGACGCACTGCTAGACCTCGACCACCGCACCGGATGGCCGGCCGACCTGCGGGTCCTGCTGGAGCGTTATCCGCGCGAGGTCTGGGAGGAGCACCCCAATCTCGGCGACCTGTCCCGGTTCTGGCTCGGCCGGCACGACATGTTCCGCGAGCTCAACACGGGGTTGCTGTCCGCGGCCGACCAGCTCAAGGCCGGCACCGTGCCGGCCGAGGCGTTCCGCACCTGGTTCGTGCCGCGCATCCAGTTCTTCCTGCGGGAACTGCACGGCCACCACATGATCGAGGACCACAACTATTTCCCCATGCTCACCGCCACGGAGCCGCGGCTGGCGCGCGGCTTCGAGGTGCTGGAAGGCGACCACGAGATGATCCACACCGGGCTCCTGTCGCTGCAGGAGGCCGGCAACGGCCTGCTGCAGGCGCTGGCCGGCCCGAAGGACCGCGTGCAGTACGCCGCCGACGGCATGTCCGATGCGCTGTCGGGCTTCCTGAAGAGCCTGCACCGTCACCTCGGCGACGAGGAGGACCTGATCATTCCGATCCTGCTCGACCGTGGCGAGGGCGCTCTCGGCCACTGACCCGACGCACGGCCGTTCGTCGGGACACGCCCCACCTCTCACACGTCATCCCGGAAGCTGCCAGGCAGCTATCCGGGATCGCGATGGAACCGCAGGACCTGCCACCCCGGGCGGTCCGGACTCAGCCCCAGTCGCATCCGACCGGATCAGCCATACGTGTCCGCGTAGGACTCCCTGAGGACGTTCTTCTGGACCTTGCCCATGGTGTTGCGCGGCAGTTCCTCGACGAAGAACACCCGCTTCGGCAGCTTGTAGGCGGCGAGGCGTTCCTTGAGGCGGGCCTTGACGTGCTCCTCCTCGAGCACCACGCCCTTCTCGCAGACGACGACCGCCGTCACGCCTTCGCCGAAGTCGCGGTGCGGCAGACCGATGACCGCCGACTCCACCACGCCTTCCATGTCGTCGATCTCGCTCTCGACTTCCTTGGGATAGACGTTGAATCCGCCCGAGATGATCAGGTCCTTGGCGCGGCCGACGATGTGGACGTAGCCGTCCGGGTCGATGAAGGACACGTCGCCGGTGATGAAATAGCCGTCCGGCCGGAACTCGGCAGCGGTCTTCTCCGGCATCCGCCAGTAGCCCTTGAAGACATTGGGGCCCTTCACCTCGATGACGCCGATCTCGCCGTCCGGCAGTTCGGCGCCGCTGTCGGGATTGACGATCCTCAGATCGACCCCCGGCAGCGGGAAGCCGACGGTTCCCGCCCGGCGCTCCCCCTCATAGGGGTTCGAGGTATTCATGTTGGTCTCGGTCATGCCGTAGCGCTCGAGGATCCGGTGCCCGGTCTTCTCCTCGAAGGCCCGGTGCGTCTCGGCAAGCAGCGGCGCCGACCCGGAGGTGAACAGCCGCATCGACCGGGTCACATCGCGGTCGAGGCGGGGACTGTCGATGAGCCGGGTGTAGAAGGTCGGGACGCCCATCATCGCGGTGGCCTGCGGCATCAGGTCGAGCACCGTATCGGCGTCGAACTTCGGCAGGAACAGCAGCGACCCGCCCGCCATCAGCACCGTGTTGGTCGCCACGAACAGCCCGTGCGTGTGGTAGATCGGCAGCGCATGGATCAGCACGTCGTCGCCGGTGAAGCGCCAGGAGTCGACGAGCACCTCGGCATTCGAAGCGAGGTTCTGCTGGGTCAGCATGGCGCCTTTCGAGCGGCCCGTCGTGCCCGAGGTGTAGAGGATCGCGGCGAGGTCGTCGGCCGCCCGCGGCACGGTGGCGAACGTCGCGGGGAAGCCGGTGGCCCTGTCGACGATGGACCCCCGGCCCGCCTGGTCGAGCGTCTCGACAGACGCCACTCCGCCGGCTTCCGGCAGCGCCGCGACCTGGTCGCGGACGGCCGGGTCGACGACGACCACGGCAGGCTCGGCGTCCGAGATGAAATAGGCCAGTTCCGCCAGCGTGTAGGCCGTGTTGAGCGGCAGGTAGGCGGCGCCGGCGCGCACGCAGGCCAGATACAGGATCAGGGCTTCCGGCGACTTCTGCACCTGGACGGCGACACGGTCTCCGGGCCTGACGCCGAGGTCGACAAGCGCGCCGGCCATCCGGGCGCTTTCGCTCTCCAGGTCGCCGTATGTGAAGGCTCGCCCCTCGAGCGTGGTCAGGAAGGTCTTGGCGGGATCGGGAAACCGGGCCGCGATCCGGTCGTAAAGCGACGTCATTCTGAAGCAGTCTCTCGTTCTGGTCTCGCTATGGTCGACGCCCTCGGCCCCGGCTCAGCCGCCCGGCCCCATCAGCAAGTTCGGGAGCCAGGTGACGATGTCGGGAAAGATGCTCAGGATCACGATCCCCAGCACCATGCACAGCACGTAGGGCAGCGAGCCGCGCAGGATCGTCTGTAGCGATATATCCGGTGCAATGCCATTGATAACATAGAGATTCAGCCCCACGGGGGGCGTGATGAGGCCGATTTCCATGTTGATCGTCAGGATCACGGCGAACCAGTAGGGGTCGAAGCCGGCCTGGGTGATGATCGGCAGCAGGATCGGCGCGGTCATCAGGATCACCGCGACCGGCGGCAGGAAGAACCCCGCCACCAGCAGGAACACGTTGATCAGCCCCATCAGCACCCAGCGGTTGACGTCGAGGTCGCCGATCCAGCCGGCAATCGACTGGGTCACGAACAGCGACGACAGGGTGAAGGCGAACAGCTCCGAGGCGCCGATGATCATCATGATCATCACCGACTCCTTGAGCGACGACCGGAACACCGACAGCAAGGGCCCGGGCTTCCAGATCCGGTAGATGACGGCGACCAGCACGATGCAGAACAGCGCCCCGGCGCCGGCCGCCTCCGACGGCGTCGCGACGCCGCCGTAGAGCACGTAGAGGATCCCGACGATGATCAGCAGGAACGGCAGCACCCGCGGCAGCGCCTGAAAGCGCTCGCGGAACGAGTACCGCGTCGCCATCTTCTCGAAGCTGTAGCCGGCATACTTGCAGGCGATGATCGTCCAGATCATGAACAGCACGGTCAGCAGCAGGCCCGGCAGCAGCCCGGCGATGAACAGCCGGCCGATCGAGGTCTCGGTGGCGATGCCGTAGACGATCATCGTCACCGACGGCGGTATCAGGATGCCGAGCGTCCCGCCGGCCGCGATCGAGCCGGCCGCGATCGACTTCGGATAGCCGCGCTGGACCATCTCGGGGATGCCCATCTTGCCGATCGCCGCGCAGGTCGCCGGCGACGAGCCCGACAGCGCCGCGAAGATCGAGCAGGCCCCGATGTTCGACAGGACCAGGCCGCCCGGCACCCTGTTCAGCCACCGGTCGAGCGCCTCGTAGAGATCCTTGCCGGCCGGACTGGAGGCGATCGCCGCACCCATCACGATGAACATCGGGATCGAGACCAGCGCGAAGCTCGCAAGCCCTCCGAAGAAGGTCTCGCCGACGATCTCGATCGAATCGAAGCCCTCGGTCAGGATCAGCGCGGCGATGGACACGAGGCCCAGCGCGAAGGCGATCGGCATGCCGGTCGACAGCAGCACCAGCAGGACCACGAGGACGATGCCGCCCATGCCGAGCGGGCTCATGCCGCGACCCCGCCGGTGTCGCGTTCCGTGAGCTTCATCAGCTCGGCCACGTATTGCAGGCACAACAGCCCGATGCCGAACGGCATCGGCAGCAGCGGTATCCACAAGGGCAGCGCCCAGACGGTCGCCGTCTTCCAGCCGCGCGTCAGGGCCTCATGGAAGTAGAGCCAGCCCGACCACGCCAGCGCGATGCAGAACAGCAGGCCGAGGATCCCGGCGACCAGGCGCAGGACCGTCTTCGCGGAGCCGTCCAGCGCGTCGGGAAGCAGGTCGACGCCGACATGGCCCCGCTCCAGCAGGACCGAAGGCGATCCGAGAAAAGTTGCCGCGACGATCGCGTAGGTGACGAACTCCGTCTGCCAGACGGTCGATCCGTTCAGCACGTAGCGGACGAAGATCATCTCGCAGACGACGAGGATCGCCGCCACCAGCAGCAGAAGTGCCACGACCCCGCAGAGTCGCGACACCGCGCTGACTGCACGCACGTAGGCCCGCATTCGGTAGTCTCCCCCCTTGGATGACCGGCACCCAGGACCGGCGCCCTGGACGACCGGCAGAACCACCGGCGCCGAACGCTCCCTCCGGCGCCGGATTCGTCGGTGCTATTCGACGGCGAGCGCCTTTTCGATGAGCTCTTTGCCGCCCGGAACGTTCTCTTCGAAGTTCTTGTAGGACGACCCCTGGGCGATTTCGAGCCAGGCCTGGTAGTCGTCGCCCGACATCTCGACGATCTCCACGCCGTTCTCCTTGAACGTGTCGATCATCTCCTGGTCGATCTTCTTGGCCTCCTCGAAGAAGAAGTCCTCCGCCTTCTGGCCGGCTGCCATGATGGCGTCCTGCTGCTCCTTGGTCAGGTCGTCCCAGCTTCGCTTGGACATCAGGATCGGCTCGTACATGAACCACAGCGCGTTCGCTCCCGGCGCGGTCAGGCATTTGACCTGCTCGAAGAGACGATAGGAGACGAAGGACCCCGACGAGGTATTGGCCGCGTCGAGAACCCCGGTCTGCATGCCGGAGTAGATTTCCGATGACGGCATCGAGGCGATCGAGGCTCCGGCCGCCGCCAGCATCTGCTCGAAGGCCGGTCCGGCGGCCCGCGTCACCTGCCCCTCCATCGAGGCCGGATCGGTGATGCATTGCTTCTTCGAGGCGAACGCGCCGGCGAGCCAGGCATCCGCCACGACGATCACGTCGTTGTCCTCGATCAGTTTCTTGATGTCTGCCATGAAGTCCGAATCGTTCATCCGCTTGGCGCGGTCGTGGTTGCGCACGAGGCCCGGCATCAGGGTGGCCGAGAACTGCGGAACGCGTCCCGACGCGTAGTCGAGCGGGAACGCCGAGATGTCGAGCTGGCCCTTGGTCAGGGCGCCCCATTGCTCGGCGGGCTTGTAGAGCGAGGCGCCGGGATAGACCTGGATCTCGAGGCCGACATTGGCGTTGGCAACTTCGCGGGCGATGATCTGCACCATCTCGTCGCGGACGTCGCCCTTGCCGCCCGGCCATTGATGGGAGGCCTTCAGGGTCACGTCGGCGGCGAAAGCCCCTCCGGTTCCGATCGCCAGGGCCACCAGGGCGGCGCCGGTTGTCATCATGCATTTCATGAGCGAGTTCCTCCGATTGTTCTGATGGCAAACTATTGCGCCAGCGCAGCACGGATCACCGGTCCGGTCAATGTATCCATTATGCGTGGATCGGCGAGCCGAGCGCGTTGGCCTGGTCCTGGAAGGGCGAAGCCTGCGCCGGACCGCGGGGCCGGGGGTGTTGCTGCGATGCATCGCGCGGCAGGGGCCGGAATCCGGCCTCAGAATCCGCATGGCGTTTTCGACGGTTTGTGCGTTTACATCCGTCCTGTCCTCGTGTGGTCTCCGCATCATGCCCTTCCCTGATGAGTACAATGCGTTTATCGGCCTGGCCCTGCTGATCGCGCTGTTCGTCGCCTTCGTTCTGGAACGGTACCCGCCGGCCGTCATCGCCAGCGTCGGGGCCATCGCCTTCCTCAGCCTCGGCTTTCTGACGACCGACGAGATGATCGGGGTCTTCTCCAATCACGCCCCGATAACCATCGCGGCGATGTTCGTCCTGTCCGGGGCGCTGGTGCGGACCGGGCTGCTCGAGGCCGTCGCCTCGTTCGCCATCGCGAAGGCGGCGCGGAGCCCCGGTTTTGCGCTCGCCTCCGTGCTTCTCGGCGCGATGGCGGCGTCGGCCTTCGTCAACAACACGCCGGTGGTGATCGTTCTCATTCCGATCGTCATCCGCCTGGCGATGTCGGTCGGCTCGTCGCCCTCCCGTCTGCTGATCCCGCTGTCCTACGCGACCATCCTCGGCGGCACGTGCACGCTGATCGGCACTTCGACAAACCTGCTCGTCGACGGCGTCGCCCGGCAGGGCGGACTGGCGCCGTTCTCGATCTTCGAGATCACGCCGATCGGCATCGTCACCGCGCTCGTCGGCATCGGATACATGATGGTAATCGGACAGCGGCTGCTGCCCTCGCAGTCCGAACTTCCCGATGCCATCCAGAAGGAAGACGAACAGACCTTCCTGACCGAGGTCACCGTGCACCAGGACTCCGACATGGTCGGCGAGAAGATCGGCGCGCTGACCGAATTCAAGATCGGCGGGGTGCGCGTCATCGGCGTTCAGCGTCGCACGGGCACGCTGCGCGAAAACCTCGCCGAGGTGCAGATCGAGGCGGGCGACCGCCTGATCCTGCTCGCCCCGTCCGCCGAGGTGCTCACCCTGAACGACATGTACGGGATCTCGGTCGGTGCCACGAAGCGGCGGCAGGACCGGCTCGAGAAGACCGACACGCTGGTCGTGGAGGCGGTGGTCGCCACCTCGCCGCACGGTCCCGCCCACACGCTGAGCGACCACGACCTGCCGGGACGGTACGGTATCGTGCCGCTGGCGATTCATCGTCATCAGCACATTGCCGGTCCGAACCTGGCTTCGGTGCGGCTGCGCCCGGCCGACCTGCTGCTGCTCGAGGGCAGGCCGTCGGCCCTGGCCGCGCTCGCATCCGACAGCGAATTCGTCACCATCTCGCAGACCAAGGCGCGTGCCTATCGCCGGGCCAAGGCGCCGCTTGCCATAGCCGCGCTGGTCGCCGTGGTGGCAATGGCGGCGCTGAACGTGATGGACATCGGCGGGCTGGCGCTGATCGCGGCAACCGTGTTGCTGCTGACCCGCTGCATCGATCTCGACGAGGCGCTCGGGTCGATCAACGGCAGCGTGCTGCTGCTGATCTTCGCGATGCTCGCGATCGGCATCGGCCTGGAGAATTCCGGCGCGATAAAGCTCATCGTCGACGCGATCTCGCCTGTGCTGCAGGGCACCTCGCCGATCCTGTTGCTCTTGGCGCTCTACACGCTGACCTCGGTCCTCACCGAGATGGCGACCAACAATGCCGTCGCCGTCATCGTCACGCCCTTGGCGATCGGCCTTGCCCAGTCCCTCGGCGTCGATCCCCGCGCCTTCGTGGTGGCGGTCATGTTCGGCGCCAGCGCCAGCTTCGCCACACCCATCGGCTACCAGACGAACACGCTCGTCTACGGCGCCGGCAACTACCGGTTCACGGACTTCCTGAAGGTCGGCGTTCCGATGAACATCATCGTCGGGATCGCCACATGCGCGGCAATCGCCCTGTTCATGGACCTGTAGGAGCGACCCGCCCGTTGCGGACCGCGACCAGGAACAGCCGCGGAAACCAGAGCAGCGCCTTGCCGTCGGACCGAACCGGATAGGCCGCCGCGATCCGGCTTTCGTAGGCCGCCAGGAAGGCCTGCCGATCGCCCTCGTCGAGCGGATCGACGTAGGGTCGGAGCCCGGTGCCCTTCACCCACTCGACGATCGCCGCTGCGCCGTCGAGGGGATGGGTATAGATCGTGTGCCAGATGTCGAAGCTCGCCGACCAGGGTGCGAGCCGGTCGTAGTAGACCTCCTTGCCCGGCAGCGGGTCGCGCGCCAGGCCGGCGGCCTCCAGCCGGTCCGCCCACGGCCCGTCGGCAGCCGTCTCCGCCATCGCGACGTGGCTCGGCTCGCCGAGGTTGTCCGGCATCTGCACGGCGAGCACGGCGCCCGGCTTCAGGGCGGCCAGGAGGCGCTCCAGCACGTCGAGATGCCCCGGCACCCACTGGAACACGGCGTTCGAGTAGAGCAGATCCTCGTCGCCGTCGGGCGACCATCCTGCCACGTCCGCCGTGAAGAAGCGGCAGCCGGGAAGACGCCTGCGCGCCGCCTCGAGCATGTCGTCCGAGGTATCGAAGCCGGACACCGCCGCATCCGCCCAGCGGTTGACCAGCAGTTCGGTGGAGTTGCCTGGCCCGCAGCCGATGTCGACGATCTTCTTCGCGGCCTCGAGCGGCACCCGCGCGACCAGCTCCGCCGCCGGCCGGGTGCGCTGGTCCTCGAACTTCAGGTACTGGGAGGGGGACCAGGACGGCACTGAGGCTTGTCAGGCCTCCGCCAGGTTCAGGCGCGTCTCGATGCGTTCGACCCGGCTGTCCAGCCGGTCGAGCCGGCCGGAGAGACCGGCATACCGGTTTTCGAGGATGCCGAGCCTGGTCTTGACCTCGCGCATGTCTTCTCGCACGTCGTCCACGGCATTGCGGATGTGGCGCAGATACTCCGGCACGATGTTCCCGGTATCCGTCATTCCTTCAGGATCGCCGAATTGTGGCCCTGCGTCCAGCGGATCGGCCTCCTCAGGCCCTTGTCAGCCGCTTGTACTTGATCCGCTTCGGCATCACCGCGTCGGCGCCGAGCCGCCGCTTCTTGTCTTCCTCGTAGTCCTCGAAGTTGCCCTCGAACCACTCGACGTGGCTGTCGCCCTCGAAGGCGAGGATGTGCGTGGCCAGCCGGTCGAGGAACATGCGGTCATGGCTGATCACGACGGCGCAGCCGGCGAAGTCCTCCAGCGCGTCCTCCAGCGCCGAAAGCGTCTCGGTGTCGAGATCGTTGGTCGGCTCGTCGAGCAGGAGCACGTTGGCGCCCGACTTCAGCACCTTGGCCAGGTGCACGCGGTTGCGCTGGCCGCCCGACAGCGAACCGACCTTCTGCTGCTGGTCGCCGCCCTTGAAGTTGAACGCCGAGGTGTAGGCGCGCGAATTGACCTCGCGCTTGCCCAGCTCGATCAGCTCGCTGCCGCCGGAGATCTCTTCCCAGACCGTCTTGTTGGGGTCGAGTGCGTCGCGGCTCTGATCGACATATCCGAGCTTGACGGTTTCGCCGAGGTCGATCTCGCCCGAGTCCGGGGCCTCCTGCCCCGTGAACATGCGGAACAGCGTCGTCTTGCCGGCGCCGTTCGGTCCGATCACACCGACGATGCCGCCTGGCGGCAGCTTGAACGTCAGGTCGTCGATCAGCAGCCTGTCGCCGTAGCCCTTCGACAGGTGCTCGACATTGATGACGACGTCGCCGAGCCGCGGGCCCGGCGGGATGACGATCTGCGCGTCGCCGGAGCGCATCCGCTCCTCGTTCTGCCTGAGCAGTTCGTCATAGGCCTGGATGCGCGCCTTGGATTTGGCCTGCCGCGCCCGCGGGCTGGCGGCGATCCATTCGCGCTCGCGGCTCAGCGCGCGCTCGCGGGCGGCGTCCTCGCGGCCCTCCTGCGCCATGCGCTTGGCCTTCTTCTCCAGATAGGCGGAATAGTTGCCCTGGTAGGGGATTCCCCGGCCTCGGTCGAGCTCGAGGATCCAGCCGGTGACGTTGTCGAGGAAGTAGCGGTCGTGGGTGACGATCAGGATGGCGCCGGGATACTCGCGCAGGTGGTTCTCCAGCCAGTGCACGGTCTCCGCGTCGAGGTGGTTGGTCGGCTCGTCGAGCAGCAGCAGGTCGGGCTGCTCCAGCAGCAGCCGGCACAGCGCCACGCGGCGGCGCTCGCCGCCCGACAGCGGCCCGACGTCGGCATCGGGCGGCGGGCAGCGCAGCGCGTCCATCGCCTGCTCCACCTGGCTGTCGAGGTCCCACAGGTTCAGGCGGTCGATGTCGTCCTGCAGTTTGGCAGCCTCGTCCGCCGTCTCGTCGGAGTAGTTCATCATCAGTTCGTTGTATCGGTCGAGGATCGCCTGCTTGGCCGCCACGCCCTCCATGACGTTGCCGCGCACGTCCTTCGACTCGTCGAGCTGCGGCTCCTGCGGCAGGTATCCGCAGGTCGCCCCCTCTGCGAGCCACGCCTCGCCCGAAAACTCCGTGTCCAGGCCCGCCATCAGGCGCAGCAGCGTCGACTTGCCCGAGCCGTTTGGTCCCAGGACGCCGATCTTGGCGTCGGGATAGAAGCTCAGGTTGATGCCCTCCAGGACCTTCTTGCCGCCCGTGTAGGTCTTCGTCAGGCCCTGCATGTGATAGATGAACTGGCGCGCCATGGCTGCCCAAACTCCGTCGTCCGCTGTCTCGGGAAATCGGCTTCGACATAGGCGATCGGCTGCCCCGGAGCAATAGGCGCAATTTGGCGCCCGCGGCCGGATTCGGCAGGCGGGATGGCAGCGGGCATCACCGCACGTCGGCCGTTGCCGCAGCGGCTTTCCTATAGCCGGAACGAATAGCGGCGCGGCCGGGCCACCTCCAACTATTCACTAGGCAGGATTTGGCCTCCCGATTAGATTCTCCTGTCCCTCCGGTAGTTTGCGACTGCCGGGGGTGCCTCGATCAACCATATCGATCTGCCGTGTCTGCAACCGGTATCGAGCTTCCATTGGAGTGAACATGCGTCTGCGCATTTCATTGCGGGCGGGGATCCTGCTCGCCATTTCGTCGATCGCGATAAGCACTGCGCCCGTTGCGGCGCAGCCGGCATCGGATCCTTTCACGGCTCTCGTGCCCGGCAAGGGGGCCTCCGACGTCGACTACGGTCTGAGTTTCCGCGACATCGTCGCCCATCGCCAGGCCGCGGTCATGACGCGGGTCCTGGGCGAGGAGGTCGCCCCCAATCCCGAAATCATTGGCGGCAGGAAGGCCCGCAAGGGCAAGTGGCCGGGACAGGTCGCCCTGCTGCAGTCCAGGTATTCCGACAACCGGAAGGCCCAGTTCTGCGGCGGCTCGCTGATCCGCCCGCGCTGGGTTCTGACGGCGGCGCACTGCGTCGACTTCCTGAAGTCGGTCGCGGATGTCGAGATCCTCACCGGTACCCAGTCCCTGAAGAAGGGCGGCCGGCGGCATGCGGTGGCCGACATCTGGATCGCCAGCGAATGGGATCCGAAGACCTACGACTACGACATCGCCGTCATCAAGATGAAGACCAGGGTCAGGAATCCGGAGACCTACCGGATGGCGGCCCGCGCGTTCGGATTGAAGTACGTGGTGCCCGGCAGGATGACCACGGTCACCGGCTGGGGCAACACCAGCACCACGAAGAAGGTGCTGCCGATCAACCTTCGGGAGGTGAAGGTGCCCTTCGTCAGCCGGGAGACCTGCAACAGCCCGCAGGCCTACAACGGCGAGATAACGGCGAGGATGATCTGCGCCGGCTACAGGGAAGGCGGCAAGGATGCCTGCCAGGGCGACTCAGGCGGTCCTCTGCTGGTCAGGGAAGACGGGGAGTGGCGGGTCCAGGCGGGTATCGTCAGCTGGGGCTTCGGCTGCGCCCAGCCCGACAAGTACGGCGTCTACACGAACGTTCCAATGTTCGCCCGCTGGGTCGACGAACTGATCGAACGCAACTGAGCGCAATCGGATTGGGCTGAACATGGCGAAACGCCCGGCGCTGCTGGCGCCGGGCGTTTCTGCTACCCGAAGGTACGGTGAAGCTTCCGAATTACGAATCGTCGGAGCTGACCGGGTCCTGGTTCGTGTCCGGGACCACCTCGCCGCCGGCGGTGGTGGCGGGCTTGCCGGTCTTCAGGGTCGTGCCGGTCTCGGCGCCGGCCTTCATGTCGACCGAGCCCTGCGGCTCGCCGTCCGCACCGGTGATCGCGCTCGACCCGGCGGTCGTCGCCTTGGTGCCGGTCTCGACGCTCGTGCCGCCGGCGCTGCCGGTGATGTCGGCCGGCTTGGAGACGGCCTGGTTCTCGACGGTGGGCGACGTCACGAGTTCGCCGCTGGCCTTCGTGGTGCTGTCGGCCAGCGCCGGAGCGGCGGCGAACATCACGGCCATGGCAGTGCCTGTCAGGAGCTTACGCATTGTAGAACCTCGTTTCTTGATTGATGAATTTCCGACGAGGCGCGTCGGCCACATCGTTTCGATGGTGGGTCAACGACACCCTCTGCCCATTGTTCCGGGACCGGTCCTCACGATGATTTGAGGGCGCTCGCCTCCCGCAAAACCCGCGGAATCCGGGGCGGTTCCCCGAAAGCCGCCCGAAACGCGGTGTCACGAGCGCAACCGACCGCGTGGCAGCTTCCGTCGCTCCAGGGTTTTTCCGATTGACATTTCAATATTTATTGTATCATTGAAATATGGAACACGAACTCGCCGTCGAACGACTTGCCGCGCTTGGCCAGACCCATCGCCTGGGTTTGTTCCGGCGTCTGATGCGCGCCGGTCCCTCGGGCCTGCCGGCCGGCGTCCTGGCAGGCGAGTGCGCGCTGCAGCCCTCGGCCCTGTCCTTTCACATCGGGCAGCTGGAGAAGGCCGGCCTTGTCACGAGCTGGAGACGCGGCCGCAATATCTTCTACGCCGTCGCGATCGAGGAGATGCGCCGCCTGATGGTGCACCTGACGGAGGACTGCTGCGACGGTCATCCGGAGATCTGCGGCGGCCTGTCGGAGGCCATCGCCAACTGCTCGGACTGCGAGGTATCGCCATGACCACAGACGCCGAACGCTACAACGTGCTGTTCCTGTGCACCGGCAACTCCGCCCGGTCGATCATCGCCGAGGCGATCATGAACCGTCTCGGCCGGCCGCGCTTCACAGCCTTCTCCGCGGGCAGCCATCCGAAGCCGGCGCCGCACCCCTACGCGCTCGATCTCCTCAGGGGACTGAACCACCCCGTCGAGGGCCTGCGCTCGAAATCGTGGGACGAGTTCGCCGGCCCGGACGCGCCGCCGATGGATTTCGTCTTCACGGTCTGCGACAACGCGGCGAACGAGCCCTGCCCGATCTGGCCCGGCCAGCCGATGTCGGCCCACTGGGGCCTGCCCGACCCGGCCGCCGTCGAAGGCCCGGAAGCGGTCAGGCGGGCCGCCTTCGCCGACACCTACCGGATGCTCCACCAGCGGCTGTCGATCTTCCTCAGCCTGCCCCTTCGTTCGCTCGACCGCCTGGCCCTGCAGGAACGCCTGGACACCATAGGAAACACACCCGCTGCGGCGGCGCCGCGGGGCGAATCCGCAGCCTGACGAGAGTAGCAGAGCGTGACCGTCTTCGAACGATTTCTGACCGTGTGGGTCGCCCTGTGCATCGTCGTCGGGGTTGCGCTCGGCCATTTCCTGCCCGCTGTCTTCCAGCGCCTCGGCGCCATGGAGGTCGCCCACGTCAACCTGCCCGTGGCGGTGCTGATCTGGCTGATGATCATCCCGATGCTGCTGAAGATCGATTTCGCCGCACTGGCCGGGGTCGGCGAGCACTGGCGCGGCATCGGGGTGACGCTGTTTGCCAACTGGGCGGTGAAGCCGTTCACCATGGCGCTGCTCGGCTGGATCTTCATCGGCTGGCTGTTCCGGCCGTGGCTGCCCGAGGTCCAGATCGACAGCTACATCGCCGGGCTCATCCTGCTCGGCGCGGCGCCCTGCACGGCGATGGTGTTCGTCTGGAGCAACCTCACCGACGGCGAGCCGCATTTCACGCTCAGCCAGGTCGCGCTCAACGACGCGATCATGGTGTTCGCCTTCGCGCCGATCGTCGCGTTGCTGCTGGGCCTGTCGGCGATCACCGTGCCGTGGAACACCCTGGTCCTGTCGGTGGTGCTCTACATCCTGGTCCCCGTCGTGATCGCCCAGGTCCTGCGCCGCGTCATCCTGCGCCGCGGCGAGGAGCCGTTCGCCGCGTTCCTGGCAAGGCTGCAGCCGATGTCGATCGCGGCGCTGCTGGCAACCCTGGTGCTGCTGTTCGCGTTCCAGGGCGAGCAGATCCTTGCCCAGCCGCTGATCATCGCGCTGCTGGCGGTGCCGATCCTGCTGCAGGCCTACTTCATCTTCGGGATCGGATACCTGCTCAACCGTGCCACCGGCGAAGTCCACTGTGTCGCCGGCCCCTCGGCGCTGATCGGGGCGAGCAACTTCTTCGAGCTCGCGGTTGCCGCCGCGATCAGCCTGTTCGGCTTCCAGTCGGGCGCGGCGCTCGCAACCGTGGTCGGCGTGCTGATCGAGGTTCCGGTGATGCTGTCGCTCGTCTGGGTCGTGAACGCCAGCAGGCCCTGGTACGAACGCGGCCGGGCTGCGCGGGCGGGAGCGCGGCCTGGCGCCGAAGGCGCCGCCTCCCGCTGAACGCGGCGCGCTATGCGGCCGCCGCCGGCGGTGTCATCTGCTGCTTCATCATGACGGCGGCCTGTGCGTAGCCGCCCGCTGCACCGTCGATGAAGTGCATGTGGTCGTCCGTCATGACCGACGGCACCAGGCAGGTCATCAGCGCGGCGTCCTGGACGTGCAGCCCGTAGTTGGCGATCCCCGCCGCATGCGCCGCCTCCAGTTCCTCGCGGATCGCGCCCTCGACCGAGGCATCGCAATCCAGCGTCATCCGCAGCCCGTCGTCGAACTTCCGGAAGTCCGAGTTCTGGATGCTCTTGACCTTGTAGGCGTCGGGGTCGAACCCGCCCAGCGGACGGTGGCTGTTGAAGAGCACCCAGGCGAATGCCGACAGCGCGAGCAGCTTCAGATAGGCCGCCGCGATGCCGACCGCCCCCCTGCGGCTTCTCGCCTCCATGCGCAGACCGATCCGCGACAGGGCCGGGTTCATGCCTTCGGCCGAGACCGGCACCGCGCTGTCGGGCGCCGCGTTGGCGATCTCGGAGATGCGGCTCACCAGGTCCGCGAAGGCCCGCTCGCTCGCCATGGCGGTCGGAACGGCAATCAGCGACAGGATGCGTCCGTTGCGCGCCTCGATCGGCTCCCACCGGCAGGACAGACCGGTCAGGTCCGGCCACGCATCGGGCGGCAGCACCGGCTCCTCCAGTCTGCCGGCCTTCAACTCGGTCTCCGCCCAGTTGACGCCGTTGCCGGCAAACAGGGCGAAGGACACGTCCGGCGAGGCGCTGAATCTCGCCACCCGCACGTCATGGCCGGCGGCGCGGATCGTCTCGACGGGCACGAGGCCCACGCGCAGCGTCAGGGCGAGCGAGTCCCGCGCATACCGACGCACCGCCGCCAGCGTATCGGCGGCAGGACCGGCGGCGTCCGGCGGCACCGCGATCGACGCGCCGTCGCCGCCGAAGGCGAACGGAAAGTCGCGCGACTGTAGCGCGTTCATCATTGCCGCGATGACCGAGGCGCCGACCATGTTGACCGCCTTGTAGCGACCCTCCGCGATCGCCTTGGTCGAGCTCTCCACGTCCGCCACCCCCACCAGCCAGCCGGCGGGAAGCGGTATGTAGCGTGCGGTATCGCCGACATCCTCGAACCGGTCGACGGTCGGGATTTGTTCGTAGAACGTGTTGGTCGCCTGGGTCATCCGGCCCTGCCTTCCTTCGAGGCGCTCGGTGGAGCGGCGTCAACATGTGGTTCGGCACCGCAACCGGCAAGCTGCGGGCCGCCTCACCGCTCGTCACATTTGCGTGGCCCGGGCCCCGCCCGCGCCCGAAAAAATCGATGCGCTGTCCACTACCATGCGATACCTTCCGTTAAGTCACGTCCTCCTTTCCCTGGACTGCCCCCCGGAGACGCCAATGAGAAATCTGTGGAACGCCTTGCTGATCTGCTGCGCCCTTATGGCGCTGGGCCACGAAGCACAGGCGGCGGCAGGCAGCCAGACGCTCGAAGCGGTGGTCCTGATCAACCGGCACAGCATTCGATCGCCGCTGACGGGAAACTTTACGGGCACCTCGATCCCCTACACCGCGATGTCGAGGGACGAATGGCCGGACTTCAAGGTGGACCCGGGAAAGCTGACGCCCCGAGGCGCCCTGACCGCGCAGACCTTCGGGGCCTTCTACGGGCAGCTCTACCAGCAGGCCGGCCTGCTCCCCGGCACCGGCTGTCTGGCCAGGAGCCAGGTCTGGGTGCACTCTGACTCCGATCAGCGGACGATCAGGACGGCGCGGAAGCTGATGGACGGAATGACGCCCGGCTGCAGCTATCCGGTCACGCACGTGGCGCAGGGGACGACCGATCCGCTGATCGACCCGGTCAAGGCCGGGGTCTGCGAACTCGAGGCAGGCCCGTACGATGCCTCCCAGGATGCCCTGCTCGGCTCGAATCCCGAGATCGTGTTCGAAGCCTACCGCCCGTCTCTCGAGAAGCTTCAGGATGTCCTCGATTGCTGCAAGCCCAGCTTGTGCAGGAAATTCGTTGGCAAGCGCAGGTGCACCCTGTCCGACCTGCCGGCGAGCGTCGCTCTGGATGGCGCGACCAACATTTCCGAGAACTTTCTGATGGAGTACGCCAACCGGTTTCGGATGCGGGACGTCGGCTGGGGACGGATCCAGGGGCCGCAGGAGATCAGCCACATCAACATGACCCACGCCCTCAACTTCTGGTCGGGCAATGCCAATCCGTATGGCGCGGCGGTGCTGGGATCGAACCTGATGAACCGCGCGCTGACCGCCCTGCAGGCCGCGGCACAGGGACAGGGGCCGGTGTTCTCGCTGATCGTTGCCCATGACAACAATCTGCTGAACATCGCCGGGTTGCTTGGTCTCTCCTGGTTCCTCGACGGCTACCAGCAGAACGAGGTCCCTCCCGGCGCCGGCATCGCCCTGGAGCTGTGGCGCGACGACACGAGCAGGCAACCGTTCGTCAAGGTCGTGCTGCGGGCCCAGACGATGGACCAGCTCCGCAACAACACCCCGCTCAGCCCCGACGGAACGAATCCTGCCTCTTCGGACCAGACGCCGATCGCCTGCGGGATCACGGGTGTCGAGAACGGATGTTCTCTCGCCACCTTCGCCCTCAAGGTTCAGGGAGCGTTGCTGAGCCAGTGCATTTCGGAGTCGTCGATCGGCCGGTCAGGGTAGACCCCGGCCGCCGATCCGCCGTCTGAACGTCTACCGGCGGCCCGGCTTCGTCAGGCCGCCAGCTCCGCGAAGATCCGCGCGTTCGGGCAGAAGGCCTCGGCTCCCGCCGGGCCGTCGGTCTGCGCCATCCAGCGCCCGCAGTCGCCGGCCGAACCGCATCCGAGGCACGTGCGCGCGGCCCGCTCCAGGTTGACGGCCCCGGTCATCGACATATCGCCGCTCTCCAGCACGCCGAAGCGGCGCATCATCTCTCCCATCAGCTTGGCATGGCGTTCGCGGTTCTTCTGCAGGCGCTCGAACATCGCACTCTCCCTCGCGCTTCGATCCGGGAAAGTGTAGCCGCACCCTGCGGCGGCCGATTTGCGCCAGCGCAAGCAGGTTGCAGCACTCAATATTGAGGTCTGATATATCATTATTGATTGACTGACCCCAACACTTGTGGCACCAGACGGCAGCTGAACCTCCAGGGGGCAGAATGATATCCGCCGGCCAGATGCGCGCCGCCCGAGCCTTGCTCGGCATCGACCAGAAGACGCTCGCGGAACGTTCCGGGGTCTCGCTGGCGACGATCCAGCGCATGGAGGCGAGCGAGGGCCATGTCCGCGGTGTGGTCGAGACGCTGACCAAGGTCATCGCCGCCCTGGAGGATCTCGGCGTCGAGCTTATCGGCGAGAACGCGCAGAGCCCGGCCGGCGGCCGCGGCGTCAGGCTGAGGACGCCGCCGGCACGGGACGGGTCGGCACAGAGCCCACGTTAGGCGCATGAGCGACCTGACGGCCCCGCACCGCCAGTCGTCGGACTGGAAGCTGTTCGTCCCGAAGCTGGTCATCACGCTTCGCGAGGGCTACCGCCTGGTCGACCTGCGCCACGACGCGATCTCAGGCCTCACCGTCGCGATCGTCGCCCTGCCGCTTGCCATGGCGCTTGCCATCGCGTCCGGGGCGGCGCCGGCGCAGGGCCTGGTCACCGCCGTCGTCGCGGGCTTCCTGATCTCCGCCCTCGGCGGCAGCCGCTTCCAGATCGGCGGCCCGACCGGCGCCTTCGTAGTCGTGGTCTACGGCGTCATCGACCGGTTCGGCTATGACGGGCTGATTCTCGCCACGCTGATGGCCGGGTTGATGCTGATCGTCGCCGGCCTCGCCCGCTTCGGGACCTGGATCAAGTACATCCCCGACGCAGTCGTCACCGGGTTCACCGCCGGCATCGCCGTCATCATCTTTTCGAGCCAGGTCAAGGATCTGTTCGGCCTGGAGATGGCGGAGGTGCCCGCCGAGTTCGTCGACAAGTGGCACGCTATGTGGCTGGCGCGCGGCACGCTCGACCTGGCGTCGCTGGCCGTCGCCGCAGGGGCGCTCGCCCTCATCGTCGCCCTGCGGATCTACGCGCCGAAGGCGCCCGGCTTCCTGGTCGCCGTCGTCGTCGGCTCGCTTGCCGCCGTCCTGTTCGGGCTGCCGGTCGAGACCATCGGCTCGCGCTTCGGCGGCATCCCCGGCAGCCTGCCGACGTTCAGCTTTCCCGAGATCAGTCTCGGACGGATCGCCGAGTTGCTGCCGAGCGCCTTCACCATCGCCTTCCTGGCCGGCGTCGAATCGCTGCTGTCGGCGATGGTCGCCGATGGCATGACCGGTCGCCGTCACCGCTCGAACTGCGAACTCGTCGCGCAGGGCATCGCAAACTCGGCCTCGGCGCTGGTCGGCGGCCTGCCGGCGACCGGGGCGATCGCCCGCACCGCGACCAATATCCGCTCCGGCGCCCGCAGCCCGGTCTCGGGCATGCTGCACGCGGTGTTCCTGATGCTGTTCATGCTCGTCGCCGCACCGCTCGCCTCCTACATTCCGCTGGCGGCCCTCGCCGCGGTGCTGGTCGTCGTTGCCTGGAACATGAGCGAGATCGACCGGTTCCGGCAGCTCATGACGGCGCCGATCGGCGACCGGCTGGTGCTGCTGGTGACCTTCGCGCTGACCGTTCTGGTCGATCTGACCGTGGCGATCGAGGTCGGCGTCGTGCTGTCCGCCGTCCTGTTCATGCACCGGATGAGCGAGGTCGTGGCGATCGGCCAGCCCGGCGCGACGATCATCGAGGGCGACGAGGAGGAGGAGGCTGTCTCCGGCCGGGCCGGTCGCCGCGAGGCCGACGACCTGCCCGACGGCGTCCAGGTGTTCGAGATGCGCGGCCCGCTGTTCTTCGGCGTCGCGCTGCGGCTCGCCGAGACCATGGACCGCATCGGCAAGCCGCCCGCGGTCTACGTCCTGCGGATGCGCGAGGTGCCGCTGATCGATTCGAGCGGCGCCGCCAAGCTGCGGGAATTCCTTGCCCATGCCCGGCGTGGCGGCTCGACGGTGATCCTTTCCGGCCTGCAGCGCCAGCCGAGGCGCACGCTGATCGCCATGCACGTCCTGCACCCGGGCGACGGCATCCATCTGGCTCCCGACTTCAGGACCGCCCTCGAACGCGCCCGGGAGATGCTGCCCGGGTCGGCCGCCGGGACGTGAACCGCCGAGGAACGCTCAGGAGGAGAACTGCACCGTGAAGGCCCCGCTGTAGACGCTGCATCCTGCGTCCGCGGGCATGCCGAACGGCGCCAGCTTGAACTGGTAGGTGCGCTTTCCCGGCTTTCCCACATTGTACACGCGCGTCGAGGCGAGGTTGAAGCTGACCGTCCTTGAGTTGCCGTCATACGGCTCGACGGATTCGATGAAGCTCAGCCCGGAGGGACCTTCCGGGTCGGGCGCGCCCTTGATGACGATCTGGGAATAGATGATGAAATTCGTTTGGAGCGCCCTGTTGCTCAGGCAGTAGAGCGTGCCGTGGAAGGTCACGACGGCAGTGCCCTTGCGCGGCGCATCGAAACTGATCTTTCGCGCGACGACGGTCGTGTCGCCCGCCCCCATGCTCACGCAGACCCCCGGACAGGGCGGCTGTGTCTTCACCAGTTCCGCGGCCGATACGCCGGCGGCCACCGCCGACGCTCCCGCGGCCAGACATGCCGACAGCACGACAGCGCGCAAGGTCCGCATGGATGTCCTCCAGTGTCGGGACTGGCCGGTTCGGCCGACCGGAATCACACCACGGAACCCGAATTTCCGCAATCGGAATAGAACTCGCATCGCGGCGTCTTTCCGGAGACTGCCGTTGCAGCCCGACAGGCCGGCGGCCGCTTGCACCGGACACGGACCGCGCCGGAGCTATCGGCCGGTCGTTGGCTCCGCCAGTGCCGCCGGGTCCTCGGACAGCCTGACGTGCTCGGGGCGCACGCCCATGCCGATGATCCGCGCCGGCAGGCGGCGCAGCATCGGGAACCTGTCGGCGAGCCGCACCGGCAGCGGCGGCTTCAGGTCGTCGGTCTCCGACAGCAGCGGACTGATGACATGGTTCTGGATCATCACCTGCATCTTCTGGGTGACCTTGACCGCGAACTCCCGGCGCTTCTGCACCGCGGCGAGGTCGGCGTCGGTGACGGTGCCGGCGCGCAGCTTCGCCGCCAGCAGGTTCGCAGCCGCCACCCCGTCCTGCACCGCCAGGTTCACGCCGACGCCGCCGATCGGCGACATCGCGTGCGCGGCGTCGCCGATCAGCAGCAGTCCCGGCCTGTGCCATGTCTTCAGCCGGTCGACCTGCACCGACAGGAGCTTGATCTGCTCCCAGTCGCCGATCTCCGACACCCTGTCCCGGA
Organism: Microbaculum marinum; assembly: GCF_037855135.1. Lineage (NCBI taxonomy): Bacteria > Pseudomonadati > Pseudomonadota > Alphaproteobacteria > Hyphomicrobiales > Tepidamorphaceae > Microbaculum > Microbaculum marinum. Next base: position 149,677 of record NZ_JAZHOF010000004.1, read on the forward strand.
AGAACGGCGCGATCTGGATCAGCTGGCGGTGGAAGGCGTCCATTCCCTCCGCCTTCAGATGCTCCAGGCCGCCCTTCGGGATGATGTAGGCGATCTGCCAGTAGTCGCCGCGGTTGAGCAGGATGACGATATGGGCCGCCTCGAAGAAGAACGTCGTGCGGTCCGGGTCGGCCGGATTGCGCGGCATGCGGAACCACAGCACGTCCATCGGCGCCCCGAGTTCCTCCGACACGAAGCCGGTGACGTCCCGGATCGTCGAATGGCGGCCGTCCGCCGCCACCACCAGGTCGGCCCGGATCTCCATCTCCCCTGGGGTCGGCGATGACGGCGACGTCGCCCGCACCCCGACCACCTTGCCGTCCTCCTCGATGACGCCGGTCGCCTCGGTCTGCATGCGCATGTCGAAGGTCCGGTAGCGCTTGCCGTAGTCGGCCAGGAAGTTGAGGAAGTCCCACTGCGGCATCAGGGCGATGAACTTGCAGTGGGTGGGAAGGTGGGTGAAGTCCGCGACGGTGGTCTCGAACTCGCCGAAGCGGGCGCCCACCGTCGGCGTCTTCTCGTGCGGCACCTTCAGGAAATCGTCGAGGATGCCGAGCTCGTGCATCACCTCCAGCGTCGAGGGATGGATCGTGTCGCCGCGGAAGTCGCGGAAGAAGTCGGCGTGCTTCTCCAGCACGGTGACTTCGACCCCGGCCCGCGCCAGCAGCAGCCCGTGCATGACGCCCGCCGGGCCGCCGCCGACGACGCAGACTTTCGTGCGGATCTGTTCCATCGCGTCCGTTTCCCCCGGTCCGGAGCCCGGCCGGTGCCGAGCATTGTGCCGCACCCGTCGGTGCGCCTCCGGGAACCATGGCCGACAATCGTTGCCGTTTTGTCACCCATACTGGTGAAGCCGGAGTATCGGTGCAAGCTCGACGCCGGTCAGTCGCGCCGCGCCACCCGGAACGCATTGATCGCGTGGACCCGGCACTGTTCGCCGGTGCGTGCGCAGTCCGCCATCGCCGCGGCGACCGCCTCGGCCTCGCTTGCCCGCCCGACCGTCACGCCGTATCCGCCGCTGCCGACGGCCACGGCGCGCCAGTCCGAGCCCGCGTAGAGGCCTGCCAGGTCCGCCCGCTGCTGCGGCGTGAACGCGTCGTCGGTCTTCGGGCGGAACAGTCCGGTGATCGCGTAGCTCTCGGGCAGGCCGACCACGAACGTCTCGTCCACCGCGACCAGCAGGCAGGCGCTGCCCGACCGGTCGCCGCAATACTCGAGCGAGCGGCGGATGGGATCCTGCGCCGCCGCCCCGCCCCAGCTCATGCCGATATAGCCGTCGTCGTTTACCGACAGCGCGCGCGGCAGCGGCCGCCCGGCGAAGCTCGCGATCAGCTCCTCGTCCGCCTCCCGCACGAACGGCACCCGCTCGGGATCGAACGGCATCGCCTCGCCGGGAACGCCGCGCAGCCACGGCTCGGGCGGCAGCGGCGGCAGCGGATGCGGCCACACCAGTTCGTCGCCTTCCGCGTAGATCTCGCAGGCCTCGCCCGTCGACTGGCGGCACGAGTCGAGCGCCTTGCGCCGGGCGGTCTCCAGGTCGGGCTCGGCGACCACGAAGCCGTAGCCGTAGCGGTTCAGCGCCAGCGCCTTGTCGCCGCGCGCGCCGACATAGCCGTCCTTGATGTCGTTGCGGTTGTCCTCGCGCAGGAACGGGATCTGCTCGGCGACGAACGGGAGGTCGCCGGCCGCCTGCGCCGGCCCGGCCTGCGAAACCGGCGCACCGTCCGCCACGCGGTCCGGGCCGGTCCCGCCCGGTCTCCCGTCGATGGCGTACCATCCCGCCGCCATGAGCACCGCCACCAACACCGCGACCGCGCCTGCCACCGCCGCGAAGATCGGCCATCGCCGCAAGCCGCGCGGCGGCACCGGGGCCGGCGCGGCTGGCGCGGTTTCGGTCTTCACCGGCACCGCGGTTACGCCACCCGCCTCGTCGGGCATCACCGCGTAGACGTGCACCGGGGTGGGAATGTTCTTCACCGACTGGGCGCCGAGGTCGCGGAACGACAGCGACAGCTTGCCGGCCACCTGCTCGTGCACAGAGCGCGAGATCCACACCCCGCCCGGCACCGCCAGCCCCTGCAGCCGGGCCGCGAGGTTGACCGCGTCGCCGAGCAGGTCGCCGTCGCGCTCGATGACGTCGCCGACGGTGATGCCGATGCGGAACTGCATGTGCCGGGACGGCGGATAGGCGAAGTTCCGCATCCTCAGCGTTTCCTGGATGTCGATCGCCGCCCGCACCGCCTCGACCGAGGACCGGAACTCCGCCAGCACCGCGTCGCCGGCGGTGTTGAAGATCCGCCCGCCATGCTGCTCGACGAACTCGTCGAACACCTCGCGGTACGACATCAGCCGGCGCAGGCTCTCCTCCTCGTCCTCGGCGACGAGGCGGGAGAAGCCGACCACGTCGGCGGCCAGGATGACAGTGACCTTTCGCTGCACGCTCGCGCCCCCGAACCTCGGCGGTCATGTAAGCAGACGGACGCGCGCCCTGGAAGCGGACATCCGCCTCAGGCCGCCTCGTCTGCCTCCGACCCCTCCCCGCCGGCCGGCTCTCCGACCAGCAGCACCGGCACGCCGCGCAGGGCGGCGAACGCCGACGGCATGGCGACGTCGTCGGCCCGGAAGACGCTCCGGCCGAGCACGACCATCCGTTCGTCGAGCCCCCTGAGTGCCGCCGACAGGGACGCGATGTCGGACAGGGCCCGGCGCGCCACGCGGAGCCGGCCGGTCGGCACCTCTCCGGCCGACACCCCGGCGCCTTCGCCCCTCGGGGCCGCCGGCGCCCCGTCCGCCCCGTCCGTCACCTCCAGGACCACGACGCTTTCGCCGGCCGACGCCGCCACGGCGGTGGCGACCGCGATGCTCGCGTCGTCGCGCGAGGTGGCGACGGCGACCACCGGGCCGCTGCGCCGCACGATGCGCCGCGGGATGTAGAACACCGTCGCCTTTGACTGGAATGCCGCCCGCACGAGTTGCGGAAACGGCGCCAGGACACGTTCGGACGGCGACTGCGGCTCGGATATGATGACGATGTCGCCGCTCGTCGGCAGGCTCCGCAGCGCCTCGCCGACCGCCGCCCGGACGGTCTCGAAGCGCCCCTGCACGCCGGCCCGTCGCGCCGCCTCGTCGAACAGCCGGCGCACCGCCCGCGCGTGCAGGTCGATCTCCCGCGACAGCTGGTCGGAGTCCAGCGGGCTCCAGTGCCGGCCGAGCACCCGGAATTCGCGCCTGCCCGGATAGGCGGCGAGGCCCGAAAGCCCCGGATCCTCGATGCACATGCAGCACAGGTCGACCCGCAGCAGTCCGGCCAGCTCCGCGGCGAGGCGGACCGCGGCCCGGTCGGGTGCGCTTTGCTGGAATCCGACCAGAACCCGCTTGAAGGCGATCCGTGTGCTCATGATGTCGTCCCTTGCCCCGTGCCGCCCTCCCGGCCGAAGCTGCGGCGAATGTCGGCAAAGGCCTGCAGCCGCGCCTCGACGGCGGCGTAGACGCTGCCCTCGGGAAAATTGCCGTCCGGCCCGCGCTCGCCGGCGGGACGGCCGGTCAGCAGCGAGATGCCCTGCTCGATCCGGGCGATCGGGTAGACCGCGAACCGCCCTTCCCGGCACGCCTCGACGACGTCGTCGCGCAGCATCAGGTGGCGCACGTTGGACGCCGGTATCATGACGCCCTGCGTCCCGGTCAGCCCGCGCTCGCGGCAGATGTCGAAGAAGCCCTCGATCTTCTCGTTGACGCCGCCGATCGCCTGCACGTCGCCGAGCTGGTTGACCGATCCCGTCACCGCCAGGTCCTGCCGGATCGGCAGCTCGGCGAGGGCCGACAGCAGCACGTAGAGTTCCGCCGACGAGGCGCTGTCGCCGTCGACGCCGCCGTAGGACTGCTCGAACACCAGGCTCGCCGACAGCGACATCGGCGCGTCGAGGGCGAACCGCCCGGCCAGGAATCCCGACAGGATCAGCACGCCCTTTGAATGGAGCGGCCCGCCGAGTTCCACCTCGCGCTCTATGTCGATCACCTTGCCGGCCCCCGGCCGCACCTGGCAGGTGATCCGCGTCGGACGCCCGAACGCGAACCCACCCAGCGACATCACGCTGAGGCCGTTGATCTGGCCGACGCGGGCGCCCTGCGTGTCGATCAGCGAGACCTTGTCGATGATCTGTTCCTGCAGCCGGTCGCGGACCCGCGAGGACCGCCAGATCCACTGGTCGAGGGCCTTGCGGACGTCGGCGCGGGCGATGGTGTCGCGTCCCGCCTTCTGCGCCCAGAAATCGGCCTCCGCCAGCAGGTCGCGGAGCTGGTCGACCTCAAGGGTCAGCTTGCCGGCATTGTCGGCCACGCGCGATGCGTGTTCCAGGACCAGCGCCACCCCGTCGGCATCCATCGGCTTCATCGACTCGCGCCGCAGGATCGAGGCGATGAAGCGCGCCAGCAGCGCCTCGGTCTCGGCGGACCGGTCGAAATCGTCTTCGAAATCGGCCACGATCTTGAAGTGTTCCGACAGCTCCGGATCGGCCGCTGCCAGCATGTAGTAAAGCGTCCGGTCGCCGAACAGCACCACCTTCAGGTCGAGCGGAATCGGGTCCGGATCGAGCGAGATCGTGCTGCTCGTGCCGACCAGCCGGCTCGGATCCTCGATGACGATCTGGCGGCTGCGCAGCGCCCGCTTCAGCGCGGTCCACGAGAACGGCTCGGTGAGCACGCTGCGCGCGTCCAGCAGCAGGTAGCCGCCGTTGGCGCGGTGCAGCGCGCCCGGCTTGATCAGCCGGAAGTTCGTCACCAGGGCGCCCTGCCGCGCGAGGTGCTCGATCCGCCCGGTCAGGTTCGGCAGGGTGGGATGCAGTTCCTCGATCACCGGCGCGCAGCCGTCGCAGTCCTGCTGCGAGACGAGCACGTTGACCTGGTAGCGGTCGAACGGGCCGCCGGGCAGCGTCTCGCCGCCCGAATCCCCGCCAGAACTGCCGCCCGAATCGCCCGCCTCCGCCTGCGTCCCGGCAACGACGAAGGCAGCGATGTTCTCCACCAGGTCGGCCCGCACCGCCTCGACATGTTCCAGCACCCTCGGCAGGTCGGCGAGCCGCCGTCGGACCTCTTCGATCGGCTGGGCGATGGCGATCTGCGCCGTCTCCTCGTTGACGCGGCGCAGTTCGTCGCGGCGTTCCTTGTCCCAGCCGGGGATCTGGTGGACGATGTGCTCCAGGTCCTTCTCCAGTTCCGCGATGGTCTTCTGGATCGCCTCGCGCTGCTCCTCCGGCAGGGCATTGAACTCGGGCGGCGGAATCGGCTCGCCGTCGCGCGAGGGCACCAGCGCGAAGCCCATCGGCGTGCGCATCACGACGATGTTGTGCTCCTGAGCCCGCTTCTGGAGTTCTGAGAACGCTTCCGCCTGCTTCTTCTGGAACGCCTCATCGATGGCGCCGCGCCGCGTCTGGTACTCCTCGCTCTGGAACACCGCCGGCAGCGCCGTCTTCAGTTCGTCGACGAGTTCCCGCATCGCATCGCGGAAGTCCGGCGCCCGCCCCGCCGGCAGGTCGATCGCGATCGGCCTGTGCGGCTCCTTGAAGTTGTTGACATAGACCCAGTCCGACGGCGCCGGCCGGTCCGCGGCGGCGTCGTTCAGCACCGACTCGACCGCCCTGCGGGTCAGCGCCCCAGTATGGCCGATGGCGAACAGGTTGAAGCCCTGCCGCGGCACCCCGGTGCCGACCGTGATCGCGTCGAGCGCCCGCTGCTGTCCGATCAGCCCGTCGATCGGCTCGAGATCCGCCGTCGTCTCGAAACCCAGCCCGGCCGGATCGGCCGCCCGGTACAGCCGGTCGGGGTCGAGCGGCGCGGCTTCGCCGGCGGTCTCCTCGTGTCTTTCGGCGGGATTATTTGCCATGTCCTCGTCCAATCGGATTGCACGTTCGGGGCGTCTCACAGGCGCCGGCGTGGCGCACCAGTATCAGCGCGCCTCACATGCCGCGATGTTGCGCCGTAACAATTGCACATGCGTCGTCGGGACGACATGGGCGTCGACGAGGCAGCCGGTCATAACAGCGGTAGCTGAACTCACGAGAGGTCTGGGTTGGCAAATGCGGCATCCTCCGCTCAGGTCTGCTCTCATTGCTCAGATGGGATTGAATCAGGCCGGAAGAGACCGACGTTCCTATAGGTGGCGATGATGTCATCGTACCGGCGCAGTCCTCCCGAACCGCGCGCGGTCAATTGCGCCCCTGCCACCGCCGCGTAGATGGCATCGGCGCGGCGCATGGCTGTATCATCCGGCGCAGACGCGGAAAGACGCTCAGCAAGCCATGTCACGTTGATATGGATGAACGCGCGGATCTCTGTTCGCAGCTTTTCCGGCACATCATCGATTTGAGCTGACAGGAAGCTTGCCAGGCAGATGCGACTGTCGCCGTCGAGAGCCTTTCGGAAAATCCCGGGATAGGCCTGCAGGCAGGCACTCGGTGAATCATTGGCCCGAGAAACCGCATCGAGGGCTGCCTTCACATCGTCGCAATACCGCCTAGCTACGGCGGCGCCGAGAGCAGCCTTGCTCGGGAAGTGGTGATAAAGGCTGGGGGCCCTGATCCCGACCCTTGACGCAATGTCCCTGAAATTCAGGCCATCATAGCCATGCGCCTGCACCTGCGCGCGGGCTACGGCCAGGATGTTCTCCACTGTGTTTTCGGACATGGTCTGGGGCTCACGATATTTTGCAAGGCCAAGGATTGATTTTGCGGTGGGTCGTGTCAACGTAGCCTACCAACTGATAGGTAGAGAGGCGGTTTCCGATGATGACGATCCATGACTTTGGCCGCGGACCCTATCCTGCCCGCGTTCGCATCGCGCTGGCAGAGTTGAATTTGCAGGACAAGGTACGATTCGTCGAAGTGGACTTGAGGACGGGTGCCCACAAGCGACCGGAGTTTCTGGAGAAGAACTATTCTGGCACCCTGCCCGTCCTCGAACTCGCCGACGGGACATACCTGGCCGAATGCACTGCCATCACGGAGTATCTGGATCATCTTGAGGGTCGGCCCCGTCTGACCGGCGTTTCGGCACGGGAAAGGGGCATGGTCCATATGACGAACAAGCGCGCCGAGATCGAACTCCTGGATCCGATCAGCGTCTACTTCCATCACGCGACCCCGGGTCTGGGTCCCCATGTCGAACTCTACCAGAATCCCGAATGGGGCGAACGGATGCGCGACAGGGCATTGCGAGGGGCGCGGTATTTCGACGACCTTCTTTCCACGCGCCCCTATGTCGCGGGTGAGACTTTCTCGATGGCAGACATAACCGTGGTCGCCGCCTTCGTTTTTGCGGACATCGTCAAGCTGACAATTCCGCTGCGCCTCGGCCATCTGCATGCATGGCACGACCGTATGTTGGCCCGACCAAGCGTGCAGGGGTGGCGTGACATGGGGCGATCCACCGGAAATTGCCCTTTGGAAGCATAGGCGCCAAGCGGATTTGGCTCACCCCCCGCCCCGCCCTCACGTCTCCACCACGATCTGCACCCGGTCGGCGGCGAAGCGGGCGAGCGAATACTGGATCGGCCGCCCCTCCGTGTCCGCATTGATGCTTTCGGTGGCGATCAGCGGGCTGCCCGGCGCGATGCCGAGCGCCAGCGCGTCCTGCGCGTCGGCGATGCGCGCCGTCACCCGCGTCTCGCGGCGCTGGTAGTCCGCGACGCCGCAGCGCTGCAGCGCCCGGGTGATCGAGCCGGTCTCGGCATAGTGCGCCACGAAGCCCGGCAGCCGCTCGGCGGGAAACCAGCTCGTCGCGACGTTGAGCGGGATGCCGTCGGCGGCGCTCAGCGTCTCCAGCCGCAGCACCGGCGTGCCGCGCGCGATGCCGAGGGCGGCGGCGACGTCCGGCTCGGCCGACATCTCGTCGGCGGCGATCAGCCGGCCGGAGGGCGCGCGCGCCTGCCGCGAGACGATTTCCGAGAACCGGGTGCGCGGACCGATCGGGTAGTCCAGCGGCCGGCCGCGGACGATGGTTCCCCTGCCCTGCTCGGAGCGCACCAGCCCGTCGCCGGCCAGCGCCGCCAGCGCGCGGCGCACCGTGTGCCGGTTCACGCCGAACCGTTCCGCCAGCACCGATTCCGACGGCAGCCGGTCGCCCGGCGCGTGCTCGCCGGCGGCGATCTCCCGGCGCAGGGAATCGGCGATGCGCCGCCACAGCGCGATGCCGTCCTGCCCCGGAGCCGCCCCGGGGCCTCTTGCGGCGGTGACATGGGGGTCCGCCATTGCGTCCGTCATACGAATGTCACCCGCAGCCGGTATCAAACCACTTGTCTAGATTACTAGACATGTTCACGGAACGGGTCCAGACAATTCCGCCGGGACCCCGATCCGCAACGAGTTCCACGCCTGATGGCCGACAGTGGCAGCGAAATAGAGTCCGGGGGCGCCGGGACCGCACCGAGGCGCCGCGCCATGTCGGCGCTGGCCGCCGCCGACGGCAAGTTCCTCGCCGATGCATGGGAAACGCTGGCCACAAAGCCCGACTGGTCCTGGCTGCGCAGGCCGGAGAGCGGCCTCGTCATGGTGCGCGGCCGCATCGGCGGCGCCGGCTCGCCCTTCAACCTCGGCGAGGTCACGGTGACCCGCTGCGCCGTCTCGATCGACAGCGGCGAGGCCGGCTTCTCCTGGATCATGGGCCGCGACGCTGCGAAGGCACGGCTGGCCGCGCTGTTCGACGCGATGTGGCAGGCGCCCGAGCGGCGCGACGAGATCGAGGCGCGGGTGGTCGGGCCGGCCCTCGCCGCGCAGGCGGCCGCCGACCGGACCGCCGCCGAGGAGACCGCGGCGACCCGAGTCGACTTCTTCACCATGGTGCGCGGCGAGGACGAGCAATGATCGGCCCCGCATCGACAGATGCGTCGGCAGGTGCCGCAACGGCTGCCCGGATGCGCGCGACGGCGGCACTGTCGGGCGGCTTCCAGGCCCCGGTCCACGACTCGCAGGCGGTGTTCCGGACCATCATGAACGCGCTGGCGCGGCCCGGCACGGTGCACGACCTTACGCCCCGGGCGAAGCCGCCCGCGACGCTGTCGGCGGAGGCCGGTGCCGTCGCGCTGGCGCTGCTCGACCATGAAACGCCGGTGTGGTGCGACCAGGCGCTCGCCGCCGCCCCGGCCGTCGCCGACTGGCTGCGGTTTAATACCGGAGCCCCGATCGTCGCGGCGCCGGAGGAGGCCGAGTTCGCCTTCGTCGCCGATCCGCTGCGGATGCCGCCGCTGTCGTCCTTCGCGCAGGGCACCGCCGACTATCCCGACCGCTCGACGACGCTCGTCGTCGCCGTCGAGACCCTGGACGCACGCACCGGCGCCGACATCCGGGGCGCCGACCTCCGGGGTCCCGGCATCGCGACCACCGCGCGGCTTGCGCCGCATCCGCTGCCGCATGCGTTCTGGGACCAGGCCCGCGCCAACCACGCCCGCTTTCCCCGCGGCGTCGACCTGCTGTTCACCGCGCCCGGCCGGATCGCCGGGCTGCCGCGCTCCACCCGCATCCTGGCCCCGGAGGCCTGAGCCCATGTATGTCGCGGTCAAGGGCGGCGAGACGGCCATCTCGAACGCGCACCGGCTGCTCGCCCACGAGCGGCGCGGCGACCGCTCGGTGCCCGACATCACGCTCGCCCAGATCGCCGGCCAGCTGGCGCTCGCCGTGGACAGGGTGATGGCGGAGGGCTCGCTGTTCGACCGCGACCTCGCCGCGCTCGCGGTCAAGCAGGCGCGCGGCGACCTGATCGAGGCGATCTTCCTGATCCGCGCCTACCGCACCACCCTGCCCCGCTTCGGCACCAGCGAGCCGGTCGACACCGCGGCGATGCGGATCCGCCGCCGCATCTCGGCGACCTACAAGGACCTGCCCGGCGGCCAGCTGCTCGGCCCGACCTTCGACTATACCCACCGCCTGCTCGAGCCCGAGCTTGCCGGCGACACCGATCCGCCGCCGCCCGAACAGCGCGGGGAAACCGATTCAGGTAGGCCCGTCCCGCGCGTCACCGACCTGCTCGGCGCCGAGGGCCTGATCGAGGCCGATCCGGACCTGCCGCCCGACCGCGAGACCCGCGACCTGACCCGCGAGCCGCTGGAGTTCCCCGCCGACCGCGACCTGCGGCTGCAGGCGCTGGCGCGCGGCGACGAGGGCTTCCTGCTGGCGCTCGGCTACTCGACCCAGCGCGGCTACGCCCGCTCGCATCCCTTCGTCGGCGAGATCCGCATCGGCGAGGTCGAGGTGGAGATCGTCCCCGAGGAGCTCGGCTTCGCCGTCTCGATCGGCCGCATCACCCTGACCGAGTGCCAGATGGTCAACCAGTTCCGCGGCTCCGCGAAGGCGCCGCCGCAGTTCACCCGCGGCTACGGCCTCGTCTTCGGCCAGTCGGAGCGCAAGGCGATGTCGATGGCGCTGGTCGACCGGGCGCTGCGCTGGGAGGAGCTCGGCGAGGAGCAGACGGCGCCGGCGCAGGACGAGGAGTTCGTCCTGTCGCACGCCGACAACGTCCGCGCCACCGGCTTCGTCGAGCACCTGAAGCTGCCCCACTACGTCGACTTCCAGGCCGAACTGGAGCTGGTCCGCAGGATGCGGGCGGAGATTGCAGCGTCGGACGACGAGGCCGACCCCCGCAGGGAGGCGGCGGAGTGATGACTAAGCCCCGCAACGAAAAGCTCCCCTCCCCCTCGTGGGGAGGGGTCGGGGGTGGGGCGCGGAGCGAGCGCGAGCGAGCGCAGCGTCCGGCGGAAGCGGTTCGCCCCGTGGCGCCGGACACCCGACCGACCCATCGAGGGCCGGTCGGCTGCCCCCCCACCCCGACCCTCCCCTCCACGACATCGGATGTTTCCGATGTCGCCCATCTCGACAAGGAAGTCGGAAACTCCCGACTTCCTGCGGGGGGAGGGAGATCGGACGACGCAATGCCTCCGGAAAACGCAACGGCTCAGGGTGATACCGGTGCCGGCTCGCCCGACATCCCCTACAACTTCGCCTATCTCGACGAGCAGACGAAGCGAATGATCCGCCGGGCGATCCTCAAGGGCATCGCCATTCCCGGCTACCAGGTCCCCTTCGCCAGCCGCGAGATGCCGATGCCCTACGGCTGGGGCACCGGCGGCGTCCAGGTGACCGCCGCGATCCTCGGCCCCGGCGACGTCCTCAAGGTGATCGACCAGGGCTCCGACGACACCACCAACGCGGTCGCCATCCGCGGCTTCTTCGCCCGCACCGCCGGCGTCGCGACCACCACGAGGACAACCGAGGCGACCGTCATCCAGACCCGCCACCGCATTCCCGAGAAACCGCTCGCCGCCGACCAGGTGCTGGTCTTCCAGGTGCCGATCCCCGAGCCGCTGCGCTTCCTGGAGCCGCGCGAGACCGAGACCCGCAAGATGCACGCGCTCGAGGAATACGGGATCATGCACGTCAAGCTCTACGAGGACATCGCCCGCCACGGCCACATCGCTACGACCTACGCCTACCCGGTGCTGGTCGACGGCCGCTACGTCATGGACCCCTCGCCGATCCCCAAGTTCGACAATCCGAAGATGCACCGCGCCGAGGCGCTGATGCTGTTCGGCGCCGGCCGCGAGCAGCGCATCTACGCGATCCCGCCGCACACCGACGTCGAGAGCCTCGACTTCGAGGACCATCCCTTCGAGGTGCAGCGCTTCGAGGAGCCCTGCGCCCTGTGCGGCTCCAGCGGCGTCTATCTCGACGAGATCCTCACCGACGACCGCGGCGGCCGCATGTTCGTCTGCTCGGATTCCGACCACTGCGAGGAAACCCGGTCGCGCAGCGGGGAAGCGGCATGATGACGGATACGTCTCCCTGGCTGCTGCGCGCGAGCGGCCTGTCGCGCTACTACGGCAACCGCATCGGCTGCCAGGACGTCGGCTTCGAGCTGTGGCCGGGCGAGGTGCTGGCGATCGTCGGCGAATCCGGGTCCGGCAAGACGACGCTGCTCAACTGCCTGTCCGGCCGGCTGACCCCGACGGCGGGCGTCGTCGAGTACCGGATGCGCGACGGCACCGCCCGCGGCGTGTTCTCGCTGAGCGAGGCCGAGCGCCGCTTCCTCGCCCGCACCGACTGGGGCTTCGTCCACCAGGACGCCCGCGACGGCCTGCGCATGAGCGTCTCGGCCGGCGGCAATGTCGGCGAGCGGCTGATGGCGATCGGCGGCCGCAACTACGGCGCCATCCGCGCGACCGCGCTCGACTGGCTCGGCCGCGTCGAGATCGCCGAAGACCGCATCGACGACCGGCCGGACGCCTTCTCCGGCGGCATGCGCCAGCGCCTGCAGATCGCCCGCAACCTCGTCACCGGGCCGCGCCTGGTCTTCATGGACGAACCGACCAGCGGCCTCGACGTCTCGGTGCAGGCCCGCCTGCTCGACCTCTTGCGCGGCCTCGTCGCCGACCTCGGCCTCGCCGCCATCATCGTCACCCACGACCTGGCGGTCGCCCGGATGATCTCGCACCGGCTGATGGTGATGCGCGCCGGCAAGGTCGTCGAGAGCGGCCTCACGGACCAGGTCCTCGACGATCCGCAGAGCCCCTACGCCCAGCTCCTCGTCGCCTCCGTCCTGCAGCCGTAGCGCTCCATCCGATGTCCGCTCGAGAAAACCACGCATATCCCGCCCCGGGCACTGGTGGCGACCCGGACTTGATCCGGCCTCACCGACCAGGTCCTCGACGACCCGCAGAGCGCCGACGCCCAGCTCCTGGTCGCCTCCGTCCTGCAGCCGTAGCGGTCCATCCGATGCCCGCTCGAGAAAACCGCGCAAATCCCGCCCCTGGCACTGGTTACGTCCCGGACTTGATCCGGGATCCGGTCCGGCAAGGGCGACGGGCATCTTCCCCGGCACGTCTCGTCGCAGCCGCCGCCCGGGCCCGCGGCACGCCCGCACGAAGAACTCAACGCGGAAAGCCATCGTCATGACCATGCGCCTCTGCCTGTCCGGCGTCGGCAAGACCTTCACCATGCATCTGCGCGGCGGCGTCGAGCTGCCGGTGCTGCGCAATGTCGAGTTCGCCGTCTCGGCCGGGGAATGCGTGGTGCTGACCGGCCCCTCGGGCGCCGGCAAGAGCACCATCCTCAGGATGATCTACGGCAACTACCTCGCCGACGCCGGCCAGATCCTGGTGGTCGACGGCGACACCATCGTCGACATCGCCTCCGCCCCGCCGCGCCGGATCCGGGACATCCGCCGGCGGATGATCAGCTATGTCAGCCAGTTCCTGCGCGCCGTGCCGCGGGTGCCGGCGATCGACGTCGTCGCCGAACCGCTGCGCGAGCGCGGACGGCCCGCCGACGAGGCCCGCGACCGCGCCGCCGCCCTTCTCCAGCGCCTCAACCTGCCGGAGCGCCTGTGGTCGCTGCCGCCGGCGACCTTCTCGGGCGGCGAGCAGCAGCGGGTCAACATCGCCCGCGGCCTCGTCTCCGACCACCCGATCCTGATCCTCGACGAGCCGACCGCCTCGCTCGACGCCGCCAATCGCGACATCGTCGCCGAGCTCATCGAGGAGCGCCGCGACTCCGGCGCCGCCCTGCTCGGCATCTTCCACGACGCCACCATGCGCCGCCGCGTCGCCACCCGCGCCGTCGACGTCGGCGCCTTCGCCGCCTGAGGGTAGGAAGCCGACCGAGGCTCCTTTCTTTCGACCTGGACGCAGACCCACCCCCTCCCACGTCATCCCGGCCAAGCGCAGCGCGGAGCCGGGATCGCAAGAGGCCGCAGCGCTGCGGTTCTGGGCGATCCCGGATAGCCGCAAGACGGCTTCCGGGATGACGTAGAGGTGTGCGGTAACGACTACGCCCCGCCCTTCCTCCTTCACGTCGAAGCATTGCAATGGGGCACCGCCGCCCTCCTCACCCCCCACGTCATCCCGGCCAAGCACAGCGCAGAGCCGGGATCGCAAGAGGCCGCAGCGCTGCGGTCCAGGGCGATCCCGGATAGCCGCAGCCGCGGCTTCCGGGATGACGTAGAGGTGTGCGGCTTCGATTGCGCAGCACCCCCTCGCCCCCTAGACGTCACCGTTTCGCAATGGGCACCCCGCCCCTCACCCCTTCACGTTGCGGCCTCGACGCACCACCGCCCCCTCACCCCCCACGTCATCCCGGCCAAGCGCAGCGCCGAGCCGGGATCGCACCGGACCGCAGCCCCCGCGGCTTCTGGCGATCCCGGGTAGCCGCATCGCGGCGTCCGGGATGACGTAAGTGTTGACGGCACCGATTGTGCCCCGCGACCTCACCCCTCCCACGTCATCCCGGCCAAGCGCAGCGCAGAGCCGGGATCGCACCAAGCCGCAGCCCCTGCCGCTTCCGGCGACCCCAAGCGCTCCGCCTCAGCCGCCCCCTCCCCCACCAGCCGGCCGCGCCCCTACAGCACCTCGTCCTGCAGCCGGTAGGCCATGTAGGCGCCGCGCAGGTAGAGCGGCCTGAGGCCGGGCAGCGGGAACCGCGGCAGCGGCTGGCCGGCGACCGCCGGGACGATCTCGCCATCCGCCCCCTCACCGACCGTGAGCCGTGCGGCGGCCCGGCCGGACCACGTTGCCATCGAGACGCCGTTGCCGTGATAGGCGAGCGCGTGGACGACGCTGGGGTCGTCGGGCAGGCGCCCGACATGCAGCACCAGGTCGGCGGCGAGGCAGACGAAGCCGCGCCAGAAATGGCTGATCTCGACATCCGCCCAGGCCGGGAACAGCCGCGCCAGCCGCCTGCGCATGTTCGCTTTCATCCGCGCGACGCTCTGCGGCGAGGCGGAGACGCCGCCGCGCGCGCCGAGCATGAAGCGGCCGTCGGGCAGCAGCCGGAAATAGTGCAGCAGCCGGCGGCTGTCATACGCCATGGTCGGCGTCGTCCAGCCCTGCGCCTCGCGCTCGGCGACCGTCAGCGGCCGCGTCGTGACGATGTTGGAGAGCACCGGCAGCACCCGCCCGGTCAGGCCCGGATGCAGGTCCTCGGCGGTGTAGCCGTTGGTGGCGACGATCACCTTGCGTGCCCTCAGCGTGCCGCCCGGCGTCGACAGCCGGTGCCAGCCATCTACCTTCTGCCAGGCCTCGACCGGACTGTTGGCGTGGATCGCGACGCCCCGCGCCACGGTCGCGCCGGCGAGCCCGCGCGCGTATTTCAGCGGATGCAGGCCGAAGCCGTGCGGCATGTGCAGCGCCCCCTGCGCACCGGCCATGGCGAGGCCGGCCTGCCGCAGTTCCTCCTGCGGGTAGAGCCGGCTGTCGAGGCCGTAGACGTCGCGCATGAACGCCTGCTCCTCGTGCAGGTCAGCGACGCGGCCCTTGTCGTGCGCCACCAGGATGTCGCCTTGGCCGCTTGCGTCCAGGTCGAAGCCCTCGCCCTGAGACAGTTCGCGGACCAGGTCGATGGCCTCCAGCTGGGTCATCGCGAACCGGCGCGCCTCGGCCTCTCCGTAGCGGCGGATCAGGGTCGCGAACGACACCTTGGTGCCGCCCAGGCAGCAGAACCCGCCGTTGCGTCCGGATGCCCCCCAGCCCGGTGCGACGCGCTCCAGGATGCGCACGTCGGTTCCGTGGTCTCGGGCCAGGTGCAGCGCGGCCGACATGCCGGTGTAGCCGGACCCGATGACGGCGACCTCGCAGGTCTCGTCGCCGCCGAGTGCCGGCGTGTCGATCTCCAGCGGCGGCGCCGAGGCCGCCCAGTAGCTGTCGACGGGGATCGCCGGGTCGAACGCGGAGGAGTGATAGATGTGCTTCACGCGAGGGCTCCTTCGGCACGAACGGCAGGTTCCGGGGCGCCGATTCTGATGCGCGCGCCAAACCGGTCGCGTCAAGCCGTTTCTGGCGGAACAGCCGGGTCCGAAACCCCAGCGAAATCCCGGGCATACCGGGCCTGTGGATTGTCATCGAACCGACACGCGACCGCAAAACAGCCGTCACGGGCCGTCGCTAAGCCTCCTGTCGTTGATGATTTACCGGTTCAGCGCGCAACCAGTAAGGGGATCGCCGTGGCGGCAGTCGTGGTCGAAGGGCTTTCCAAGACGTTTCGGGGCGGCAAGCGCGCCCTCAACGACGTCTCCATGTCCATAGACGGCGGCGAGATGGTCGCGCTGATCGGCGCGTCCGGCTCCGGCAAGTCGACCCTGATCCGTCATGTCGCCGGTCTGGTCCAGGGCGACCGCGACGCCTGCTGCAAGGTGACGGTCAACGGTCGTCCGGTGCAGTGCAACGGCCTGCTGACCGCCGAGGCGCGCGACATCCGGCGCGAGGTCGGCGTCATCTTCCAGCAGTTCAACCTGGTCACCCGGCTGTCCGTGCTCACCAATGTGCTGACCGGCGTGCTCGGCCGAATTCCCGCCCTTCGCGGCACCTTCGGCATCTTCACCCGCGAGGAGCGGATCGCCGCGAT
The DNA here is from genome assembly GCF_037855135.1 of Microbaculum marinum. NCBI lineage: Bacteria > Pseudomonadati > Pseudomonadota > Alphaproteobacteria > Hyphomicrobiales > Tepidamorphaceae > Microbaculum > Microbaculum marinum. Next base: position 166,089 of record NZ_JAZHOF010000004.1, read on the forward strand.
GCGGGCGCTGGCACGGGTCGGCATCGCCGAGGCCGCGGGCCAGCGCGCCTCGACGCTCTCCGGCGGCCAGCAGCAGCGCGCCGCGATCGCCCGCGCCATGGTCCAGGGCGCCCGCGTCATTCTCGCCGACGAACCGATAGCCTCACTCGACCCGGCCTCCGCCAAGCGCGTCATGGAGACGCTGTCGGAAATCAATCTGAACGACGGCATCACCGTCATCGTGTCGCTGCACCAGGTCGAGTACGCCCGGCGCTACTGCCGGCGCACCATCGCGCTGCGCGACGGCGAGATCGCCTTTGACGGGCCGAGCGAGGCCCTGACGCACGACTTCCTGCGCGAGCTCTACGGCGACGCGTCCGAAGAGCTCGTGCTTCCCGACGTCCCTGCGAAGGCCGACGGACCGCGCGCCGCCCTGCGGCCGGCTGCGGCGTTCGCGGGCGCGTGACCGTCCCCGGACGGTCCAACTCGAATTCGACCCAAACCGCCAGTTGGCACGGAGGACTACATGAATCTTGTCGCTAAAGGCCTTGCCGCCGCGGCGATTTCCGCCACGCTCGTCGGCGCCGTCCAGGCCCAGACGACCGAAATCAACTTCGGCATCATCTCGACCGAGTCGAGCCAGAACCTGAAGACGATCTGGACGCCCTTCCTCGAGGCGATGGAGAAGGACACCGGCCTGAAGGTCAACGCCTTCTTCGCCACCGACTATGCCGGCGTCATCGAAGGCATGCGGTTCGGCAAGGTCGACGTCGCCTGGTTCGGCAACAAGTCGGGCATGGAAGCCGTCGACCGCGCCAACGGTGAGGTGTTCGCCCAGACCGTCGATTCGGAAGGCAACCCCGGCTACTGGTCGCTGCTGCTCGCCAATGTCGACAGCGACATGGAGAAGCTCGATGACGCGCTGAAGTGCGACGGCACGCTGGACTTCGGCATCGGCGACCCGAACTCCACCTCGGGCTTCCTGGTCCCCACCACCTTCATCTTCGCCAAGAACGGCATCGACCCGAAGACCTGCTTCAAGACGGTCCGCAATGCCAATCACGAGACCAACCTGATGGCGGTCGCCAACAAGCAGGTCGATCTGGCCACCAACAACACCGAGAACCTGCGCCGCCTGCAGACCACCAACCCGGAAGCGGCCAAGAAGGTCAAGATCATCTGGCAGTCGCCGCTGATCCCGTCCGATCCGATCCTGTGGCGCAAGGACCTCGACCAGGCCGCCAAGGACAAGATCTACACCTTCTTCTTCTCCTACGGCCGCCTCGGCACGCCCGAGGAAGTCGAGTCCGCCCGCGACGTGCTGGCCGCCCTGCAGTGGGCGCCCTTCAAGCCGTCCTCGGACGCCCAGCTCTATCCGATCCGGATCATGGAGATCACCAAGCAGGAGTTCCAGGTCCAGTCGGACGACAAGATGTCGGCCGACGAGAAGACCGCGAAGCTCGAGGAGCTGAAGGCGGAGAAGGCCAGGTACGAAGGCCTGATGGCCAAGGTCCCGCAGTCGTAGGCGTCAGCGACCGGAAAGACCGGCGGCGCCGCGGCCCTGCGCCCGGCGCCGCCGTCCCGTTCCAACACATCCTTTCGAGACGCCCCATGACGAGCGAAACGAGCGCCGCCGCTGGCCCCGCCCAGCCGCGCCCCGTCGAACTGCCCCGCGCCTCGACCACCGACGTCCTCTACCGGCTGTTCGTCTGGGGCGGGCTGGCGCTGGTGCTGGCCTGGAGCTGGGGACCGGCGGAAATGTTCCGGCTGGTCAACCTGTTCACCGACGCCGGCAACATGGCCGACTACGCCGGCGGCTTCCTGTCGCCGAACTTCCGCGACTGGGAGTACTACGTCGAGGAAATGGTGCTCACCGTCCAGATCGCGATCTGGGGCACGGTGCTGGCGATCGTCTTCGGCATCCCGTTCGCCCTGCTGTCGTCCAGCAACATCGCCCCCGTATGGGTGGTGCAGCCGGTCCGCCGGCTGATGGACGCCTGCCGCGCCATCAACGAGCTGGTCTTCGCCGTCCTGTTCGTCGTCGCCGTGGGCCTCGGCCCCTTCGCCGGCGTGATGGCGCTGTTCATCCACAACATGGGCATCGTCTCCAAGCTGTTCTCCGAGGCCGTCGAGGCGATCGACCCGCGCCCTGTCGAGGGCATCCGGGCGACCGGCGCGACGCGCCTGCAGGAGATCGTCTACGGCGTCGTCCCGCAGGTCCTGCCGCTGTGGATCTCGTTCTCGCTCTACCGCTTCGAGACCAACGTCCGCTCCGCCACCGTGCTCGGCATCGTCGGCGCCGGCGGCATCGGCCAGATCCTGTTCGAATCCATCCGCGGCTTCTACTACGGCGAGACCGCCGCGATCATCATCATCGTCGTGGTCACCGTGTCGCTGATCGACATCCTGTCACAACGCCTTCGCAAGATGGCCATATGACGCCGGCCATGCCTGACACGATCCTCACCAACGCGCGCATCGTCCTTGCCGGCGAAATCGTCCCCGGCACGCTCGTCATGTCGGAGGGCGTGATCCGCGCGGTCGATGCGGGCGCCACCGCCGTGGCCGCGGCCGAGGACCTCGGCGGCGACTTCCTGATCCCGGGCCTCGTCGAACTGCACACCGACCACCTGGAGGGCCATGTCGCGCCGCGCCCCGGCGTCAGCTGGAACCCGATCGCCGCCGTCCAGGCGCACGACGCCCAGATCGCCGCCTCCGGCATCACCACGGTCCTCGACGCGCTCCGGGTCGGCACCGACGCCGACACCTCGCGGCTCGGCCGCCACATGCGCACGCTCGCCGACGCCATCGTCACCGCCGGCGCGAACGGACGGCTGCGCGCCGACCACTTCCTGCACCTGCGCTGCGAGATCGCCGCAAAGGACGTCGTCGAGGAAGCCGAGGCCTTCCTCGGCAACCCGAGCCTTAAGCTCGTCTCGGTGATGGACCACACGCCGGGCCAGCGCCAGTTCGTCAGCCTCGACAAGTACAGGGAGTACTACCAGGGCAAGGTCGGCATGAGCGACGCCGAGATGGAGGCCTTCATCGCCGAGCGCCACGCCCTGCACGCCGCCAACGCAGAGCCGAACCGCAGGGCGCTGTTCGAGCTCTGCCGCCGCTCCGGGATCGTCGTGGCCAGCCACGACGACGCCACCGAGGAGCATGTCGCCGAGGCCGTCGCCGAGGGCGTCGTGCTGTCGGAGTTTCCGACCACGATCGCCGCGGCGAAGGCGGCGAAGGACGGGGGACTCGCGGTGCTGATGGGCGCGCCCAACGTCGTGCGCGGCGGCTCCCACTCCGGCAACGTGTCGGCGATCGAGCTGGCCGCCGACGGCCTGCTCGACGTGCTGTCGTCGGACTACGTGCCCTTCAGCCTGCTGCACGCCGCCTTCGTCCTGCCCGGCCACGTCGGGGCGATCGGCCTTCCCGACGCGATCCGGCTCGTCACCTCGAACCCCGCCCGCGCCGTCGGCCTCGACGACCGCGGCGAGATCGCCGAGGGGCTCAGGGCCGATCTGGTGCAGGTGCGGTTCGCCGACGACGTGCCGGTGGTCCGCGCGGTCTGGTCGAACGGCAGGAGGGTGGCGTGAGCGATGTGATCGAGGATATCGTGCGGCCCGGCGTCGGCGGCCCCAACCCGGTCATCGACGGGATCTTCTCCCGGCTGGCAAGCCGGGGCCACGAGATGTACGGCGGCGAGGCGGTGACCCAGCTCCAGCACGCACTGCAATGCGCGACGATGGCCCGCCGCGCCGGCTCCACCGCGAGCCTTGTCACCGCGGCGCTGCTGCACGACTACGGCCATGTCGTCGCCGACGACGAGGGCGCCGCCGAGCGCGGCGTCGACATGCTGCACGAGGAGGTCGCCGCGGCGCACCTCTCCGCCTGGTTCGGCCCGGCCGTCACCGAGCCGATCCGCATGCACGTCGCCGCCAAGCGCTACCTGTGCGCCACAAATGCCGCCTATTTCGCCACGCTGTCGCCGGCCTCCGTCTCCTCGCTGAACGTCCAGGGCGGGCCGTTCACCGACGCCGAGGCGGCCGGTTTCATCGCCCTGCCCTTCGCCCGCGACGCCGTGCGCCTGCGGGTCTGGGACGATCTTGCCAAGGACACCGGGGCCAGGACGCCGGCGCTCGAGGACTTCCGCATCGACGCCGAGGCGGCGCTCGTCGAGAGCCCCGCCTGAGCGCGATGGCCGGGCCTGGAACCCTGGTCCTCGTCGTCGGCCCCTCCGGCGCCGGTAAGGACACCGCGATGCGGCTCGCCCGCGAGATCATCGGCGAAGCCGGCAGCGTCCGCTTCGTCCGTCGCATCGTCACCCGTCCCGCCGACGCAGGCGCCGAGGACCATGACAGCCTCGACGAGGCGGCCTTCGACGGCCTCGTCGCGTCCGGCGGCGCCGCCCTGCACTGGCGCGCCCACGGCCTGGGCTATGCGCTGCCCGCCGCGATCGATGACTGGATCGCCGACGGCGCGACCGTCGTCGCCAACGTCTCGCGCCGCATCATCGACGCGGCGGCGCGCCGCTACGCCCATGTCGCCGTCGTCCACGTCACCGCGCCGCCGGACATCCTGAAGGAACGCCTCGTCGCCCGCGGCCGCGAGGCCGGCGCCGACATCGACGAGCGCCTGGCGCCCGTCCCCGTCACCGTCCCGGGCGGCGTCGCGCTGCACGAGATCGTCAACAACGGCCCGCCCGCCGACGCCGGCCGCAGGCTCGCGGAGATCATCGCCGGCGCCGGAGAGCAGACGCCATCTCCCGCTGCCGCCGCGACGTGACGGCCTTTCGGGAAACCGGCACGTCGAAGCACCTTCTCTTCTGCAGCGGATGCGCGCGGGTCCGCGACGCGATATACCGGCACGCGACCGCCGCGCATGCCGGCACGTTCCAAGGAAGCACCCATGAGCACCGAAACACAGTCCCCCCGGCTCGCCCCCACCCGGATCCTGCACACGATGCTGCGGGTGAAGGACCTCGACCGGTCCGTCGACTTCTACACCCGCCTGCTCGGCATGTCGGAACTGCGCCGCATGGAGTTTCCCGGCGGCAAGTTCACCCTCGTCTTCCTCGGCTACGGCGACGAGGATTCCGAGGCCGTGCTCGAGCTCACCTGGAACTGGGAGCACGACGAGCCCTACGAGCTCGGCACCGGCTACGGCCACATCGCGCTTGCCGCGCCGGACATCTACGAAACCTGCGCGGAGCTCGAGGCCAGGGGCTGCGACATCCCCCGTCCCCCCGGCCCGATGAAGCACGGCTCCCGCGTCATCGCCTTCATCAAGGATCCCGACGGCTACATGATCGAGCTCGTCCAGCGCGACTAGCCGCCGTATTTCGGCGCGCCGGCGCCCGTCTCGACTGATCGGCGTCAGGTGAGGTACCGCCCGGCTGGGCCCCGGGTCAAGCCCGGGGCGCACGCTGCGGTATGGGCACATGCATTGCCCCACCCCGCAGCCTACATCCCGGCCCCCGCGCCGGGACCCAGCGCAAGAACCCGGCGCAGCCGCCGCATTGGGCGCACCAGCGCCCCACTCTGACGGATCGGCCGTGGATGCGGCGCCGGCCGGCTGGGCCCCGGGTCAAGCCCGGGGCATATTCTGAAAACTGGCAAAAGCCGTGCCCCAAACCCGGCATACATCCCGGCCCCCGCGCCGGGACCCAGCGCAACGACCCGGCGCAGCCGCCACATTGGGCGCGCCAGCGTCCCTCCCGACGGATTGGCAGCCGCCCGGCCGGGCCCCCGGCTGCGGTACAGGCAGATGCCATACAATCCACCACAGCCGTCATGCCCGGCCTTGTGCCGGGCATCCACGGACAGCGGTCGCCGCGGAGAAGACGTGGATGGCCGGGACGAGCCCGGCCATGACGGGCGGAGGACATGAGGGCCCAGCAAACCCCGATCCGCCGACCGGCTCCAACAGGCGTCCCCGCCGCTGCCGGGCACGGGGTCAAGCCCGGGGCGCAGGCTGCGGTATGGCACATGCAATGCCCCAAACTCGGCATACGTCCCGGCCCCCGCGCCGGGATCCAGCGCAAGAACCAGGCGCAGCCGCCGCATTGGGCGCAGCAGCGCCCCACTCCGACTGATCGGCAGCAGGCGCGGCACCGCCCGGCTGGGCC
>NZ_JAZHOF010000004.1:172287-606145 GCF_037855135.1 Microbaculum marinum
GGCGCAGCCGCCGCATTGGGCGCAGCAGCGCCCCACTCCGACTGATCGGCAGCAGGCGCGGCACCGCCCGGCTGGGCCCCGGGTCAAGCCCGGGGCATATTCTGAGAATTGGCAAAAGCCCGCCCCACCCCGCAGCCTACATCCCGGCCCCCGCGCCGGGATCCAGCGCAAAGCCCCGCCGCAGCCGCCGCCTCGATTGGCGGAACCCTCCAGTCCCGCCGAACTCCAACCCGCTCCGGTTGCCGTCGCCGCCTCCCTCGCCCGCATCTATTTCACTGCCTGAAAATGACGCCCGCCGTCCGCCGGATCGCGCTCCCGGGCGCTCACCGAACGATATTCAATATGATATCGGATCGACGGCCTCCGGCTGCGGGGCTGCGCCGGGGCCGGAGTTGGGGAGCTTCGGCGCAGCCCCGCGCCGCGGGTGCCCGCCGCAACGATCCGGCAGGTCGATGAAAGAACAATCGGGCGCCGCCGACAGGCGCCGCGGGAGGCAAGGTGCCGAGGCAACAGGAACTGGATGAGGTCGCGGAGGCCGGGCGCGCCCCGTCCGAAAGGATATCGATCCAGAGCGCCGCGCTGGCCGACAAGGTCTACGACCTGATCCTCGAGCAGTTGATTTCGCTCAGGATCCCGCCGGGCGCCCGCATCACCGTCGACGAACTGGTCCGCCAGTACGGCGTCTCGCAGACGCCGATCCGGGAGGCGCTGAGCCGGCTGGAATCGCACGGCCTCGTCACCAAGACCCACAGGATCGGCTATCGCACCGCCCCGCAGTTCACCAGGGAGCAGCTCCACGACCTCTACGAGATCCGGATGCTGCTGGAGCCGGCGGCGGCCCGAAAGGCGGCCGTGAACATCGACCCGGGCGAACTGGACGAACTTGCCGACCTGATCGCCGAGATGCAGCGCGAGACGACGCTCCTCAGCCAGCCGAAATACGGGCGCTTCGCGCGCCACGACGGCGCCTTCCATGCCTGCATAGCGAGCGCCAGCAAGAACGACCTGATCGCCGACGCCGTGTCGCGGCTGCACTCGCAGGTCCACATGTTCCGGCATTTCTACAATACCTCGGTCACCGACGCCGCTCTGCTGGAGCATCAGGCGATCGCCGCCGCGATCGCCGCGCGCGACGCCGGCAAGGCCGAGGAATGCATGCGCGCGCATATCGAGGAGTCCTGGAGACGTCTGGAGAAGGGATTCTGAACCTGCGCACGCGGATCGGGGAGAACGCCCGTATCGAAGACGGATCCCGGACGGGATTCGTCACCACAACACAACAAGGAGGACTTCCATCATGAGCACCCGAATTGCGAAACTGCTGAAAGGACTGGTCGCGTCGGCCTTCGCCGTGACCATGTCCGCGTCGCTGGCCGTCGCGGAATATCCCGAGAAGACCATCAGCTTCGTCGTGCCGTTCCCGGCCGGCGGTTCCACCGACATCGCCGCCCGCCTGCTCGGCGAGCAGTTGTCGGAGCGTCTCGGCCAGACCATCGTCATCGAGAACAAGCCCGGCGCCAGCGGCCTCATCGGCGCCTCGGCGGTGGCCCGCTCGGATCCGGACGGCTACACCTTCCTCGTCACCAGCGACGGCATCCACTCCGCCGCCGCGACCGGCGACGCCAACTTCGACCTGCTGACCGACCTCGTCCCGGTCAGCCAGATCGTCGGCGGAACCCTGATCCTCGTCGGCAGCAAGAGCGCCCCGTTCGACACCATCGAAGGCTTCGTCGAAACCGCCAAGGGCAGCGACGACAAGGTCAACGTCGCCATCAACGCGGCGCTGGGCAGCGCCCACATGGTGTTCGAGAACTTCAGGCGCGAGGCGGGCATCGACTACCAGCCGGTCTACTACGCCGGCGAGTCCCCGTCGCTTGCGGCCCTGGTGTCCGGCGAGGCGCAGGTCGGCATCATCTCCGGTCCGGCGGCCCGCACCCAGATCGAGGACGGCCAGGTCGTCGGACTCGCGGTGACGACTGCCGATCGCTTCGGCCTCGCCCCGGAAATCCCCACCGTGGGCGAGACGGTGGTTCCGGGCTTCGGCAAGGGCTACTCCACCGTCATGTTCGCGCCGAAGGGCACCCCCTCCGAGATCGTCGAGAAGATGGCGAGCGAGATCGCCGACATCGTCAACGACCCGGCCATGGCGGACAAGCTGCTTGAACTGGGCCTGGCGCCGATCGGCAGCACGCCGCAGGCCTATGCCGAAATCGTTCCGGCCGAGTTCGCCCGCAACCAGGAAATCATCAAGGACCTGCGCGAGAAGGGCCTCGTCGACAAGTAGGCGGCAACGCCGAAACTGCCCGGCCGCCCCGGCGGCCGGGCCCGTTTCTCTGGTTGGAAGCAGATCCGTGCAACTGAAGATCCAGAGCTATCGCCGGCTTTATGCCGGATCCTTGATCGTCGTCATCGGCCTGGCCGGCGTGTTCCTGGCGTCGGACCTGCGGTTCGGCACCATGGCGTCGATGGGTCCGGGATTCCTGCCGACCGTCTGCGGCTGGCTGATCGCCGCGCTCGGCATTGTCGTGCTCGCCATGATGTTCCGCGACGACGTGGAGATCGTCGACCCGCCGGTGGCCCGGCCGGTCATCATGATCTTCCTGTCGGTCGGCCTGTTCGCCCTGCTGATCGAGCACGCCGGTCTCGGCCTCACCGTCTTCCTGACCGCCTTCGTGGCGAGCTATGCCGGCCGGGCGCGGTTCGTCGAGACGCTGCTCCTCGCCTTCGGAACGGCGGTCGCCACCACGGTGCTGTTCGTCGTCATCCTGGGCCTGCCGCTGCGCATCTGGCCGGAGCTGTCCTGATGGACTCCATCCTCTTCGGGTTCGTCCAGATCCTGACCTACGACAATGTCCTGTGGTGCCTGATCGGCGCGCTGGTGGGCACCCTGATCGGCGTGCTGCCGGGCCTCGGGCCGCTCGCCACCATGGCGATCCTGCTGCCGATGACCTTCAGCCTGCCGCCGCTCGGGGCGCTGGTGATGCTGGCCGGCGTCTACTACGGCTCCCAGTACGGCGGCTCGACGACCGCGATCCTGGTCAACCTGCCAGGCGAGTCCTCCTCGGTGGTGACCTGTATCGACGGCCACGAGATGACCAAGCAGGGGCGCGCCGGCGAGGCGTTGTTCGTTGCCGCGACCGGCTCGTTCGCCGCCGGCTGCATCGCCACGCTGGTGATCGCGGTGGCCGCGCCGGCGATCGGCCAGTTCGCCCAGCAGTTCGCCTCTCCCGAATACGCCGCGCTGCTGATCTTCGGGCTGATCGCCGCCGTCGTGATCGCCTCGGGGTCGGCCATCGAAGCTTTCGTCGTCGTGCTGATCGGCGTCCTGCTCGGCTTCGTGGGGACCGACGTCAATTCCGGCGTCGACCGCTTCACGCTCGGCCAGATGGAATTGCTCGACGGCCTGCAGTTCGTGCCGCTGGCGCTCGGCTTCTTCGGCATCCCGGAGATCATCAGCAACCTCGAGACCCCCGAGCACCGCCACGTCATCACCCCGAAGGTCGGCAGCATCTGGCCGCGCTGGCCGCAGATCCGCCCGGCGATTACACCCGTCCTGCGCGGCACCGGGCTCGGCAGCGTGCTCGGCTTCCTGCCCGGCGGCGGCGCGCTCCTGAGCGCCTTCGTCTCCTACTCGGTGGAAAAGCGGATCGCCAGGGATCCCGGCCGCTTCGGCCACGGCGCGGTGGAAGGCGTGGCCGGCCCGGAAGCGGCCAACAATGCCGGCGCCCAGACCTCGTTCATTCCGCTGCTGACGCTGGGCATTCCGTCGAACCCGGTGATGGCCGTCATGATGGGCGCGATGATCCTGCATGGCATCCAGCCGGGGCCGCAGGTCATCTCCCGCCAGCCGGACCTGTTCTGGGGCCTGGTCGCCAGCATGTGGCTCGGCAACCTGATGCTGCTCGTCATCAACCTGCCGCTGATCGGCATCTGGGTGAAACTGCTGACGGTGCCCTACCGGCTGCTGTTCCCGGTGATCGTGGTGATCTCCTGCATCGGCATCTACAGCGTCAACAATTCGGCCTTCGACGTCTTCACCGCGATGATCTTCGGTGCGCTCGGCTACACCTTCTTCAAGCTCAAGCTCCAGCCGGCGCCGCTGCTGCTCGGCTTCATCGTAGGGCCGCTGCTGGAGGAAAACCTGCGGCGCGCCCTCGTCGTTTCGCGCGGCGACCCGACCGTCTTCTTCGACCGGCCGATCAGCGGCACCCTGATGGTCGGCGCCATCGTCCTGCTGCTCGTCCTGCTGCTGCCGTCGATCCGGCGCGTCCGCGACGTCGCGCTCAAGGAATGACCGCCGGAATGACCGCCGGCATGGCCGACCATCACCACCTCGCACAGGGACATCGACCATCATGACCGCAGGTTCCGATCCGCGCGCCGGGATCAAGGACATCCTCACCGACGGCAAGCCCGTTCCGACCGCGTTCCAGGTCGCCGACTACATGAAGTTCTACGAGACTCCGCCCTCCGAGCGGACGGACCTGCAGTCGACCTGGTACGGCCGCGGCCAGAACTTCATCGTCGCCTACACGGTTGCCGAAGACGGCGCGGTGCTGGAGGGTCCGGGTCAGTCCGACGAGTACATGGTGGTGCTTCCCGACCGGGAGACGGCCGCGATGCTGACCAGCGGCGGCGAGGACCACGAGATCGCCGGCTACACCCTCACGATCGTGCCGCCCGGCGCCAGCAGCCTTGCCGTCCGCAAGGGCGGCGTCATCGTCCGGATCTTCTCCTCGCAGGCCCCGGGCCTGGCCGATCTCTGCCTCAACCGGGACACCTACGCCACCCCCGATCCGAACGTCGCCCCCTACGCGCCGTGGCCGGCTCCGCGCGACGGCTACCGGGTGCGGGTCTACGACCTCAATATTCCCCCCGTCGCCGGTCGCTTCGGCCGGATCTTCCAGTCCTCGAACCTGATGGTGAACGTCTTCTACCCGCAGGGCCCGCGCGACGTCACGAAGATGTCGCCGCACCACCACGACGACTTCCAGCAGGGCTGGATGATCCTCGAGGGCGAATGCGTCCACCACGTCCGCTGGCCGTGGACCGCCGACCTCAGGATCTGGCGCGACGACGAGCACGTGCGCTGCGGCGGGCCTTCGCTCGCCGTGGTGCCGCCGCCCTCGCTCCACACCACCCAGATGACCGGCGAGCGAAACGTCCTGCTCGACATATTCTCCCCGCCGAGGACCGATTTCGTGGAACAGGGCTGGGTGCTGAACCACGACGAGTACCGGTTGCCGGAAGGCGGCGACTGAGGGCGACGGGCGCACACCCACCCTCTGGTCGGCCGCGAAACTGTGCTGGCACAGGCCTGACGGTGTCCTGGCGCAGCGACGGCACACTCATGACGCAGTGACGGCACACTCCCGGCAGGTCAGTCCGCCGTCGCGCCGCCGTCGATCGGGATGGTCACACCGGTCATGAAACTCGACGCCGGCGAGGCGAGCAGCAGCACCAGGCCCTTCATCTCGTCGACATGGGCGATCCGGTCCAGCGGCACCCCCGCCCTGAACATCCTCTCGACCTCCGGATCGTTGATCCGGCCGCCGCCGATATTGGTGCGGAACGGCCCCGGCGCGATGCCGGTGACCAGCACGTTGTGCTGCGCGAGTTCCATTGCCGATTGCCGTACAAGATTGACAACGCTGGCTTTTGTCGCCGCATAGGCATAGCCGCACAGTGGCTCGGCCATCAGTCCGGCAATCGACGAGACGGCGATGATCCGGCCCTCGCGGCGTGGAATCATGTGCGCGGCAGCAGCCCGGATGGTGACGAAAGTGGCGGTCAGGTTGACGTCGATCACGCGCTGCCAGCGGTTCATGTCGACCGCCTGCATCCGCCCCTCCGGCACCGTGAAGCCCGGGCCGGCGCTCATGCCGGCGTTGGCGATGGCGATGTCGAGTCTCCCGTAAGTCTCTGCGACAGCGTCGATTTCAGCCGCCAGGCGGTCGGTGTCGGCGACGTCGACGAGCCGGCCCTCGACATCCAGACCTTGGTCGCGCAGCCGCTCGACGGACTGCCTGAGTCCGTCCTCGTCGAAATCGAAGAGCGACACCGTCGCCCCGTTCGCCGCCAGCACCTCCGCCATTGACAGCCCGAGGCCGCCCGCCGCGCCGGTCACGATGGCCACCCGACCCGTCAGGTCGAACAGGTCCTCAGCCTTCATTGTGAATCCTCCCTCTCGTCGTTGCCGGCAATCTGACACCTCGAATGGTATGCAATAATGACAGGGGCCAAGATAAGCGACGAAGATTTTCCCGCATTTCCGGCAATATTGTAACGGCCTGATTCTGTGACTGGCATCATACCGCGTCTTTGGTATACCATCCCTGCAAACACGATGCCGACCCGGCCGGGTCCGCGCGAAACGAAAGAGGAGGCACGCCCGATGCCGTTTCGGGATTCCACCGAGACCATAGCAGGCTGCAACACCCACTTCATGCGCGGCGGAACAGGCGCGCCGCTGCTGTTCCTGCACGGGGCGAACGGTGCCGCGCACTGGCTGCCCTTCATGGAGGCCTTGTCGGAACGCTACGAGGTGATCGTCCCCGAGCACCCGGGCTACGGCGCCTCGGAGATGCCGGAGTGGCTCGACAATATCGGCGACCTCGCCTTCTTCTACCTCGACGTCATCGACCACCTCGGGCTCGACAAGGTGAATCTCGTCGGCCAGTCGATCGGCGGCTGGATCGCCCTGGAGCTTGCGGTCCGCAACGACACCGGGCTGGCCTCGCTGATCGTAAACGCCCCACCCGGCATCCGGATTCCGGGACTGCGCAAGGCCGACATCTTCCTGTGGTCGCCAGAGGAAACCGTGCGCAACCTGTTCCAGGACCAGTCGTTTTCGGAACAGGCCCTGGCCGCCGCGCCGACCACCGACGAGGGGCAAATGGTGGTGCTGAAGAACCGGCTGACCACCGCCAAGATCGCCTGGCAGCCGCGGCTCTACAATCCGGACCTGGAGAAGTGGCTGCACCGGATTTCGGTGCCGACGCTGGTCACATGGGGCGAGCAGGACAAGCTGATCCCGAAGGAATACGGGCCGGCGCTCGCCGGCATGATCCCCGGCGCGATCAGCGAGACCTTCGCCGACTGCGGCCACCTGCCATACGTCGAGAAGGCTGACGCATTCGTCGCCCGCGTTTCCAGCTTCATCGAGGAGTCCGCCCGATGAAATTCTATTTCATGCACTTGATGCCGTACGCCGACCTCGATCTCGACTACGACCAGAAATACAATTCGGCCTGGATCACGCTGCCCAATTCCTACTACGACCCGAAGAAGGGGCACGTCCTCTACAACCGCTATCTCGACGAGCTCGAATATGCCGACCAACTCGGCTTCGACGGCATCTGCGTCAACGAGCATCACCAGAACGCCTACGGCCTGATGCCGATCCCGGCCGTGACCGCCGGCGCCCTGTCGCGGCGCACCAGGAACGTCAAGATCGCCGTGCTCGGCCGCGCCCTGCCGCTCTTGAACAACCCGCTGGTGGTGGCCGAAGAGTTCACCATGCTCGACAACATCACCGGCGGCCGCCTGATCGCAGGCTTCGTGCGCGGTATCGGCGCCGAATACCACGCCTGGGGCGTCAACCCGGCAGAATCGCACGGACGCTTCCACGAGGCCCACGACCTGATCGTCCGCGCCTGGACGGAGCCGGGCCCGTTCACCTTCGAGGGCAAGTACTACGACTTCGAATACGTCAACACCTGGCCGCGCCCCTACCAGCAGCCGCGCCCGCCGATCTGGATCCCGTCGCAGGGCTCCAGCGAAACCATCGAATGGGCGGCCGATCCGAGCCGCAAGTACACCTATCTGCAGACCTTCACGCCCGCGGCGATGCTCGCCAAGTACATGAAGATGTACAAGGAAGTGGCGGAAGGCTACGGCTACGAGGCGTCCGAGGAGCAGCTCGGCTGGTCGGTGCCGCTCTACGTGGCGGAGACCGACGAGATCGCGATGCGCGAGGCGAAGCCGCACATCGAGACCTTCCTCAACAAGTTCCTGCGGATGCCGAAGGAAATGCTGCTGCCGCCCGGCTACCTGTCGCTGAAGTCGATGATGGGCGTCATGAAGGCCAAGGGCGCGATCGGCGGCCACCAGACGATCGATTCCGTCATGGAGAAGGGCATGTTCATCTGCGGCAGCCCGGCGACGGTGCGCGAGAAGCTCGAGCAGTACCAGAAGGAGATCGGCTTCGGCCACCTGCTGACGCTGCTGCAGTTCGGCACCCTGCCGGCCGAGCTGACGCGCAAGAACATCGAGATCTACGCCAAGGAAGTGATGCCCTACCTGCGCGACAAGACGGCGGCTCCTGTGGCCGCGGCCGGCGCGTAGCCCGGCTTGCGGCCGTCGATCCCAATGCCGCGCGCTTTCCTCGACCGTGAAGAGCCGGGGCCGAGCAGATCGCGCTAGCTGTCGTCACCGACCACCAGCAGGGAGAACAGGTGGGAGCTCATCGCCGCTTCGGCCCAGTGTGGATTGCGCATCTTCAGCGCCGCGATGATCTCGTGGTGCTGCGCGTGCGTCCGGCGGGTGCGGTCGTCGACGGGTTCGATATACGAGTTGAAGATCGACGCCGGCAATTCCAGCGAGGAGGCGAGGATCTTTTCCAGTCTGGGGCTGTCGGCGGCGTGGGCGATGACCGCGTGAAACTCGGTGTTGAGATCGTCGAAGCCTTCCAGATGGGCGTTCCAGCCGAGCCGCTCGAACGACTCTTCCATCCGCACCTCGAGGTCCTCCAGCCTGGCGATGTCGGCCGCGCTGATGCGCGTCGCCGCCCGTCCCGCCGCGTGGCCCTCAAAGATTGCCCGTAGACGGAACACTTCCGCGACATCCTTGGAGGAGAAGTGCGAAACGAAGCCGCGCTTGTAGCGCTGCAGGACCACGAGCCCCTCGCCGCTCAACCGGCTCAGCGCCTCGCGCACGGGTGTGCGGCTGACCCCGATCTTCTCGGCCAGCATCGCCTCCTGCAGCATGTCGCCGGAGCGCAGCACGCCCGTGATGATGTCGCGCCTGATCTGGCGATAGGCGATGTCGACCGCGCGACTCATGCCCTCGTCGCGCTCGCCCCCTTTCCCGCGCCCTTCCGGCCGCTGTTCCGACGCCTCAGTCACGTGCCGCTGCTCCGAGCTCGCCTCTGCCGAATCTGCCACTACTGCTACAGACCCTCGCCAGCGTCCACAACACGGGGGCGCCGTGGTCGTCATTGGTATACGAAAAGCACCGCATCCATGCCAAATGACCAGCGATTTCGTTGACAATAGCTCATTTGGTATACAAAAATGCGCCTGAGAAATCCGGCTGATCCCGACGCCCGGGCTTGAACTTTCCGCCCGTTGCGCGTCCACTCAAATCGGATCGCGACCGCAGGAGTGGCTATGTTCGACCCGGCAGGAAAAACGGCGTTCGTCACCGGCGCCGGCTCGGGTATCGGTCTGGGGATCGCCCGCCGCCTCGCACGCGCCGGCGCCCGCGTCGCGATGTGCGACATCCGCGCCGAGGCCCTCGAAGCCGCCCGTCAGGAAGTCTCCGGGATCAGCCGCAACTTCTCGGGCGACGAGGCGCTCGGCATCGTGGTCGACGTATCGGACCAGTCGTCGGTCGAGGCCGCGGCGGACGAGGCTGAAGCCCGCTTCGGCGAAGTCGACCTCGTGGTCAACAACGCCGGCGTTGCGATGCACGGTGTCAAAATAGAGGACGTGGCGCTCTCCGACTGGGACTGGGCGCTCGGCGTGAACGTCTATGGCGTCATTCACGGCATCCGCACCTTCGTGCCGCGCCTCAAGGCGCGCGGCAGCGGCCACGTCGTCAATACGGCATCGATCGGTGGCCTGCAGGTCAACCAAACGTTCCTGACGGGACCCTATTCGACGACGAAGTTCGCGGTCGTGGCGATTTCCGAGGCGCTCCGCAGCGAGTTGGAGGGGACCGGCGTCGGCGTCTCGGTGCTCTGCCCGATGGCGGTGGCCACCGATATCCATCTGTCCGCCCGCAGCCGTCCGGAACGGCTGGGAGGGCCCCATGAACGCCCGCAGGACCACTTCATGGGCGACTTGATCAAGGATGGCCAGTCGCCCGACCAGGTGGGCGACCGTCTCGTCGCGGCACTCCGCAACGGCGACTTCTACGTGTTCACACACCCGGAGACGCGGCGCTGGATCGAGGCGCGCCATGCCCGCATCATCGAAGGGTTCGATCAGCTCGACGCATACCTGGAAGATCGTTCGAACCGAAAGGGTGCGGCATGATCGGGCATCACCGTCCATACATCGTCGGCATCGGCGGGACGCCGCGCCTCGGCTCCACCGCCGAGATGGCACTGCGGCACTGTCTGAAGGCAGCGGAGGCACTCGGCGCCGACACCGAGCTGATTTCCGGCCCGGCCCTGGAACTGGCCATCTTCGATCCCGGCAATCCGCACCGTCCTCCCGCGGCGCGCCGGCTCGTGCAGGCAATCCGCCGCGCCGACGGAGTCATGCTGTCGTCCCCCGCCTATCACGGCACGCTGTCGGGCTTCATCAAGAACGCCCTAGACTATGTCGAGGATCTGCGCGACGGGCCGGCACCCTATCTCGAAGGGCGCGCGGTCGGCTGCATCGTCTGCGCCGACGGGACGCAGGCGATCGGCACGGCACTGGTCACGCTGCGCTCGATCATCCACTCGCTGCGCGGCTGGCCGACGCCATTCGCCGCCACCGTGAATGCGGCCGCCAAACCGTTTGCCGGCGGCGGCCCGCTCGACGAGCAGCTCGCCGCACAACTTGCCAAGGTGGCCGGGCAGGTGATGGAATTTGCCGAGATGCGCCGTCAGTACGACAGTTCACGGCGAGCGCCGGACGACCTGAGGGTGCGCGCACCGGCGGGCTGACCGCAAGACCCGAATGTCACGCCAGGGCCCAGCGGACGCGAAGATCCGCGGGCAGATCAAGCAACACATGGGAGGAATACATGCGACTTTTCCGACTGAACATCCTTGCCGGCCTTGCCGGATTGACCGTGGCCGGACTGCTCTCGGCCACCGCCTGGGCTCAGCCCGTAGCAATCTCGACGCTGCCGCCCGGCGCCATCAACAATGTCCAGGCGCAGGCGATCGCCAAGGTGATCCAGGAGAATTCCGACCTGCAGATGCGGGTCGTCACCTTCAACTCGCCGGCCGCCATCATGGGCGCGGCGCAGAACGCGCAGGCGGAGTTCGCCTTCACCTCGAACGACGAGGCCGGCACGGCGGTGCGCGGGCAGGACGAGCACGAGGGCAAGCCGATGTCGGACCTCCGGCTGGCCGCCTCCATCTTTCCGTTCAAGGTCGGCATCGCCGTGAGGAAGGATTCCGACATCAAGTCGGTGGCCGACCTGAAGGGAAAGCGCTTCGCGACAGGCTGGCAGGGCTTCAAGCAGGGCATCCCGCTGTTCAACGCCATGCTGGCGACGGAGGGCCTGAGCCTCGATGACGCCGACGCTGTGCCGGCCACGAACCTGCTCCGCGCAGCCGACGACTTCAAGGCGGGCAAGACCGATGCCTTCATCTTCGCCGTCGGCGCGCCGAAGGTCGCCGAGATCGACTCCGCGGTCGGCGGCATCCGCTGGCTGAATCTCGACGACTCGCCGGAAGCCCAGGAGCGGATGGCTGCGGTGCGGCCCGAGTACCACGTCAAGGAGCAGAAGCCGCTGCCGCACCTGGTCGGCGTCGAAGGCCCCACCAACCTGATGGAGTACTATATCGTCCTGCTGACCAACAAGGATGTCTCCGAAGACGTCGTCTACGAGGCGGTGAAGGCGCTCTACAACAACAAGGAGGGTCTCGTCGCCGGGCACCCCTCGTTCAATGCGTTCACGGCCGAGGGCATGGCCGTTCCGCAGCCGGGCATGGAATACCACCCCGGCGCCATCAGGTTCTTCAAGGAAGCGGGCATCTGGAAGGACTGATCCCGCATCTCCCGACAATCGGCATGGCCGCACGCAGGGGCGAATGAGCCAGGACCCGACCCAGATCGACGTGCCGCTGGCCTCGCCTGCGGTGCGTCTGACCGAGAAGACGCTCGGCGCCCTGCTGGCCCTCGTCGCGCTGGCCTGGGCCGCCGATGCGTATCGCATGGTCGGCATGATGTTCCTGGCCGAGCAGTTTCTCGCCGTCGTGCTGGGTCTCGCCCTCGCGGCGGTCTTCGTCCGCTACCCGTTTCGGCGCGACCGGCCGCGCCGGACGCTGCCGTGGTACGACGCGGTGCTGGCGGCCCTCGGTCTGGCCACCGGGCTCTACGTCGCCTGGAGTTACCCCACCATCATCGAGATGTTCTTCGATCTGCCGATCGACGGTCTGATCTGCTCCTGGATCCTGTTCGTGCTCTGTATCGAGGGACTGCGGCGGGCGGTCGGCATGCCGCTCGTCGTCATCGTTCTGGTGTTCACCGCCTATGCACTGGTCGGGCACCTCGTCCCCGGTGCGCTGCAGACGCGTCAGGTGCAGATCAACCGGATGATCCTGTATCTGGGCATGGATACCAGCGGCCTGTTCGGTCTCGTCATGCTGGTCGGCGTCACCATCGTCATTCCGTTCATCTTCTTCGGCCAGTTGCTGTTCAACTCCGGCGGCTCCGCGTTCTTCAACGACCTGTCGCTGGCGCTGATGGGCCGCTTTCGTGGCGGCGCCGCAAAGATATCGGTGACCGCCTCCAGCCTGTTCGGATCGATCTCGGGCATCGTCGTCTCCAACATCCTGGCGACGGGCGTCATCACCATACCGCTGATGAAGAAGGCCGGCTTCAGCGCCCGCCAGGCGGCGGCCATCGAGGCGACGGCCTCGACAGGCGGCCAGTTGATGCCTCCGGTGATGGGCGCGGTCGCCTTCCTGATGGCGGACTTCCTGCAGGTTCCCTATACGGAGATCGTGATCGCGGCCCTCGTCCCGTCGCTGCTCTACTACGTCGCGATCTTCATCCAGGCCGACCTCGAGGCCGCAAAGCTCGGCATCAAGCGCGTGCCGGAGGCCCAGATACCGCGGCTGCGCACGGTCTTGCGAAAGGGCTGGTTCTTCGTCCTGCCGTTCGCGGCCCTGGTCTATTCACTGTTCTGGCTCAACGACGCGCCAGAACTGGCGGCCCTGTATGCCTGCGTCACCGTCCTCGTGCTTGGCCTCGTGGCCGGCTACGACGGCGAGCGCATGAAGCCCGGCAAGATCTGGGAGTGCGTCGTTGCGACCGGCATCAACTCGCTGGACATCCTGATGATCGCGGCGGCAGCCGGGTTCATCATGGGCATCCTGCAGACAACGGGGCTCGGCTTCGCGCTGACCCTGTTCCTGGTCAAGCTCGGCGCCGGCAGCATTCTCGCGCTGCTGGTGATAGCGGCGCTGCTGTGCATCGTCCTCGGCATGGGGATGCCGACGCTCGGAGTATACGTGCTGCTCGCCGTGCTGATCGCACCGTCGCTGGTGGAGGTCGGCATCTCGCCGCTCGCCGCCCACATGTTCATCCTCTACCTCGGCATGATGTCGATGATCACGCCTCCGGTCGCCATTGCCGCGTTCTTCGCGGCAAGCCTCGCCGGCGCCGAACCAATGCGTACCGGCTTCACCGCCATGCGCTTCGGCTGGACGGCCTATATCGTGCCGTTCCTGTTCGTGTTCTCCCCGGCGCTGCTGCTGCAGGGGGGCGCATCGATCGCAACCATGGTCGCCGTCGCCTCGGCCGTTGCGGGTGTCTGGATCGTCTCGGCCGGCATGATCGGCTACTTCATGCGCCCGCTCGGCCCGGTCTCCCGGGCAGGCTTCATCATCGGCGGCGCCTGTCTGCTGGTGCCGGCGGAAATCGGTGCCTGGGCGGCGTGGACGGACTTCGGCGGCCTGGTTCTTTCCGTTGTCGTGGTGGTGTTCGAATACATGACGACGCGCCGCCTACGCGGCCCGGAGCAGGCTGCTTCCGGTACCCGTGGGTAATCCGGCAAGACAGAGGCAGACCGTGTCGCAGATCGTCCTCGTTCATGGTGCCTGGCATGGCGGCTGGTGCTGGAACCAGGTGGCGGGGCGCCTCCGCGCGCTCGGCCACGACGTACATGCTCCGACGCTGACCGGCCTGTGCGAACGCATTCACCTGGCCACACCGGCTGTCTGCCTGACCACCCATATCGACGACATCCTCAACCATATCCGCTTCAACGAACTCGACGGGATCGTGCTTGTCGGCCACTCCTACGGAGGCGCCGTCATCACCGGTGTCGCGTCTGCGTTGGGATCGCGGATCCGGGCGCTGGTCTATCTCGACGCGTTCAACATCGAATCCTCCGGAACGGCTCTGTTCGATCACTCGCCGGATTGGCGCGTCCAGGAACTGACAGAGGCGGCAGAGGCCTACAACGGCTGGCAAATCCCCTGCGACATGCTGATCCCGTTCTGGTCGAGCAGGCCGGCCGAGCGGGAGATGCTGAAGAAGCTGACGACGCCGAGCCCGATGGGCTGCTTCACCGAAAAGGTGACGCTGACCGGGGCGGAGAAATCGATCGCCGACCGCACCTATCTGATCTGCGAAGAGTACCGGCCGTCACCATTCTGGCCCTTCTACGAGCGCTACAGCAAGGATCCGGTCTGGCGAACCGCCCGTCTGCCCTCTATGCATGACGCGATGATCACGATTCCCGATCGGGTTACGCACGAAATCGACCTCATCGCCAGTCGCTGAACAACCGGAGGACCGCTCATGGCCAACGTCAACACGCTTCTGCCCACCTCGCTCGTGGGCTCCTACGCTCAGCCGGACTGGCTCCTGGACAAGGCGAACCTCCGGGGTCGGTTCCCCCCGCGCGTGCGAGCGCTGGAAATATGGCGGGTTGCCCCGGAATTTCTCGAGGAGGCCCAGGACGACGCGACGCTCATCGCCATTCGCGACCAGGAGCGCGCCGGCCTCGATATCATCACCGACGGCGAGACGCGGCGGGAAAGCTACTCGAACCGCTTCGCCACGGCGCTTGAAGGAGTCGACATCGACAACCCCGGGACCGCGCTCGACCGCTCCGGCCATCCCAATCCGGTGCCACGGGTCACCGGCAAGATCCGCCGCATGCACCCCGTCGAGGTGCGCGACACCGAGTTCCTCCGCGCCAACACCGACCGGCGCATCAAGATGACGATCCCGGGTCCCTTCACGATGTCGCAGCAGGCGCAGAACGACTACTACGACAGCCCGGCCGAGATGGCGATGGACTACGCCAAGGCCGTCAACGAGGAGATTCGCGACCTGTTCGCTGCCGGCGCCGACATCGTGCAGATCGACGAGCCATATATGCAGGCGCGCGCCGAGACGGCCCGCGAATACGGCCTCGACGCCCTTAATGCCGCGCTCGACGGCATCACCGGCGAAACCGCCGTCCATATCTGCTTCGGCTATGCCGCGATTATCCACGAACGGCCGGAGGGCTATTCGTTCCTGCCGGAATTCGCCAAGAGTCCGGTCCAGGACGTCTCCATCGAAACGGCGCAGTCGAATCTGGACTGCAAGATCCTCGAGACGCTGCCCGACAAGCGGATCATCCTGGGCGTCCTCGACCTGTCCACGAACGAGATCGAAACGCCCGAGGAGGTCGCGGCCCGGATCCGCCGCGCGCTGCCGCATGTCTCCGCCGAGCGCATCGTCGTCGCCCCCGACTGCGGCCTGAAGTACCTGACCCGCGACGTTGCCTACAACAAGATGGTCGCAATGGTCGAAGGCGCGGCGATCGTGCGCAAGGAACTTGCCGGCTGAGGCAGCCGGCGCGTCACAGGGCGGGGACTTTCTCCGCCATTCGAGAGTGATGACGGGGCCCGGTCCGAACGGGCTTCCGTCAACGTCTTTGCCTGTCCCGGAGCAGGCCGAATTCAGCCCGCGCCGTCGACGGCGCCCTCGCCGCTGGCGAGGGCCTTCTCGAGCAACGCCAGCAATCCTCCCCGCTCCTGGTCGTTCAGCCCCGACAGGAGATCGGCTTCATGCCGGCGGCTTTCCTCGGCGATCACACCGGCGGTCTCCTCGCCCTTCTGCGTGAGGCGCAGGGCGAACGCCCGGCCATCGCTCGTGGAGCGGGTGCGTTCCACGAGCCCTGCCTCCAGCAGCGGCGAGATTGCCTGCTGCAGCGTCGGCGCTTCCACCCGCAAGAGCCTCGCCAGGGCGACCTGGGTCAGCCCCGGATTCTCGCCGATCAGCAGCAGGATTCCGCCTTGAACCGGCGTCACACCGATTTCGAGCCGGCGGAACCAGCGGCCCCAGTGCGCGACGAACAGACCCTGCAGCCGACGCAGCCGGTACCCCACTAGTCCATCGAGCGCCGTCAGCGATTCCGCGGCCGGCTTGTCGTCACGCAGCTTCCGGGCCGCCTCGCTCAAGAGCCCCGCACCATGACGGTCATCTCGCCAACGCCCTCGACATATGCATCTATCCGGTCGCCCGGCTCGACGGGAGCGACCCCTTCGGGCGTGCCCGTCAGGATCACGTCGCCCGGATGGAGGGTATATGCCCGTGAAGCATATGCGATGAGCTTCGGGATATCGAAGATGAGGAGCGAGCTGTTCGACTTCTGCCTCGGCTCGCCGTTGATCATCAGCCGCAGATCGAGGTGTCCGGGATCGGCGAGTTCGTCCGCCGTCACGACCCAGGGACCGAGCACGGTGAAGGTGTCAAGCGACTTGCGGTAGCTTCGGTCCTCGGTGCCGCGGATCGTCATGTCGAGGCCGATCATGTAGCCCGCGACGTGGTCGTAGGCCTCGTCCTCGCTGATCCGGAAGCCCTCCCTGCCGATCACCAGCGCCAGTTCCACCTCGTGGTCGATGCGCCTGTCGGGCCAGTCGGCGACGACGCCCTCGCCCGCGCCGACCAGCGAACTCGGTGCCTTCAGGAACACGCCGTAGTCGGCGATCGTCTTCACGTGCGAGCCGAAATTGATGCCGGCATCGGCACGGGACTCGTCAAGGTGAAGCTGATAGTTGACAGGCGCCGCTACGATCTTCCCCGGATTGGCGATCGGGCTCAGCAGCTTCACGTCTTTCACCGGCTTCGACGGCGCATCCGCGGCAATGCGCTCCATCTCCGGCCTCAGGCTCTCGAAATGCAGCATGAACTGGTCACCGTGCGGCAGCGGCCAACGGATCTCGGGGAGCACGTCGAGAGCGGCGGTAACGTCACGGATCTGGTCGCCCTCGACCACGCCCAGACGGTTGTCGTCAAAACGGCAGAATCGCATTGATCTTCCCTGGTCTCTATCGCCCGCAACGGGCATGCGATGGATGTCTTTGTTGAAGCGCCTTCAATCGTCGGCGGATCGCCGCGAACGAAGAAGGTCATGGTCAGGCGGTTGCCGGGTCTCCGGGAGAGCGGCGGCCGCCAATGCCGCCACTCTCGCCCTTTTGGCGGTTCAGTTCGGCGACCGGCGATCCTCGCGGTAGAAGCCGAGCTTCTCGTGCACCACGCGATCGGAAAAACAGAAGAGGAAACAGTCCTCGCTCGCCTTGAAGCTCCGCCAGGACCAGGCAGGGATCGCAAGCACATCGCGCTTGGAGAACTGGAAGGTCCGGTCGCCAATGGTCGCGGTACCGCTGCCCTCGCCGACGCACATGACGATGCCGTCCGTCGATCGCATCGGCGCGGTCTCGAACCCCTTCTTCAGATGCGTCATCCACGTCGCCATCGTCGGCATCGCCCAGCCGCCGTCGATCGGATTCGCATAGCGCAGCGTGGTTCCCACATGCGGATCCGGCTCCTCGCCCCTGGCGGCCGTGACGAGGGCCTCGCGGGCGCGCTCGTAGGGATAGTTGAAGATCGGCGTCGTCAGCCCGTAGCGGCTTTCCGCCTCCAGCGGCAGCATGCCGTCGCCGAATCGGCCGAGCGAATCTCCCTCCGGCCGCGTCAGGGTCTGGCGCTTGTCGTTGTAGCCTTCGGAGAAACCGGTCTCGAAGAAGGAGACCATCGGCAGGTCGAGACCGTCCAGCCAGGCACAGGGCTCGGTGCCCTCGTTGCCGTGGTCATGGTAGGCCCAGGCCGGTGTGATGACGAAATCGCCGGCCCGCATGGTGGTGCGTTCGCCGCCGACGGCCGTGAATGCGCCCTCTCCCTCCAGCATGAACCGCAGCGCCGATGCGGTATGGCGATGGGCCGGCGCCGTCTCCCCGGGCATGATGAGCTGCATGCCGGAGTAGAGCGTCGAGGTCGTCCGCGACTGACCGACGAACGAGGGGTTCTCGAATACGAGCACGCGGCGCTCGGCCTCTTCGGCAGTCAGCAGGTTGCCGGATTCCATGAGGAGCGGCCGGACATCCGAATACCGCCATTGGAAGGGAACCGCCTTGGAGGTCGGTTCGTTCGGCATGAGTCCCTTCAGCACCTCCCAGAGCGGGGCCAGGTTCTTCGGCCCCAACCGGTCGTAGAAGTCCTGGCGCTTGGCCCGTGTGGCGTCGTCGACGGCCTGTTCCATGGTGTCCTCCCGAGGGTTGTCTGGCCGCCGTCACACGCACGCACTTGCGGCTTGGCGAGCGGGCTCGATATGATAAGGTATCCTAACTAAAATGCCGCGAGCGGGCAAGCACCGTGAAGACGGCAGGTCGAATGGAGGAATCAGGGGAAATGACCGCTGAGCATCCGGGTCAGGCAAGAGCGTCGGCCTGTGCCTGACCGGCTTCCCATCGTCGTAGCGGGCGGAGGGCCGGGCGGCATGGCTGTTGCCGTGGCACTCGCACAATCGGCGTTCGACGTCGTCGTCATCGAGCGCGAGCCGGAATTCCCGGTGGACCTCAGGGCCGGCTCGTTCCATCCGCCGACCGTCGAGATGTTCGATGCACTTGGCGTCGGAGAGGCCATGCGCGAGGCAGGGATCAAGGTTCCGGTCTGGCAGGTCCGCGACAGGCGCGCCGGGGTAATCGCCGAATTCGATCTCGGCCTGCTGAAGAACGACACTCCCTATCCCTACCGGCTGCATGTCGAACAGCACAGGCTGACGCGCTTCCTTGGCGCGCGCTCCGATGATCTTCCGAATCTGGACCTGCGATTCTCGACGGAGTTCGTGTCATACGAGCAGCACGATGATCGCATCCTCGTCACCATCCACGGTCCGGGCGGCACCGAGACGATCGACGCGGGCTATCTGATCGGTGCGGATGGCGGACGCAGCGGCGTTCGCAAGCAGATGGGCGTCGAATTCGAGGGCTTCACCTGGCCGGAGCGCTATCTGGTCGCTTCCTGCGTTTACGACCTGGCCCGTCACGGCTTCGCCATGAACGCCTACATCGCCGATCCGGTGGAGTGGGCGGCGATCTTCAAGATGCCGCACAATGGCCCGCCGGGGCTCTGGCGGCTCGCCATCCCGGTCCAGCCGGAGACGCCAGACGATATCGCGCTGTCGCTTCCGTTCGTCCGGGAGCGGCTGCACGGGTTCCAGCCGGGACTGGGCGATGCCGAGATCCCCTACCATTCGATCTACCGGGTGCATCAGCGCGTCGCGAAGACCTTCCGAGCGGGGCGGGTCGTGCTGTTGGGGGATGCCGCCCACATCAATAATCCGCTCGGTGCAATGGGGCTGAACAGTGCCGTCCACGACGCCGTGAACCTCGCCGCGAAGCTCCGGGAGATCCGCGACGGCGGCGACGCCGACGCGCTGCTGGAACGCTACGTCCGCCAGCGCCGCGGCGTTACCATCGAGTTCGTCCAGGCGATGTCGATCCGCAACAAGCGCCTGCTCGAGGAGCGTGACCCCGAGGTGCGCAAGCAGCGGCTGGACGAATTGCGCAAGACCGCCGCCGACCCGAAAGCCGCGTACACGCACCTGCTCGGCACATCGATGATCGCAAGCCTCAGACGGGCGGCGGCGATCGAGTAGACCCCGCGCGTGGCAGACACCGCTTTGCGACGTCACTCCGCCCAGTACAACCGCGTCGGATTGTCGACCAGCAGCGCCTGCATCAGTGCGGCTGTAGGCGCCATCAGCGGCAAGAGGTCGACCAGTGCGCCGTCGTCGGGCATGTTCTTCCTGATGTTGGGATGGGGCCAGTCGGTGCCCCACAGCACCCGGTCGGGAAAGGTCTCGACCAGGGTGCGCGCGAAGGGGACCGCATCGTGGTATGGCGGGCCGGCGCGCGACACCCGCTCGGCGCCGCACACCTTCACCCAGAAGCGCTCGTCCTCCATCAGGTCGAGCAGCAGCCGGAACGGCTCCTGATCGAGCCCCCGGCTCGCGTCGACCCGGCCCATGTGATCGATGATCATAGGCACGGGAATGTCGCGCAGGAACGGCGCAAGGTCCGGCAACTTGCTCGCGTCGAAATGGACGACCGCGTGCCAGCCGAGGTCGGCGATCCTGCCGACGGTCGTGCGCACGGCATCGGGATCGGCGTCCGCGCCCAGATGCGAAACAAAATTGAACCTGACGCCGCGCACCCCGCACGCGTCGAGCGCCTTCAGGTCGGCAACGGAGGTCTCCGGCCTCACCATCGCGACTCCCCGCACACGCTCCGGGTCGGCTGCGATCATGTCGAGCATCGCCGCGTTGTCTGTGCCGTGGCAGCTTGCCTGAACGAGGACGGTACGCGCGATCCCGAGCTTTGCGTGCAGTGCGGACAGCGTCTCCTTGGGTGCGTCGACCGGCGTGTAGGTGCGCTCCTCGGCGAAGGGAAACCGCGCCGCCGGGCCGAACACGTGGCAGTGGGCGTCGCAGGCGTTCTCCGGCAGGACGACATCGGGCGTCTTCGGATCGGGATGAAAGGACAGGCTTTCGCGGGTCATTGCGGTTTGCCTCGCGGCGGATCGATGCAATCGCCGTAGCCCGGATCGAATGCCGGCGCAATCCGGCCGATGAACGGCACTCCCTTCCGCGATTGCGCTTTGCTCCAGCCGGGCTAGGAATACGTGGAGCTGATTCAACCATGGGACGCGTGAGGATGCGCATCGGATTCATCGGCTTCGGCGAGGCGGCACGCGCCTTCGTCGACACGCTTGGGAAGGGAAATGGCAGGTCGGAAGGAAAACACTTCACGACCTATGACGTCCTGTTCGACACCGAAGGCATGGACGGGATTACCGCGAACATCGCCCGCTCGCGCAACGTCCATCCCCTCGCCCATCCCGCCGACGTCGCCGACGAGGCGGACTGGGTGTTTTCCGCGGTCACCGCCGCCTCGAGCCTCGACGCCGCCGAGGCGATCGCTCCGCACCTCCGCGCGCGCCAGGTCTTCATCGACATCAATTCCGTGTCGCCCGGCCGAAAGCGCACATCTGCGGATCTGATCGCGGCAAGCGGCGCCACCTATGTCGATATGGCCGTCATGGCGCCGGTTCATCCGCGCGGTCACAGGACGCCGGCGCTTCTTGCGGGAAAAGGCGCGACGGCACTCGCGGCGGAGTTCGAGCGGCTCGGCTTCGATTTCGACGTCGTCGGTTCCGAAGTCGGTGCGGCCACGGCGATCAAGATGGTGCGCAGCCTCTTCGTGAAGGGGCTGGAGGCGATAACGGTCGAGATGCTGCTCGCGGCCAGGCTGTCGGGCTGCTACGACCGCGTCGTCCCCTCTCTGGCGGCGACCTATCCAGGACTTAACTGGGAGACGTTTGCCGACTACGAGATCGAACGGGTCTCGCGACACGGCGTACGACGCGGCGCCGAAATGGAGGAGGCGGCCGTCACCCTCCGCGAACTCGGCCTGAGCGGCGATATCGCAGCGGCTGTCGCCGCGACGCAGACGCGGATCGGTTCGCTCGGCTTCGCGCCGAAGGGAGAAACGGAAGCCGATGTCGGGGCGTTGCTGGCGGCGATGGGGCTCAAGCTGCCGGGCTAGCTCGACGCCGGTTTCTTCGGAAAGCCTTCAGTCCCCGAACACCACGCCGTCGAACAGCTTGCGCGCGGTGCGAAGGATCGCCGCCCGCCGGACGTTCCCAGCCTCATCTATGTTCGCCACCACCGTCATCTCGCCGGTCGGATGCTCTACCGACAGTGTCTTCTCCCGGCCAGACGGAATGCTGGCAAGCTCGGCTGCCGGACTTCCCGGCAGCAGGCAGGCCGTCGCCACGCTGACGGCACCGAGCACACCGATCGAGGAATGGCAACGATGTGGGATGAAGGTGCGCGTCGAGATCGCGCCGCCCGCCCTCGGAGCGGAGACCATTGTCATTTTCGGCACCGACTTCTGCGACACGTCGCCGAGGTTCATCATCGGCCCGGCCTTCAGCCGGATCGCCTCGAGCCTGTCGCGCAAACCGACATTCTCCTCGAGGTCCTTCGGCGCCTCGTCGCCGGTGACACCGAGATCGGACGCACGCATCACGACCACCGGCATGCCGTTGTCGATGAGCGTCACCTCGATGTCGTCGACCACGTCGACGGCATTGCCGGTCGGCAGGAGTGCCCCGCAGGACGAACCCGCTGTGTCCTCGAACGCGATCGGGATCGGTGCCGACGTACCCGGCACGCCGTCGATACGGGCTGTTCCGTCGTAGTTCACGGTGCCAGCCGGCGTCTCGACGGTGGCAACCGCGACCTGACCGGTGTTCTCCATGAAGATCCGCACCTCGGTACGCTCGTCACCCGCCCCTACCAGCCCGCGCTCGATCGCGAACGGCCCGACGCCGGCGAGAATATTGCCGCAGTTCTGCGCATCGGTGACGATCGGCTGGTCGACGAAGACCTGCAGGAACAGATAGTCGACGTCGGTGTCCGGCCGTTCCGACGGTTTGACCACTGCTACCTTTGAGGTCAGCGGATCGGCCCCGCCGAGTCCGTCGATCTGGCGCGCGTCCGGCGACCCCATCAGCCGTAGCAGAAAGGCGTCTCGCTGCCGCGAATCGGGTGGAAGGTCGGAGGCGAGGAAATAGCCGCCCTTCGACGTGCCGCCGCGCATCCACATGCAGCGGATGCCGTCAGGGTGCTTCATGGCCGAAGGCATGTCCGTCACACATACTTCAGTCCCTTCGCCTTGAGACGGTCCCGGAAGCCGTAGATGTCGAGGCCGAGTTCGCCGGCCATCAGGCGCTTGCGGGTCTCCGCTTCCCTGGCTTCGCGCGCGCGAGACGCCGTGACGGCCTCCGGCACCTGTTCGCGCGCCACGACGCAGACTCCATCGTCGTCGGCCACGATCGCATCGCCCGGATCGATGGCGGCGCCGGCGCAGACCACCGGCACGTTGATCGAACCGATCGTCTCCTTGACCGTGCCCTGCGCCGAGACCGCCTTCGACCAAACCGGAAAACCGATCTCCGTGAGGTCGCGTACGTCGCGCACGCCGGCGTCGATGATCAGCCCCCTAACGCCCCGCGCCATGAGGGAGCGGGCCAGAAGCTCGCCGAAATAGCCGTCCTCGCAGGGGCTCGTCGGCGCGACGACGAGGATGTCACCCTCCCCGCACTGTTCCACGGCGACGTGCAGCATCCAGTTGTCGCCGGGGGGGATCGATACGGTGACGGCAGACCCCGCGATTCTGGCGCCGGCATAGATCGGCCGCAGATACGCGGCCAGCATGCCGGTCCGGCCAATCGCCTCGTGCACGGTTGCGACGCCGCACTCGGCAAGTTCCGCCAGCGCCACCCTGTCGGCCCGCTCGATGTTCTGGACCACGATACCCGGCATCACAGCTCATCCACGGTTCTGGGGAAAATGGACTGGAAGGCCTCGGCATACCTGGCCGCCCGCCCTCCCGCCTGGCCGCCGGAATTGCGCCGAAACTGGTTGGCGCGGTTCTCGGCGACGTTGGTATAGTACTCCCACAGGTGCTGCTGGCCTTCCATGCACTCGATGGCCGCCCGCTTCTGGTCCCAGACATCGGTGATGTCGAGGATCGTATCCGGCTTCCATCCGCACTGCTCGGTCTGGTGCGGCTCGAACAGATAGAGTTGTGGCGCGCCGAGCACCTTCTGACCCGGATTGTGCCCCCAGGCCTGCGCGACCATCCGGCACTCGAGCGCCACCCTGGTCGCATAGGGATGGTCCGTGTTGTAGGGGTCGTCCATGGAGTGCGACAGCATGAAGGTCGGCTGAACCGCCCGGATCGTATCGACCAGGCGGAACTTGGCCTCCCGGTCGAGCTCGAGGGGATAGTCGCCGAGATCGAAGAACTGGATGTCGTGGGCGTCGAGGGCCCTGGCGGCGGCTTCGGCCTCCTTGCGCCGCTCCGCCTTCACATGCTCGAGGGTGGCACCGTCCTGTTTCCACAGCTTGGCGCTTTCGCCGCGCTCGCCGTAGGACAGGCAGACGATGGTGACGTCATAGCCACGCTTCTGGTGCAGGGCGATCGCTCCGCCGCAGCGCCAGACAAAGTCGGCGGAATGGGCGGAGACGACGAGTGCTGTCTTGCTGGCCATGGGCGCTTCCTGATTGTCGCTCGGTGCCGATATCAGCGCCGGTGGCGGGAATTTTCAAGTCATTCGCGTCCATTGGGCGGGCCACCGCACACAAGGACCTCATCCTGAGAAGGCCGCGCAAGTAGTGTCTCGAATGATGGCGCGAAGGCTGCCCGCCTTCCCTACTCCGCCACTTCCCCCGGCGGTGTGCCGTGGGTGTGGAAGGATTCGATGGTCTTGAGGCCCCAGGCCTGGCCTTTCCTGCGCTCTGTCTCGGTCCAGGTTATGGTCGGCCAGTCCGGCCGCAGGATCAGACGGGCGCCGGCGTTGGCGACCTCGACCCGGTTGCCCGCCGGCTCGTACACGTAGAGAAAGAACGTTCCCTGGATCGCGTGCTTGTGCGGTCCCGTCTCGATGAAGACGCCGTTCTCGAGGAAGATGTCGGCAGCCCTCAGCACGTCCTCGCGCTGGTCGACGGCGTAGGTCACGTGGTGAAAGCGCGCCGGGATGCCGGTGTGGTCCTCGGTATAGGCGATATCGTAGGACTTGTTGTTGACGGTGAACCAGCAGCCGCCGAGCCGGCCGTTGTCGAGCTGGATCTGCTCGGTGACGCGGCTGCCGAGGGCCGTCGTCATGAAGTCGCGGATCCTGGAAACGTCGGTCGCCAGCAGGTTCAGGTGGTCGAGCCGGCGCACGGCAACCCCGCGGCCGTGATAGCGCTGGTGGATATTCTTCAGCGCCGGCTTCTCCGACTCCGGCGGCTGGTAGTCCCGAGTGTCGTAGTAGAGTTCGAAGATGTGGCCGTCCGGATCTCGGAACCGGTACGCGCGGCCATGGCCGAGGTCGCCGTCGACCCAGCCGATGCCGCAGCCCATCGCCTCGATAACCTTCACCCGCCGCTCGAGCGCCTGCGGTGACGAGGTGCGGTAGCCCACGTGGCCCATGCCGGTCGACGCCGAAGCGGTCAGCTTCAGGGTGTGGAACTCGTAATCGTCCCAGGCCCGCAGGTAGACGGACTCGCCCTCCCGGCCGCTCTCCGTCAGGCCATAGACGTCGACGAAGAAATCGAGGCTTTCCTCGGGCTTGTTGGTGAGAATCTCGACATGGCCCAGATGGGCGACGTCAAAGCAGGGTTCCTTGGTCGTATCGGTCATGTCGGCGTCCGGGTTCAGGGAAATCGACGGCAATCTTCAGCCTCGCCGTCCGAGGTGAATACTTCCAGTCATACGAGAGGGGATTGCGCAAAGGCAATCGATTGACGTCGCCGCCACCGTCCTGCCAACTCGGAATGATCACCTGGCGACGAATCGCGATCTCGACCAGGCAAACGTGCCGGTTCGGCAGCAACGTCACGTAGCGAGGAACAGTGCATGGCCGGGGAGAAGTCCGGAACAGGCAACGGAGACAGGCAACCCTCGGGAGCCGGGGACGGGAAGACCGTCGTTCTCTTGTCGGGAGGCAATCCGCAGATCCCGAAGGGAGACGGCGATGCTCCGGTCCAGGCCTACATTGCCGCAATGCCAGGCTGGACGAACGGGCTTGGCGTTCGCCTCGATGCGCTGATCGTGCAGACCGTGCCTTGCGTGCAAAAGGCGATCAGATGGAACTCCCCCTTCTATGGCGTCGAAGACCAGGGCTGGTTCCTCTCGTTCCACGTGTTCACCCGCTACGTCAAAGTCACGTTCTTCAACGGACTGTCCCTTCGACCGGTGCCGCCCGGAGGAACCGAGCGCAGCAAGGACGCGCGTTGGATCGACATCTACGAGGACGATGCGTTCGACGAGGCGCAAATGGAAGACTGGATCCGGCAGGCGGCAGCACTTCCAGGCTGGCGTCCCTAGTGGATCTCGGGCTCCGGAACGCCCTTCCTGCCATCGAGGAAGTCGAAGTCGCAGCCTTCGTGAGCCTGGCCGACATGGCGGGCGAACATATGGTTGTAGCCGCGCGGATAGTCCCGGTCCGGCGGCTGCCACTCGGCGAGCCGCGCGGCAATTTCCGCGTCGGTCAATTTGACCTCGATCTGGCGATTCTCGACGTCCACGGAAATGATGTCTCCCGTTCGGACGGCCGCCAGTGGCCCGCCGATGTGGGATTCGGGCGAGACGTGAAGTATGCAGGCGCCGTAGCTGGTGCCGCTCATGCGGGCGTCGGAAATCCGCAGCATGTCGCGGACGCCCTGCTCCAGCAGCTTCTTCGGCAGCGGCAGCATGCCCCATTCCGGCATGCCGGGGCCGCCGACCGGGCCCGCGTTCTGCAGGACCAGCACCGTGTCCGCAGTGACGTCGAGATCGTCACGATTTATCTGGGCCGCCATCTCGTTGTAGTCGCGGAAGACCAGCGCCGGCCCCTCATGCCTGAGCAGTCGCGGATCGGCCGCCGACGGCTTCATGACGCAGCCTTCCGGCGCCAGGTTTCCGAACAGCACCGCGGTCGCACCGGCGGCATACACAGGCCGGTTGAGCGGACGAATGACGTCGTCGTCATAGACTTCGGCGTCGGCGATGTTCTCGCCGAGGGTACGGCCGTTCACGGTCGCCGCGTCCAGCTTCAGCTTATCGCGGATCGTGGAGAGGAAGCCGGGCAGGCCACCGGCATAGTAGAAGTCTTCCATCAGCTTGCTGCCCGAAGGCTGCAGGTTCACGGTCACCGGCATCTCGCGCGACGCCTCGTCGATGTCGGCAAGATCGAGCGGTACGCCGGCGCGGCGCGCCAGGGCGATCAGGTGGATGATCGCATTGGTCGAGCCGCCGAGCCCCATCTGGGTCATCAGGGCGTTGTCGAAGGAGCCGCGGCTGAGGATGTCCGAGGGCTTGCGGTCTGACCAGATCATCTCGACGGCCATTTCGCCGGTGGCCGACGCCATGCGCGGGTGGCTGGCATCCGGTGCGGGGATGGAGCTTGCGCCCGGCAGGGTGAACCCGAGGGATTCCGCCAGCGCCGTCAGGGTCGATGCCGTGCCCATCGTCATGCAATGGCCGAAGGAGCGGGCGATCCCGGCCTCCATCTCCTTCCACTGGGCGTCGCTGATGTTCCCGGCCGTCTTTTCGGCCCAGTACTTCCAGACGTCCGAACCCGACCCCAGCACCTTGCCCTTCCAGTTGCCGCGCAGCATGGGCCCGGCCGGCAGGAATATCGCCGGGATATCCATCGAGATCGCGCCCATCAGCAGCGCCGGCGTGGTCTTGTCGCAGCCGCCCATCAGCACGGCGCCGTCAATCGGATGCGAGCGCAGCAGTTCCTCGGTCTCCATCGCCAGCAGGTTGCGGTAGAGCATCGTCGTGGGCTTGACCATCGGCTCCGACAGCGACAGCGCCGGCAGTTCGACGGGAAAGCCGCCGGCCTGGATTATGCCCCGCTTCACGTCCTCGACGCGGGCCTGGAAATGGAAGTGGCAGGGATTGATGCCGCTCCAGGTGTTGACGATGCCGACGATGGGCTTGCCGACGAACTCCTCGTGGCGGTAACCCATCTGCAGCATCCGGGAACGATGCCCGAAGGCCCTGAGGTCCTGGACGCCGAACCAGCGGTGGCTGCGCAGTTCTTCCGGCTTCTTCTTCAAGTCTGGGTTCCTCTAGCAAGTTCCGTCCGAACAGCCGCCGCTTTCGGGGGCGGCGCCGGGCCATCGTCGCGCTCTCCCCTCTCCGCCGTCATCCCGGCCGAAGCGCGGTAGCGCGCAGAGCCGGGATCGGAGAGCGACCGCACCTGCCTCGGCTCCCCGCTCCCGGATAGCCGCCTTGCGGCTTCCGGGATGACGATGGATAGGCAAGACCTCGCCTCAACGCTCATCCCGACCATCCGCGTCCTCCCTCGCCCATGACGTACACGAACGGCGTCTCGTATTCGGGCAGCCGGTACTTTTCGCCGACGCCCTGGATGGTCAGCGAAGCGCGGAACATGTGCGGCGGACAGGTATTGTCGGCAAACATGTCGTAGTGGCACGGGAAGGCGAGCTCCGGGTCCACCTCTCGGACGAGTTCGGCGGCTTCCCAGTGGCTGAGGTTGGAGAAGCCGCCGTTGATGCAGACCGCCATCAGCTGGGGCTCGAACTTCCTTGCGTATCGCAGCAACCCCACCGGGGCGGAATCGCCGGTGACGTAGAAACGCGGGCCGCCGTCGACCTGGAAGACGAAACCCATGTGGTTGAGATCGGTGTCGTCGGTCGGCAATGCATAGGTGCCGGTGATGGTGATGTCGCCGATGGCGAACACCTGGTTGGGAAAGGTGACCTCGCGCTCGGCCTCGCCGACCCCCGCCCTGGCGAAGACCGCCTGGGTTTCCGCCGGCCCCGCGAACCGTGTCGTACCAGCCTTGTGACTGCCCTCGATGGTGACCGGGCAGGCATGGTCGATATGGCTGTGGGTGCACAGGAACAGGTCGACCTTCAGGTTTTCGGGATCGATGAAGATCGGAAGGCGTCGCGCGCTGTCGATGCCCGGACGACGACCCGCGTTGATGTCGGACAGGTAGGGGTCGACGGCAATCGTCGTGCCGCCCGGCGACTTGATCACCCAGCCGTTCTGGCCGAGGAACCAGATCGCGATGCCGCGGGCTGGCACGTCGAACGCGTCGATATCCTGCATCAACGCGGACATGCGCCTATCGCCCCTTCTTCTTGCGCCATGCGGCGAAGGCCTCGAGGTTCGATTTGTCGGTCGCGGGATAAAGCCCGACGATGGACTGACCGTTCTGCACACGCTCGGTGACGAAGTCCTCGTAGGCGGTCATCTCGTGGGCTTCCTCGGCGATCTCGTTGGCCAGATGCGCGGGAATCACGACCACGCCCTCGCCGTCGCCCACGACGATGTCGCCGGGGTAGACCGGGACCTTGCCGCAGCCGATCGGTACGTTCAGATCGACGGCGTGGTTTCTCACGAGGTTCGTCGGCGCCGACGGCTTCGCGTGGTAGGCCGGGATCGCCATGGCGGCGATCTCCGGCGTGTCGCGAAAGCCGCCGTCGGTGACTATTCCGGCGACGCCGCGCACCATCAATCGGGTGATCAGAATGCCGCCGGCGGACGCCGCCTCGGCGTCACCGCGGGAATCGATGACCATCACATGGCCGGGCGGGCAGGCCTCAATGCCCTTGCGCTGCGGATGTGCGGGATCGAGGAACACGTCGATCGTGTCGATGTCCTCGCGCGCCGGGATGTAGCGCAGCGTATAGGCCTCGCCAACCAGATTGGCGCCCGGATTGATCCGGATCGGGCCCTGCATGAATGTGTTGCGCAAACCACGCTTGAACAAGGCGGTGGTCAGGGTCGCGGTGCTGACGCCCCGCAGTTTCTCACGGTTCCCGTCGGTCAGGCTGCTCGATTGCGTCATGTCATTCTTCGCCCCGGTTTGGTCTCGCGGTCCACGCCCCGGTCCGGCCGGTCGCACCGGCCGGTTCTCCCGGGAACTGCACCATAGCAGCACGCACGCTGGAAGCGCCCCCGTCTGGTCCGGGCAATGGTGCAGTCACGAGCGTCTCCTCATCGGCCACCCTTCGCGGCGGCTCCCGTATACATTGTCGTCTGGATGCCGCAGCGGCGCTCGATGCGCAATACCGCCTTGACGTAACGAGACACTAATATATTAATATTCAAGCTGGTCGCGTCAACCGGATGGCGCGGTCGTGGACCCCGGCCATCGGCGGCGTGGCTGCTGCGGAAATCAGATCGGGGACAATCGAGGAAACAGGGTAACCGTCGGAAATCCGGCGTTTCCCGCAGCGCCCGATCGTGGCCCGCTCCGCGAAAGGCGCCCATCCTAAAGGGAGGACGACATGCGCATATCAGGAGTCTTTTGCCGCGCTGCACTGCTCGTAATGGCGACGGCACCGATGTCGGCCAATGCGGCGGACTACACCTTGCGGCTCGGCACGGTGCTCGCACCGGGCGACCCGCTGGTCGTGGGCGCCGAAGCGATGAAGAAGGCTGTCGAGGAACGGACCGGCGGCAAGGTCGAGGTGCAGATCTTCCCGAGTTCGCAGCTCGGCGACACACAGGACATGATGGACCAGGCGCAGGCCGGCGCCAACGTCGGCACCTTCGTCGAGGCCTCCCGCGTCTCTGTGTTCGTGCCGCAGTTCAACGTGCTCGTCGCCCCCTACGTGTTCGACAGCGTCAACGAACTTGTCGACCTCGTCGATTCGCCGACCTTCGCCGCCTGGAACAAGGAGCTGGAGGAGAAGACGGGCCTCACGCTGCTATCCTTCAACTGGTATCAAGGCGCCCGCAACATGCTGACCAAGAAGCCGATATCGACGCCGGCGGACCTGGAAGGCGTGCGGGTGCGCACGATCGGGCAGCCGCTGTGGATCGAGACGATCGGCGCCATGGGCGCGGTTCCGACGCCGCTCGCCTGGGCCGAGGTCTATCCCTCGCTGCAGACCGGCGTCATCGACGGTGCCGAAGCGCAGCCGTCGGCGATCTGGGGCGCCAAGCTCTACGAGGTCGTCAGCGACGTCACCGTCACCGAGCATATCTACCTGATGAGCGGCCTGCTGGTCAGCGCGAAGTGGCTCGCCTCGCTGCCTGAGGATCTGCGCACAATCGTCGAGGAAGAAGCCCGGAAGGCGGGGGCCGCGGTGCTGCAGTCGAATGTCGACCAGGAAAGCAAGATCTTCGCCGATATCGAGAAGGAAGGCGTGAAGGTCCACAAGATCGATACCGCGCCGTTCCGCGAAGCCGTGCAGCCTGTCTACGAGAAACTCGGCCTCACCGAGATGATCACCGAGACCAAGAAGACGATGGGCAAGCAGTAGCGTCGATGCGCTCCACGCGGGCCGACCGCGTGGAGCGTTCCGCGAAGCGCTCGGCGATACCGGGTCAGGCGCAGGCAGGCCGACCGGCCACCCGAAGAAGCGCGATTAGCCGGACGCAGGCCCGCCCGATGAACATTCCGTCACCGAAGATCGGGCCGCGAGCCGATCTGCCCCACGGATGCCCGACTTCCCCGTACATGCGGTACGATGCGGCAAGGCCGGGCGCGAGGTTGTCATGATCAGGACGCTGCTTTTCTGGCTGCGGCGCGTCGAGCGCGGCGTCGCGGCTAGCCTGCTGCTCTCGATATTCGTGCTCGTCTTCATTGCCACGGCCGGCCGCTACTTCGGCCATCCGGTCATCTGGGCGATCGAGGTGACCCAGGCGATGTTCGTCTGGCTGTGCCTGCTGGCGGCCGACGTGACGTTGCAGAACTACGGCCATTTCAGCGTTCCGGCGATTGCCGACCTGCTGTCGAAACGGGCGCGTCGCCTGCTCGAGACGTTTAACGGCCTCGTCGTGATGGCCCTGCTCGGATTTCTTGCCTGGCACGGTCTCCGGTTCGCCGAGATGAAGAGCCTGCGGCCGCTGCCGATGACGGGTATCAGCGAAGGCCTGGCCACCGCCGCCCTGCCGGTCGGGTTCGCGCTGATGTTCATCACGCTTCTCGAACAGACCATCCTGCGGTGGACCGCACACGGCTCGGAAGAGACCCACCGCTCGCGGGACGTCATGTGATGCTCATTCTCGTCGGCGTCATCTTTTTCGTTCTCCTGTTCATCAACATTCCCGTCGCATTCGCCCTGGCGCTCGCCTCGATCCCGGTCTTCCTGGTCAGCGACTACATGCCGCCGACGGTCGCCCTGCAGCGTATGTACGGGGTCACCCTTTCCTACCCGCTGCTCGCCGTGCCGTTCTTCATCCTCGCGGGTAACCTGATGAACACGACCGGCATCACGGTTCGCCTGCTCGAGTTCTCTCGCCTGCTGACGGGCTGGATGATCGGCGGTCTCGCCCAGGTCTCGATCGTGCTGTCGGCACTCATGGGCGGCATCTCGGGCGCCGCCGTCGCCGATGCCGCGATGGAAGCCCGCCTGCTCGGCCCCACCATGATCGAGCGCGGCTACTCGAAAGGCTTCACCGCCAGCGTGATCGCCTTCTCGTCGGTCATAACCGCCACCATTCCACCGTCGATCGGCCTGATCCTGTTCGGCTTCGTAAACGAGGTGTCGATCGGCCGGCTGCTGCTCGGCGGCGTCGTGCCCGGCATCCTGATGACGGCGACCCTGATGGTCGTGACCCGGATGGTGGCGAAGAAGAGCGGCTACCGGCCCGAGCTTCCGGAACTGCCGTCGAGGCGGGAAGTCGCACAAAGCTTCCGCCGCTGCTTCTGGGCGCTGATGTTCCCGGTCTTCCTGCTCGCAGGATTCCGCTTCGGCTTCTTTACCGCCACGGAGGCGGGCGCCGTCGTCGTCGCCTACGCGCTCGCCGTCGGCGTCTTCATCTATCGGGAAATGAGCTGGAAGGACTTCGTCCAGGCGCTGAACCACTCGGTCGTCGACATCGGCATGGTGATGCTGATCATCATCCTGTCGGCGGTGGTCGGGCATGCCTTCATCATCGAGCAGGCCCCGCAGGAAATTACCCAAGGGCTCGCGGACCTCGGCGGCAGCGCCTACCTGACACTGCTGATCGTGCTGGCGGCGCTGTTCGTCGCGGGCATGATCATGGAAGCGACCGTGAACGTGCTTCTCCTGACTCCGCTGCTCCTGCCCTCGCTGGTCGCCCAGGGCTTCGATCCCGTCCACGTCGGCGTGATCATGACGGTCCTGATCACCTTCGGCGGCAACACGCCGCCGATCGGCGTGATCATGTACACGGTCTGCGGCATCCTGAAGGTCAGCTTCGGCCAGTTCGTACGCGCCTCCTGGCCGTTCATCGTCGCCATGGTGATCCTGTTCCTGGTCATGGCAATGATCCCTCAGACGGTTCTGCTGCTGCCGGACCTGCTGATGTAGGGGCGGCGCTTAAGACGAGGCGCCCTTTGGGCGCCTACCCCCCTCTCCACCTCTCCCCCACAAGGGGGGAGAGGGGCGCAAGGTGCAGCGTTCGAGCAATGCTGCCAAC
Organism: Microbaculum marinum; assembly: GCF_037855135.1. NCBI lineage: Bacteria > Pseudomonadati > Pseudomonadota > Alphaproteobacteria > Hyphomicrobiales > Tepidamorphaceae > Microbaculum > Microbaculum marinum. Next base: position 205,430 of record NZ_JAZHOF010000004.1, read on the forward strand.
TTTGATGGGGGCAGCCGGCACCGGGCCATCGAACACGACGGGCGGATGCTCAGACAATCCCTCTCCCCCCTTTGTGGGGGAGAGATGGAGAGGGGGGTACCCGGCGCCGAAGGTCGGCTCGATGCCGGCGTTCGGTGCCCCCGATGGCGCGGACAATCGTTTCTTTGGCAGCCGCCGCCCGGCCCTCGGCTTCGGGCCTCGGGCGTTCGCCCCTGCGAAAGCGCTGCTTTCGCTGCCGGCTTCGCCGGCACCGGGGCTCACCCCTTCAGATATCCGGGATACCGCTCGCGCAGTTCCTCGACGCTGGCAATCGTGCCCGACAGGTGGGCGCGCAGCGCATTCTGGGCGGCGCCGGGATCGCCCTTCCTGATTGCCTCCAGTATCGCGCGATGCTCGACGACGACGCTTTGCGCCTTGCCGGGCGTGGGCAGGTGCAGGTGGCGCAGCCGGTCGAGATGACCGCTGCGACTGCGGATCACCGACCACAGTCCGGGCACGCCCGCGATCTGCAGCATGGTCCGGTGCATTTCCCGGTCGGTATCGGCGAAGCCCCAAATATCGTCCCGCCGCAGGTCTTGCTCCTGGCGGTCGATCAACGCCTCGATCGGCTCGAGATCGGGTTCCGAAATCCCGCAGGCCAGCATCCGCACGGTTTCCATCTCGACGGACAGCCTCAGGAACTGCGCCTCACTGACGCTTTGCAGGTCGATCTGCGAGACCAGTGTCGCCGACTGCGGAAAGGTGTCGACCAGCCCCTCTTCCTCCAGCCTCAGGAGTGCTTCCCGGACAGGAGTCTGGCTCACGCCGAAGCGTTCGGCGAGGACCGCGCGCGCAAGTGTGGCGCCCGGCGGGATCGCCAGCGATATGATGGCCGAGCGAAGCTGGTCGTAGACCTGGGCGGCCGCCGGTTTCTTTCGGTCGATCTGCACGTCGGCAAAAGGATCCGCGGCCCCAACGGGCCGCGTCGGTTCGGCACTTTCCAGCATGGGCGCGACGATCTCGGACATCTGAACTGCTCTCGAATACTAATATATCAATATGGGAGTGCTTCATAGTCCGCTCTGGCTTCTGCTGCATTGGAGCGGTCTGCTGCGGCCGGACTGCCAAAGGGCGTGCCGGAGGCGCGCGTTCGGTGGTCCTAAGTACCCGAGAAATGACCCTGCCGGACCGAATGATCGGCCGGCGCAGGCCGCCCCGGCTACCGCCGCTTCGTCAATCCGGACCGGTCTATCACTTCCGGGATCGAGGACTCGTTGAGCGGCGCCATGATGTGGGCGCCGGAAACGCCGGGAATCTCCGAAAGCTGCTGCAGCAGTTCGGCACAGATCGCCCGCCCCTCGGCCTTCGGATCGCCGGCCTTGTCCATGCGATCGACGATTGCGTCGGGAATGGTGACGCCGAACAGCTTTTCCTTCATCCAGCGTGCAGACTTCGCGGAGGCGAGCGGAGCGACGCCGATCAGCACGTAAAGCTTCTCGGTGAGACCGAAATCGGCCAGCCGCGCGGTGTAGCGCCGAACCACCTCCGGATCCATGCAGAACTGCGTCTGAACGAACTGGGTTCCGGCGTCGACCTTGGCCATCAGGCCCTTGGGCTCCCAGTCGGCCGGCGGATCGATGGGCGCATCGGCGCCGCCGATGAAGAACGGAGCGTCGCCCTGGACGGCGCGGCCGGAGGGCAGTTCCTTGCGGTCGCGGATGCCGATCGCGGTTTCGGTCAGGGCGCGTGAATCGAGATCGAAGACGGCCTTCGCGTCGGGCTGATCTCCAGCGCTCGGGTCATCGCCGCGCAGGATGAGAAGGTTGCGGATCCCGAGGGCGGCGGCGCCGAGCAGATCGCTCTGCAACGCAATCCGATTGCGGTCGCGGCAGGTGAGCTGGAGGATCGGCTCGATGCCATGCTCGTGCAGGATCGCAGCCGCCGCCAGCGAGCACATGTGAGCCCGCGCGCCGGCACCGTCGGTTACGTTGACCGCATCGGCCAGCCCGTGCAGGTCGCGGGCCTTGTCCATCAGCAGATGCGCCTCTGTTCCGGCCGGCGGGACCACTTCGGCGGTGATCGCGAAATGTCCGGCTTCCAGGACCTGCTTCAGCCGGCTGGTGGTGTCCTTCCCCTCGCCTGTGCCGACGTGCCATCCCTGTTCGAGCGTCATGGGGTGTCTTTCCTCTTGTACGCGCCGAATCCTGCCCGTTCGGTGCAATGGAATTCAGATCGCGTTCCGCAAGGACGAGTCAAGCACGCCCAGCGTTCAGTCAGGGGGGAACTCGGAGCGGAAGCCTTCCTTCGTGAGCCCATCGGGCAGCTTCGCTGCGATCCGGGGGTCGAGGTCGAGGTCCCACGTGTTGATCATGAAGCCGAGGATCAGGTACATGCCGGTGATCGCCATCAGATCCATCACCTGCCGCACGGAATAGTGCTCGCGCAGGCGCGCCTGCAGGCCCGGCGACAGGGCGCGCTCCGTCACCAGCGCATCCACCGCCTCGATCAGCAGCGCCTCGCTTTCCTCCCAGCCCGGAGCCCTGGCGCCGTGCTTCACACGCTCGATCTCGTCGGCTGCGATACCGCACGCCATGGCGCGCTCGACATGGGACGCCCACTCGTACCAGGCCTTCAGGTGGACCGCGGTGCGCAGGATGACCAGTTCGCCCTTGCGCCGGCCGAGGTCGCCGCCCTGGACGGAGTAGTTGCGGAAGTTCCACCAGGCTTCCAGCAGCTTCGGATGGTGGGCCATCAGGGCGTGGACATTGAGCGGCTCCCCGTTCATGTCGTCGACGATGTGCCGCAACGTTTCATCCCACTCCGACGGCGGCAACGGCACGACGCGCAGATCCTCGCTCACTTCCGCTCTCCCGTGATGTCTGGCTGCCGCCGCCCTGCGGGTTCAGGCCGGTACGACCACAACCCTGTCGCGCAGTGACGGCGGGGCGGTTCCAGGTCCCAGTTCACGGCCTGCCTTGTGCCCCGAATAGACCGCTGCGGCAATGATCGAGGGCTGGCCGCAGTCACCGATGCGATGGAGCGTGCCGGTCAGCGCCCGGTCCCGTTTCAGGGCATGGTAGAGCGAGTCCTCCGGTTCCCGCGAGGTCACCAGAACGATGGCATCGGCGGCGATCCGGGACTGCCCGTCGGAATAGACGCAGTCCAGCGTTGCGGCCTCGCCATCGAACCCGGAAACCGCCTTGCTCACGACGATCTCGACCCCGAGAGCGATCAGGCGGCGCTGGGTCGGGACGAGTTCCTGCGTGGCATGGCTCCAGGAGCCCGCTCTTCCCTCTGTCGTCACGTAGGTGACCCTGGCGCCGGAAGCGACCAGCTGCTCCGCGAGGACCGGTCCCATGTAGTAGTGGTCGTCGTCGAACAGCACGATGCGACCGTCCGCAACTGTCCCTTCCATGATGTCGTCAGGCGTCAGCACGCCGGCGACATCTAGGCTTGGCACCGGCGCCTGGTGCCACCGGCCGGTCCCGTCGCGCCGCCACCGGGCCCCCGTCGCGATCAGGACGTGGTCGGCGCCGAACTCGGCGACATCGGCGGCCGACATCTCGCTGCCGAGATAGAGCGACACGTTCGGCAGCCTGGTGAACTGCCCGAGCCGGTAGTCGCGTACGCGCGCCCATTCGGCGAGGCCCGGCAGGCGGCTCTCGCGCGTCACGCGGCCGCCCGGCTCGCCGGCCTTGTCGGCGAGTGAAACGGTGAAGCCGCGCCTGCCGAGCACGTGCGCCGCTTCGAGGCCGGCCGGTCCGGCGCCGACGATCAGGACGGTGCCCTCGCCAGCGGCATCGATGCGCTCGGGATGCCAGCCGCGCCGCCATTCCTCGCCCATCGTCGGGTTCTGGGTGCAGCGGATGGGGGCGCCGCGGGTATTGCCGGCGTAGCAGATGTTGCAGCCGATGCATTCGCGGATATCCTCGCCGCGGCCTTCGCGCACCTTTGTCGGCAGGAAGGGATCGGCAATCGACGGCCGTGCCGCACCGACGAAATCGACCACGCCGCGCCTGACCTGGGACAGCATCGTATCCGGCGAGGTGAAGCGTCCGACGCTGACGACTGGCTTGCCCGTCAGCGCCCTGACATAGGCAACGGATTCTTCGAGCGCCCCCTCCCGCGTGAACCGCGAGGAGCCCATCTCGTCGTCATACTCCGCAACGACGAGATCCCACAGGTCCGGCAGCGGACCGAGCATCCCGATCAGATCGCGCGCCTCGTCGGCGTCGAGATGGTTCTCGCCATGGCCGTCGGCCGACATCCGGACCGCCACGGCACAGCGGTCGCCGACCGCCTCGCAGGTTTCCTCGATCAGTTCCCGGACGAGCCGGGCCCGGTTCTCCAGACTGCCGCCGTACTCGTCGGTCCGGGTGTTGAGGCTGCGCGACAGGAACTCCGCCAGCAGATAGCCGTGCGTCGGATAGACGTAGACGACGTCGAACCCGGCGTCCCTGGCACGCAGGGCGGCGGCGCGGTGCGATGCCCGCAGCGCCCGGATGTCTGACCTGTCCATCGGCATCGACTGGACCGGATCGGTGCGGCTCGGCATCGAGCGCACGCCGAGCGTCGGCGCTCGGGTCAGGAGATTGGAGACATAACTGCCGCCGTGCCAGAGCTCGAGCCCGGCGAGCGCGCCATGTTCGTGAACCGCATCGGCCATCAGCGACAGGTTGCGGACGTCGTCCTCGTCCCAGATGGTGGCATAGGGATAGGGCGTGTCGTCGGAGCTCTGGTCGATGGAGCAGTACTCCGTGCAGACGACGCCCCAGCCGCCCTCCGCCTTCATGCCGCGCATGGCTGCGAGCGTCTGCGGCCGCGCATAGCCCATGCCTGTGCAGTGCGGCACCTGGTAGAAGCGGTTCGGCGCGGTCACCGGCCCGATGCGCACGCTTTCGAACAGCAGATCGTATCGCCCGGCTTCCGACATGACTTCAACGCCGCACCTTCGGTCGCAATTGACTGAACATTCAGTCAGTAACATGGCCGCCCCCGCGGGTCGAGCGCCGCCCCGCCTGGCCACTGCAAATCGCCGTGCAACGTCGGCATTGCACGCCCGCGGCCATTCGGTATCGCGTCCCGCGCCGGTCGATGCTAACTGTTTGCGCAATCATCACGCCTGAGGAAACGCAATCCGATGACGCTCGACAGTTCCGCCGCATTCGCCCTGCCAGACGATTCCGACGAGGCCTTGCTGGTTGGGCGGGCATGGCGTCCCGAGATGGCCGGTCCGTCCGTCGTCGTGGTCCGTGGCCCAGCGGTCGTCGACATCTCGAAGACCGCCCCGACGATGCGCGACCTGTGCGAGATGACGGATCCCGCAGACGTCGCCCGCACGGCGGCGGGCGATGAAGTCGGCGCGCTGTCGGATATCCTCGCCAACACACCGCGGGCACAGCGCGACTCCGCACGTCCCTGGCTGATCGCGCCGGTCGACCTGCAGGCGGTCAAGGCGGCCGGAGTGACCTTCGCGGTGTCGATGCTGGAGCGGGTGATCGAGGAACAGGCCGCCGGCAAGCCGGAACGCGCCGCCGAGATCCGCGCGGTGATCGGCGAGACGATCGGCTCCGACCTGTCGAAGCTGGTGCCGGGTTCCGAGGAGGCGATGAACCTCAAGGCCTTCCTCATCGAGAAGGGCGCCTGGTCGCAATATCTCGAAGTCGGCATCGGACCGGACGCCGAGGTCTTCTCCAAGTGCCAGCCGATGGCAGCGGTCGGCCATCTTGCCGAAATCGGCATTCATCCGCGTTCGACCTGGAACAACCCCGAGCCGGAGGTCGTGCTCGCCGTCGCCAGTACAGGCGCGATCGTCGGGGCGTGCCTGGGCAACGACGTAAACTTGCGCGATTTCGAAGGGCGCTCCGCCCTGCTCCTGTCGAAGGCCAAGGACAACAATGCCAGCGCCTCGCTCGGCCCGTTCATCCGCCTGTTCGACGGCAACTTCACCCTGGACGACGTCCGCAGCGCCACCATCGCGCTCGACGTTGCGGGAGAGGACGGCTTCCGTCTGAAAGGCGAGAGCGACCTCGCCCAGATCAGCCGCGATCCGGCCGACATCGTCGCCCAGACGATTGGCCGCAATCACCAGTACCCCGACGGGTTCGTCCTCTATCTCGGCACCATGTTCGCTCCGATCGAGGACCGCGACACCCCGGGCCAGGGCTTCACCCACAAGGTCGGAGACGTCGTCACCATCGGCTCGCCGCATCTCGGCAGGCTGTCGAACCGCGTCGTCCACTGTCCGGAGGCCGAGCCCTGGACGTTCGGCACCGCTACGCTGATGCGCAACCTTGCCGCACGGAAGCTGATTTAGGGTTCGTTAACCCTGTTTGTTCAGAAACGAGACCTTTTGTAAACTCAACCGATTCAATGACTTATAATTTTTTGATGACAGATTTATCGGGCCGCGTTAACAATCCGGATTAATGCTCCACACGCAATGCGCGTGCCCATTTCCCGGCCCGGCCGGGGCCGTGCGAACCGCCAGACGTCCGGTACAAGTCAGGCCGGATAGCAGCCGGCCTCACGCGCCCTGAGCTTGATCAGTGCCAGCACGGTGTCGATCGTCGGCGTCGGGATGTCGGTCAGCCCTCCCATTTCCTGCACCGCGCCGACGAGCGCATCGATCTCCATCGGGCGACCGCGCTCGAGGTCCTGCAGCATCGACGTCTTGTGGGCCCCGACGGCGGCGCCGCCGTCGATGCGCCTGTCGACGTCGATCGGGAACTTGACCCCGAGCGTCTCGGCGATCTGCTGCGCCTCGACCATCATGGCGCGGGCGACGGCGCGGGTGCCGGGATCCGTGCACAGCACGTCCAGCGTCGCTCCCGTCAGCGCGCTGATCGGGTTGAACGACAGGTTGCCCCACAGCTTCACCCAGATCTCGTCGCGGATGCGGGGCCGGACGGGCGCCCGCAGGCCGGACGCCGACAGAACCTTCGCCAGTGCCTCGGCCCGTTGGGATTTCTCGCCCGAAGGTTCGCCGAGGGAAAACCGGTTGCCCTCGACATGATGGATGACGCCCGGCTCGGGCACGTCGGCGGCAGGATAGACGACGCATCCGAGCACCCGCTCCGGCCCGATCCCGTCCCATTGCACGTTGCCTGGATCGACGGTCTCGAGGCGGCGATCCTCGTAGTCGCCGTCCAGCTTGTAGAAGTACCACCAGGGAACGCCGTTGACCGCCGTAACCACCGTCGTCTGCGGACCGAGCAGCGGCTGCATGCGGTCAACGATGGCGGGAACGGAATGCGCCTTCAGCGTGATGATCACGTAGTCCTGCACGCCGAGGTCCGAGGGGTCCTCGGAGGCGCGCACCGACACGGTTTCGCTTCCACCGTCCTCGATCAGCCTCAGCCCCTTCGACCGCATCGCCTCCAGATGCGGCCCGCGCGCGATCAGGCCGACGTCCGCCCCCGCGGTGCTAAGTTTTGCCCCCATGTACCCGCCGATCGCGCCGGCGCCGTAGATGCAGATCTTCATCTCATTCGTCCCACGCCGCCTTATCCGTATTGGCCGCTCCCAACAACACGCCAAAGCGTTTGCCGCCACCTCTCCCATTGGGAGAGGTCGGAGCGCGCCAGCGATTCGGGTGAGGGGTTAGAGCGGGAGCTGCGTCCATCGAAACCCCCTCACCCGACGGCTGCGCCGTCGACCTCTCCCCGCCGGGGAGAGGTGGAAGCACGTCGAGTCGCAGACTTGGTGATGTCAATTGCACTGTCTCCAATGAGCGCCTCACCCCGTCAACCCCAGCTTCTCGGCAAGGCCGATGCGCTGCAGCTTGCCGGTGGCCCCTTTCGGAATTTCCGGCAGGATCACCACCTTGCGCGGCACCTTGAAGTCCGCGAGGTGTCTGGCGGCGAAATCCCGGATGTCCCGTTCGCTCGCCTCCTGCCCCTCGCGCAGCACGACTGCCGCGGCGACGTCCTCGCCGAGCTTGGCGTGCGGCATTGCGAAGGTAACGACCTGCTGGACCGCCGGATGGTCCATCAGCACCTCGTCCACCTCCAGCGGACTGATCTTCTCGCCGCCGCGATTGATGATCTCCTTCAGCCGCCCGGTGATGCGCAGATACCCTTCGTCGTCGAACACGCCCTGGTCCCCGGTGCGGAACCAGCGGCGCCCCTCGACCTCGAAGAAGGAGGACGCATTGGCGGCGTCGTTCGCCTCGTAGCCCGGCGTCACGTTCGGACCGCTGATGACGACCTCGCCTGTCGCGCCGTACTCGAGGATGCGGTTGTCATGGACATCGGCGGTCCGCACCAGCGGGCCTGCCTCGATGCCGACAGAGCCCGCCTTGTGCGGCAGCGGCGGCAGCGGGTTCGATGTCATCTGGTGCGTCGCCTCGGTCATGCCGTAGCTCTCGATCACCGGCGCCGCCAGCGTTTCTTCCAGCGCGGTCATCACCTGCGGCGGCAGCGAGGCCGAGGACGACCGCACGAAGCGCAGCTTGTTGCGTTCCACGATCTCCCTGTTGCGCTCGGCGCGCGCCAGGATCGTCTGGTGCATGGTCGGCACCGCCGTGTACCAGGTCGGTTTCACCGCATCCAGCCAGCCGAAGAAGGACAGCGCGTTGAAGCCCGGCGTACACCATGTCGCGCCGCCGGCGGCGAGCGAGCTCAGCGTCGCGGCAATCAGGCCGTGGATATGGAACAGCGGCATGATGTTGAGGCAGCAGTCTTCGGGCGTCAGTTCCAGCGTCGTGCCGATATGCCGGGCGGACGCGGCGAGGTTACGCTGCAGGAGCGGTACGATCTTCGGCCGCGAGGTCGTCCCCGACGTATGCAGCACCAGCGCGACATCGTCGGGATCGGCATATTCCGGGGCGGCTCCGGCCGCGCCGGTTTCGAGCTCGAACCATCCGGCGGGGCTGGCCGGATCGTGCGTCAGCCTGATCACCTGCACGCCGTGACGTTCGGCCACGGGCAATGCCGGGCCGTCATAGTCCGCCGCCACCACCAGCGCCCTGGCCTTCAGGTCGGTAATGTAGAAGTCGAACTCGTCCTCCCGGTAGGCGGGGTTCAGCGGCGCGGTCGTCACGCCCTGTGCCATCGTCATGAAGGCGGCGGCCATTTCCGGACCGTTCGGCAGCACGATCGCGACCCGGTCTCCGGGCCCGATGCCGATGCCGTTCAGCGCCCCGAGCGCCTGCGCGGTCAGGTCGCGTAGTCCGCCATGGGTCAGCCACGGCCGGTCAGGCGCCCCGAGCGCGTGCAGGTCGTCCGCGTGGGCTGCCAGCAGGTCCCGGATGGTGTCGCTCAATGCTTTGCTCCCGAACGTCGTCAATTGCAGATTGCCGGATCTATACAGGACACGGCGGGGTCAGTGTCAGCCCCTGCCGGTTCCGGCGACGGGAAAACAGTGTTGGCCAAACCGCAAGGAACATCCGTTTCCCGCCGCGGCGCCTATTCGCCGGAGGCCGGCTCCCGTCCCCTGAGCGCCGGCAGACCGACGCCGGCGGCCGAGAAGCCGCCATCAGCACCGAGCACCTGCCCGGTGATATAGCTTGCCGCATCGCTGCACAGGAACACGATCGCCTGGGCGATCTCCTCCTCCCGGCCGTAGCGATTGAGCGGGATCGCGTCGTGGTAGGCCGCGCGGATCTCCGGCGTGTGCACTGCCAGGGCCAGTTTGGTGTCGACCGGACCCGGGGCGACTGCGTTGACGCGAATTCCCAGTTCCCCCAGTTCGACGGCCTGCTGCAAGGTGAGATGCGCGAGCGCCGCCTTCGAGGTTCCGTAGGCCACGCGCAGGGTGCTGGCCCGCACGCCGGAAATCGAGGTGACGTTGACCACCGCGCCACGGCGCCTGGCGAGCATGTCGGTGAATGCCTGGGTCATCAGGAACGGACCGTCGAGGTTGGTCGCCATCACCGCCCGCCAGCGCTCGAAGGTGGCCTGCCGGATCGGACCGAAGTCGGCAACGCCGGCGTTGTTCACCAGCGCCCGAAGCCCACCGAAATGCTCCGCGACTTGCTGCTCGATGCGCAGGACCTGATCGGGATCGGAAACATCCGCAACGATCGCGCGGACATGGTCGAGTTTTCCAGCGGTCCGGTGCAGTTCGTCGCCGTCGATGTCGACCATCGCGACCTGCCAGCCGGTCTCCAGGAACAGTTTGGTCGTTGCCAGTCCGATACCGCGCGCCGCACCGGTGACGAGGGCCTTCGGTCTCGCTTCGACACTCATGCCTGCTGCCTGTTTCCCGGCGCCAGTTCAGGCCCTTGCCCGATAGTCGAAATTCGGGTCGTCGTCGAAGAGCATCCGCGGGCCGGAGCGATGGCGGCGCTCGATCGACAGCATCTTGAGTTTGGTATCTATCCCGCCCGGCGCCGAAAATCCGCCGGTCCTGCCGCCGGCTGCCAGCACCCGGTGACAGGGGACCATGATCGGCCACGGATTCTCGCCGAGGGCCTTGCCGACGGCCCGCGCTGCACCCGGTTCGCCGAGGCGATTGGCGATATCGCCATATGTCAGGGTTTCGCCGGGAGGTATCGTCAGCGCGACCTCGTAGACGCGCCGGTTGAACTCGGATACCCCGCGCTCATCGTACCGCACCATCGAGAAGTCGCGCAGCTCCCCTTCGAGCAGCGCGACGATATCGGCGATGACCCCGCGGACGTTCGCATCGGGTTCCGCATCGACCGCTCCCGGCGCCTTGCGCAGGAGACGGGTCCGGGTTTCGGTATCGCTGCGCTCCGGCAACTGCACGGCGACGATGCCCTGATCGCCCCAGGCGATCCCGCAGCGCCCGACGGCGGCGTCGAACAATGTGAAGCCGATCGATTCCATCCTTGGAACGTAGCACGAACGCCGGACGAGCGCCGCCCGATTATTGCTCCGGTTGGGCCGGTGTCGAGCCTACTCGGCCGCTTCCACCTCGTCCTTGCTCAGGCGCGGCATCTCGAACAGATCGGTCGTGCGCGCATACCAGCCGCCCCCATGCATGCGGCCGATCAGATCGAGCTTGGGCGTATCGACATAGAGACGCTCGGCATCGAGCATCATCTCGTCCTGGATATGGACGACGAGGACCCGTCCGACGAAGATGTAGCGGGAATTCCCGAGCTCGACCGTATGGGCGAGCTCGCATTCATATCCGGCCGGGCTCTCGGCAATCCTTGGCGGCGCGATTTTCGTGGACGGCGCCGGCGTCAGGCCCGCCTTTTCCAGTTCGCTGATGCCCGGCCCGAAATCCGCCCCGCCGACATTCATCTTGTGGCGGTTCTCGTAGTTCACGAAATTCACGACGAACTGCTTTGTCGCCAGGATATTGGCGGCGCTGTCCTTGTGGATGTCGTCGGCACGCGAACTGATCCCGACGCAGACCATGGGCGGATTGGGCGACATCACGTTGAAATAGGAAAACGGCGCGGCGTTGGTCCTGCCCTCGGCATCCATGGTTACGAGCCAGCCGATCGGGCGCGGGACCGTCGTCGAGTTCAGCAGCTTCGAGCAGTCGGTGCCCTTCAGTTCGGAGAGATCGAATTCCATGTTGCCAAAGTTCCCCAATGCGCCTGACACGGTGTTATCCCGCGACGCTGTAGGACGCGCGCGCGTCAAACACAAGCTGAGCTAGTTAGGGCCGCCGGCCTCACGGACAAGCGCGGCAGATGACGGCGTCAGTCCGGCCGCCCCGTTTCACGGATACGCCAGGCAATGTCCGGGTCCGTCGGGGGCAATCCCTGTCAGTCGCGGAAGAGATCCTGCTGCACACCGGCAACCTCGAACAGGTAGTCCCGCGACGCCTCCAGTTCCCGGCGAAGCTTCGGAACGTCGGCGTCGAGCAGCCTGCCGCGCCACTTGCGGATCCTTCCTGCCACGAGCACCGTATCGACGTTGCTGCGCTCCATCAGGGTCACCACCGCGCCGGGCACGTTGTTCAGCGGCGCGACGTTGATGGCTTCCGCGTCCAGCAGGATGATGTCGGCCTCCTTGCCCGGCGTCAGGGTCCCGGTCTTCGCGTCGAGCTTCAGGGCCTTTGCGCCCTCCACTGTGGCGAAGCGGATCACATCCCGGCAGGTCAGCAGCTCGGGCAGGTCCTCCATGCCCTCGAGAGCCGCCTGGTTGACGATCGAGCGCTGCAGGGTCATCGCCGATCGCATCTGCGTGAAGAAATCGGCCGTTAACGTGCATTCGACGTCCGAGGAAAGCGACGGCTGCACGCCCATCTCGAGGGTCTTCATAATCGGCGGCAGGCCGTGTCGCATCATCATCTCGATCGGCACTGCCAGCGACACGGACGCCCCGGCATCCTTCGTCGCCTGCCAACCCGCGTCGGACATGCCGGTCATATGGATGAATAAGTTGTCGGGGCCGAATTGTCCCGCCTTCGCCAGTTCGTCGAAGGTCGGCTGCATGCCGAAGCTGCCGACGATGTGGACGGCGATCGGGATCTCCAGTTCGCGACCGATCTTCCAGGTCTCCTCGTAGCCCGGCAGGTAGATCTCCCCGCCCATAACCATCGTCAGCAGTTGGTCGTCGGAGGAGAAGTACTGCTCCCTGATCCGCCTGGCGTCTCCCGGATACCTGGACGCGTCGCCGTGCCCCTCGAAATAGCCGAAGGCCGTGCGCCGGCCGGAGTCCCTGATGCCCTGGATCGCCGCATCCGAATGCTCCGGCGAATGGTGGATCTGGGACACGTCCATCACCGTTGTCACGCCCGCATCGAGCTGGCTGAGCGCGCCGAACACTTCGCTGATATGGACGTCCTCGGGCCGGTACTTCAGCGAAAAGTTGCCAAGCACGTACTCCGCGTAGTTGAACGCGCCATGCGGTTGCCCGTCGTTGAACAGAAGCGCGTTCGGCAACGCGCTGCGGATGGCCGTCTCGAACTGGTGGTGATGGGTGTCGATGAAGCCGGGCATGACGATCATGCCCGCCGCCTCGATCACCTCGGCGTCGCCGACATCGAGGTTCGGGCCGATCGCAACGATCCTGCTTCCCTCGATCAGGACATCGGCATTCTCGAAGTCGCCGACTTCGGGATCCATGCTCAGCACCGCGCCATTGCGAATCGCCACGCGCTTGCCGGCCGTTCCGGTATCCTGGGGCATGGCGCCGGCCTGCGCACTGGCTCCGCCAACCGTGCCAAGTCCCGCGCCGGCGGCGATCACACCGGTAGCGGCTGCGGCCTTGATGAAGTCGCGCCGGGTATCCGACATCTGGCCGGAAGCTTGCGACGCTGGGGAAGTGTGCCGGCTCCCGCTCTCGCCGGCCGACAGAGGGTCCTGAGAAATAAGGTCGGCGCCAGTGAAGCCCGAATGGTGCTGCTGGCCATGAGAGCAAAGCTCGCACATTTCGACATCCTCCCCGCTAGACGTCCGGCGGCTCCAGCGAGAAGTGCCGAACCAATTTTTCGTATTACGAAAAAATTTTCAGTTTCTGAAGAGTAATTCGGCGCAATTGGCAAGTCAAACCTTAACCCTCACGCATACCGGGTGAGCGGAAGTTCTATGCTTCGAGGATCAGCCTGCCTTCAGGGCGCACCGATAATATGAGCGACGGCGGGGTATCGGTTGAGGATATGGGAGATCCGCGCTGCGGCGGATCGAAGTTCCTGCAGGCGCTGCGTCACCAATCCTTCGGCGGTGATCATTCCCGAATAGCCGGACGTATTCAGCGCCGCGATGGTGCGCCCGCCCGCGCTCTTTATCGGCACCGCCAGGGCCGTAATGCCGTAGTCGAGCTGGTCGACGGTCGTCGCGTAGCTCTGCTTGCGCGCCAGTTCGACAAGGTCACGAAGGGCCTGTTTGTCGACGATCGTGGTCGAGGTCAGCGGAACCGGCTGCAACTCGGCGAAATAGCCGTCGAGGTCGGCCTCGTCCATTCCGGCCAGCAGCACCCGCCCCAGCGACGTGGCGAACGCCGGATAGCGCGCCCCCACCGAAGCCGTGGGGCGACGGGCACGCTGCTCCGAGTAGTGGGCGATATAGAGGACGTCGTAGCCCTGCAGGGTGGCAATAGAGGAGGCATCGCCGAACTTGCGCACGAACTGCTGCAGTTCCGGCTGCAGCACCTCGTCGACGCGCGCCGAGAAGTAGAAGGCCGAGCCAAGACTCATCACCTTCGGCCGCAGGTGGAATCGCTTGCTGGTCTGCCCGACGTAGCCGAGCGCCTGCAGCGTAAGCAGGCTGCGCCGCGCAGCCGACGGGCTGACGCCGACCCGCCGGGCGATCTCGCTCAGGGTCATCTCTGCATGCTCGGCGTCGAAGCATTCGAGGACGGCCAACCCCTTTGCCAGCCCCTCGACGAATTCGGCCGGGCGCTCCTCGGCCGACAGCCGGTCGCGCATGCCCGTGATCGTCATTATTCGCCCGGCGCCAGCACGAAGTCGAAACGGATCCTCGCGTCGGGCCTGCGCTCCAGTTCGAAGTCGAACGTCTCGTCCGGCTTGACGCGCTCGACCTTTGCGACGAGCGAGCGGCGGACGCCGAAGACGGCGTCGTTGTCGATGTACTCCGTGCCGTCGAAGAACACCTCGGTGGTGATGGCCCTCATTCCCGGTGCGCTGACGATGTAGTGCAGGTGGGCGGTCCGCCAGGCGTGGCGCTTGCCCGCCCTCAGCAGCTTGCCGACCGGCCCGTCATAGGGAACCGTGTAGGGCTTCGGCAGCACCGTCGTATAGTAGTAGCGCGCCTGGTCGTCGGTGGTGAACACCCCGCGCAGGTCGTACTTGTCCTGGCCTTCCTCCTGGATCGGATAGGTGCCGGCGCTGTCGGCCTGCCAGGTGTCGACGATCGCGCCAGGCAGCGGGTTGCCAAGCGTGTCGCGAACGATGCCGGTGCACAGCACGCAGGCGCCCGTGCGCTCGCCGCCGAGATCGCTTCCCAGTTCCTTGGTCGGCGCGTCCGGCAGGTAGAACGGCCCGAGATTGCTGCCCTCGGTCGCGCCGCCCCGCGTATTGATCATGTCCACCAGCGCCGAAAATCCGAGCACGTCCGACAGGAGGATGAACTCGTGGCGCTCCGGCGTGGAGATCTTCCCGCAGTCGTACAGGAAGTTCAGCGTGCCCATCCACTCCTCGTGGGTGAGGTTCGTCTCGCGCGTGAAGTCGTGAAGGTGGTCGAGCAGCTTCTCGAGCAGGAACTTGAACCGCTCGTCGTCGGCATGGAAGCTCTGCTTCACCGCCTCGGTGATCGTGAATTCGTTGACGTCTCGCATCAGCGCCCTCCTCCGGACTGGCGGGTCCGATTGTCCACAAAAGCGACGTCCACCGCCAGACAACCTGCCCGTTTTGGCCTTGACATCAGGCTAGGGGGAGTCCAACATTTCGGCAAGAGAAAAAAACTTCGCAATTAGAAAATTGAGGCGCTCATGCGAATAGGCAAGCAGGACGGGGCATTCACTGCGATTGCCACGTCGGATGCGGATTCGATCACCGTCCGCGGGCACGATCTGTGCAGCGAACTGATCGGCAAGATCGATTTCACCGACTACTTCTGGCTGCTCGTCACCGGTAAGACCCCGGACGACACCCAGCGCCTGCTCACCAACGCGTGCCTCGTGTCGATCGCCGAGCACGGGCTGGTTCCCAGCGTCCAGGCCGCACGGATGACGCTCGCTGCGGGCCCGGAGGCATGGCAGGGGGCGATGTCCGCCGGGCTGCTCGGCATGGGCACGGTCGTCGCCGGCAGTTCGGAAGTCGCCGGGCGCTTCCTCGTCGACCTGGTCGACGAGAGCAAGGAAAGCGGCCGCGACATCCGCGATGTCGCCCGCGCGCGCCTGGAGGAGCTGAAGGCGAACCGGCGCAAGGTTCCCGGCATCGGTCATCCCCAGCACAGCGCCGGCGATCCCCGCGCCAACGTGCTGCTCGAAATCGCCGACCAGAACGGCGCCTCCGGCGCCTACATCGATGCGCTGCGGGTCGTGGCGGAGATCGCCCCCGGAATCATGAACCGGCCGCTGCCGATCAACGTCTCCGGCGCCATCCCCGCGGTGATGCTGGACGCAGGCTGGCCGATCGAGGCGATGAAGGGCATCCCGCTGATCGCCCGCGCCGCCGGTCTCGTCGCCCATCTCTACGAGGAATCGCAACGCTCGATCGGCTTCATCATGTCCCACAAGGCCGACGAGGCGATCGCCTATGACGGTCCGCAGGCCGGATCCGCCGGTCCGCTCGGCAAGCCGGCATCGTGAGGCCGCAGATGGTCAAGATCCTCAGGGACATCCGCGTCGTCGAGCTGGGCACCTACATCACCGGACCCGCCGCCGGCATGCATCTGGCCGACCTCGGCGCCGACGTGATCAAGGTCGAACGGCCGGAGACCGGCGACCCCTTCAGGGCCTTCAAGGGCGGCCTCTACTCGCCGCACTTCCAGACCTACAACCGCAACAAGCGCTCGATTGCGCTGGACACCAAGAAGCCCGACGATCTCAAGGTCTTCCACGAGCTGATCGCCACGGCCGACGTGTTCATCCAGAACTTCCGGCCAGGCGTCGCCGAAAAGATCGGCGCCGGCGAAGCCGAGCTTCGGGAGCTGAACCCGGGCCTGATCTACTGCGCCATCACCGGGTTCGGCACGAGCGGCCCCTCGCGCGACCGGCCCACCTTCGACACGGTCGCCCAGGCCGCCAGCGGCTATCTGCGGCTGCTGACCCCGCCGACCAATCCCCGGGTCATCGGTCCCGCCATCGCCGATGCCGTCACCGGCCACTACGCCGCGCTGGGCATCGTCGCCGCGCTTCTGGAGAAGTCCCGGACCGGCAAGGGCCACCGCCTCGACATCTCGATGCTCGAGGCCATGGCCCACTTCAATCTCGACAGCTTCACGCACTGGTTCAGCGTCGGCGAGGTCATGGGACCGCTGAGCCGGCCGAGCGTGTCGCAGTCCTACACGTTCGAGTGCTCCGACGGGAAATGGGTGGCGATCCACATGTCCTCCCCGCCGAAGTTCTGGACAGGGCTGGTCGACGCCGTCGACATGCCCGAACTCGCCACCGATCCGCGCTTCGCCGAACGGCTCCAGCGCATCGAGCACCAGACCGACCTGATCGAGGTCCTCACACCGGTCTTCAAGACGCGGACGCGCGACGAATGGTGCGCGAGACTTCTGGAGAACGAAGTCCCGCACTCGCCGGCCTACGATTCCAACGAGGCGCTCGAGGATCCGCAGGCGAGGCACCTGCAGATCGAGGTCGCGGCGGAGCACCCGGAGATGGGGGAATTCCGCACCGTCCGACCACCCTACAGCTTCGACGGCCGGCCCGATCTCGACGTCATCGCGCCGCCGACGCTCGACGAGCACGGCCCCGCCATACGCGCGGAACTGGCCGCACGGCTGGAAGGGGCGAACTGACATCGACCGACGCGCGGCGTCAGGTCGCGAACACCTTTCGAAGAACACCAACAGGAGGAAAGACGTATGGCGTTTACGAGATCCCTGAAGATCCTGATCGGTCTGTCGGCATTGGCCGCGACCGCCGCTGCCGGCGGCGCCGGAGCCGCCGAGTTCCCGGATCGGCCGGTCACCATCGTGGTGCCGTTCGCGGCGGGCACGACGACGGACCTGGTCGCCCGCGTGGTGGGTGAGGGAATGTCGGAGAATCTCGGCCAACCCGTCGTGATCGAGAACCGCGCGGGTGCCGGCGGCAGCGTCGGAACCGACGAGGTCGTTCGCGCCGATGCCGACGGCTACACGCTGTCCATGGGCACGGTCGGAACGCTGGCGATCAACAAGTCGATCTTCCCCAACCTGCCTTACGACCCCGAGACCGATGTGACGCCGATCGCGTTCATCGGCTACACGCCGACGCTGCTCGTCGTGAACGCGGAGTCCGACTACAACACCCTTCAGGACCTGGTCGACGCCTCGAAGTCGGGAGACGGCGTGACCTTCGCCTCCGCCGGCAACGGCACCTCCGGCCATCTGGCCGGCGAACTCGTCAAGGAACGCAGCGGCGGCAATATGGTGCACGTACCCTTCCGCTCGGGCGCCGAAGGCCTTACTGCGGTTCTCTCCGGCGAGGTGGACTTCATGTTCTACCACCCGGTCGCGGCCCTGCCGAACATCGAGGCCGGAACGATGCGGGCGCTCGGCGTCAGCGGCGCGGAAGGCTCCTCGATCGCACCCGACGTACCGCCGATCGCGGACACCCACGAGGGGTTCGACCTGATCGCCTGGTTCCTCATGGCAGCCCCGGCCGACACGCCGCCGGAAATCGCCAAGCGCCTGAACGAGGCCGTCGAGGCCAGCCTCGCCTCGGACGCGGTCGTCGCGCACTTCAAGAAGAACGGCATCGAGTTCGGCTCGATCGAATACGCCGACCTCGGCACCTTCATCTCCGAGGAGATCGCCAAGTGGGGCGACATCGCCGAGGCGGCGAAGGCGGGCGTCGACTGAGCCAGACGGCAGGGTCCGGCCGGGCGGCTGCGTGCCGTCCGGCGTCCCCGGCCGCTCGATGCGGATGACCACGATGACAGCCAGGCGAAGTGCTGCGGATATCGGCTTCGCGATGTGCATCGTCGCGCTGGGGTGCTACGTCATATACGCGGGCACGCAGCTGCCGGTCGGCACCATCCGGCGGATCGGTCCCGGCTTCTTCCCGATCGGCATCGGCGCTCTCATTGCGGTCCTTGGTGTCGTCTGCGTCTTCGACCGTCCCAGCGGCGCGGCGCGCGACGACTTCAATCTCTACGGCCTCGCCTTCGTGTCGCTGGCGATCCTGGCCTTCGCCCTGTTGGTGGGAAGCGCGGGACTGTTCCCGGCAACGGCCGCGGCGGTGCTTCTGACAAACGTGGCGGGGAAGGAACGTGTCTCGCCGCTGGCGGTCCTGGGCACGATCGCGGGCCTGTGCGCCACCGGCTATGTCGTTTTCATCTATGCGCTGCGCCTGCCGGTGGACCCGTTCGCCGCCGGCCTGATTCCGGGCGGATAGCGCATGGAAATCCTGTCCAATCTCGCCCTCGGCGCCGAGACGGCCTTCCAGTTCGACGCGATCCTGTTCTGTTTCGTCGGCGTCTTCGTCGGCACCTTCGTCGGCGCCCTGCCCGGCATCGGTCCGCTCGCCGCAATCTCCGTCGCCCTGCCGCTGACGTTCGGGCTGCAGCCGACTGTCGCGCTGATCATGCTCGCAGGCATTTTCTACGGCGCCCAGTACGGCGGATCCGTCACGTCGATCCTGCTCAATCTCCCCGGCACCGCCTCGACCGCCGTAACGGCGCTGGACGGCTATCCGATGACGAAACGCGGGCGGGCGGGCCTCGCGCTGTTCATCAACGCCTTCGCCTCGTTCTGCGGCAGTTCCTTCGCGATCGTCCTCGTCATCGGCTTTGCGCCGCTCATCGCCTCGGTCGCGCTGACCTTCAACTCCACCGAATACTTCTCGGTGATGGTGCTCGGTCTCGTCGCGGCCTCGACCCTGAGCAACGGATCGACTGCGAAGGCGCTCGTCATGACGAGTCTGGGCCTGCTCCTCGGCCTCGTCGGCATGGATCTGAACTCGGGAACCATGCGCTTCACGTTCGGCGTGCTGGAACTCAGCGACGGCGTCAGCCTGGTGGCGGTCGCGATGGGCCTGTTCGGCGTGGCCGAGATCGTCTCCAAGATGACGTCGTCGGGCAGCCATGCGGCGCGGCCCCGGATCTCCGGGATCTCGATGCGCGCGATGCTGCCGTCGCGCGAAGAATTCGGCCGCTTGTGGGCGCCGATCCTGCGCGGCTCCGTCCTTGGCTCGGCTATCGGCGCGCTGCCTGGCGCGGGACCCACGATCGCCTCCTTCATGGCCTATGCCGCCGAGAAGAAATGGGCCCGGGACCCGGGCAAGTTCGGCCAGGGCGCCGTGGAGGGTGTGGCCGCCCCGGAGGCAGCCAACAATGCGTCCGTGCAGTCGGCCTTCATTCCGACCTTGAGCCTGGGCATTCCGGGCGACGTCGTGATGGCGATCCTGCTCGGTGCCATGATGATGCACGGAGTCGTTCCCGGACCGCAGTTCATTTCCTCCGAGCCGGCGATGTTCTGGGGACTGATCGTCAGCTTCTGGATCGGCAACGTCATGCTGCTGGTGCTGAACCTGCCCCTGATCGGCATCTACGTGAAGATCCTCTCGGTACCGGGCCGGATCCTCTATCCCGCGGTGATCTTCTTCATCTGCCTGGGATCCTACAGCGTCGCCAACAACGTCTTCGACATCTTCGTCACGCTCCTCTTCGGGGTCCTCGGCTATGTGCTGATCTGGTTCGAGTACAGTCCCGCACCGGTGCTGCTCGGCTTCATCCTCGGCCCGCTGATGGAGGAGAACCTCCGGCGCTCGCTGGTGATTGCCCATGGCGATCCGACCGTTTTCCTGGAGCGCCCGGTCAGCATGGCCCTGCTGTCGATATCGCTGCTGCTGATCGTCGTGCCGGCGGTGCGCTACGCGATCCGGCGCAGCGGCGGAAGCCGTTGGCGCGCGGGAACCGAAATTCAGGAATCCGAGGCGGGGAGATAGGATGACGGACTCGACTTCGATGCCGGTTGGCGACGTCCTGGCCGCGAGCAAGGGGATGCTGCAGAAGCAGCTCTATGCGATCTCGACGCGGCCCGTCGCCGGCCTCGGGCCGATACTCGAGAATATCGAGGCGCACCTCGCCTACCAGGTGAAGCTGGAGGAGGATGGTGTGATGTTCGCCGCCGGGCCGATCTGGACCGACGACGAGCAGCATTGGGAAGGCGAAGGGCTGGTCATCGTGCGTGCCGCCTCGCGGCAGGCGGCGATCGCCATTGCCGAAGCCGATCCCATGCACAAGAGTGGAGCCAGATCGTTCAGTGTCCGGCCGTGGATGATCAACGAAGGAAGTGTAACGATAACGATCAGCTACTCCGGCCAACATGTTGAAGTGAACTAGTCCATCGACTTACATCTGACTGGGAGGATGACTATGAGACCAATGCAATGGACTGCCGCCTTTCTCGGCCTGGGACTGCTTGCCGGCCCTGCCGCCGCGACGGAAGAAATCGACCTGACCATCGCGTCCAGCCATCCGCTGGTCGTGCCGTGGGTGGGGATGATCAAGTCCGTCTTCATGGAGGAGGTCGACAAGAAGCTCGCCGAAACGGGTGACTACAAGATCAACTGGAACGAGGCCTTCGGCGGCCAGCTCTACAAGGCCAACGCCACGCTGACGTCGGTCGAGGAAGGCATCACGGATCTCGGATGGGTCTTCAGCTATCTCGAAGGCGCCAAGATGCCGCTGAGCCAGGTCGCCGGCTATACGCCGTTCACGACCAACGACGCTCCCAAGCTGCTCGACACCATGACCGAGCTGATGGAGACCAACGAAGCGTTCAGGAACGAGTGGGAGCAGTACAATCTGGTCTTCCTCGGTGCCACCGCGGCCGACGACTACGATCTGTACACGAACTTCCCGATCAACAGTCTCGACGATCTCAAGGGCCGCAAGATCTCTGCACCGGGCATCCTCAGTTCCTGGTTGCGCGGCCTCGACGCCACCGCCGTCGACGGCGCCCTGACGACCTATTACACAGATATCCAGACCGGAGTTTCCGAGGGCACCCTGTCGATCGCGCTCGGCATCCTGCCGACCAAGGTCTACGAGGTCGCCCCCTACATCACCCGCGTCAACGCGGGGGTCGTCTTCTCGGGCGGCCTGGCGATCAACAAGGATACCTGGGACTCGCTGCCCGAAGAGGTCCAGAACGCCATGATCGAGGCCGGTTTGATCTACTCCAAGAAGCACGGCGTCGACCTGATGGAACGCCACGAGGGCGCCCTGAACAAGATGGTCGAGATCGGCAAGGACCAGAATCCGCCGGTGACCATCACCCCGCTGCCGCAGGCGGAACGCCAGAAGTGGGTCGAGGGCATGCCGAACATCGCCGCGGACTGGGCCGCCGAGGCCGAGGCGAAGGGTATTCCCGCCCGCGACTTCCTGAAGGCCTACATGGAAGGCCTGAAGGAGCGCGGCGAGACTCCGCAGCGCGACTGGACCGAAGGTCTCTGATCGCCTGAAACACCGGCTCCGCTGGCAATGGCGGAGCCGGCATCGCCCGGCGGCCGCACGCCGTCGGATCGAAGCGGGACGGACACCAGGGGGCAGACGGACATGGCGCGCCTGTGGGGCCGCATCGTCGACGGACTGGGAGCGCTCGGCTCCATCACGATCGCCGGACTGATGGCGCTGATCGTCGCCGATGTCATCGCCAGGAATTTCTTCAACGTCACCATCCCGGTGGTCGCCGAGATCGGCGCGCTGTCGGTCGTCATGATCCTGTTCCTGCAGCTTGCCACGACGGTCGCCCATAACCGCATGGCCAGGACGGAGTTCTTCGTCCACGCGATCGAACGGCGCTCTCCGCGCGCGGCCGGCGTCATCGAAGGCGTCTACGACCTGCTGGGCGCGACCGCCTGCGGCCTGATCGCCTGGTCCACGGTGGGAGTGCTCGCCAAGGATCTGAAGGCCCACGAGTTCATCGGCGTGCTGGGCGTCTTCACGCTCCCGGTCTGGCCGTTTCGCATCCTGATCATCGTCGGCGTCACCGCCGCGACCCTTCACTACCTCATGCGCGGCATTGCCCGCATCCTGAACCTCGGGCCGAAGGCGGCATGAGATCATCATGAGTCCCTTCGAAATCGGGTCCGCCGCAATCCTCGTCCTGCTCGTCCTGATCTACATCGGCGTGCCGATCGGCGTTGGCATGCTGATCGTCTCGATGGTCGCGGTCGCCGAGATGCGCGGCTTCACGGTGGCACTGCGCATGATCGGCGCGGTCGCCAACGACAGCACCCGCGAGTACCTGTTCGCAGTGGTGCCGCTGTTCGTGCTGATGGGCCTGCTGGTCACGATATCCGGGGTGGGCCGCGACACCTTCGACTTCTTCGAGCGGCTGCTGCGCAACGTGCGTGCCGGCCTCGGCATCGCCACCGTCTTCGCCAACGCCGTCTTCGCCTCGATCACCGGCATATCGATCGCCTCCGCGTCGGTGTTCGCCCGGGTCGCGGTGCCGGAGATGATCCGGCACGGCTATTCGCCGCGGTTTGCCACCGGGGTCGTGGCCGGGTCGTCGGTACTCGGCATGCTGATCCCGCCGTCGCTGCTGATGATCATCTACGCAGTGCTGGCCGAGGAATCGGTCGGCCGCATGTTCATCGCCGGCATCCTTCCCGGCCTTGTCCTGTCGATCGCCTACGCCGCGATGATCTATGCGATGGCGCATCTGCGGCCGAACCTGGTCTTCCGCAGCGGACGCGACACGCGCCCCGGCGACCTCGACGGCGCCGATCCGCGGCTGCACGTGATGCGTCGCGGCCTGCCGATCGTCTCGCTGGTCGTGCTGGTGCTGGGCGGGCTCTACACGGGCTGGTTCAATCCTACGGAAGCCGGCGCGGTCGGCGCCTTCGGAGCGCTCGTCATCGCCCTCCTGCGCCGCTCGATGTCGGGGCGCGACTTCTGGCGCGTGCTCGTCGAGACAGGGCAGGTGACCGTGTCGGTGCTGTTCCTGGTGATGGCGGCGACCTTCTTCTCGCGCATGCTGGCGCTGTCGGGCGTCCCCCGCACGATAGCCGACGGCCTGCTGTCGGGCGGGCTCGGGCCGTACGGCTTCCTGATCATCTACATCGCGCTGCTGGTCGCCATGGGCTGCCTGATCGATTCCATCTCGATCATGCTGATCCTGCTGCCGATCGCCATCCCGGTCGCCGAGGCCGCGGGCTTCGACATGATCTGGTTCGGCGTCATCACGGTGGTCGGCGTCGAGATCGGCCTGCTGACACCGCCATTCGGCCTGTCGGTCTACACGATCAAGGCCGCGCTCGACGACCCCGACCTGTCGATCAAGGACATTTTCCTCGGCGCCGGCCCCTTCGTCCTCGCAATGCTTGTCGTGCTCGCTATCCTGGTCGCCTTTCCGGCGCTATCGACCTATCTAGCGTATCTCTGACCCCCAATTCCCCAGCAGGAGTGAAAACGTGCCCGAATCCGGTTCCCAGCCGAAGCTGCTCTGTATTTCCGGAAGCCTCCGCAGCGAGTCCTTCAACACCGCGGTGCTGGAGACGATCGTCGACAAGCTCGACGGCCGCGCCACCTGCGAACGCTTCGATATCGGCACCGTGCCGCACTACAATGCCGATCTCGACACGGATCCGGCGCTGCCGGAGGTGAAGGCGCTGAAGGACGCGATCGCGGCTGCGGACGGCGTCGTCATCGTGACGCCGGAATATAACTACTCGATACCCGGCGTCCTGAAGAACGCCCTCGACTGGGCCTCGCGGCCGGGCTACCAGTCCGTGCTCAAGGACAAGCCGGTGTTCATCGCCACCGTCTCCGGCGGAGGCACCGGCGGCGTCCGCTGTCAGGCCCATCTGAAGAACGTGCTGGCCGCCGTGCTCGCCCAGACGTTCGTCTGCCCAGAGGTCGCCGTGCCGACGGCCGGCCAGAAGATCGAGAACGGCCGTCTGACCGATGAGACCTCCATCAAGCTGGTGATGACCGCCGTCGACAGCTTCCTGCAGACGCTTTGACCGGTGCGCCGGGCGCGCTGCTCTCAAGCGCCCCGGCTCTCCCGCTCAGCCAGCAGCGCTTCCACCTCGTCGCGCCGCGGCATCGGCGCGACCGCCCCGTAGCCCTGCGTCGACAGGGCGGCGGCGGCGTTGGCGTAGCGGGCCGCGGCAAACGGGTCGCTGCCGCGCACGATCTCGGCGAGGAACGCCCCGTCGAACGTATCGCCGGCGGCCGTGGCGTCGACCGGCGTCACCCGCGGCGCCGGCACCTTGCGGCGCTCGCTGGGGGTCGCAACCAGCGTGCCGTCGGCACCGAGCGTCAGTGCCACGATGCCGGCGCCCAGACCGAGGTAGAAGTCGGCGATCGCGTCAGGATCCTCGAGGCCGGTGAGGTGGACGGCGTCGTCGCGGCCCGGCAGGGCGATGTCGCAGTCGCGCATCGCCGCATGGATCACCGCCCGCGCTCGCGCCAGCGGCCACAGCTTGAGGCGCAGGTTGGTGTCGTAGGAGACCTTCACCCCCGCGGCACGCGCCACCGCGATCGCCCGGAACACGGCATCTGCTGCCGTGTTGCTGATCCCCTGGCTGATTCCGGAGACATGCAGGACCCTGGCGCCGGAGATGTAGTCTGCGGGAACGTCGTCGGGCGTCATCCGGCTCGCCGCAGAGCCTTCGCGGAAATAGCTGAAGGCGTGGCCCTCGGCATCGTGGGTGACGAAATAGATGCCGGTATGCGCGTCCGCCAGCCGTCCCACCCGTGAGCAATCCACGCCCTCCTCTGCCCACAGCGCCATGAAGCTGTCGCCGAAGGCGTCGGTGCCGAGATTGGTGACGTAGCCGACCCTGGCCCCCTGGCGGGCGGCGGCGATGGCGCAGTTCGAGGTGTCGCCGCCGTGGCCGGGAAGATAGCGGCCGTCCGGCTGCTGGTTGAACTCCAGCATCGGCTCGCCGAGGCAGACGATGTCGGGCTGCATGTGCCGTGCCCCTTTAGAGGTCGTAGTCCGGCTGCCGGGCCGGATGGGCGTCGGCGAAGGCCGGCAGCTTGTCGCACGCCGCGCGGATCTCCCGCAGCCGGGGCATCGCCGACAGGTCCACCCCGAATCGCTCCCCGGAGAACATCTGCGGCACCAGGCAGATGTCGGCCAGGCCCGGTTCGTCGCCGAAGCAGAACCGGCCGCGATCCGGCTCGCGCTCGACGATCTCCTCGCAGGCCGCGAGGCCCTCGCCGATCCAGTGCCGGCACCAGGCGTCCGCGGCCGCCTGGTCGTGGCCCAGTTCCGTCTTCAGGTAGGTCAGCACGCGCAGGTTCTGCAGCGGATGGATGTCGCAGGCGATGACTTGGGCGAAGGCGCGCACCTGCGCGCGCAGGCCCGGGTCCGCGGGCAGCAGAGAGCGCCCGCCCTGCGTCTCGTCCAGCCACTCGATGATCGCCAGCGACTGCGTCAGCACGAGGTCGCCGCTGGTCACGGCCGGAACGAGGCCCTGCGGATTGAGCGCCTTGAAGTCCCGTTGCGTCTGCTCGCCGCGGCGCAGGTGCACCGGGGCGAATTCGGGGCTGACCCCCTTCAGGTTGAAGGCGATCCGGCAGCGATAGGCCGCCGAGGAGCGGAAGTAGCCGTAGCAGGTGATCATTCCGCCGGCCCGATGGTGAGCGACAGCGGCGCGCATCCATCGATTTCGCCAAGCATGACGTCCCCCGGCGTGACCGGCCCGACGCCCGCCGGCGTGCCGGTGTAGATCAGGTCGCCGGGCTGCAGGTGGTAGTAGCCCGACAGGTGGCTGATGATCTCCGGCACCTTCCAGATCATGTCGGAGAGCCTGGCGTCCTGCTTCACCTCGCCGTTGAGCGTCATCATGATCCGCTGCGGGCCGACCTCGCCGAAAACCGTGGCCGGGGTGATCGACGAGATGATGGCGGAATTCTCGAAGGCCTTGCCGAAGTCCCACGGCCGGCCCTTCTCCCGCGAGGCGATCTGCAGGTCGCGACGGGTCAGGTCGATGCCCGCGGCGTAGCCGTAGACGGCGCCGGCGGCTCCCTCGGTGCTCGCCTTGAACACCGGCTTGCCCATCGCCAGCACCAGTTCCATCTCGTGGTGGCAGTTCTCGGTCCCCGGCGGATAGGGAATCGTCGATCCGCTCGGCGTGATCGCGCTGGCCGGCTTGGTGAAATAGAACGGCGCCTCGCGGTCGACCTCGAAGCCCATCTCCGCGACGTGGGCGGCGTAGTTCCGGCCGACGCAGAAGATCCGGGTGACCGGGTATTTCCCTGTCTCGCCTTCGACCGGGACTGCCGGAACCGCCGGCACCTCAAACAGGTATTCGCCGCTCATATGGCGCGCTCCTCATCTTGTTGTCGGACTCTTGCCTGCCAGCCATTTGCACCGGCGTCAAATGCCTAATCGCGGTTCGGGGTCACCTGCCGATGCCGGGCCTCGCATGCAGCAGCGCGCCGCTGACATAGGTCGCCTCGACGCAGCGATCGTCGCCCAGCGACATCATGCCGAACGCGTCGTGCTGCATCCGGTCGAAGGCCTGCGCCTCTGGCGAAGCCTGCCCGTTCATCCTGGCGCTTTCGCTGCGGAGCCGCATGATCCGCGTGGCCCTCGGGTCCAGCACGACCAGGTCGGCGAACTTGCCGGGATCGAACGAGCCGATCTCGTGGTCGAGATGCAGCGCCCGCGCGCCGCCGAGCGTCGCCAGGTAGAGCCCCTTGAGTGCGGACAGCTTCTGCGCCTGCATCGCCGCCACCTCGTAGGCATCGTTCAGCGTCCGGAGCATCGAGAACGTGTTGCCGCCGCCGACGTCGGTACCGACACCGACCAGGACCGGCGTCTCGGCCGATTTCGCCTTGTGCAGCATGAACAGCCCCGACCCCAGGAACAGGTTCGATGCCGGGCAGAAGGAGATCGATGCGTTCGCCCGCGACATCCGCGCGAACATGTCGTTGCTCAGGTGGATCGAGTGGCCGGCGGTGAATTTCGGCCCGACGATTCCGGCACGTTCGTAGACGTTCAGGTAGTCGGAGGCCTCCGGAAAGTGCTGGGCCACCAGTGCGATCTCCTTGTCGTTTTCCGACATGTGGGTGTTGACCCAGGCATCGGGATGCTCGGCCTTGAGCCGGCCGCAGCAGTCGAGCTGTTCCCTCGTCGAGCCGAGCGCGAAGCGCGGCGTGATGGCGTAGCGGTTGCGGCCCTTGCGGTGCCACCGGGCGATCAGATCCTTGCTGCCGGCATAGAAGCTGTCGGCCGTGTCGAGATAGTCCGGCGGCGCCTGTCCGGGTCGGTCGATCCCCGTCAGGCCGGCGATCATGCAGATGTTGCGACCGGTGCAGGCCTCGAAGAAGGCATCGACCGATTGCGGGAACGTCGTCGTGAACACCTGGGCGGTCGTCGTGCCGTTGGCCAGCAGCAGGTCCAGGAACGTGTCGGCGATCCGCCTGGCGTAGGCCTTGTCGCGGAACTTCAGTTCCGTGGGAAAGGTATATTTCTCCAGCCACTCCAGTAGCTGCTCGCCGTAGGAGGCGATCATTTCGGTCTGCGGATAGTGGACATGCGTGTCGACGAAGCCTGGCAGGATCAGCCGGTCGGGGTAGTGATCGATCTCGAGCGCGGCATATTTCCCGCCCAGTTCGCCGAAGGTCCCGAAATCGGCGATCTTCTCGCCGTCAATGACCAGAAGCCCGTCGGAGATGAAGCGAACCGCTTCCTCTTCGTCCCGGTAGAACGGGTCGGCACTGAAGTCGAGAAATGGGCCTCTGATCGCCCTCATGGAGCCTTGTCCTCCGCCCGCGTCCGGTCGACCCTGGAGCCCAATCGGTAAAGGACTGAGCGGTATCAGCTGGTCTTGCCGATTTTCGTTTCCATTGAACGGAAATCCACTTAAGATTTTGGCGTCCTTCCGGAGCGGTTGGTGTATTCGTCGCAGCCGCGAAAGGCGATTGGTTTCGGCTGGGCAGTGTCGGAAACGTCGCAGCGACGTGCTTTCGGCATGACGGACAGAACAGTAAGATGCTGCCTGTGAAAACCTGGCATCAAGCGGCAATGCCGCACTGCTCCTGCTTCACATGAACCGTGCTTTTCTCTACCTCTCGGGAGATTCGTATCCCGACGACGACTATATTGAGCACAACCTCCGGGAGCGGCTGAATGCGGCCGGAATGCTATTCGTCGGCCAGACCGAGTTCTGCGGGACGGACATGGGGTTCCAGGCGCGGAAGTCGGCCCTTTGGAGCACGAGTTCGAACCACCCCGGGAACCGTGTCATCGCCATCGGCCGCTCGTCGGGCGGACGGATTGCGTCATTGGCCGCAGCCGAAGGCGCCCCGATCGCCGCTGTCATCGTTCTGGGTTATCCGTTTCGCGTACCAGGCGAGGACGAGGACCCGGCGCGGACCAGCCATCTGGCTACCATTGCCACCCCTACGCTGATCCTGCAGGGCACGGCCGACCCCTACGGGACGAAAGCCGTTGCGGAGAGGCGTTATCCACTTTCGCCTTTCGTTCGCATCGTCGAACTCGATGCCAGCCACGAATTCAATGTTTCCGCTGCCCGGTGGGACCAGGTCGTCGCGTTGATCCTTCAACACGTCGAAAGCTGCCGGACGCCTCTTGGTCAGCTGTTCCGGTAGAAGGCCGAGTCGGGATAGGGATACCACCAGTCGGCGATGGCCGGGTCATGGTCGATGACGACCATCTTGGACTGGCGGAACGCGTCGAGGCCCTGCCGGCCGAGTTCGCGACCGAGGCCTGAGTTCTTCCAGCCTCCGAACGGCAGGGCGTCGTTGTCGATGAGCGGGTTGTTGACCCAGACCATGCCCGACTGAAGCGCCTCGGCAGCCTGCATCGCCTCCTTGAGATCCGTGGTGAACACCGAGGCGCCGAGACCGAAGTCCGAGCGGTTGGCAAGCTCCAGCGCCTCCTCGAACGATCCGACCCGGCAGATCGCGGCCACCGGCCCGAACACCTCCTCGCGCATGATCTGCATGTCAGGCGTCACGCCCGTCAGGATGGTCGGTTCGTAGAACCAGCCGGTGTTCAGCGCTGGCGGCACCCGGCCGCCGCAGACGATCCTCGCCCCTTCGGCCACCGCGCCGTCGACGAGGCGGATCACCTTGTCCCGCGCGGCCTCGGACACCAGGGGGCCGATCTCCGAGACACCGAGCCCGTTACCGACGCGCAGCCTCTTCGCCATCGCCGCGAAGCGCTCGACGAACTCGTCGTGTACCGCTTCATGCACGTAGAACCGTTCCGAGGAGGTGCAGATCTGGCCGGACAGGTGGAAGGCGGCGGTAACCGACCCCGCGACAGCCACCTCCATCGGAGCATGCTCGGAGATGATCATCGGGTCGCTGCCGCCCGCCTCGATGATCGCCGGCTTCAGCCACTCGGCGCAGGCGACGTTGACCGCACGCGCGGCGGCCACTCCCCCGGTGAAGGCGACGACGTGGGTGTTCCTCGAGGCGATGAGCGCCTGCGCGGTCTCCGCGCCGCCGGTCAGGCAGGACACGAGCCCGACAGGCAGCACCGCCCCGAAATGCTCCATGAACTTCAGCGTCGACAGGCTGGTCGCCTCAGCCGGCTTGACGATGCAGGCATTGCCGGCCGCCAGCGACGCGGCGACCGTCCAAACCATCAGCAGGATCGGGAAGTTGAACGGCATGATGTGGACGGAGACGCCGTACGGTTCGTAGCGGGCGAACTGGAAGGAGCCGACTTGCGTCGTCCCTGCGATCCTGCCCGCCTCGTCGCGCGCCATCTCCGCGAAATACCGGAAGGCCGGCGCGACGTTGGCAAGTTCGCCGACGGCTTCCGGATACGGCTTGCCCATCTCCAGCGTCATCAGCTTCGCGACGTCGTGGAAGTCGGTCGCCTCGATCGCGTTAGCGACCCTGTGCAGCAACGCGGCGCGGGACTTGTAGTCGATTTTCGCCCACGCCTTCTGCGCGACAAGCGCCTCGGCGGCGACCTCCTCGACGAACGCCGCATCGCACAGGGCAATCCGCCCCTCGGTCGCCAGCGTCGCCGGGTTGACGATCTCGCGTACCGACGCCCCCGGGACGGCAACGAAGTCGTTGCCGCGGAAAACGAGGCCGGAATGCGGATCGAAGGGGCTCATGGCCATACTCTCTCTCGGCAAGACTTATCCCACGTCATCCCGACCAAGCGGAGCGCGAGCCGGATCGCCGCTCAAACGCATCGCTGCGGCCTGTGGCGATCCCGGATCGGCCTGCCGACCGTCCGGGATGACGTGGCAAATGAATCGCAAATTGGTCGCCACCTAGTTCCTGGATCAGGTCCGGGACGTAGGCTGCGGTTCGATCCCACCGCTCTACCACACGACCAGCCGACGCCCCGGGCTTGACCCGGGGCCCAGGGGCGGCAGCCGCCGAAACCGCGCGTGCCACAGTCGGCCTCACTGGATCATGGCCTTTCCCAACCCCTCCGACGTCATCCCGGCCAAGCGCAGCGCGAGCCGGGATCGCCGCGGATCCGCAGCGCTGCGGCCCCTGGCGATCCCGGACAGTCGCCCTGCGACTTCCGGAATGACGTGGGAGAAGGATCGGCACGCGACGGGTTCCTCACCGGATCATGTAGACCTTGCGCACCGTTTCATGCACGCGGCAGGTGCCCTTCCAGTCCTTGGGGAAGAACGCCGCGGTGTCCGGCTCGATTTCGATGACCTCGCCGGACTCGTGCGTGTAGGTGCAGCGGCCGTCCAGGAAATGGCAGAGTTCATCGCGGGTAACGTGACAGTCCCAGGTGCCGGGCGTGCAGATCCAGATGCCTGATTCCGGCGAGCCGTCCGGCCCCTTGTGCAGCAGCACGCCGGACGTCCGGCTCTCGCCCTCGATCATGGTCGGGATCACGCCCCAGTCGGCGGCGGCGGGAATCGTCTTCGGATCACGCAGCACCGGGGTCGGGTCGGGCTTCTTGGCGAGGTAAATGTTCATTGTCGTGGTTCCTGTTCTCCTGTGAGCCGCGACCCCTGGTCCGGGACGGCGATCTTTATTCGCCTCACCTCAGCATGTAGACGCTGCGGATCGTCTCGCGCACTTCGACGGTGCCGGTCCAGCCCTCGCGGAAATGCACGACCGTTCCGGCCATCACCTCGATCACCTCGCCGTCGTCTGCGGAGTAGGTCGCTCGCCCGGAGACGAAATGGACGAGTTCGTCGCGCGGCAGGACGAGCCTCCAGGTGCCCGGCGTCGATTCCCAGACGCCGGCCTCGGGCAGGCCGTCCGCGTCGCCCTTCCACAGGAGCCGCCCCCGGTTCGTGGAGCGCCCGTCGATCGGCTCGAGGTGGCCGCCCCAGTCGACCAGGTCGTCGTCCCAGGTGGAGGCGCCGGCAATGTGCGGGGCGCTCGAATTGAGGTTCGTGGGCATGTTGCGCGTTCCGTCAGCCGGCCAGCTTGTCGAGGATGCCGGCAGCCTTTGTCGGGCCATGCCGCGACTGCATGTGCTCCGACGTCGCCTTCAGCCGGGCCTGCATCTTCGCGTCGGACAGCATCGAGACGATCTTCGCGGCGAGGTCCTGCTCGGTCCACTCGTAGCGATCGAGCTTGTAGCCGTGGCCGGTCTCCTGGACCCGCGTTGCGTTGTCGTGACCGTCCCAGACATAGGGCATGATGATCGCCGGCTTGCCGAAGTAGAGGCACTCGGTGAACGAGTTGTTGCCGCCGTGATGGATCACCGCGTCGACCTGCGGAATCACCGAGGGCTGCGGAAACCAGCCACCGATGATGACGTTGCCGGGCAGGTCGGAATATCGGTCAGCATAGTCGCCGACGTTGACGAGCGCGCGCACCGGCATTTTTCCGACCGCGTCGATGATCCGCTTGAGGAGGTCGGAATCGCCTGCTCCCAGCGACCCGAAGCTGACATAGAGCAGCGGCCGGTCGTTGTTGGTCTCGAAATTCGGCACCTCGTAGGGCTCGTCCTGGCGGACGCAGCCTTCGAGGTACTGGAACTGGACCGGATTGAGCGGGATTGCGCGGTCGAACTTCACCGGTTCCGGGTAGAGCAGCAGGTTCATGTGCGGGGAGGCCTCGCAGAACGTGCCGAGCGGATATTCCGGCTCGCCGCATTCCTTGAGGAAAGCGTTGAAGTCGTCGTGGATCGGCTTGATCACCTCGTTGAACCGGTTGCGGAAGGCCTCGTGGCAGGCCGTATCCTTCTCTCCGCAGCCCGAAAGGTGCGGCGGAATCGCCTCGTCCTCGATCTCGTTTTCCGAACACGAGATGATGCGGACCCAGGCCTTTCCGTTCTCCTTGGCGTAGCGCTTGATTGCCGGGAACAGCACCACGTTGTCGACGCAGACCACGTCCGGCTTCAGCTTGGCGAGAATGCCCGGCAGGTCCTTTTCCGCCCACTTGGCAGAGTCGACGATCGCCTCCCAGCAATCCTTCACGTAGTTGTCGATCTGGTCGATCGGCGCCTTGCGGAAGTTCGGGATGTGGCCGTTGATGAAGTCCTGCCAGAACTTGGCCATCGCCTCCGGCTCCATCGGCTCCGACAGCGCCACGGGATGGGCTTCGAAGCCGTAGCCCTCGTAGATCCCCACGAAGCCCGGATCCGACAGGAACACCGCCTTGTGGCCGAGCTTCTCGACCGCCTGGGCGATGCCGACGGAATTGAGCGCCGGCCCGAAGGCCGCCTCCGGGAAGAATGCGATCGTCTTGCCTGCCATCAGTGGCCCTCCTCAATCCTTCAGCACACGGCCGTGCTCCGGCCGCCAGTTGCACCAGACCCGCTGGCCCGGCTGGAAATTTCCCTGTTCCTCTTCGGCCGCCGTCAGACGGACCATGACCGGCCGGTCGACCCCGTCGACGCGCACCAGCAGGTTCACGTCCTGGCCATGATAGGCAAGGTCGGCGATGTCTCCCGCCACCGCGTTGTGGCCGGCCAGGCCAGCCTCCCGCGACAGCGCGATGCGCTCCGGCCGCACCGCCAGGGCCACCCGCTCGCCGGCGGCGATGCCGGTCGCGCCGGTTCCCTGCAGCAGTCCGTGTCCGTCGACGATCACGCCCCCGTCGGCCGCGCGGCCTTCGAAGAAGTTGGTCACGCCTATGAATCCCGCAACGAAGCGCGAGGCCGGATTCTCGTAGAGTTCGCGCGGGCTGCCCGCCTGCGCGATCACCCCGTCCTTCATCAGCGCGATCCGGTCGGCCATCACCAGCGCCTCGTCCTGGTCGTGGGTGACGACCACGAAGGTGATGCCGAGTTCGTGCTGCAGCTTCTTCAGTTCGAGCTGCATCTGCTCGCGCAGCTTCTTGTCGAGGGCCCCGAGCGGTTCGTCTAGCAGCAATACGCGCGGTCGCTTGACCAATGCCCTTGCCAGCGCGACGCGCTGCCGCTGCCCGCCCGATAGCTTGTCGGGCTTGCGATCGGCGAGCGCCGTCAGTTCCGTCATCGCGAGGATGTCGGCGACCCGCGAGCGGATCTCGTCCTTCGGCCGCTTCTCCATCTCCAGCCCGTAGGCGATGTTCGCCCGCACCGTCATGTGCGGGAACAGCGCGTAGGACTGAAACATCAGGTTGACCGGCCGCCGGTTCGGGCGCAGCCGGGTGATATCGTTGCCGTCGAGCAGGATACGGCCAGCGTCCGGAATCTCGAACCCGGCAATCAGCCTGAGAAGAGTCGTCTTGCCGCATCCCGACGGTCCGAGCAGGGCAAAGAACTCCCCTTCCCCGAGTTCCAGCGAGACGCCGTCGACCGCCGTCAGCGAGCCGAAGCGCCTGGTGACACCGTCCACCTCGATGACACTGTCCTGACGCATCATTGGTGCACCGACGGCACACGGTTGGCACGCTGTGACAGGAACACCAGCACGAACGAGAACAGCATGACGATGGTGGCCATGGCATTGATTTCCGGCGTCACGCCGAACCGGATCATCGAGTAGATCCGCATCGGCAGGGTTGTCGAGCTCGACCCAGCACCGGAGGTGAAGTAGGCGATGATGAACTCGTCCACCGACAGCGTGAAGGCCAGCAGCGCGCCTGCCAGAACGCCGGGAAAGATGACCGGCAGTGTTATCCGCCGGAACGTCGTGAAGTCGCTCGCCCCGAGGTCACTCGAGGCCTCCACGATCGAATAGTCGAATTGTTTCAACCGCGTACGCACCACCGCGCAAACGAAGGCGATGTTGAAGACGACGTGGCTGAGGATGATCGAATAGAGCCCGAGCGTGAGCTCGAGCAGCGTGAAGAAGGACAGAAGCGCGATCGCAAGGACGATGTCGGGAATGATCATCGGTGCAAACAGCAGCGCGTCGAGCGCGCTCGACGTCCGCCGCTTCTCGACGCCGAGCGCCAGCAGCGTGCCAAGCGCCGTGGCGATCAGCGTCGAGCAGACCGCGACGATCAGCGTGTTCACCGTCGACGAGATGATGGCCGGGCTGTTGGCGAGCCTGACGTACCAGTCCAGCGAAAAGCCGGTCCAGGCGGTGGGCATCCCGGCGCGATTGAAGCTCAGCACCATCAGCACGGCCACCGGCCCGTAGAGAAATGCGTAGACCAGGCCGAGATGCAGGTTGAGCGCCACCGGGGCGGAGCGGGCGCGAGGCATCAGGCTGCCCTCCCCTGGTCCTGGGCCCGGTTGACCGCCACGGCCTGGGCAAACAGCAGCACCAGCATGACGAAGATCAGGATCATCGAAAGCGCTGCCCCGAACGGCCAGTCTCGGGCCGACAGGAACTGGTCGTAGATCAGGTTGCCGACCATCTGGATGCGCCCGCCGCCAAGCAGGTCCGGCGTGATGAAGTTGCCGATCGACAGGACGAAGACGAACACCGCACCGGCGGCGACGCCGGGAAGCGTCAGCGGCAGCGTGACACGCAGGAAGGTCTTCCAGGACGGCGCCCCGAGATCTTCCGAAGCTTCGCGGATCTCCGGATTGAGCCGCTGGATCGACGAGTAGATCGCCAGGATCACGAAGGGCAGGTAGTTGTAGACGAGCCCCGTCACGATGGCGAACTGGTTGTAGAGGATCGGCAGCGGCTCGTCGATCACGCCGACCGCTTCCAGTCCGTTGTTGATGATGCCTTCCCGGTTCAGGAGCACTATCCAGGCATAGGTCCGGATCAGGTAGTTCGACCAGAACGGCAACATCACCAGGAAGAGGTAGCGCGTCTGCTTGTGCGGCGGCTGCAGTGATATTGCGTAGGCCGCCGGATAGGCGATCAGGACGGACACCACGGTGGCGAGCCCGGCGATCTTCGCCGACATGAGGAAGATCGAGAAATAGACCGGCTCGAACGCCCGCGCGAAGTTCTGCAGGTTGTAGACGTAGTCGATGCCGCCATACACGCCCCTCTCCAGGAACGCGTAGAAGAAGACGATTCCGCAGGGAACCACCATGAATACGGTGAGCCAGCCGACACCGGGCAGTATGAGCAACAGGTCCTGAAACTTGCGGTTCATGCGTATTTGCCGGCGGGGCGAATCCGGTCCGAATAGATGGCGTCGGGGCTATCTCGTCCTTCGAGACGGGGCCAAGCCTCCTCCTCGGGATGAGGTAGATCAGAGTTGCGGAGCGGGAGCCGCAACTCGGGAGAACGAGCCGCCAAACCCTGAGCCTCATCCTGAGGAGCGCTCATCGGGCGCGTCTCGAAGGATGCCCGGCCGGATCGGCCGGGCGACCGCCCTCCCCGACCCTCCCCCACAAGGGGAGAGGGAGACCCAAGCGGCGCGACAAGCGGCCCTCTCCCCCCTTGTGGGGGAGAGATGGAGAGGGGGGTCGCGCGCGTCGGCGCGCCGGGAAGGCAGCTACCGTCTCTCATGCGCCAAGTCGGCTTGCCGCCATGCCATTCGTAATCAGGTCCCGCGCCGGAAACACGGCCGCGTGACGTCCCGAACGGCGATGGACCGCTCGGGATCAGCGCGGCCCGCGATCGGACAGACAATTACTGCGACGCCGTGATCTCGGAGACTGCCTTCGTGTAGTCCTTCTGCGCCGCGCCGAGGTCACGCAACTGCTCTTCCTTCAGGAGGTCGGCGGGGGCGATGGCGATGTTGGGATAGTCCGTCTTCATGGCGGGATCGATCGCGTCCATCGCGGCCTTGTTCGGCACCTTGTACATGATGTTCTCGACCACCCATTTGCCGGTATCGGCGCCTAGGATGTAGTTGATGAACTTGTGCGCGGCCTCCTTGTTCTCCGATGCCGCCGGGATCACCATCGTATCGACCCACAGGTCGGTGCCCTCTTTCGGGATCACGTACTTGATGTCGCCGTTCTCGGCGATGCCGTAGTTGCACCAGCCGTCCCAGGCGTGCACCAGCGAGGCTTCGCCCGACACGAGCTTCGAGTAGAAGGTCGTGTCGTCATAGGCGAGAAGGTTCTTCTTGGCGTCGATCAGCAGATCCTTCACCTCATCGATCTTCGCCGGATCGGTCTCGTTGACCGAGTAACCCTTGGCAAGCATTCCCGCCCCCATCAGCCAGCGATCGGTCGCAAGCATGGTGATCTTGCCCTTCAGGTCGTCGGAGGGCTGCAGAAGGTCGTTCCAGCTGTCCGGGGTACCCTCGACCATGTCGGAGCGATAGCAGAGCCCCGTCGTGCCCCAGGCGTAGGGCACCGAGAAGGTGTTGCCGGGATCGTAGGCGAGTTCGTTCGCCTCCGGGTAGAGATTGTCCAGGTTCGGGATCTGCGAGTGGTCTATCTCGGCCGTCAGGTCGAGCTTGCTCAGCGCCTCCGCAAATGGCGAGGAGACGAACAGCACGTCGTATCCCTTACCCTTGCCGGCGACGACCTTGCCCATGATCTCCTCGTTCGTCGCGTGCAGGGCGACCTCGACGTCGATGCCCGTGGCTTCCTTGAATTTCGCCGGAAGATCTTCCGGCATGTAGCCGTCCCAGTTGGAGATGACGATCGTCTCGGCCGATGCCGCGCCGGCGGTCAGGCCGATGCCGACGGCTGCCGCCGTCGACAGGGCGAGGTGCTTGAACGTGCGCATGTCAGAAGTCCCCTCTGTCGTGTCGTATCACGCCGTGTTCTTTGCCGGCGGGCGACAGCGCGCGCAGCCCGACCGGATCCGCTCGTTCAGTTTGTATAGTTTTTGAAAAAGATACAATCCCGACTTTGCGAGCCCGGGTTCAGCCGGTGCAGAACTCACCCGGGGCACACCTTCGGACGGTGCCCCGCCACGCGCCGGATGGCGACAGCGGCAATCAGCCGCAATCCTGCGGAAGGGTCACCGACGAGTCAGACGGCGGTGCGCCAGCGTTCTCACCTTTCGGAAGTCCGGCCGGGTATCGTTCGCCGCCCGGATGTGTCTGCGCATGCGTTCGGCAGCAAGGGGCATGTCGCCCGCCTCGATCGCATCGAGGATCGTCATGTGCTCGCCAAAGGACGAGCGGTGCCGCTCCCGAGAGGTGTATTTCTCGTACTCCGACAGCCGTCGAAGCCGAGTCTGCTGGCGGATCGCCTGCGCCAGGAACCGGTTTCCGCAGGCATCGGCCAGGGTCTCGTGGAACTCGGCGTCGATATCGAACAGGCTCGCCACCGTCTCGTCCTCGAGATCGCGGTCAAGCGCCGCCTCGTGCAGCCCGCGCAGCTTTGCGACCCGCCGCGGCGAGAGTTCGAACCTCTCCTCCAAAAGCGCCGCAGGCTCGATCAGCAGCCTGTATCGATAGCTGTCCTGGTACGCGGCTTCGTCGTTCAGGGCGGGGCCGAAGACCCAGCCGTGGCCGGGGGTCTTCTCGACCAGCCCGTCCTCCTGCATCCGGCCGAGCACCCGCACGATGACCGCCCGGTTCGCCTTGTAGCGGCGCACCAGATCGCCGACGGACACCTGGTCCCCGATGAGATCGGCAAACCGCTCGCTGGCGATGCGGCGATAAATCCGGTCGCTCTCGCCCTCCGGCAGTTCGATCTCGTCGAAGGCGACGCTGCCGGGGGCTGCTTGGAGGAAATAGCCCTGGTGGGGTTCGGAGCGAACGACCTTCAGCTGCTCGAGTTGCTTGAGCGCCGTGCGTACCGGCGACCGCGAGACGCCGAGCGCATCGGCCAGCCACTGTTCACGCAGGTGGAAGCCTGTTTCCGCCTGTTCGTCCCGCAGGATCGACAGGATCTTCCGCGCAAGCTCCGTCTTCGCCATTTCACGGTCGTAGAATTTGCGTCCTGCGGCAATTCTATACCCGCTTGCGCGGAACCTGAAATCACCGGTGGATGTGCAGAGTTCAGGCGGACGCCGCTGCGGAGGTCA
This sequence comes from Microbaculum marinum, assembly GCF_037855135.1. Lineage (NCBI taxonomy): Bacteria > Pseudomonadati > Pseudomonadota > Alphaproteobacteria > Hyphomicrobiales > Tepidamorphaceae > Microbaculum > Microbaculum marinum. The sequence goes on from NZ_JAZHOF010000004.1 coordinate 244,051, forward strand.
CTTGGGGATAGGACAGGCTGTTGTAGATCTCATACGCCCTGGCGATCTTCGGGTGCGCCATGTCGACTTGCTCCCTCAGCTCGGCATGGAACTGGGTCGGTGCCTCGGGCGACTCGTTGACGCGCTCGTCGGGCACCTTCTCACCGACCAGACGCTGCAGGTATTTGTGCAGCGAGGGCTCGCCGCTGTAGGGGAAGACCGTCAGATCCGCCGGGACGTTTCCATGCTCGTCGAGCAGGACGTCCACGGACGTCCCGACCCGCGCATAGTGCGGGGGCTTGTCCTGCGTCCACGACTCGAAGAACTCCGAGAAGGAGATTCCCTGGGTGCTGTTGTTCGGCCACTTGATGTTGTCGCGGGACCTGTAGCGGTACCAGGAGTGCAGCGTCTCCAGCGGATCCCGGACCGCGACGACCACTTCATAGGCCTCCATCTGGACCGGAAAGGTCTCCAGGGCCTCCCGATAGGACATGTGCTTGGCCGTCGGATTGGTGGACTTGAAATCCGCGTACTTCGTGAAGGCGCGCTCGATCGCGGTCGTGCCCGTCTTGGGGTTCGCGAGGTAGACGAACCTGAAGCGTTGCGAAATCAGCATATTGTACTCCAATCAAGCCAATCGATCTTGTTGTTTACCGGTCGAACGCGAACCAAGGGACGTCAGGTCGTCCCGGCTTCGCTGGCCTCTTCGTTGCCGCGTTTCGAATTGCCGCGCAGCTTCTGCAGCCGTTCGCGAACCTTCTTCTGCTTCTGGTTCAATTCCCGGTTCTTTTCCTTGAGTTGATCGATCTTTTCCTGAAGCTCGACAGTCCGCTTCGTCATTGCGGCGAAAATGCAGTCGAGCTGCGTGGTGGACAGGGTCACATTGTCACCCCGCTCCGTCTCGCGGACCTCGGCCGTCGGCTTCTGCGCGTAGTGTTCGCCGTCCGGCAGCGCCCGGTTCACGGTGTCGATGGCATCGCGGTTCACGTCATAGATATCGTCGATGCTCGCCTGCTCGACGTACAGCGTACCCGCGTCCAGTTCCGGCAGGTCGGCGCAAAGCTGGAGTCCGGCAAAGCGGGAATCCTTGCCGACATGCCGGTTGAGGATCTTCAGCGTCTCCAGTTCGTCCTCGCTGAGCGACCGGTTGACGACCTTCTGGGCCGGCGCGGCCAGGCTGTTGGCGGGAACGCCGAGCCATTCGGCGAACGCCTCGACGAGGCTCCGCTTGACCTTGGAATAGTTCCTCAGCGTCAGGTTTATGTCGGGATACTTTCCCGCGGCGTCTATCAGCCGCTTCACCAGTTTCGGCTTGGTGTAGTGGGTCGCATAGTCCTTGAGCGACTCGGTCGTCTCGCCGCTCTTCACCTTCTGCCTGTAGAGCGACACCATATCGTCGACCGGATCTCTGACGAACAGCAGCATTTCGGTCTTTTCGAAGCCGCTCGACCGCGCCCAGGCAACGAGCATGTCCATCTTCGATGCGTCGGTCAGTTCGAAGAACAGCCCCTCATTGCTGATCAGGCAGTCGCGGTCGCTGGGAAACGTCGGCGCGTCCAGCTTTCCGGTGAGATAGTTCCTGAGCACCACCCCGTTTCCGTGCGGAAACGACGCGAATATGCCGCTCGTCCGCGTGGTCGGATCGGGGTAGTGAATGCCCTTCTCCTCAAGGGCGTTACGCGACTCGAGGGCGCAGGCCTGGAGATAGGAGGAACCGGTCTTCGAATGACCTATGTGTAGGAAAAGCGTCGCCATTTCGTCTGCGTTCTCGTTTTCGTGCGGACCACCTCTACCGGCTCCCGGGTCAATTGTTAACCGGCGAGACCGGGTCGCCGCCTGCGTTACCGGAGGCCGGCATCCGTCGGAGTCGGTCGCACACGGTCGTGACATCCCCGGCGTAGACGCGTCCGCGTAAACGCAAGGGCATTGATCACAGTTCCCATGTGCGGACAAGCATGTTGTCGCCTGGCGGCACCGGGATGCCGGCCACCGAGCACTGTTCTAGCTGACTTGCTCGGACAACTCCGGCTCGCCGCGCCGGTTGGCGAGCATGAAGTCGAACAGGCGATCGCTGTCGATTTGCTCGTGTTCGCGCATCAAACGCGATGCCGAGGCCTCGTCGCCGGCACGAAAGGCCGCGATCAGGCCTGAATGTTCCTCGTAGGAGCGCGAAAGCCGGTTCACCTTCTGAAACAGCCACTCCCGATAGGGACCGACGCGGCTGCGCAGCCGGTTCGCCTCCGTGGCCAGCCACGCGTTGCGCGAAGCCGCGTAGATCGACCTGTGGAAAGCCAGGTTCATCTGCTGGAAGGAGCGGAAGTCGCGCGCGGCGACCAGTGATTCGGACTGCCTGTGCAGGCGCTCCAGCGCGTGCACCTCATTGTCGGAGATCCGCCTGGCCGCCAGTCCGGCGACCAGGCTCTCCAGCCCGATCAGGGCTTCGAAAAGTTCGAGGATGACGGAGGGATCAAGGGATTTGACCAGCGCGGTCTGGCGGGGGCGAATCTCGATCAGGTCCGTTGCGCCGAGTTGCTGTATCGCCTCGCGCACCGGCGTACGCGACATCCCGAGGCGGGCGGCGATGGCCCGCTCGTCGACGGCTTCGCCGGGCTTCATGCGTCCCGACAGAATGTCGTCCTCCAGCACCACGCGGGCGCGGGCGGACAGGCTGAGGCGCTCACTCACACTCCGGTCCCCGGCAGGTTGGCGGCGCCGGACGGAGCCGGCGCCGAAAACGGCTCAATTGGCCGCCTTGATCTGCTCCTTCAGATAGTCGAGCGCGGCCTTGCGGTCGACCTTGCCGTCGCCTGCCGCGATCCACTTGTCTTCCTCGACCGACAGCTTCGCCTTGATCTCCTCGAGCAGTTCGCCGTCGGCGGTCTTGAAGTTGGTGCCGCCCTTGATCAGTTCCTCCTTGCCGATCGCATCCTGCTCGTCCCACATCTTGGCGGCGAGTTCGGCCATGGCCAGGCCCGAAACGCCGCGGATGGCTTCCTGGTCCTCGGGCGACAGGGAATCCCACTTCGCCTTGTTCATCACGATTCCCTGGCTCGACCGGTAGAGGCCACCGGGCACCTCGAGCGCCTGGCCGATCGCCGGCCCGATCTTGAAGTTGTAGACGGACTCGGTGGGAAACATGATGCCGTCGGCCACGCCCTTCGAGATCACCTCGTAGCTCTGTGACGAAGGGGCGAAGAACGGCACCGTGCCGAGGTCTTCAGCGACATACTTGGCCATGCCGCCGCCGACCCGGATCTTAAGGTTCGACATGTCGTCGAGCGTGTTGATCTCCTTGTCGCGGGTGAAGAAGTGGGCCGGCCCGTGGACCCACAGCCCCATCAGTTCGACGCCGTCATACTCCCCGGCATCGGCGAAGAACTTCTCGTAGGTCTTCCAGTAGGCGATCGAGGCGGAACGGCTGTCATCGGCCAGGAACGGCAGTTCGGGACCTTCGGTCAGCTTGAACCGGTCCGGGGTGTAGCCGTGCACGATGAAGCCGGCGTCGGCGACGCCGTTCTGCACCAGATCGATGTGCGACGGCGGGTTTCCGAGTGGGCTGATCACCTCGATCTCGACCCGGCCCTCCGTCGCCTCCTTCACGTTCTCGGCCCACTTGCCGATCACGTCGGTGGAGACGGGATGGGTCGGAGGCACCCAGTTGGAGAAGCGGATCACGGTCTGGGCGCTGGCGGGCTCGTGGAACGCTGCCAGCCCGGACAGGGCCAGCGCACCGGCGGCAAGGCCGGTGAGCAGTGTGCGGCGGCTGAGTGTCATTGTTAGGCTCCTTTGGCTGAAACGGGCATTCGGTGGGACCGCATCGTTGCTGTGTCTCCTCAGCGCATGAGCGAGGGGAGGAAAAGGGTGACGCCGGGCAGCAGCACCAGGATCGCCAGCCGCACGATGTCGGCTGCGATGAAGGGGGCGACGCCGCGGAAGATCGTGCCGACCGGGATGTCCGGCACCGTGGCATTCAGCACGAACACGTTCAGGCCGATCGGTGGCGTGATGAGGCTGATCTCGATGACAACCACCACGATGATCCCGAACCACACCGGATCGAAGCCGAGCCCCTGCACGATCGGGAAGAAGATCGGCACCGTCAGCAGCAGCATCGACAGGCTCTCGAGCAGGCAGCCGAGCAGCACGTAGACGACCAGGATCATGGCCATGATCGCGAGCGGCGGCGCCTGCGTTGCCGTGATCCAGGCGGAGAGTTCGCGCGGCAGGCCGGCGACATTGATGAAGTTGGAGAACAGCACGGCGCCGATCAGCAGGACGAACATCATGGTCGAGGTCAGCGCCGTCTCGACAAGCACCGCGAACAGGCGCCTTGAGGTCAGTCCGCCCCGGTAGAGGGCGAACAGGAAGGCCCCGCCGGCGCCGATGCCCGCGGCTTCGGTCGGCGTGAAGACGCCCAGATAGATTCCACCCATCACCAGCGCGAACAGCGCCAGCACGCCCCAGATGTCGCGCAGCGTCTGGAGCCTCTGCGTCCAGGACGAGGGTTCGCCCGGACGTCCGTTGTCGGGATTGCGCGCCGTGGTGACGGCCACGGCGGCCATGTAGAGGAGCACGCCGAGGATCCCGGGAATGACACCGGCGATGAACAGCGCCCCGATGTCGGTCGACGTCAGGATGCCGTAGAGCACCAGGATCACCGAAGGCGGGATCAGAATGCCGAGCGTTCCCCCCGCAGCGATCGATCCGGCGGCGAGACTGTCGGCATAGCCGAACCGGCGCATCGACGGAATCGCGACCTTTGCCATGGTGGCCGACGTAGCCATCGACGAGCCCGACACCGCCGCGAAGCCGCCGCACGCCACCACCGTCGCCATCGCCAGCCCGCCCCGACGGGCGCCGAGGAAGGCGTAGGCGCAGTCGAACAGCGCCCGGCTGAGGCCGGCCCGTGTGATCAGGTTGCCCATCAGGATGAACAGCGGCAGCACGGACAGGGACGAACTCATCGTCGTCTCGAACGAAATCTGCCCGAGCATCGCCAGCGCCGGCTTCCAGCCGACCAGCAGGCCGAAGCCGCCGAAGCCGACGAGGCCCATGCCGAAGGCGACCGGCGTGCCGAGGAAAAGCAGCGCGAAGACCACCAGAAAACCGATCGCGGCCGTGATCACCCTCGCCTCCACACCAGCGAAACGAGCAGCGCGAGCGCCGCGAGCCCGCTCATCATGCTCATGAAATAGGCCATGGGGGCGAGCGGCAGGCCGAGATAGATCGAACTGTCGGAGTATCGCGACAGGCCAATGCCGCGCTCCCAGAGCTGCCAGGCCATCAGCGCGAGCGCGACCAGCGAGGTCAGCTGCATGACGGCGTTCTGGAGCCTCTGCCCCCTGCCGGCGAACAGCACCGTCATCAGTTCGATCGAGACGTGTTCCCTGCGCACGGTCACCAGCGGCAGGGCACCGAAGATCAGCAGGCCCATGCCGAACTCGGTCAGTTCCGGAGCGCCCGGAACCGGGGCGTTGAAGACGTAGCGGCCGACCACGTCGACACAGGTAAGCAGCATGAGCGCCAGGAGAATGACCGCGATGAACAGCTTCAGCGCGACGGCGATCCATCCGAGCCCGGGCTCGGGGCCGAGCAGGCGGATGTCGATGGCGTCGTCGCGGTCGGCAGCGCTCACGTCTTTGCTGCCCCCGCGAACATTTCGATGAGTGCTGAGATGTCGGAGTCCAGCAGATCGCGTGTCGCCGTCGACCGGTAGAGTTCCGCTGCCGCGGAGGCCATCGGCAGCATTGCGTCGATCGGCCTGGCCGCGTCGCGAACCGTGTCGAGGTCCTTCAGCATCAGCCTGCAGGTGCCGAGCGGCTTCTCGTAGTCGCGCGCGACCATGCGCGGCCCGAAGATCTGGAACGGTTTCGAATCGGCGAAGCCGCCGCCCAGCGCCTCGAACAGTTTCGCCGCATCGATGCCGGACCGTTCGGCGAAGTTCACCGCTTCGGCGACGATCGCGATCGTGCAGCCGGCGACGATCTGGTTGGCGAGCTTCGTGGTCTGTCCGGCGCCGACCGGACCCATGTGGGTGAAGCGCGAATAGAGGCTTGTCGTCAGCGACTTCGCCGCTTCGACGTCGCCCTCGTCGCCGCCGGCCATCACCACGAGTGTGCCCTGCTCGGCACCCGGGACACCGCCGGAGACCGGCGCGTCGATCCAGCCGGCGCCGGTCGCCTCTCCGAGCCGGGCTGCGATATCGCGCGCCGTTTCCGGGCGTATCGATGAAAAGTCGATGACGCAGCGCAGGTCCGCTGCCTCGACCAGCCCGTCCTTGCCGAACACCACCGCCTCCACGGCCTTCGCGTCGGTCAGGCAGAGGCAGACGAGGTCGGCCCCCTTTGCGGCGGCCGCGGGCGTGTCCGCGATCGCGGCAAGTCCTACGAAGGGCTCGGCTTTTTCGCGGCTGCGGTTCCACACGACGAGTTCGCATCCCGATTGCGCCAGTCGACGGGCCATCGGCGCGCCCATGAGCCCGAGGCCGAGAAAGGCGATACGCGCCGTCATTCGACAGGCTCCTCGTACGGCCACTCGGCCGCCCCGTCGTGGGTGACCGCACCGAGATGGGCCGAACCGACCTGCTCGGCGTATTTCTGCATCGCCCCGGCAAGCCGCGTCGGCCGCTGCAAGGGCTTCCAGACCGCCCGGCGCCGGGCGAATTCGTCGTCGTCGATCAAGAGATCGATGCGGCGGGCACGCGCATCGACGCGGACGCGGTCGCCGTCGCGGACCAGCGCCAGGGGGCCACCGGCCGCGGCTTCCGGACTCAGGTAGCCGATGCACATGCCCCGCGTCGCTCCGGAGAAGCGGCCATCGGTGATCAGGGCGACCTTCTCGCCCATGCCCTGCCCGTAGATAACCGCAGTGGGCCCAAGCATTTCGCGCATTCCGGGGCCGCCCTTCGGTCCCTCGTTGCGGATGATGATCACGTCGCCCTCCGAGTAGGCGCGCGCGCGGATCACCGCCATGCATGCCTCCTCGCTCTCGAAGACGCGGGCCGGGCCTTCGTGGACGAGCGACTTCAGGCCGGCGACCTTGATGAGCGCGCCGTCCGGGGCGAGGTTTCCGTTCAGCACCACGACGCCGCCGCTGGGGGAAATCGGGTCGTCGCAGCTGCGCACGACATCGCCATCGGGCTGTCGTGCGTGTGCCACCACGGTGCCAAGGCTCTGCCCTGAGACTGTTATCGTCGTGCCGTCCATGAAGCCGGCGCGGATCAGTTCCTTGACGATCACCGCGACGCCTCCGATCGCGTTGACGTGCTGGGCGTAGTAGCGTCCGCCCGGCTGCAGGTTGCCGATCAGGGGCGTGCGCTCGAACACCGCGGCGGCGTCGGCGAGCGTGAACCGGACGCCGGCCTCGTTGGCGATCGCCGGGATGTGCATCGCCGCGTTGGTCGAGCCTCCCGTCGCCGCGACGATCGCGCAGGCGTTTTCCAGGCTCGCCCTCGTGATCATGTCGCGCGGCAGGGGACCGCCGTTCCTGAGGATCTCCATGACCAGCCGGCCGGCGTCGCGGTTGAGCCCGCGGCGCTTCGCGTCGACGGCCGGCAGCATCGCCGAGCCCATGGGGGCGAGGCCCAGCACCTCGGAGACCATCGCCATCGTGTTGGCGGTGAACTGCCCCGGACAGGCGCCGATCGTGGGCAGCGCCGCCCGTTCCAGCCGGTCGACGGCGGCGCGGTCGATCGCGCCGGTCATGGCGCTGCCGGCGGCCTCGTAGGCCGTGAGGATAGAGACATCCCTGCCGTCGAGCTGTCCGACCAGCGCGGCGCCGCCGTAGACGAAGACGGACGGTACGTTGAGACGCACCATCGCCATCATCATCGCCGGCAGGTTCTTGTCGCAGCCGCCGAACGCGACCAGCCCGTCATAGGCATGGCCGCGCATCACCAGTTCCACCGAATCGGCAATCAGTTCCCGCGACATCAGCGAGCACTTCATGCCCTGGTGGTTCATGCTGACGCCGTCGGAGACCGAGATGGTGGTGAAGGCGCGCGGGGTGCCGCCGGCCTCGGAGACGCCGGCATGGGCATCGGCGGCCTGGACGTCGAGATTGCCGACGCACGGCGTCGTCTCGCCATAGGTCGAAACGATGCCGATGAAGGGCCTGGCGATTTCGGTGTCCGACAGTCCCATGCCCCGCATGAATGCGCGGTGCGGGGTCCGGTCGAGCCCGTCGGTGCTGATCCGCGAATGCAGCCGCACAGGCGCGCGGCCGTCGTCCTCCGACATGCAGTCCCCCAGAAACCGGACCCGTTCCACCCGGGTTCGTGCGCTCAGTCTATTGGCATACCAGATTCACGCAATGGCATAATTCGTGCGCCGACGTAGAATCCCGGCATCCTGGATGATGCGTAGACAGGGGTTGCTGGAGTGCCGGCGGTTGATCCGGCTTGGGACCCCGGCATGCCAGGAGGCGGGGCGGGCGGCTCTGCCGCCCCCCGTACACAGCTCCCGTACATCAGCGGGATGCAGATCCCGGAAAGGGGTTGCTAGGTCCAGGCGACCGTATCGGCGATGACGTCGCGCCAGGCCGGTTCGGAGATCGTCTTGCGATTGTAGCGGGTGACGATGGTCTCGCGGGCGGCCGACCGCAGCCCCGAGAACCGGGCCGGATTGCGGCAGGCCTCGACCAGCGTCTCCGCCAGCCGATCCTGATCGAAGAAATCGACGAGTATGCCGTTCTCGCCGTCGGTGACCGCGTCGCGTACGGGGGCGGTATCGGAACCGATCACCAGGCATTCCGACGCCATCGCCTCGAGAAGCGACCACGACATGACGAACGGATAGGTGAAATACACGTGCGCCCGCGACAGCGACAGGGCGGCCAGCATACGGTCGCGTGCAAGCCAGCCGGTGAAATGGACCCGCGACAGGTCGAGGCGATCGGCGACCTCCTCCAGGTAGATGTCCTTCCACGTCCTGCCGTTGGGCGGCGACATTCCGTAGCCGCGCTCGCCTGCCTCGCCTATCAACAACACATGAGCGTCCGGAACCTCCGCCAGAACGCGCGGCAGGGCCCGCATGAAGCGGTGATAGCCGCGCAACGGCTCGAAGCACCGGTTGATGAACGTTATCACCGGCGTCGTCTCGTCGAGCACCAGGTCGTCCGAGACCTTCAGCTTCGAACCGCGCCGCTTGTAGACGCGATCGACGTCCACGCCTTCGTGGATGATCGTCATCTTCGATCGGAAGGTCTCCGGGATCAGCGAGGCCTGAAACGGCGTCGGGGAGATGATCCTGTCGGCGTCGGCGTAGGCCAGGGAAAGCGTGGCGTTCTTTCCGGCGATCTTCAGCTTCTCCCCGAAGTCATCGTCGCCGAACTCCGGGTCGAAGCCTGAATCCGCGCCGTGCGAGTGGTAGTAGAACTCGCCGTAGGAAATCTGCCTGGCGTTCGGAAACACCTCCTTGAGAAACAGCGTTTCGCCCCAGCCGGGATGACCGACGATCAACAGCGGATCGAAGCCCTTTTTTTTGAGTTCCATCGCGCGCTCGGCCGCCGCGGCGCCCCGCAGCATGTCCGCTTCCGCCTTCGTCGCCGGTGTGTAGGTGCTCTTGCTGGTGCCGCGGGGCGCCCTCCACTTGAGTGCCGGCACGCCGAACAGCGTGGTGCCGCTCGGCGAGCAGATGGACGTGCACTTCACCCCCTCGCGCTGCAGAAGCTGCGCGACGAAGCCGAATTGCGCGGGAAAATTGCTGTGGACGAAAAGAACGCCCCGGCCGGCACGCTTCCTGACGGTCAGTTTCATTTTTGCGCGGCCGATGGTTTCAGATTCGTCTCGCTGCCCGGAACATCAGGCGCCGGACGTGCCGATCGCCAGCCAATGCCGGGCATGAAGCCTGCGGCGACTGCTATTTCGCCGCACGCCCCTTCGCCGCCCTGCCGGAGCCGCCATCGGCGTCACCCCCGCGCACGACGTCCAGGCACTCGCTGTAGGTCTCGAGAATCCACTTGCGATCGACCGCGGCGGTGGACTTGCCCTCGATGTGCGCGATCTGCCGCAGGAGGGCGAGGGCCACCAATTCCGGGCTGTCGCCAACCAGTTCGATCGCCCTGGAAACCGGCCCCGAATCCAGCTGCGAGGAGAGTGAGCCCAAACGTCCTGATGCCATTTAACGAACCTTCCCTGTGTTCAACTTTCACGAAACGCGAATTCATACATCCTGGTCAGCGGATCGAGAAGATACGCCATGATCGTCCGGTCGCCGGTGCGAATCATCGTCGTTACCGGCATGCCCGGAATCAGCTCCGCCCCGTTCCTGGCCACATCCTCGGGGTCGACCGTAACGGTGCCGCGGTAATATTTCCATTGCCGATCCGGATCTTCCATCTCATCGGAGGAGATCGATTTCAGGGTGCCGTAGATCTGGAACTGGTAGCGCTGCTGATAGGCCAGCAGGTGGACGATCACGGTCTGCCCCGGCCGCACGTCGTCGATGCTGTTGACCGGAATCTCCACCGACAGAACGAGATCGACGTCGCTGGGAACGATTTCCATCACAGTCTGCCCGGGAACGATTGCGGCGCCGGGGCCGAAGACCGTCAGGTTGTAGATATACCCGTCCACCGGAGCGACGAGCGTGCCCCTCGCCAGCCGCTCGCGGATCGCCTTCAGCTTGGGCTCCACGTCGGACAGCTGCGCCCTTGCCTCTCCCAGCTCCTTGTTCGTCGTCTCGAGCCGGTCCTTGTTCAGCTGGGCGATACTGATGGTCGCCTGGTCTATCATGCTCTTCTGTTCGGAGAGCGACGCGTTGACCTGCTCGATGGTCGATTCGAGTTCGGCCTCGGTCCGTGCCAGCGCCAGGATGCGCGGCCGGGTGATCAGACCCTTCTCGACGAGCGGCTGGATCTCGGTGATTTCGTCCTTGATCAGCTCGAGCTGTCGCTGGGTCGCATCCATGCTGCCGTTGAGGGCGGCAATCTGGCTCTTGGCGCCCTCGATCTGCTGCTGCAGAAGGGAGATCTTGCCCTCATGCGCGCCCAGCTTGGAGTGGAAGATATCCTTCTCCTGCTGCATCATCGCCGCGATCCGCGGATCATCGTCGACCGAATCGACCAACGCGGCAGGGAATTCCACCGTCTCCCGTTCGGCGGCCTCGGCTTCCAGCCGTGCCACGCGAGCCAGGTACTGGATCCTGAGGCCAGAATAGACGGACTCCTGGGCGCGTTCGTCGGAGAGGTCCAGGACAACCAGCGGCTGGCCCTTCGAGACCTTCTCGCCCTCGTGGACCAGGACCGATTCGACGGGCCCGCCATCGCGATGCTGGATGGCCTTGCGGCTACCCTCGACGGTGACCCTGCCGCTTGCAACGGACGCGCTGGCGACGTGCATGGTCGAGGCCCAGATGACGATGGCCATCAGAAACGACAGAGCCGTCAGGCCGCCGTAGAGCGCGATCCGTCCGACTCCGTCGTCGGATTTCGTCGTCTTCTCGACGCTGAGGTCGATAGTCGGCCTGTCGAGCGCGCGAGCGCGCTTCCTTCGCTTAACCTGCATCTTTCTTCTTCACGAGTACCGGACGCCCCAGCTGCGCGTATACTTCCTCTGTCTCGCCGAAGCCAACCATCTGGCCTTCCTTCAGCAGAACCGTCTTGTCGAGCTGGCGAATGAGGCTTGCCCTGTGCGAGACCATCACCACCGTGACGCCACTGGCCTTGAGCGATGCGACGCACCGCATCAGCGCATCCTCACCCGGTCCATCGAGGTTCGAGTTCGGCTCGTCCAGCACCACCATCGAGGGTGAGCCGACGACGGCCCGGGCGAGGCCGATCAGCTGGCGCTGCCCGCCGGACACCGGATGCCCGCCGGGCCCGATCAGCGTGTCGTAGCCCATCGGCAGCCGCAGGATCATCTCGTGGGCGCCCGCCATGCGGGCGGCATCGACAACGGCTTCCTCGTCGAACTCGCCGAAATGACTGATGTTGTCGGCCACCGACGCCGGCAGGATCTGCACGTTCTGCGGAAGATAGCCGATGTACCAACGCTCGCCCGATTGCGCCCACGACCACACGTCGTTGCCGTCGAGCCGCACCTGCCCCGCGGAGGGCTTCACGCACCCGGTGATGACCCGCACCAGCGTCGTCTTGCCGGATCCCGCCAGGCCGACGATGCCGACCGAGCGTCCGGCCTCGACGCCGAAGTTGATGTTGCGGAGGATCGGCTTCTGAGATCCCTTGGGAACGTAGATCAGCCCCTTCACCGTCAGGATGCCCGCCGGCTTGGGCACAGGCATCTTCTCCTGCATTGGCGGAACCGAGGCCAGCGTCTGCTCGATTCTGGCCAGGCCCTGACGAACCGGCACGTACTGGCTCCAGGCGCTGATAACCTTCTGGACCGGGCGCATGGCGAACCGGAACAGGATCATCGTGGCAAAGAGGATGGCCGGCGGCGCCTCGCCGTTGATGATCTCGGCCGCGGCTACGGCGATCACGATGCCCAGGAACAGGTACTGGATCACCCCCGCGCTGGTGCCGATCGTCTCGGCGCGTCCCGAGGCCTGCATCTGCGAGGACAGCGCGGCATCATGGATCTTCCGCCACCGTCCGATGATCCGGCGCAGCATTCCCTGGCCGACCACGGCTTCGGCGCTCTGCAGATACAGGTCGAGCGTCGAATAGGAGGCAAGCGAGGACCTGGTCGTCGAATCCGTGCTGCCGCGCACGGAGGCGACCTTGATGATCTCGATGACGACCATCACCAGGACCGAGAAGAAGGCCACGATGCCCACCAGCGGATTGAGAATGAACAGGACGCCGATAAACAGACCCGCCCACGGCGCCTCCAGGGTCGCCTTGATGGCGCTCTGGCTGACGAACTGGCGGTAGGCGTCGAGATCGCGGAGCGCCTGGGCGCCGCCGGGCGACCCCTCGCCCGAGGCCTTCTGGCGGAACAGCGCCTGCACGAGCCTTTCGCTCAGCCGCCCGTCGATTCGCCGACTGACGCGACGCATCAGGGCGTCTTCCAGCATTTCGAAGAAGCCGCGGAAGATAAAGACGATCGCAAAGCCCGCGAACAACACGATCAGCGTCTCGTTGCTGCGCGAATCGAGCACGCGCGTGAACACGTTGATCATGTACAGGGGAAAGGCGAGGAGCAGCAGATTGACGAGGGTGTTGAACACCGCCGCGTATCCGATATGGAAACGACAGCTTCGGATCGCCGCTTTGATGTCCGGATCGGAGCTGGAGAGAAACACGGTCGGTCGCCTACCTGACTGTTGGAAAGAGAACCCGCTCCCCGACGCCTCTCATACGATGTTTTCTTGTCTCGATCCTAGTGCGGTTCAGAGCAAGATGGAAATCATTCCATTTGCGATCGGCCCGTTTGCGATCGGCCCGTTCGCGATCGGCGAAGCGATCCGGAAACGGGATCGGCTCCGGCATCGGCCGAAACGCGACCGGCTTCGCCTGTCGCCGCCGGCAAACCGTTCCGGGGTGGGGGCTTACCGGCGAACGCCGGAACCCTCATCCGAACTCCCGCTCGCCTGCACCTGGCTCCAAATGCCGCCTCGGCTCGATCCGTTCTGCTCCGAACCGCTTTCAGCGAATCATATCGCGAGGGGCCGCTGTGGAACGCCCACAGCCCCAGGACATACGATTCCCCTTGAACGGTCGTCATTATTTCCGTGAATGCCCCAAACGGCAATATCCCCTGAGGGGCCATTCGCGGCGGGGCAGTTCACATATGCAACGGGCCGCATCGCTGCGGCCCGTAAACACAATCCCGAGATCGGATCAGTCTCAGAATTCGAAGATGTCTTCGAGCGTCACGCCCGGGGGCAGATCGTTGAGATCGACGTCGGCCATGACGAACTGCGTGCCGTCCGGAAGCGTCACGATCGTGCTGTCGCCGACGACCTGGTAGTTGATGTCGTCGATGCTCGTCACGCCAGTGCCGGAAACGTCGACCACGTCTTCGTTGGCGTCGAAGTCGGCGATCAGATCGATCGAGTCGTCCGGGCCGATGACGAAGGTGTCGGAGCCGCTGCCGCCGACGAGGGTGTCGGCACCCGTGCCGCCGAAGAGCGTGTCGTCGCCGCTGCCGCCGATGATCGAGTCGTTGCCGTCACCGCCGAACAGGTCGTCGTTGCCGTTGCCGCCGATCAGCGTGTCGTTGCCGGCGCCACCGTCGATCGTGTCGTTGCCGTTGCCGCCCTTGAGCAGGTCGTCGCCGCGAGCACCCGCCAGCGAATCGTCGCCTGCGGCACCGAGAATGGTGTCGTTGCCGTTGCCGCCGGCCACCGTGTCGTCGCCGAAGCCGGCCTTGATCTTGTCGTCGCCGGCACCCGCGTCGATGGAGTCGTTGCCGCCGCCGCCGAGAACGAAGTCGTTGCCGTCACCGGCGTCGATCTTGTCGTTGCCGTTGCCGCCGCTGATCCAGTCGTTGCCGTTGCCGCCCTCGATGGTGTCGGACCCGGCGCCGCCGTAGATGGTGTCGTTGCCGTCACCGCCTATGACGTGGTCACGACCGCCTGCGGCATCGATGTAGTCGTCGTACTTTGTGCCAATCAAATCTTCCTTGGCGTCAGTTCCAAGTATGGTAGCCACGGCGCGCTCCTTCGTCGAACTTGAGCAACAAATCAAACAATGAGCCTGCACCCTACTCGGTAGGCGCAGCAGCTTCATGTCCCAAATGGCACATGAGGTGCTTTTTTTTGGGATTTCCTTCGGCACCGCAATGCGGGCAATTCGCATGAGCGGGACGGCTGGAAGGACGGTCAGGCGACCGCGATCTGGAGGCGGATCAACCCGGCAAGGCCTTGCCGGAGAAGCGATTTTCCTGGCAGGCAGGCAGGCGCCCGCGGAGCGGAGGGGAAACGCCCGATGATCCCGATTTTGCGGCGCAGCACCGAGGCGGACGGTTCCGGGCAGCGGCGGCACGGCCTGCCGGAACCTCCGCGGGGCGCGGGCTCAGAACTCGGAGAACTTCTCGGCGATCAGGGCGACGAGCTCGTTCTGGCGATGAACGCCGACCTTGTTGAAGACGGACTTGAGCTGGTTGCGGGCGGTGCCGATGGCGATCTTGTATTCCGCGCTGGCCTCACGGAGGGCGCGGCCCGAGGCGATGTGGCCGGCGAGCCGCGCCTCGGCCGGCGTCAGCTTGTAGACCTTGGAAAGCTTCTCGATGTTGATGACGGTGCCGCGTTCGCGGCGCTCGTGGGAGACGAGGAGCAGCGGGGCGGCGCTGTCCAGCCACGCGGTATGGGCATGGCGCGCGCCGCAGAACGGCGTGAAGGTCCACACGTCGGCGGTGCCGTCGGGCCGCTTCACGGAGACCAGATTGTCGGTAACGGCAAGGCGGCGGCACCACTGCGCGCGCAGCGCCTGCAGGCGGGACTGCGGCTCCGGGTCGCTCAGAACCAGGCAGCCGCTGTCGTCGATCGAGACCAGCCGGCCACTGTCCAGCGCCAGTTCGGCGGCCCTGTTGCACAGCCAGACTGCCCCGTCCGCACCGATCACGAAGGTCGCCGCCCGGGTCGCGTCGATGATCGAGCGGAGGGCCTCGGAGGGCCGCCGGGAGATCCGCTGGTTCAGTTCGATGGCGTGCCGAAACAGCGGGGTCAGCTCCCGCAGCAGGATCGGCACCGCCTTGTTGTAGTTGTCGGCGGCCGAGCGGGGATAGTGGACATACAGCGCCGCGAACCTCGATTCGTCGTCGTACAGCTTTATCCAGGTGGCGCTTTCCACTCCCTCCTGCGCTGAAATGTATTCGGCGTAGAACTCGGTGTTGGCGAACGAGCTGGAGGGAAGCACATCGTCGGCGACGTGCGGGACATGGGCGGGAAGCCGTGCCGCCACCGGCACCCACGGGTTGATGCCGGACAGGCGGGCGGCGTACTTGGCGACGACGCTATCGCTGAGGCCGCAGTTCACGAAGGCCATGCCGGTCCGGCCCTGCACGTCCTCGGAGAACAGAACCACCTTCGAGCCGGGGAATTGCTGGGCCAGGGCGTTCACCACCCCTTGCCAGCAATCGACGCTCAGGCCCGCATCGTAGATCGCATCGACCAGTCCCCGATCTGCCGACGACTGAGACAACACGTTCATTGGCGACCCCCCGAACCGGCAAATGCTTGAGCGACGATACGTCCGAAGTCACAAACGCATTCCGGCGGATTTGGTCCCATCACAGGGAAACCGGATCCGCGCTCCTCGGGCGTGCCGAGGCTGAATCTTCCTTCAAGCGCAATACTATCGACCTGTATGCAGTCATTGAATTTTCGTGTCAAATGCGCCCGGGAGACCGGGATAGTCCGTTACCGGCAGCCGCACAGCGCGTCGTGTTTTCGATGCGATTCCAAACATCGCGCCCGGCCGCGCCGGGCCATGCCGTAAGGCGGCTTCGCACCCGGCGGCGCGGTTGCGGCACATCGCGCCGATCGGGCGGCGCATACAGAACACAACCATTTGATGCATATGTCAAACATCGCGCGACGGCGGCGCGGGCGGCACCGCGTGCTCACGACGAGGACCGGCGCCGCGATTTTCCGGGGAAGCATTCGCCGAGCACGTCCTGCCAGAACAGGTCCGCTCCCCTGGCGCCGAGATGGTCGTAGTCGCGAAACAGCTGGTCTGGATAGTCGGAGGCCAACTGGTCGGCGCGCACGAACCGGATGCCCCGGTCCGACGCCTCCTGAGCGAGCGCATCGAGAGCGGCAAAGTAGCGGACGCGGTTCAGGTCGCGGACCACGTCCAGGTACTTGCCGGTCACCGGCGTCTGGACGAGACAGACTTCGACGCCCGCCTCCCTCAGGCGTCCGATCATCGCCCAGTGCTGGCGCCAGGCGTATGAGGTCTCGTAGCGCGGCACCGGATTGTGCCGGAGCACGCGTTTTCTCGCCCCCTCCGTCTTCCGCCCCGCAGCGCGCCGCTGTCGCTGTCCGCCGGGGCCGGCATGCGCATCGGCGACCGCGCTGCCGACGAAGCCGGAAGCGGCTCTTGTCGACTGCGTCCAGATCGAGTTCAGGATCGCCGGTTCCAGTACCGCAACGGGGGCGGGAAAGATCTGCCGCACCAGCGACTCGGGAGGCAGGTTCCGGTACTCGAACTGGCGCTCGGCCATCAGGACCTGCGGACCGGATTCGATCAGGATGCGCGTGGTCTTGAAGAACTTCAGGCGGGCGGCGACGACGCGTCCGGCTTCGCCGGGAGCCATTCCGGCGCGCGCCAGGTTGAGCCATCCCTTGCGCCTGCCCAGCGGCAGGAAATGCGAATCGCCCAGGATGATCCGCCTGTTCGGCTTGAAGAGCACCTGCTTCACGTATCTGGCCGCCCCGTTCGACCTGATCACGTTGACCTCGCGGACCTCCACTTCCAGGGCCGCGAACAGGCCGGCCGCAATCGCGACGACGAGCGCCACGAAGACCGCCGCCCTGATGGCGCCGCCACGCTCAGAACTGGAAGTAGATGAATTCATACGGGCGGCCTTTCAGCACGACGAACAACGCGACGAACAGGAGCAGTCCGGTGAGCGCGGCGGCGGTCCGCGTCCGCTGCCACCGCAACCGCACCAGCGCCGTGCCGTCGGCCTTCTTCAGATCGAATATTTCGGCGACGTTCGGCATCAGCACGCAGATGCCCAGGCCCACGGCGACGATCAGGACGTCGTAGGCCGGGGGAATGGCTCCAACCGACGAGACGAGTGATGCGTAGTAGTCGAGGAAGCTCGTTCCCTCGAACGCCCGAAAGGGCACCCACGCCAAAATCACCGCCAGGAACGTAAGCGGCCAAGCGACAACCGACAGCACGCGCGCCGCGCCGGGAATCCGGCTCCAGGCGATGGCGCCGGCGACATGGTTCACCACCAGGTAGCAGCCGTGCAGCCCACCCCACAGCATGAACGACCAGCCCGCTCCGTGCCACAGGCCCCCCAGCAGCATCGTGATCATCAGGTTGACATACCGCTGGGCTGCGCCCTTCCGGTTGCCGCCCAGCGGGATGTACAGATAGTCGCGGAGAAACCGGGACAGCGTGATGTGCCATCGCCTCCAGAATTCCACGATCGATCGCGACTTGTAGGGACTGTCGAAATTGATCGGCAGGTGCAAGCCGAAGATCAGTCCGATCCCGATCGCCATGTCTGAATAGGCGGAAAAGTCGAAGTAGATCTGCAGGCTGTAGGCAAGCAGTCCGGTCCAGGCGACGGCCGAACCGATGTGATCGCCGGCCACGACCGTATCGAACGCCGGATCGGCGATTGCCGCGAACTCGTCGGCGAGGACGACCTTCTTCGCCAGCCCGGCAACGAAGATCGACAGGCCGGTGGCGAAATTGGAGGCGACGATCCGCAGCCGGCGGTCGCGGATATCGGGAACCACCTCCTGCTGACGGACGATCGGCCCTGCTATCAGCTGCGGAAAGAACGATACGAACAGCGCATAGTCCAGGAAGCTTCCGCGCTCGGTCGTCCGGTGGAAGGAGTCCACGACATAGGCAATCTGCTGGAAGGTGAAGAACGAAATCGCCAGCGGCAGCAGAATCTCCGGCAGCGGCCATTGCGCGCCCAGCGACCAGGCCAGCGTCCAGACCGCAAGCGAGCTGTACTTGTAGTAGACAAGCAGCGCCACGTTGGCGGCGACCGCAAGCGTCAGGACCGGTCGGCTCTTGTGCGCGCGCAGATACTCGCCGACAAGATAGTTTCCGACTATCGAAGACACCAGGATGAGAACGTAGTCTACACGGAAATATCCGTAAAAAAACAAGGATGCCAGGATGAGGAATAGAACGGAAATATAGTAGTGCAGCTTTCCTGCCAGCCAGAACCCCAGTATAACTAGCGGTAGAAACAGCAGCAGGAATTCGAAGGAACTAAATACCATTCCGACTCATCCAGAAGTCCAGGCCTTGCCGCTGCCGCGCATTTTCCGAACGAGCCTCCCCGCACCGCGCCCGTTGCCCGAACCTGCCGGCGATGCCGCGAAATGGCGAGAGGAGGGGCGCGCGGCGCATCGATCGGTTTCCTGAGGGAGCCACCGCGGAAGCGCGGACTGGAAACGCCCCGGACGTCGGTCTATGGCGAGGCGGCACGGCGATGTCAGGTCGCCTGCAGGCGATGCCGCTTGCGGACGCGCCTTGCCCCCCCGGCACCGTCCGGAGCGTCCGTATCGTCGTCCTGCAGTCCGTAATAGTCCGATATGGACACCGTGTCGCCGCGAGTTGCCGTTCCGGTCATCTTCGACCAGGTCTCGGCAATGTCGAGTTGCAGGATATGGTCGTTAATCTTCTGCGTGTCGACCGAATATTCATAGGGCAGGACGATTCCTGCGCCAATCGACGTCAGGCGTTGCGCGAGCGCGCCGATGTCGAACACGATCGGCGGCAGTCCGACCTGCAGGGCCAGGGACAGGGCATAGCCGTAGGTCTCCGGGCAGATCGAGGGCAGCAGTGCGAAATGCGGACGATATTCCATCAGTCGCAGGATCGCTCCGCCGTCGCTGCCGTATTCGCCGGTTTCAGCGACCGGTCCCTGACCGCGATAGTCGGTATAGCCGATGACCAGGTATTCGATGGGAAGGCTCCGCAACCGGGCGTCGCGGGCGAGCGCCATCAGCACGTCGGAGCCCTTGTGCGGGCCGATCGCGCCGACCGTGGCGATCCTGATCGGCGTGCGGTCATGCGGCGGTTCGGTGAAGCGCACCATCGCGCGGCCGGTCTCGGGATGCGGACGCACCCGCAATTGCCCGGTCCGCGGCAGCAACTCCGCCCTGGAGGCGACATCGGGGTTCGGCAAGATCTGGGTATGGACGGAGCCGAGAAACCTCTCGAACACCCGCCGCCAACGAGCGGGATCCCCGCCGGCCTCGCTTACCGCCGGCCGCTGCCTTATGCACGAGACACAGCGCTCGCCGACCTCCTCGTTGCAGTACTGTCCCTCGGCGTCGACGAAGCTGTTTCGAGGACAGAACGGCGTATAGTCGTGCCAAGTGTAGTACAGGTTGGCGCCGCAGTTGCGTAACACCGCGAACAACCTGTCGACCGCGCGGATGTGCATCCTGGCGACGGAATGCACGTGGACGAATTTCGGCTTCAGCGCCTTCAGGATATCGAGAATCTGCTGCTCGCCCTGAAGGACGCTCAGTTCGCCGATGTTCGGACAGAATATCTCGCGCGCGACGCTGTACTGCTCGAAGCGAACCGTCGCGATCGATTCCCTGACGATCCTCAGCGCCAGCACGTCGATTCCCTGACGCGACAGCGCATCAGCGAGATCCCGGGCATTCGTCTCGATCCCGCCGCCCATGTCGTGCAGCACGAAGACGGCGCATCGGCCGCGAAAGTGCCGGGCGAAACGGCTCCAGTCGAGCGCCTCGCGAGCTTCCCGGGAGGGATCGACATCGACGAAGCGGCGCACCCGGCCCTGGAACTCCGGATGCTTCAGGTCGACCGCCCGCTCACCGGCACGCCGGTTGGCTATGGCGGTCTTCTGGAACGACACCTCGCCGGTATGCTGCACAAAGACGTCCAGCGCCTGCAGATTGTGCAGCCCGGCCTTCACGCAGCGCATGCAGAAGTCGACTTCCTCGCCATACCCCCTGGCAAAGTTTTCCGTGTCGAAGAGCCCGACCCGATCGATGGCGTCCCGGTTGATCCACATGCAGAATCCGACGCCGACCGGGATCCGTATCGACTTGCCGCGGTTGGTCTGCTTGCACAGCTTGTCGAGTTCCGAACTGGCGATCTCCAGTCGGTAGCTGTTGTTGCTGTTGGCCAGCGGATAGCTGCAGATCGTCGCATTGTTGGAAAACGGGGTCACGGTCGCAACGGCGCGGCCGGACTTGGCGTGGTAGCGCAGACGATCGATCCAGTTGCCAGACACCACCGCGTCGGAGTTCAGGAGGACGATGTCGTTGTCCGGATTGGACAGCATGCCCTTGGTCACCGAGCGCACGAATCCCTCGTTCTGCTCGTTCTCGATCAGATCGAACAGGCCCCTGCCCGCCAGTTCCCGAAGCGCTTCCGCAAGCTCGGGTTCCGGGCTCGCGTCGTTGACGACGATGAGATTGAAGTCCGTGCGGTTGGCGGATGTCAGGACGCTGTAGATGCAGGCCAGCGTATCGCGATAGCCGCGATAGACGGGCACGACGACATCGAGCCGGTGGTGGGGTGCGTTTCGCCGGAAGATCCGCTCCCAGTCCTCCTTCGACGGCAGTTCGGGGGTCTGGATCGTTTCCGCCCCCAATGCATTGGTCCGCCGCCCCTCCCCCTGGCCGAAGACCGCGTAGTGCAGCAGCGGATTGACCTGGGCGTCGCGCACGTCGCGGTACGCCTGGCGGTAGAACCGCGTCGAGAACCAGGCGCTGGGGTCGCGCCCCTCACGCCATCCGATCCGCATGTAGTGCAGCAGCGGATCCATCCGTTGACCTACGACATCCCGGTAGCGGTCGCGGTAGTATTCCCGGTCGAAGAAGGGCCGCAGCAGCTTCCTGGCGTGCCGGTCGCTGGTGAACTTCAGGACCCTGGCTCTTTCGGAGGCATCGACGCGGGCCCGGATCGCAAACCTCAGGAGCGGAGGCGAGACGTTCGCGAGCGCACCGGCAAGGTCCGTCTCGTAGGCAACAGCGTTGAACCAGAGATTCGGCAGACAGCCTGTCGACCAGCCGGTGTCCAGATAGTGGCGTACCGCATCAGCAGTCTCCTCCAGACCGTTTTCCGACAGATAGACGTCCGGGCGGACATACTCGGACAGAAGCAACTCGCTCTCGTCCCGGGAGGGCAGCTCGCGGCCCGTCACTATCTCGGTCCGCAGCCCCCGGACCTCATTCGTGGGCAGGTCCACGTTCAACTCCACATCGGTCCTTCACAGCAGCCAGCCGCTCCGTTGTGCACCATCCAGTGCGACGTGCAAGCGCCTGCACGGCAAGATCCGGAACCTGACGCGCCGGCCGAGCGGTCAGGCCTTCTTCGCCACCGGCTCACGCAGCGTGGGCGCCGCCGCATCGGATGTCTCTCGCGGTCCCCCCTCGGCACGCGAGATCATCGCCAGAATGTCGTTCGCAAGGTCCGCCATCTTGACGACCTCTCCCTTCAGCCGGGACACCTCCTTGCGCTCGCCGGCCCGCAGCAGCGCGGCGACATACCGCTTCAGGACCAGCAGGCTCGTGCGGTCGAGGGCATAGGCCTGCTCGAACGCCACCGCGGACTGCCGCTGGTTGCCGGCAAGGAAATAATGCTCGCCCAGGAGCTGCCACGCGTCCCGCGACAGATCCGGGTGGTGCGCGCAGATCCGGTGCAGCATGAGGTTCGCCTCCTCGGACCTGCCCTGCCGCGTCAGCAACGACATGTGGTGGAAGATGCCGCGCTCGGTGGGGACCGGGCTGCGCTTGAGGCTTTCGCGTGAGGCGTTCAGGGCCTCGTCGAGCCTGCCAAGCTTTTCGAGGTGAAGGCTCTTGAAGAACAGCAAACGTGCCGAATAGGGATCATCACCAATTGGCAGTGACGAGACCCTCTCCAGCATCTGCTCGGCGCCGGCAAGGCTGGACATGTAGGCCCGGGTCGTGAAGCCGGCCAGTTCGTCGAAGGCGCTGCCGACGTCGATGGCGACGCCGCCGGCCTGCTTGAAGACCCCGCAATAGACCTTGCCGCAGAAGCCGGCCCCGACAAGCGCCAGGCAACCGGTCTGGTCCTCGCCGCGCAGTCTGGCGCAGACCTCCCGGAAGCGATCCGGATAGTGGCGATCGCTGGGGCTCAGGTGCTTGGCTTCGCCGGGGATGCGGATCAACTCCACGTCGACGCCGAACCGTTCCCTGAAATGACCGGCCACGGGATGCGGCGTGACAATGACCACGCGCCGCGCCGCGCGGATCAGATCCGCCAGCAGGCCGGATCCGAATATGTTCTGGTGGAAGCTGGAATGTGCCGACCGGCTCGTGTCGGATTTCAGACTCAGTTGCGTGAACACTCGGGCCGCTCGCGACCGCCGGTAGTTCGTTTGTTCTTCGAGCGCCGGCCCGCCGACAACGTCCGCATCCCGATAGGCGCTCTTCATCCGCTCGCCCAGATCCGAAATGGCATTCGCCGGAGCTTCGGTACCGAACAGGACCTTGAACGCTTCGTTGCGCGCGGAGGGCGGGAAGATCGATCCGTCGCCGCCCAGAAACATGCCTTCGCCGTCGCCGAAGCGGATTGCCGAAAACGGCTTGCCGGCGCGCAGGCGCTCGCCGGCAAGCTGCAGTATCTGCTTCTGCGACAGCGAGGGCGCCGGCTTCGGCGCCGGCGGGGCGTCCGCCCGTTTCGGGGCAGGCGGCGCGGCGGTTTGGGCCTTCGGGGCTTTGCGGACACCCGTCCGGACCGGCGGAGCGGAGCGGCGGGCGGCGCCGTTGGCGTAGAGCCGCGCGATCATCTCCCGGCGTTCGGATTCGACCCGTCCGACGGACTCGCCGTAGTCCGCCCGGAACCGCGCCTCCAACTCCAGATTGGAGGCGCTGGCGAGCTTGGCATGCGCAACGGCGCGGGTCTCGGCCTTCGGCACGGAGCCGGGCGGCAGGCCCAGGTGGCCGGCGATCAGCCCTACCGGGTCCGGATACATGCCGAACAGCCGTTCGTAGGATATCCGCAGCGGCTCAAGCTTCTCCACCGCAAACAGCGCCTCCAGCCCGACCTCCTGCTGGCGGATGTGCTGGACCCAGCCGAGGATCTTCTCACCGTCGTAGTCGGAGAAGCCGTGCGACACGGCGATCCTGTCGTCCGACGCCGCGGCCGTGTGGAAGACCTGCGTTTCCACCGCCTTGTAGAGCGAGATCGCCTGCAGGACGATGTTCTCGCGCATCAGAAAGACGCACGGCGAGGTCGGCGGGAAATACTTGAGGAACAGGCCCCTGTCCCCGAACTTGCGGAGATGGAAATAGGTCACTTCCACCGTGAACACGTCGTTGTCGGTCTTGCGCGACCGCAGCAGCGCGTCGAGGTAGGTGTCCGGCGTGTTCGCGTTCAGCGACCTGGCGATCGACTGGATGAAGCTCGGATTGAGGTATTCCCCGGCATAGCCGAGCAGCTTCGTCTCGGCCAGGGCGGTGGACAGCCAGGAACTTCCCGACCGCGGCGTGAAGTAGATGACATGGCGCCTGGCGGCGGGCGTCCTGCGGGCGACCAGCCTTTGCCGGGCGGTTTCGTCGACCGTGACGCCCCTGAGCGTATCGGCAGTTGTCTCAGCAGTCATTTCGGTCCGCGATTCGGTACGGCGCTCGGAGTGCAGGTGCGACAAGGCATTCAAAAGACTAACGTTCGCATGAAAACACCAATGGCAATCGTCGGCTTCCGGCAGCGCGCCGCCGGCAGCGCTGCCCGACGTGCGGCCTGCCCATCTGCCAGCCTGCCTACCTGATGGGGTAACGCAATCCCGTCCGGGGCGGCAGCGACAGCGCGTCGGGCCAATAGCCCAACCATTCTATAGCGAATATGGCAAGGGAAAACACGACGGCGGCGGCGATCACCGCCAGCATCCGCTTGGACGGCGGATGGTGCACCCAGTAGGCCATGCGAAGCAGCAACCTGAGGAAATGATCCATCTGAATGCCGTGCCGCAGTGGCTCCGCTCCGGCCCCCGTCGCGGCCGGGCCGCTGCCGGAGATCAGGCCCGCAGGCCCAGCCGCTCGCCGGAATAGCGGCCGCCGCGGATCGGCGCCCACCAGGCCTCGTTGTCGAGATACCAGTCGACCGTCTTGCGCAGGCCGCTCTCGAACGTCTCGACCGGCCGCCAGCCGAGTTCGCGCGCCACCTTCTCCGCATCGATCGCGTAGCGCATGTCGTGGCCGGGCCGGTCGGCGACGAAGGTCACCAGGTCGCGCCGCGACGAGCCGTTAGCGCGCGGATAGCGGGCGTCGAGGAGATCGCAGATCGCGTGGACCACGTCGAGATTGCTGCGTTCGGCGTTGCCGCCGATATTGTACGAACTGCCCGGCTGCCCCCTGGTCAGCACCGTGAACAGGGCGCGGGCGTGATCCTCGACGTAGAGCCAGTCGCGCACGTTGGCGCCGGTGCCGTAGACCGGCAGCTTCCTGTCCTCGAGCGCGTTGAGGATCATCAGCGGGATCAGCTTCTCGGGGAAATGGTAGGGCCCGTAATTGTTCGAGCAGTTCGACAGCACCACAGGCAGCCCGTAGGTGTGCCACCAGGCCATCGCCAGGTGGTCGGACGCCGCCTTCGAGGCCGAATAGGGCGACGAGGGCGCATAGGGCGTCTCTTCGGTGAAGATGCCGCCGTCGAGCGGCAGCGCGCCGTAGACCTCGTCGGTCGAGACGTGATGGAACCGGAAGGCGTGCTTGCGGTCGGCCGGCAGTTCCGACCAGTAGCGGCGCGCCGCCTCCAGCAGTTCGTAGGTGCCCACGACGTTGGTCTGGATGAAGGCGCCGGGCCCGTCGATCGACCGGTCGACGTGGCTCTCGGCGGCAAGGTGCATCACCGCATCGACCTGCTCCTCGACCATCAGGGCATGGACCTTGTCGCGGTCGCAGATGTCGAGGCGGGCGAAACGGTAGCGCGGGTCGCCGGCAATGGCATCGAGCGACGACAGGTTGGCCGCGTAGGTCAGCTTGTCGAGGTTGACCAGCGAATGCGGCGTCTCGCCGATCACGTGCCGGCAGACCGCCGACCCGATGAACCCCGCTCCGCCCGTAACCAGGATCTTCATCGCCGTGTCTCGTCAGTAGCTGAAATGGGCCGGAAGGTCCGACAGCGCCGGATGACGCCGGTCCTTGTCGGAGAGAATGGCATCTGCCGCGTCGACCGGCCAGTCGATGCCCAGCGCCGGGTCGTCGAAGGCGAGGCCGTGATCGTGGTCCGGCGCGTAGTACGCGGTGACCTTGTACTGCACCTCGGTGTCGGGAACGAGCGTGCAGAAGCCGTGCGCGAAGCCGGGCGGCACCCACAGCTGCAGCCAGTTCTCCGCCGACAGCTCGCGCGCCACGTGGCGCCCGTAGGTCGGCGACCCGGTGCGGATGTCGACCGCGACGTCGAGGATGGCGCCGCGCGAGACCCGGACCAGCTTGCCCTGCGCGTGCGGCGGCGCCTGGAAGTGGAGGCCGCGGATGACGCCGGCCTGGCCGGACAGGGAGTGATTGTCCTGCACGAACGGCTCGCCGACGCCGGCCGCCTCGGCGCGACCACCATCACCTCGGGTATCTCGCAGGCCTCGACGCTCAGCACGACGTGTGCGCTCCCGCGAGGTGCCGGTCCCGGGCAGCGGCGCGGGCGGATCCATCGGACAGGTTCATGAAAAGCTCCCTAGCGACGGCCATAGACGTCTTCGTAGCGGACGATGTCGTCCTCCTCGAGATAGCTGCCGGTCTGAACCTCGATGAGATGCATGGGAATGCGGCCGGGGTTCTCGAGACGGTGGCGCGCCTTGAGGGGCACGAATATCGACTCGTTCTCGGTCACGATGCGGACCTCGTCGTCGAGCGTGACGCGCGCCGTGCCCCGAACGACGACCCAGTGCTCGGCGCGGTGGTGATGCGACTGCAGCGACAGCTGGCCGCCGGGCTTGACGACGATCTCCTTGACCTGGAAGCGCTCGCCCAGGTCGAGCGTCTGGTACCACCCCCAGGGCCGATAGACCCGTTCGTGGGTCGCGGCCTGCCGGTAGTTGCGGCTCTCCAGCTCGGCCACCACCCGTTTCACCTCGCCGGTGTGCTCGGCGGAGGCGACATAGATGGCGTCGTGGTTGGCGACGATCACCACGTCCTTGAGGCCGTGGGCGACGACCAGCGGCCCGTCGCTGAAGGCCAGCGTGTTCTCGGTGTCGAACAGCATGGTCGGGCCTTCGGTGACGTTCTCGCCGCCGCCGTTGCCGCCGCGCGCCTCGTACAGCGCATGCCACGATCCGACATCCGACCAGCCCATCGAGACGGGCACGACGGCGACCTTGCCGTCGAGCTGTTCGGCGAAGGCGTAGTCGAAGGAGATGTCGTCGATCTGCGCGTAAGGCTCGGCGTCAAGCCGCAGGAAATCGAGATCCGGCTTCGCCCCGTCGCAAGCGGCACGGCAGGCCGCCAGCATGTCGGGGCACAGTCGCCCGGCTGCTTCAATAAGCGTCTGCGGGCTGAACAGGAATATCCCCGCGTTCCAGGCGAAGCCGCCCGAGGCCAGGAAGCCTTCCGCGGTCTCCCGGTCCGGTTTCTCGCGAAATCCCCTTGCAAGCGAGACGCCGGGCGCTTCGGCCAGCGCGTCGCCGAATTCGATATAGCCGTAGCCCGTCTCGGGCCGGTCGGGCGTGATGCCGAAGGTGACGACATAGCCTGCCTGCGCCGCCGGCGTGGCCTGCCCGATCGCCGCGCCATAGGCCTCGGCGTCGCCGATCACGTGGTCCGCCGGCGCCAGCAGGACGAGGCAGTCCGGCCCCTTGCGGGCCTCGGCGCGCAGTGCGGCGACGATGGCCACGGCCGCGGTGTTGCGCATCAGCGGCTCGAGGACGATTTCGGCGACGTCGCCACCCCGGCGCAACTGCTCGGCGATCAGGAAGCGGTGCTCCTCGTTGCCGATGACGATGGTTTCGGTGACACCGTGTCTGGCGCCCAGCCGCCCGACCGTCGCCTGCAGGAGCGAGCGGTCGCCGACCAGCGACAGGAATTGCTTGGGATAGGACCGGCGCGACCACGGCCAAAGGCGTGTCCCCGATCCGCCGCACATCACCGCGTGAACGATTTCCGTCATGGGCGAACGCACCTCCAGGCTGAACTCCGAGCGACCAAGCCAGTACGCAGATCAATCATCACACCAACCGCCCTCTGATCCGGCTCTCATCCGAACTTCAGGGCAGACAGCCCCGTCCCGGGACCCCCTCCCCTTCGCCCTGCCCCTGCGTCCTCCTGCCTAGTCCGTCTTGAAAATGCTGCGCTGCTCCGTCTGGTAGGCAACCCAGTGACTGGCATCCTGCTTGTACGGCAGGTCCCACTTGAAGCCCACGACCTTGCGAATTTCGGTGACCGGGAGGATGACATAATCCTCGAACAGGCGAACTTTTTCCGGGTCTTCCGAACGGTAAAGCGCAGTCAGAATGCCCGGGCCGGTAACTTCCCAAACATTATTCGACAGTTTCTGATTGATATTCTGGATCGCCTTGTCGATTGCATACTGCATCAGATACTCGTGCGGCCGGCATATGATCATGAAATCATTTGCCAACTTCGAGTTTCTTACGAAAAAAAGCCCTTTTGACGTCGGGTCATAGAGCGTCGAGAGTCCGCCGAGGTTCTGTGTGTCGGCGTCTATATACACACCGCCCTCTTCGTAGAGCGCGCAGTAGCGGAAGAAATCGGCCTTCATGGCCCCGACATTGCAGGCGCGGTACGCCATGCATGCATCCAGTCCAATGCGCTCGCGAATGTAGTCTTCGGCAGTTTCGTTGTTGAACAGGCGGTAGTTCACGCCCGGCTCTGCTTGCCACGTGCTCATCAGACTGACGACTTCTGCGGGTGGGTTGTGATCCCAGAACTGGAACATGTTTATGGGCGCGTCCTCGCGCCCGCTCGGCTTGTTCTCAGACAGGTCACTCAAGCTCATCACCGGTTCCCCGATAGCTCTCGACGGACAATTTCCCAGCTATACCCTCACCTGCATGGTGAGTTCTTTGATGCCGGCACTCAGCGCATCAGTATCGCAGATGCGATAAAGAGAATTTCGATCGTATTTCCCCGACTCGCTCTCGATGAGTTCAAAATGGTTTCCATCTACAATATCCGCCGCTCTGCCGGATTCATTAACGTGCAAATACCAGTCTCGAATTCTGTCGGCCTGAGCAGGGGCGAGAATGACCCCAGGAGTTTCCCAAAACCAACCGACAATGTGCTGCGCCGTTCCTGGCTGCGCGACATAATAACTTGCGCACTTTGCCAGATGTATGGTCTCTACTATGTCATACTCGCCGGCAATGAAAATATTATTACGGACCTCCGGACTCAGTTCGCTGACCACATCCTCAATATAATCTCGCATGCGCAGCATAGACTCTTTGACGCGAAGCGACCAATTTTTTTGTCGGGCGTGTGCCGAACCGTAATCCAGCGGGGGCGAGAACCCGTGCAGGACGATGAGGGTCTCGCCCGGCCGCTGCAGCAGGGCCATGACGAGCTTTCTGATGAAGTCCGCCTGATTCAGCGCGGTTCTGTTCTTCGTCCGCACCGTTATCCAGACCACGAATGCCTGACGGCGGCGGACCTCGGCGAGAAAGGCCCCTATTTTCGGGGAGGGCCTTCCGCCTTCAACGCGGCGTCGAATTCTCTGCTTGGCGGAATCGGTGAAAAGCGAGCCCGCGACCCGGAACATGAAGCGGTCGGGCCGGTTCAGATTTTGCCCTTCATCGACCGGCTCGACGGAAAAGTCCGCAAGTTCCGGGAAAAGTTCCTGCAATTGTCCGAGCGGCTGGTGTTCGACCCGAACCGAGGAGCAGGCCGCAGCCCTGTCGGCCTCCGTCAGCAGGTATTCGAGCGCCGGGATCTCGTTCCAGGCCAGGTGCGCGAAATTGACATGGCCGATTGCGAGTTCCGGGCTGAGAGCGGCCGACCAGTCGATCTCCGAGCCATGCCGGCATGCGATGAATCGCTGGAGCTTCGCCTTCAGCACCTCGGGCGACGCGGACTTGAAGTCCGTCAATCGCGTCAGTTCACCGGCGTTGCCCGCCTCGCTGAACCGCACGACGGCCAGGATCGGATAGGCTTCCGCGATCGCGCCGGTAAGAAGCCACCACTCCTCGCCCGTCTCGGCAGCGATGGCGCCGTACCAGAGCTCGTTGCGCGCCACCAGAATCGAGCGGACGAAGGTCAGGCGAACGGCGTCCGCCCCGTCCAGGATGAGTTCGAAACGGCCCTTTTCCCAGATGTCCCGCTGGTACCTGCGCACCTGCCGGCGTCCGAGGTATTCATTGAGCCGCACCGTCTGCGACGTCAGGCGCTCGACAATCGTTTCGTCCGTGTGATCCTGGGCAGCGAGTATCATCCAGGCGCCCCGTGCAGCAACTCGAGCTTTCGCTCCATGAGTCGCTCCAGTCCGGCGAGATCCAGATTCTGCTCCAGGTATTCCGTTTCTGCAGACGAAAACTCACGCGGCTTGCGAGCCACCGCGAGCGCGTTCTTCAGGACATTGTCGAGGCCTTCGACATCCAACTCCTCGCCCGACAGTCCCAATGCGGAGAACAGTCCGACGATGGTCTCCCTGCTCTGCCACAGCTCGTCGTAGTCCACGATCAGCACCTGATGCTGCGGATCCCTTTCGGACTCCAGCAGCGCGAGGGCCAGTAAGGTGTTCTTGTTTATCTCATCGGCCGCGACCTTGTGGTCCCGGCTTTCGGACCAGGTATTGTCGCGCGCGCGCTGCAAATAGGAATGCGCCACGGCATAGGGGTCCCGAACGATGTGGACGATGGACACCCGGTGGCCGGCAAATCGCTTCAGCGTAAGCTGCGCCGAGTACATGAAGTTCGGGCGCTTGTCGCCGACGATCCGGAAACCACCCATTTCGGCAAGTACGGATTCGTTCTTGTGCTTGTTCAGGGTGGGGAGCAGACCGCGGGCGTACAGTTCCGCGATGTATGCCGGCGAAAACATCTCCGGGCTGTATCCGAAGCGCTCCGAATAGAACTCGGTGAACATTCCTATGTCGGGGTGACTGTTGAGGAGCCGGCCAAGCGCCGTCGTGCCGGACCGCGGAGCGCCGCTCACGAACACGAATCCGGCGGGAGGCTGCGCATCCAGCGAAGGCGGCGCCGCGACCAGGGGGATGTCGTGCACGCTCGTCACATGGGCCCACGTCATGACGCCCGACAATTCGTCCATCACCGCGTCGGCAGCGGCCAGATCGTTGGCCACCAGCGCCCGCCGGAGCCTGGATTTAAGAACTTGAACCGTATTGTCTTTCATGCCTTGCGATATCCTAGCTGCAGGTCGGCGACAATTATGTCGAAACAGGGGATTCCGGCAATGTCAGTGCCTTGGAGCCAGGGCAACCAAAGGGGGGAATGGCGCTGAATACGCGCGGGCGGTTCACATTCTCCATATCACACTCGACCGCCGCCCGTGATATGAGCATAGTTCCCCCGGAAATGGGAGTCTGACCGGGCGCGCCATGGCACGGCCTCGACCGTTCCACCGGCACTCTTGCCGAGCCCATGCGCGGGCTCGGCGACGCCTCGCCGGGATCACTCCGGATCGACGATGTCGCGGTGCGGATGTACCTGCCAGAGGCGCTCGATGAGGCAACCGGGGCACGTGCGCCGGGGTCGGCTTCGGGCCGTTTTCGGGGAACCGAATTGTCAGCGCCCGTGCCCTCACCTATGAGTCTGCGCGAGCGCATGACGCAATCAATTCACATCTCGAGATGCAGTATCTCGGAAGTCTGACGCAAAAAGACAAAATCCCTCTGGAAGACGACACCCTGACTTGCACAGCCAAATGCAACATTCGCCGAATCCAGAAACCACAGAGAGGCAATCAGAGATGCACGCCGGGTCGAAGGACATCCAGGAAGGTGTCGCCGAACTGAACCGGATCTTTGACGATCCGGCCACGCGCGACAAGCCGCTGAAAGAGCGGGAGCCGATCACGAAGATTCTCGAGGAGACCCTGTACGAGATCATCGATATTGCCGATCCGGGCATCTTCGTCGAAGTCGGCGCCTTCGAGGGTAGCTTCTCCAAGCAGATGAAGGCCAAGTACCCCGACCGGCCGGTGATCGCGCTGGAGGCAAATCCTCGCGTGTACGCCCACTTTTTCGAAGACCTGAACGCCGCGGACGTCTCCTACCACAACCTCGCCGCGTCCTCCTCGAACGGTCCCATGAAGATGTACATACCGACGGTCATCGCCGGAAAGGAGATGCCGAAGATCGGCCGCATGGGATCGCTGCTGCAGGTCGGACTGCGCGACAGCGAAACGACCGAGGTGATGGTCTCCGCCGTGACGCTGGACCAGTTTCTGGCCGGCAAGGACCTGAAGGGGGGATGCTTCTGGATCGATGTGGAAGGCGCACTGGACCAGGTTCTGGCCGGAGCAAGGAACGCCCTGAAGGACGCGGCGATCGTTTATGCAGAAATCGAAATCGCTCCCGTCTGGAAGGAGCAGGCGCTGTCGCAAAGCGTAATCGACACCCTGGCCACCATCGGTCTCGAACTGGCTGCGAGAGACTGCCAGAAATGGTTCCAGTACAATGCCTTGTTCCTGAACAAGTCGCTGCAGGAAGATCCGCGCGTCCAGGATCTTCTGACGCGGTTTTACGAGAACGGCCTGTCGATCTTCAAGTCGTGAGCGGTTGATCGAATCCGGCCGTTCATGTCGTCCAGGGCAGGTTCCCGGCGCGACCGGGACGGCGTCCGGTCGGAACGGCGCCTGACCGGCGTGGCGCCCGGCCGGCGATACGGCCTGCCGGCGAAACCGCGCTCACAGGCGGACGCTGGGGCCGGTGTAGTCGGGCTTGACGTTCAGGCAGTCGTAGCCGAACCGCTTGACCACCTTCACCTGGCAGTTCGGAAAGCTCGCTCTCACGGTCTCGCGCAGGTGATCGAACATGTCCCTGGCATAGCTGATGTGGCAGGTGAAAAGCTTGTTGCAGGTATATGCGATCGGAACGAATCTCGGCGCATCGTTCAGGTAGAGGCGTGCCAGCCCTTCCTGAACGCCGGGCCAGTCCGGATTGAGGTAGTCGTCGACGTAGATGATGCCGCCGGGCTGCGTCAGCTCCATGGCGATGCGGAAGTCGTTGATGGTGTGCTCGACCATGTGACAGCCGTCGACGCTGAACATGGAGAACGCGCCGCGTTGCGCGCGGATCTCGGCGATGTCGCGTCTGGTCAGCGCCATGCTGTCGACGCGTCGGATCTCGGTTTCGTCCTCCGGCAGGTCGAACTGCCGGAGATTGGCCGTGAACGCCTCGAGATTGCCCTTGCCGGCGCCGTCCAGATTGAAGTGCTGAAGGTCGAACACGTCGAAGGCGGTGTGCTTTCCCTGTCCCTTCTTGGTCAGCGCGAGGCCGATGAAGAACTTGCCGTGGAACACGCCGATCTCGGCGATCGGGCCGGTGATTCCGGCGTTCTCCTGGTATTCGTGCAGCGGCTGGATGACGTTCCAGAGCTGCGGGATGCACCACCCCTGGACCTTCTTGATCCCTCCGTCGAGATAGGGGGCGACGTGTTCGATGCTCATGGGGCTATTCCGCCAGGGCTTTGCCGGCCACAGGGCTCCGCGTGCCCCATTGCGCCTCGGTCAACTGGTATATCTCGATATCGGTGGCATTGGCGGCGAGCAGCTTGTCGAACAGCTCCTCGCCCAGTTCCTCGGCCAGCCGGGCGATCTTGTCCTGAGGACTGGCGTTGGACAGATCCGTCACGTTCCTGTGGGCCTCGTACGCCCTGAAGTCGGGAAAATGCGGCTTGAGATAGGCCTCCAGCCGTTTCGCGGACCCCTCGAAGTCCTCCACAAGTCCGACGAACGGCAGAGCTTCCAGGGCGCGCATGGCGGTCGACCACAGGTCCGTGGTGATCCTGCTCTGGAACGCCGCCAGCCGGCGCGCCTGGAAGTCGCGGAAGGCGAAGTCGTTCGGCCGGTCGAGCCGGGCCCGCACGTAGCCGGGAAAGTCGTGTTCCTTGGCAAGCCTGGCGCCGAGCGTATCGGCCTGCTGCTTCCTCTCGAACGAATAGGCCGACCGGATGCGCAGCAGCGGATGGCGCAGGAACAGGATCGGCAGGACGGTGAGGTCCTGGTCGTCGTGTCCGAACCACCAGTCCCCCGTATGGGTGGACACGGCATCGTAGTGGTCGTGCGTCCGCAGGAAGCCGTTCGTCAGATCGGCGTTCGACATCCTCGGCCGGGTCTGGAATTCCTTCTCCGTCCAGCGGGCGCCGAAATTCTCCTTGAGGACCACGTCGACCGACGATCCCGCATTCTTGAAGATGTGGCAGTGCAGGACGACCTTGCGGCGGCGCCGGGCGGGGATGGTGAAGGACTTCACCGGCTCGCTCGGCGGGAGCAGGTAGACCTGACCGCAGAAGCGCTTGTGTTCGTCGCGACCCCGCTCGAACGGGGTCAGGAACGGCATCGTCTCCCTGAGCAGGCACGCCCCGTCGGCGCTTGCCAGAACGTCGTTCAGGACCGCCAGGGAGTGCGGCAGTATCGGCTTGGGAAAGACGCCGGCGGCTGAATTGGTATCGTCGTTGCGGACGAACCCGAGGAGATCCCGCCGGGCGGCCTCCGAAGCCGGCGCAAAGCCGACGCGCCCGAGGGCGTGTTCCGGGGCCGCAACCAGCGACTCGTAGCGCACCACGCGCGCGGACCTCGGCGCATTCGCCAGAATGTTCGACCAGTAGTCCATGACGAGGTCGAGGGCGGCAGCGAAGTCGTGTCCGTTGCGCCTGGTCAGGGATGCGGCAATCCTGTCGGGGGCCCGGTGCGAGATCAGCACGTCCGGGTCGTACCCCTTGTCCTCGGCGGTCTGCAGCCAGAGAGGCAGCGTCAGGGACAGTCGCGGATCCTTGCAGACGATGTCGCCCTCGACGCCGCCGAAGGCATCGTCCCACGCCGCCGAGGCGGGCTCGGCGAAGCCGTTAGCGCACCAGTCTCCGATCCTGCGGCGGGACAGCGACGAAAAGTCGAGCCATAGCGGTATGCGATCCCAGCTCGCCCCGGCAATCTCGAGGAGGCGCTGGTTCAGCCGGACGATGGGAAGCGGTTCCCAGAAACCGACGGGGTTGTCGGCTGCGGCCGGCATCAGCTGCGGACTGTGCTGATACCCGCAGAATCCGAGAGCGCCGGCCAGCGCCGAGGTTCCGGACCTGTGGGCGCCCACGACGAATACGACCTTTGGCATCTTCCTCCCGGATGGAACGGCGTTGTCTCTCTGCTGACGGCACTGGATAGTTCAAATACCCGTCCAAGGCCAGAGGACGAGCCCGGGTGCGGGGCACCCGGTGCGCCGATCAGTACAGGTCCACCGCCTCGAATGCCCGCCGCATCGCCTTCACGCCGACGTCGAAGGAATAACTGTCGTCGATCAGCGACTGGCCCCCCTTCGAGATCTTCTGCCAGAGCGCCTTGTCCGTATACAGGCGGGCGATGGCCTCGATCCATTCCTCCGGGGATTCGGCGACCAGGCAGTCATGGCCCGAGCGGGCGCCGGTTCCTTCGACCGCGATCGGCGACAGCACCGTCGGCACGCCGTGGGCGAAGGCGGAGAGGACCTTGCCCTTGATGCCGGCCCCCGACAGCAACGGCGCGACGAACACACGGCAGTTGTTGTAGACGTCGCCCACGTCGTCGACATAGCCGTGGACCTTCACGTATTCGGATTCGAGCTTGCGGACCGAGTCGGGGGTCCGGCTTCCGTAGATGTGGAAGACGATCTTGTTCTTCTCCTTCGAAAGCGCCGGCATGATCGATCGCACGAAGAACTCCACGGCCTCGACGTTCGGCGGATGGCCGTAGCCTCCCAGGAACGCGATCCCCGACCGGTTGGAGAAGGGGGGCACGCTGGTCTTGCGCGTCTCCACCCACGGACACTTCAGGACCCTGCCGGAATCGAGGATGTGGCTGGTGATCACCGCGTGCTCGATCTCGTTGTAGGACAGCGTCAGGTCGACTTTCCGCATCACCGCGAATTCCGCGTCGCGCACACCCACGACGCGGCCGATGTCCTCCCGGCTCTTGCTTCTCAGAACCGCGCGCAGCTCCCGCAGGAAGTGGAGATCGGCGTTGTTGAACAGGATCTTCGCCTGCGGCGCATGCTTCCTGATTGCTTCCAGATAGCGGTCGGCGACCTCGTAGCGGGTGACGTAGATGACGTCGAACTCACTTCCCCGCTTCTCCAGGAACTCGTGCACCGACAGGTAGAACGGCGCATAGATGGTCTCCACGCCGGTGCGCTGGAGCCGGACGGTGTCGCTGCCGAAATAGGCCATGTTCTCGGGGAGGAAGGTCACCTTGTAGCCGAGCGCCCTGACCAGGTTCATCTCCTGGACCGCCGCGTAGCCGCCGGCGTCCATGTTGGGCTGCGGCGTCGTGTAGTCGAGAAACAGAACGCGGCCCTTGATCCCGCGGTCTTTCTCCAGATCGACGTTCACGCCCTCCTTGCCGTTGCCGGCATAGGCCTCCGCCCAGGCCCGCTTGAACTTGGGACGGTTCACTTCCTGGAAGCGCTTGATGCCGGTGTTCGTGTCGGTCCCGTTCGATACCCCCTCGAAATGGAACACGACCGAATGCGGCACATACAGCGTCTTGTAGCCCTCGCTGCGCACCTTGAAGGCGAGATCGGTGTCTTCGAAATATGCCGGAGCGTAGCTGTCGGTGAATCCGCCGACAGTCTCCCAGAGGGTCCGCGGCAGCAGGATCGCGGCGCCCGAGAGATAGTCCGCCTGCCGCAGGTAGGAGTAGCGCGGGTCGTGGGCATTCGCCAGATGCCCGTAGTTCCAGGGGTTCCCGCTGTCCCAGACGATCCCGCCCGCTTCCTGCTGGCGGCCGTCGGGGTAGAGCAGGCGCGAACCCGCCATGCCGACGCCATCGATGGTGTCGAAGGCGGCCAGGAGTTCGTCCAGCCATCCGGCCGTCGGCTCGGTGTCGTTGTTCAGGAAGGCAACGTACTTTCCCCGCGCCTGCGCCGCGCCCATGTTGCACGACCGGACGAAGCCCTGTGACACCTCGTTGCGGAGATAGGTGATGCCTTCGAACTCGGCGAAGCCCCGGGTCTCGTCGGATGACCCGTCGTCCACCAGGATCACCTCGAAGGTGGCATCATTGTGCGCCAGCAGAAGGGCGCAGAAGCAGAAGTACGTGACGTTCGCCTTGTTCCTGGCGGGGATGACGATAGAGACGTCCGGCCGATCATGCTGCCGAAACCGCAGCGGCGCGAAGTCGCGGATCTTTTCGAAGCCCGCCTCCACGACGGAATGAAGCCGTGTCAGGCTTCCGTAGAGCCAGATATCGAAGTCGTCGGGCTTCCTGGGAAAGCGCCGAAGATGGCTCTGCAGGGCCCGGTACCGGTGCACCGCCGCCGGCGCGAGATAGCTGGGAAGCGGCGGCAGGGTTTCCTTCTGCAGGACGTTCCACGGGGTCAGCGCCGCCGGCAACAGGCAGTAGTCGCGCGCGACGATGAAGAGTCCGGTGGCGTCTCGGACTTCGACCAGATGGACGTCACCGTCGCATACGCTGTCGTCCAGCGTGAAGTCGAAGGCGTTCGACGAATGGTCCCGCTGTCCGCGTCCGTAGTAGCGGTTGTCGATGCGCAGTCGCACCGCGCCGCCGAAATCCGTTCGCAAGGTGACCACCTTGCCGTTGATCTCGATACGGCTCGACGGCAGGTCCATGTCGGGAAACACGTACAGCGTCTCCGCCGACAGGTCATCGCAGACGATCTCGATGTCCTTCATCGATTGATTGATGAAGGGGACATCCAGGGGCACCAGGTAGCTGTAGAGCCCCTTGTGCGCGAAGCGCTGCTCGCTTTCCGACTGGTACAGCACTTCCTGGAAAGACAGGTCGACGCTGTCGGGAAGCAAGGAAAGGCCGGCGGTGAAGAGGTAGCCCATCGCCCCCTCCGCCGGTTCGTGCGGCTCCTGGTAGACGATCGATAGCCGTGCGTATGCTGCTTCGGCGGGTGCCGCGATCCTGATCTGCACGTGCTGGTAGTTCGACAGCTGGCGACCGCCCAGCCGGGTCGGATCCAGCTCCTCCGACTGCGTGGCCAGAATCGTTCCGTTTCGGTCACAGATGCGGATGGCGATCTTCGCGCGCACGCGGTGCGAGGCGAAATATCCCTCGAACCGGTAGACGGTACCGCCGGCGATCCGGATCTCCGGACCGTGGGCTTCGGTGTAGTGGTATTCGATCGGCGGCTCGTTCGGGGGGATCTCCAGGTAGGTGGTGTTTCCGTCCGCGAGTTGCCAATCGGGAATGTTCCAGCCGAAGCGCGCTCCGCTGTTTGGCGCGGTCGCCGAAAAGACGCATGACCCGGGCCCGGCAAAGGCCATCCGATTGAGCGGAAGCTCCCCCGACTCTATGAACCGGGGCGGCTCCGGGACAAACCGGGCCTTTCCGGAGCGGATCCTGTAGAGTTCGTGGACATCGGGCTGGGTGGCGAGGATCAGCAGCCCGTCCTCCGTGGAGAGGATCGCGACGATGTCGTTGCGGATCGAGGCAACGACGTCGCGACGTCTTGCCCTGTCCACTGCGATTTCGGTCGCCTGAGGTTCAATCACCTGCAATTCGCCGGAGTTTCTCCCGCGCATTGAAGCCCCCTGCTTTTTTCGAACATGAACCACGACGCAGCTTCCTTCTGACCGTTAATCATTCCGGAGACATCAAAATTGTCTCCACCAGTATCAATTTCGCTCGAAATCCAATAATCGGCACTATATATGGCAATTCACTTCATATTTGCTTCCCTCCCGAAACAAAAAGAAACAGTATTCTCATTCATATCTTCTGATTATACGCCCCCACTTCCGGCTGTCCGGCGAGGAACGCGTCTATCTCCTTGAATATCGCCCTCATGTTGCCCTCCGAAGACGGGCTCTCCACCACGACGACGAGTTCGGGCTTGTTGGAGGAGGCCCTGACGAGCCCCCAGGTACCGTCTTCCAGCACGATCCTGATGCCGTTGATCGTATTGATCTCCCGCACGGCCTGGTTCGCCACCTTCTGCCGTGCGTCGGCGCGCGCGGCAAAATGCGCCGTCACGCGGTCGACCACGTCGTACTTGTCCTCGTCGGCACAATGCGGCGACATGGTCGGCGACTGCCAGCTGACCGGAAGCGCGGCGCGCAGCCCGGACAGGGCCTGCCCCGGATTGCGATCCAACATCTCGCACACGGCGATGGCGGCGATAAGTCCGTCGTCATACCCCCTGCCGATCGGCGCATTGAAGAAGAAGTGGCCCGATTTCTCGAAGCCGGCCCGGGCGCCCGCCTCCCTGACGCGCCGCTTGATGTAGGAGTGACCCGTCTTCCAGTAGTCGACGGTGGCGCCATGGCGCTTGAGCTCCGGATCCGTCGCAAACAGCCCGGTCGACTTGACGTCTACGACGAAGTGCGAGCCCGGATGGAGGGCGGCCAGGTCGCGGGCAAGAAGGAGTCCCACCTTGTCCGCGAAGATCTCCTCGCCGCTGTCGTCGATCACCCCGCAGCGGTCGCCGTCGCCGTCGAAGGCCAGTCCGACGTCGGCGCCGTGCCGCCTCACGGCGTCGGCCACGGCGTGCAGCATGGCCATGTCTTCCGGGTTGGGATTGTAGTTGGGAAAGGTGTGGTCCAGCTCGCAATCGAGCTCGATCACCTCGCATCCGATGGCGCGAAGCACGCCGGGCGCGATCATGCCCGCGGTGCCGTTGCCGCACGCGACCACGGCCTTCAGCGGATGCCGGAGCGCCTTGCCCGCGACGAGGTCGGCGGCATAGCGCGCGGCGAAGCCGGCGACGTAGCGGTACTGGCCGCCCACCCGCCCGATGCCGGCGCCGGAGAGCACGATTTCCTTCAGCCGGCCCATCTCGTCGGGCCCGAAGGTGACCGGCCGGTCGGCGCCCATCTTGACGCCCGTCCAGCCGTTGTCGTTGTGGCTCGCCGTCACCATGGCGACCGCCGGCAGGTCGAGTTCGAACTGGGCGAAATAGGCCATCGGCGACACCGCAAGCCCGATATCGTGAACGCGGCACCCCGCCGCCATCAGGCCCGTCGCCATCGCCATCTTGA
Organism: Microbaculum marinum; assembly: GCF_037855135.1. Classification (NCBI taxonomy): domain Bacteria; kingdom Pseudomonadati; phylum Pseudomonadota; class Alphaproteobacteria; order Hyphomicrobiales; family Tepidamorphaceae; genus Microbaculum; species Microbaculum marinum. The sequence continues at coordinate 283,682 of NZ_JAZHOF010000004.1, forward strand.
TCGACGCCGAGTACGACCGATAGTCGTGGGCGATCACGATGTCGGGCGGCACCTGCAGGTCATGCAGCAGCGTGCCGAGCCCCAGGCCGAGCGCCTGCGCTCCCATCAGGTTGAGCTCGCTGCCGAACAGCCAGCGCGCGTCGTATTCCCGGAACCCGGTCGGCCGGACCAGCGGCGTCGTCTCGTATGCCGCAGTATTGGCCACGATCGAACTTTCCGGTTTCGGGAACATTGCTCGCCTGTCTACTTTTGCAGCACGCACAAATTAGCACACTTTTGCGAAAATGATGCAACGCAGCAATTGTGGCTTTTTCGGTGACGCCCGAGGGCGGGGTCTTTATCGCGCCCCGCTCCGCGAGTCGAGGCGGCGGATTCCGTTATTATCGTAATACAATATGCTTGACGCTTCGGCGCTGCCTGACTACTCAGGTCTTCAACAGAGTCCCTGCCCGCGCGACCGACCGGCGCGCACCGGCCGCCGCTCCGACGGCGCGGCGAGCCTTCGGTGGAGGGCCCATACCGGAACCAGGGGAGGACGGGAATGACAGTCACGCGGGAACTGGCGGAGTATCTTGTCGAAAGCCGCAGCGCCGATCTTCCCGACGACGTGCGGCGGGAGGCCCGGCGGGCGCTGGTCAACATCGTCGGCTGCGCGCTCGGCGGGGCGCCGGAGGAGGCCACGGAGATCGCGATCCGCACCTTCACGCCCTTCTCGGGCCCGAAGGACGGGCTGATCGTCGGCCGTCGCGAAAAGCTCGACCCGCTGCGCGCCGCGCTGGTCAACGGCATCTCCACGCACGTGCACGACTACGACGACACGCTGCCGAAGAACTACATCCATGCCAGTTCGCCGGTCGCTTCCGCGCTGCTCGCCTACGCCAGCTGCAACGACGTCAGCGGAGAGGATTTCCTGCATGCCTTCGTGCTGGGGTTCGAGACGACCTCGCGGGTCGGCAATGCGACCTATCCCTCGCACTACGATGTCGGCTGGCACAGCACCGGCACCTGCGGCGTGCTCGGGGCGGCGGCCGCCATCGGCAAGCTGACGGGACTGGGCGTCCAGGACATGGTCTGGACCATCGGCCTTGCGGCGACGCAGTCGGCGGGAATCCGCGAGATGTTCGGGTCGATGGGCAAGCCCTTCCACCCGGGCCGGGCCGCCCAGAACGGCTACGAGGCCGCGCTGCTGGCGCGCAACGGCTTCACCAGCGGCGAATACGGCCTTGAGGGGCCGCGCGGCTTTGCCCACGTGCTTGCCGCCGACCGCGACCTGGCGAAGGTGACGGACGGGCTGGGCAGAGACTTCGACCTGCGGGTGAACACCTACAAGCCGTTCCCGTGCGGCATCGTCAACCATCCGGCGATCGACGCCTGCATCCAGCTGAAGGAAGAGCACCGGCTCGACGCCGCCGCGATCAGGGCGGTGCGCCTGCGGGTCGCGCCGCTGGTCATGGACCTGTGCGGCAAGCGCGACATCTCGACCGGACTGCAGGGCAAGTTCTCCGTGGTGCACGGCGCAGCCGTCGGCCTCGTGCGCGGCCGCGCCGGGCTCGACGAGTACACCGACGCGGCGGTCAACGACCCCGAGGTCAAGCGGGTCCGCGACGCGGCGGTGCCGGAAGGCGATCCGGCGATCACCGAGGACGGCGTGCATGTCGAGGTGGAGCTTGCCGACGGCAGCGTCCTCGCCAAGACGCTCGAGCACTCGCTCGGCAATCTGGAACGGCCGATGAGCGACGACCAGCTGTCGGCCAAGTTCCGCGACCAGGCCGTTCGCGCCCTGCCGGCCGAGCAGGTGGAGACGGTCCTGCAGGCATGCTGGACCATCGACGCGCTGCCGGCGGTCGGCGATCTCGTCGCCGGGACCGTCCCGCGCTGAGCTTTGCGACCAGACCGCGCAGCGCGGCCTGCGGGATCTGACTAAAATGGGGGCGAGGCGGTTGTCCGCCTCGCCCCCGGCATTTCGAAGACCGAACCCGGCCTTGAAGCCCGCCTTACTGGGCCTTGTTGGCCTCGTCGCCCACCGCCTCGAGAATGCTCTCGTAGGTGGCGCGCTGGTCCTGCATGACCTTGTCGGCACCCTCGTGGTCATGGAACGTCATGTCCATGTTCCGGTTGTCGCCGACGTTCTGCGCCATCTGGCCGTTGACCGCCGGCTCGAAGGCCGCCGAGAGCTTCGCGATGACCTCCGGCGGGGTGCCGGCCGGCGCATGCAGCGAGATGTGCGAGCTGACGCCGAAGGGAAAGCCGAGGTCCTTCATGGAGACGAGGTCCGGCGCCCGCTTCAGCCGCTCGTGCGAGGCGGCGAACAGCGCCTTGGCGTCGCCCGCCTCGACGATCGGCGCCCAGGAGCCGCCGGAGAACGACAGGTCGACGTCGCCGGCCAGCACCGCCTGGACGGCGCCGCTGCCGCCGCTGACGGGCAGCGGCCGCAGCTCGAAGCCGCGTTCCTTGGCGATGTACTGCATCAGCAGGCGGTCGATCGCCAGCTGGCTGGCGAAGCTGATCGGCCGGCCTTCCTCCTTCGCCGTGGCGACGAGTTCGTCGAGCGTGTTGAACGGCTTGTCCTTGTTGGCGAACATGGCGTTCTGGAATTCGCCCAGGATGGCGACGTTCTCGAAGTCGTCGATGTCGTAGAGCATCTTCTGGACGAGCGGCGCCAGCGTGATCGAGGTGGAGTTGGTGGCAAGCAGCGTGTAGCCGTCGGGATCGGCCTTGGCGACCTGCGCGGCGGCGACGCCGCCGCCGGCGCCGCCGACGTTCTGCACCAGCACCGGCTGGCCGAGCTTCTCGCTGACGATGTCGGTCATGGCGCGGATGGCGCTGTCGGTGCCGCCGCCGGCCGGATAGGCCACCACCACCGTCACCGGCTTGGTCGGCCACTCCTGCGCCAGCGACGGGCCCGCGACGGCGACGCCGAGGGCCGCCGCGCCGAGCACGGCCAGGGCCGTCCTGCGGCCGAGGGCATGCGGGTGTCGGTAAGTCTTCATGGGCTTCCTCCCTTTCTGATCAGGTGTTCGGATCTTGCACGGATGGGGACTGGTCCATCCGCATGGATCGTGCTCCCGCGATCGCGAACCGCCAGATCGACAGGATCGCCAGCAGCAGGAACAGGATGGCTATCGGGTGATCGATCAGCACCCCGGGCCTGGCCTCCGAGATGATGAGCGATTGCCGGATCGTCAGCTCGGCCATGGGTCCGAGCACGTAGCCGACGACGAAGGTGACGAAGGAGTAGTCGAACTTCTTCATGAAGTAGCCGACCAGGCCGAAGATCAGCATCAGGTAGACGCCGAACATGCCGCCGCCTTCCATGTAGGCGCCGACGACGCAGAGAAACACGATCACCGGCAGGATGACGGTCTGCCGGACCCGGATGACCAGGCTGAAGATGCGCTGCCCGAACAGGCCGACGGCGAGCAGCGCGACCGACGCCAGCAGCATGCCCAGGTAGATCGCGAACACCACCTCGCCGCCGTCCCGGAACAGGAACGGCCCTGGCGTCAGGCCGTGCATCATGAACGCGCCCATCAAGAGCGCGGTCGACAGGCTGCCGGGAACGCCGATGGCGAAGACGGGGATCAGCGAGGCCGGGACGGTGGCGTTGTCGGCGGACTCCGACGCCGCGACGCCGTCCGGCTGGCCCTTGCCGAAGGCCTCCGGCGTCTTCGAGCTGCGCCTCACCCAGGTGTAGGACAGGAACGAGGCCAGCGTGGCGCCGAGACCCGGCAGCAGGCCGATTCCGGTGCCGACCAGCGAGCCGCGCAGCACCGCCGGCGAGACGCTGACGATCTCCTTCAGGCTCAGCGCCCGGTCGGCGGCGACGGCGCTGTCATCGGGCGGGCGCGGATACTGGTGGCGACCGCGCCATCCCTCGTCGATCTGTACGAGGATCTCCGACAGCGCCAACGTGCCGATCGCGACTGCCAGCAGCGGCACGCCGTCGTACAGCTCGAGGATGCCGAAGGTGAGCCGCGGCAGGCCGGTCTCGATGTCGATGCCGGGCGCCGACAGGAGCAGGCCGAGAAAGCCCGCGATCATCGCCTTCAGGAACGACTCGCCGGACACCGCCGCGATGAAGGTGATCGAGAACACCAGGATGGAGGCCAGCTCGATCGGACCGAGCCCGATGGCAAAGCGCGCGATCGGCCGGGCCAGCAGGATCAGCACGATCGTGGCGAACACGTCGCCGGCGACCGACGCCAGCAGCGCCACCTTCAGCGCCTTCTGGGCCTTGCCCTGCTTCGTCATCGGATAGCCGTCGTAGGTGGTGACCACCGACGAGGGTTCTCCCGGCACGTTGAGCAGGATCGCCGAGACCGCGGAGCCGGCCGCCCCGCCCTTGTTGATGCCGATCAGGAACGACAGGGCGGCCGCCGGCGACATGGTGAAGGTGAACGGCAGCGCGACCGCGATCGCGGTGGTCCGGTTCATGCCGGGCAGCGCCCCGACGACGTAGCCGAGCAGGACCCCGAGGACGATGTAGGCAATGACCAGGGGCGTGAAGATGTCGCCCGAAGCCGTGAGCAGTTCCTCAAGCACAGGGTGTCCTCACGGCACGGGGGTGCCGAGTACGTGGATCGCCAGCAGGTACACCAGGCCGACAGGGACGGTCGCCGTCAGCGCGATCCGCAAGGGATTCCGTTCGCCCAGAAACAGCATCAGGGCGCCGATCAGGATCGGGCCGCCGACCAGCATCCCGAACCAGTCGATCGCCAGGATGCCGCCGAACGCCAGGCACGCCGAGGCCAGGAACATCAGGAAGTTCCAGCTTGTCAGCGGAAACGGCCTGGAGGCGACGCGCCGGCGCATGCGCAGCAGCGACTGAGCCACCAGGCCCAGCGCGCAGGCCGTCAGCAGCACCGTCAGCAGCGTCGGGAAGAAGGTCGGTGACAGGCCGAAATACATGCCCTCTTCGGTGCTCGCCGGTATGATGACGAAGATCATCAGAAAGCCGAGCAGCGCCAGACCGGCGCCCCCGATCAAGTCAGCCTTGTCCACGGAGGTCGACTCCCTTGCGTTCCCCACCATCCGGGCCCTCGTCGGGGCCCCGCCAGTGTCCTCTTGCCTTGCACCGGTCTTGAGCGAACCGTATAGGATGAAGTCCGTAAGTCAATACTACAATCCTATGGAGGAAGCATGTCTGAGGGGGGCAGCGCGCCACAGCGACGAACCGCGATCGTGACCGGTGCGAGCCAGGGTCTGGGGCGCGCCATCGCACTCGCGCTGGCCGCCGATGGCGTCACGCCCGTCGTCGCGGCCCGGAACGCGGATGCGCTCGCCGATGTCGTCGCCGAGGCACGCGATCTCGGCGCCCCGGACGCCCTCGCGGTCCCCGCCGATCTTTCGGTCGCCGGCGAACCGGAGCGCGTCGTCGCCGCCACGCTGGAGCGCCTCGGCCGGCTCGACATTCTCGTCAACAACGCCGGCGCGACCAAACGCGGCGATTTCCTGACGCTGCCGGACGAGGATCACCTGTCGGGCTTCGCGCTGAAATATCATGCCGCCGTGCGCTTCTGCCGCTGCGCCTGGCCCCACCTGGCCCGCACCGGCGGGGTCATCGTCAACATCGCAGGGGTGTCGGCGCAGACTCCCGATGCGGAATTCACCGTCGGCGGCCCCGTGAACAGCGCGCTGGTCAATTTCACCAAGGCGATCGCAAAGCGCGGAACCGACGAAGGCATCCGCATCAATGCCCTTTGCCCCGGCCATATCGAGACCGACCGGCTGCAGACCCGGATCCGCGTGCAGGCCGAGAAGGACGGGACCCCGGAAGCGGAGGCCCGCGAGACCTTGCGCGCGCGCTACGGCATCCGCCGGTTCGGCACCCCCACCGACATCGCCGCCACCGTCGCCTTCCTGTGCTCGGAGCAGGCCGGCTACATCCACGGCGCGACCATCGTGGTCGACGGCGGAACGACGCCCGGGATATGACGACAGCCGGACCAACGATCGCGGCTCGCCAGACCTCGCCCGGACACCCGGGAGACCCTGCCCGGACGCCGGGGCGCCATTGACGCGCTCCGGATTGTATGACGATATTATCAGGGAGCCGTCCCGGCATTCCATCTTCTCCACGAACAACCAGGACCATCGCGATGCAGGACACTCCGAACGCCGAGACGACGCTTGCGCGCTTCGCCGCCGAGCTCGAGATCGAGGCGATTCCCGCCGAGGTTCTGCACGAGGCAAAGCGGTCGCTGGTCAACATCTTCGCCACGGCGCTGGCCGGCTGCCGCGAGCAGGCCATCGAGGCGACGCTCGAGACGCTTCTGCCCCATTCCGCAAACGGCAGCGCGACCCTGGTTGGTCGCAGCGAGCGTGCCGACGAGATGCTCGCCGCCTACGTCAACGCGATGGGCGCCAACATCTTCGACTTCGACGATACCCACGAAGCGACGATCATCCATCCTGCCGCGCCGCTGCTCGGCAGCCTGTTCGCCCATGCCGAGGCCGCCGGCCTGCCGGGCAAGGCGGTGCTGGTCGGCTTCGTCGCCGGGGGCGAGGTCGAGTGCCGGATCGGCAACGCCATGTCGCCCTATCACTACGCGCGCGGCTGGCACATCACCTCCACCTGCGGGGTGTTCGGCGCCGCCGCCGGCGTCGGCTCGATGATCGGACTGTCGCCCGATCAGATGCTGCACGCCTTCAGCACCGCCGCCGTCCAGTCGTCGGGACTCGTCGAGATGCTCGGCACCATGGCCAAGAGTGCCAGCGTCGGCGGCGCCGCCCGCAACGGCCTTGCCTCGGCCCTGCTCGCCCGCAACGGCTTTACCGGCCCGGTCGCGCCGCTGACCGGCGAGCGCGGCTTCCTGCGCGTCTATGCCGACGAGCCGGCGACGGACGCGCTGGTCGACGGCCTCGGCAGCGACTGGGAGATCGCCACCAACACCTACAAGCCCTACCCCGTCGGCGTGGTGGTCAATCCGGTCATAGACGCCTGCCTGCAGCTGCGCGAGCGGGAGGGCCTGAAGCTCGAGGACGTCGCCGCCATCGAGGTGACCGGCCATCCCCTGCTGCGCCAGCGCACGGACCGGCCGGACGTCTCGACCGGCCGCATGAGCCAGGTCAGCGCGCAGCACGCCATTGCCATCGTCCTGTTGCGGGGTCGCGCCGGCCTGCAGGAGTTCTCCGACGAGGCGGCCGCCGAGACGCTGCGCACCGGCCGGCCGCAGGTCACGTTCCACGACGACCCGTCCCGCGACATCGCCTCGATCGAGTTCGTGGTGCGCACGCGCGGAGGGGGCGAGTTGAGGCTGGACATCCTCGAGGCGCTGGGCTCGCGCCGCAATCCGCTGAGCGACGCGCAACTCGAGGCAAAGCTGTTCGAGGCCGCACGGCTCGTCGGCTTCACCGGCGATGCGCGCCGGCTCGCCGACGCGATCTGGACCATCGAAAAGGCCGGCGATGCGGGCGACGTCGTCCGGCTCGCCGCCGGTGCATCTTAGATGTCCGAGATGCTGCGAGGCAAATGTGCGCTCGTCACCGGCTCGGCCGGCGGCGGTCTCGGCTACGCGCTGGCCGCGGCCTTTGCGGGCGCCGGCGCGAACGTCGTGCTCAACGGGCTGTGCAGCGTTGCCGACGGCGACGCGGCGGCGGCGGCGCTGGCGGAGGAACACGGCATCGAGGCGGTATTCGATCCGGCCGACCTGCGGAAAGAAAGCGAGATCGGCCGAATGGTCGGCGCCGCCGTCGAGCGCTTCGGCTGCGTCGACATCCTGGTCAACAACGCGGTGGTGCGCCACTTCGCGCAGATCGAGGAGTTCGACCCGGCCGACTGGGACGCGTCGGTCGGCGTCAACATCACCGCGGCGTTCCATGCCGTGCGGCACGCGCTGCCGGCGATGAAGCGGCGCGGCTGGGGCCGCATCATCAACATCTCGTCCTACTACGGCTGGCGCGGCGCCGAGAACCGGATCGACTACGTCACCACCAAGACCGCGCTGCTCGGCATGACGCGGGCCATCGCCATCGAGACCGCGCCGACCGGCGTGACCTGCAATGCGATCTGTCCCGGCTCGGTGCCGACGCCAGCGATCATGGCGCGGATCGAGGAGATCGCGCGCGACCGCGGCGAGCCGCTCGAGGAGGTGGCGCGCGACTATGCCAGGCAGCGCAGCCCGACCGGGCGCTTCGTGGCGATGGAGCATGTCGGCGATCTTGCCGTGTTCCTGTGCAGTCCGGCGAGCGCCGACATCACCGGCACGACCGTGCCGATCGACGGCGGCTGGCTCGCCGCATAGCTGCGCGGCGCCCCGCCATGTTCTGATAGGATGGTAATACAAAGCTGGCGGGTGGCGATGGACAGCGGGAAACGGCAGGGGCTAGAGTGCGACTGGTCGTGAATCGTTTGCAGCGATACGGGATTCGCGGAAACGAGCCCGAGAGAGACACCGCAGCCGATGAGTGAAGCCAAGGTGACCGACGAGCAGTTTCTCGTACCCCGACCGGCGGCTACGCTGCGGCACGGCGTGACGGAGAGCATCCGCCAGGCGATCGCGCTGGGCCGGTTCGGACCCGGCGAACGGATGCCGGAACGCGACCTGTGCGAGATGACCGGGGTCAGCCGCACCCTGGTCCGCGAGGCGCTGCGGCAGCTTGAATCCGAAGGCCTCATCGAGGTCGTCGCGCACCGCGGTCCGATCGTCGCGCGCATAACCGCCGCGCAGGCGATCGGGGTCTATCAGGTGCGCGAAGTGCTGGAGGGGCTCGCCGCCCAGCTGTTCGCCGAACACGCTTCCGATACCGAGCGCGCCGCCCTGCGTGCCGCCTTCGAGGAACTGAAGGCGGCAACCGCGGCGCAGAAGCGGGTGGCGCTCAAGAACAGGTTCTACGAGGCGCTGATTTCCGGGACCGGCAACGAGGCGCTGGGCAAGACGCTGTTCATGCTCAACTCCCGGGCGATGCTGCTGCGCAGCCGCTCGCTGCAGGCGCCGAACCGCTGGCCGAAGAGCCTGCGCGAGCTGGAAGCCCTGGTCGAAGCGCTGGAGGCACGCGACCCCGCCAAGGCCAAGGCGCTGGCCATGGAGCACGTGCGCCGGGCCGCTGCGGCGGCGATGACCACGTTCGCCATGGCGGAATCGGCCAAGCGCGACTGACCGCTGCCGTCAGTTGCCCTGAAGCCGGCCTCGTTCCGCAAGATTGTATTACGCTCATATCAAGGCTACTGTCGCGATCCGGCCGCCTCGGGCGGCACGGACAAACATGCCCCTGACGGGCGGATCTGGAGGAAAAATTGGGCGCGCAAGTGGGGAGCGATAAGTTCGGCTTCATAGGTCTCGGCAACATGGGGCTGCCGATTGCCGGGCGGTTGATCGATGCGGGCCATTCGCTCGTCGTCCACGACGTCAACGAAAGCGCCCTCGCACCGCTCGTGGCGCGGGGCGCGCAGGCGGCCGCCTCGCCGGCTGAGGTAGCGGCCGCCGCCGGGACGGTGTTCATCTCGCTGCCGACGCCGCCGATCGTCGAGACGGTTGCGACCGGCGATGCGGGCCTGGCGTCTGGCGGCGCCGTCAGGCGCATCGTCGATCTGTCGACCACCGGTCCGCAGATGGCGGCGACCCTGTGCGCGAAGCTGGCGGACCGGGACATCCGCTGGCTCGACTGTCCGGTCAGCGGCGGCGTCGGCGGAGCCAGGGCCGGCACGCTGGCGGTGATGTTCTCCGGACCGCGCGAGGACTTCGACGACCTGCTGCCGGTGCTCCAGGTCATCGGCAAGCCGTTCTACATCTCCGACCGGCCCGGCCTCGCCCAGACGATGAAGCTGCTCAACAACCAGCTGTCGGCGGCGGCGATGGCGCTGACCTGCGAGGCCGCGGTCATGGGCACCAAGGCCGGCATCGATCCGACCGTGATGATCGACGTTGTCAACGCCGGCAGCGGCCGCAACACCGCCTCGATGCAGAAGTTCCCGCAGTCGATCCTGCCGCGGACCTTCGACTACGGCTTCTCGACCGGCCTGATGCACAAGGACTCCGCCCTGTTCATGCAGGAGGCGAAGGCGATGGGCCTGTCGCTTCCCGCCTGCGAGGTCGTCCTCGGTGTCTGGCAGCGGGCGCTCGACGAACTGGGGGCCGACTCCGACTTCACCCGGCTGATCACCCTGATGGAGAAGGACGCCGGCGTCGAGGTGCGCGGCGGGGGAACGGCCACCGGCTGACTTTCGGCCGCGGCCCGCATACGCTCCCGCCTGGCGCCGGTGACATCGCGGTTCCGCGGACGATCCGCGCCCGACGCAACAGGGAGAAAGCGACATGGAAATCATACGCTGCGGATCACGACCGACCCGGCGCGCCCCGGCGGACGCCTTCACCGGAACGGTCTGGCAGGATCCGATCATTTCCACCCCGGCGCCGGCCCTGCTGACATCGACCGCCGTCACCTTCGAGCCGGGAGCGCGGACCGCCTGGCACACCCATCCGCTCGGCCAGACGCTGTTCGTGACGGCGGGCAGCGGGCGCGTGCAGACCTGGGAGGGTCCGATCCAGGAAATACGCGCCGGCGACGTCGTCTGGATCCCGCCGGGCGAGAAGCACTGGCACGGCGCCGGCCCGGACACGCTGATGGCCCATATCGCCATGCAGGAAAGCCAGGACGGGGACTATGTCGAGTGGCTGGAGCACGTCACCGACGAGCAGTATTCCGCCGCCTGAACCCTAGGGAGACATGCTGTGACGCTCGAACCATATGAAGTCTTCGCGGTGCGCTACGCGCGCAACCCGGGCCAGACGGCAGCGCACAATTTCGTCGGCGGCGATCCGCACGACGGCCCGATGCCGCTCGACTACTTCGTCTGGGCGATCCGCGGCAACGGCCGCACCTTCATCGTCGACACCGGCTTCGACGAGGCGATGTCCGCAAAGCGCAACCGGCAGTTCCTGCTGTCGCCGGCGGACGGCCTGAAGACGATCGGCGTCGATCCCGAGACGGTCGAGGACGTCATCCTGTCCCACATGCACTACGACCACTGCGGCAACTACGACATGTTCCCGCGCGCCCGCTACCACCTGCAGGACGTCGAGATGGCCTACAGCACCGGACGCTGCATGTGCCACGCCGCCCTGAAGTTCCCGTTCGAGGAGGAGGATGTGGTGGCGATGGTCCGAAAGGTCTTCGCCGGCCGGGTCCAGTTCCACGACGGCGACGCCGAGATCGCGCCCGGACTGAGCGTCCACCATGTTGGCGGCCACAGCAAGGGCCTGCAGGTCGTGCGCGTGTGGACGCGGCGCGGCTGGATGGTGGTGGCGTCGGATGCCAGCCACTTCTACGCCAACATGGAGCAGGGCCGGGCCTTCCCGATCATGCATAGCCTCGCCGACACGCTGGAGGGATACGACCGGCTCTACGCGCTGGCGAGCGAGCGCTCGAACGTCATTCCGGGACACGATCCGATCGTCAACGACCTCTATCCGCCGGCGGCGCCGGGCCTGGAGGGGATCGCGGTGCGGCTCGACGCCGACCCGAAGGCCTGATGGCCGCTGCCCTTGACGGGTCCCGGGCCGGCAAGGGATAGGAGGCTGCAACAAACCCGCATACCTCGCTCAGCGCATCCTCGGGAGTCCATCGCCCATGCCCACGCCGCCGCCCACCATGCTTCTCATTCTCGACGGCTGGGGATGGAGCGAGATCCGCGAGGGCAATGCGGTTCTGCAGGCCGAGACGCCGAACTTCGACCGGCTGTTCGAGACCTGCCCGCACGCCTTCCTGACCACCTGCGGCCCGGCCGTCGGTCTGCCGGAGGGCCAGATGGGCAATTCCGAGGTCGGCCATCTCAACATCGGCGCCGGCCGCGTGGTGATGCAGGAGCTGCCGCGCATCGACCAGGCGATCGACAGCGGCGACCTTGCCGCGCGCCTTGCCGACAGCGGCCTCGTCGAGCGGCTGCGCGAGACCGGCGGCACCTGCCACATCCTCGGCCTGGTCTCAGACGGCGGCGTCCACTCGCACCAGGACCACGCCGTCGCGTTGGCCCGGCTGCTGCACGACGCCAATGTCGGTACCCGCATCCACGCCTTCACCGACGGCCGCGACACCGCCCCGGATTCCGCCGCGGGGTTCCTCGGCGCCCTGCAGGCCGGGCTTCCCGACGGCGCCGCGATCGCCACCGTCAGCGGCCGCTACTACGCGATGGACCGCGACAGGCGCTGGGACCGCGTCGCGCTCGCCTACGAGGCGCTGGCCCACGGACGGGGCGCCTCCGCCGCCTCTCCGCAGCAGGCGCTCGCCGATGCGCTGGCGAACGGCCAGACCGACGAGTTCGTCGTTCCCACCGTGATCGGCGACTACGCCGGCATGAAGGACGGCGATGCCCTGCTCTGCTTCAATTTCCGCTCGGACCGGGTGCGCGAGATCCTGAGCGCCCTGTTGCAGCCGGATTTCGACGGCTTCGACCGCGGCCGCCCGATCGGCTTCTCGGCGGCCGTCGCAATGGTCTCCTACGGCGGCGGTCTCGACTCGCTGATGTCGGTGCTGTTCGAGCCGCAGTCGCTGTCCGACGGCCTGAGCGAGACGGTGTCCCGCGCCGGACTGAAGCAGATGCACATGGCGGAGACCGAGAAATATCCGCACGTCACCTACTTCCTGAACGGCGGCCGCGAGGAGCCGTTCGAGGGCGAGGAGCGGCTGATGGTGCCCTCGCCCAAGGTCGCGACCTACGACCTGCAGCCCGAGATGTCGGCGCCGGAGCTGACCGAGGCGGTGCTGGGCGCCATCGGCAGCGGCGAGTTCGCGCTGCTCGTCGTCAATTACGCCAACCCCGACATGGTCGGCCACACCGGCAGCCTGCCGGCGGCAATCGCGGCGGTCGAGACGGTGGACGCGGCGCTCGGCCGGATCTCGGCTGCCATCGCCGAGCGCGGCGGTGCGCTGGTCGTCACCGCCGACCACGGCAATTGCGAGATGATGATCGATCCCGTGACGGGCTCGCCGCATACGGCGCACACGCTGAACGTCGTGCCGGTGATCCTGCAGACGCAGCGCCGGGCACGCCTCGCCGACGGCAAGCTCGCGGATCTCGCGCCGACGCTGCTCGCGCTGATGGGCATCGAGAAGCCGGCCGCGATGACCGGCTCCTCTCTGGTGACGTTCGAGGACTGACCGGTCAGCCGGCCTTTGCGGCCTTGCCGGCGACCGTCACGCCGGCCCACTTCTCCAGCGGCTGGATGATCTGGGTCAGGTCGGCGTCGGGGCCGAGTTCGGCCGCGGCGACCTTCAGGTACTGGCGCAGCGCGCTGCCGACGATCATCGGCACGCCGAGCTCCTCGGCCTGCTGGATGCACAGCTTCGAATCCTTCGCCGACAGGCCGAGCGAGAAACCGAAGTCGAACGACCGGGTCAGCACGAACTTCGGGATCTTGGTGAGGCTGGCGTTGCTCTGGCCGCTGCTGACGTTGAACACGTCGACCATCGTCTCCGGGTCGAGGCCAGACTTGGCGCCGAGCACCAGCGCCTCCGACGTCACCGCCAGCGCCGTCACCGACAGCAGGTTGTTGATCAGCTTTGTCATCTGGCCCATGCCCGGCTCCGGGCCGACCAGGAACGGCTTGCCGAGCACTTCGAAGACCGGCTTCAGCCGCTCGTAGTCGGCCTCGTCGCCCGAGGCCATCAGCGCCAGCGTTCCTTTCTCGGCGCCGCCGACGCCGCCGCTGATCGGGCAGTCGACCACCGCGAAGCCGAGCTTCCGCAACCCCTCGGCGAGGGCGCGCGCACCTTCCGGTCCGGTCGTCGACAGGTCGACCACCGTCTTGCCCTGCGGCGCGTCGGCGCTGGCGATGCCGTCGTCGCCGAAGGCGACCGCGTCGACGATATCCGGCGTCGGCAGCGACAGCATCGTGACGTCCGAGGCGTTCGTCACCGCTACCGGGCTCGCGGCGGCGGTCGCGCCGGCGCCCTCGAGGCGGCTGACGGCCTCGGCGTTCTTGTCGAAGACGGTGACGGAATAGCCGGCCTCGAGCAGCCTGCGGGCCATCGGGTCGCCCATCCGGCCGACACCGATCAATCCAAGCGTTGGTTTCGACATTCTCAACTCCACTTCTGATGTTCAGGACGTGCTGGCGCGCGCCGCAGGCCGGTTCCGACCCGGTCGGCGCGGCTCATTTCGATTGGGCGGGCAGCCATGTGACGATGTCGGGCACCAGGTAGATGAGCACCTGGAAGGCGAGCAGGATGGCGATGAACGGCATCACCCCGTAGACGATCTCGCGCAGGGGAATCTTCTCGCCGACGCCGCGCAGGATGAACAGCACGATGCCGACCGGCGGCGTGACCAGCCCGATCTCGATCATGATGACGAGCGCCACGCCGAACCAGATCGGGTCGAGCCCGAGCGCGACGACGATCGGATAGGTCACCGGCAGCGTCATCAGCATCATCGAGATCGATTCGATGAACATGCCGAGGACGACGTAGATGCCGGCCATGACCAGGACCACGAGCCATGGCGCCAGGTCCGCCGCCTCGACCTCGCTGACCAGCGTGCGCGGAATCCGCAGGTAGTCGAACACCCAGCTCATGATCGCCGCGCCGACGACGATCAGCAGCAGGAACGAGGTGATCCGCACCGACTCCATGGCGATGTCGTAGAGCGCCCGCGGGCTCAGCATGCCGCGCAGCAGGCAGATCACGAAGGAGGCCGCTGCGCCGACCGCGCCGGCCTCGGTCGGCGTCGCGACACCGGCGTAGAGCGAGCCGAGCACGACGACGATCACCACCACGAACGGCAGCACCGAAACCGTGCCGCGCACCTTGGCGCCAAGCGAGTGCTGCTCGCCCGCGGGCGTCGCCGACGGCCGGACCATCGACCACACCGCGATGCCGCCCATGAAGGCGACGCTCAGCAGGATGCCGGGGATGATGCCGGCGATGAACAGCTGCGTCACCGGCACGCCGACCGTGGTGCCGTAGATGATCATCGCGATGCTGGGGGGAATGAGGATGCCGAGCGTCGCCCCGGCCGCCACCGACCCGTAAGTCAGGCGCCGGCTGTAGCCGCGCGAGATCATTTCCGGACAGGCGACCTTGCCCATCGTCGCCGCCGTGGCGAGGCTCGATCCCGACACCGCCGCGAACACCGCCGACGCGCCGATCGTGGCGTGCGCGACGCCGCCGGGCGTGCGCCCGAACCACTGGGTCAGGGAATCGAACAGTTCGCGGGTGACGCCGCTTCGGATCAGCAGGGCGCCCATCAGCACGAACATCGGCACCGCCGTCAGCGTGAACGTGTTGACGCTGTTCCACGATCGCTCGGCGATCACCGACAGCAGCGGCGTCGGCAGCAGGAACATCAGCCCGAGCAGGCCGACGATGCCGAGCGTCAGCGCCACCCGGACGCCCGCCACCAGCAGGCCGAGCAGCGTCAGCACCATCAGCAGGCTGACGATCGGCAGCGCCGCCCCCTTCGCCGCCCAGTAGAGCAGGCCGAGGCCGGCGATGCTCGCCGCGACCACGGCAAACATCCGGATGCCGTTCACCAGCAGCACGCCGGCCAGCACCGCCGCGATGATCGCCGTGGATCCCACGTCGACCCGGTATCCACCCACCTGCATCGGCCTGGTGCCGAGCCAGACGAGCACCGCGACAAGCGCGACGGCGATCAGCGGCCCGGCGATGCCGGCGATGCGGCGGGGACGGCTGTGGCGGGCGATATCGGCGAGGATCGCCAGCGCGAACGTCACCAGCCCGATCGTGACGGGCAGTTCGGGAATCCACTGCGGCGTCGACAGCAGGCCCCAGTCGCGCGTGTCGTTGACATATTCCTGCCGGTTGAAGATCGCCATCTGCCAGGCGGCGAACAGCACGAAGGTCAGGCCGAGCCAGTTGGCGAAGATCTCCACCCGCCGCCGGCGGTCGTCGTCGAGCGAGGTCAGCAGCAGCTCGACCTGGACGTGGTCGCCGGCCTTCTGGGCCTGCGCGAGGCCCATGAACGTCATGCCGACGAGGACGTAGGTGGCGATGTCGCTGCCCCAGTAGGTCGGCTCGTTCAGGACGTACCTGGAGAAGACCTCGAAGCAGATGATCGCCGCCATCGCCAGCAGCGCCACGGCGCTGGCGATGCCGGTGGCGTCGCTCAGGACGTCTATGATCCGAACGCCATTCGATGCACGCGGGCCACCCGCGGCCCTGTCGTCCGCGCCCGCCACCTCAAGCTGCATCCATTCACTCCGAGAACGATCCGCCGCCGCGGTCCTGCCGCGGCGCGCGCGGGTTCCCCCCGCTGCGAAATTTCGGACGGACCCTATCACCGGCCACTCTTGCCTGCAATCATGGCGTATGATTGTATGACTGCAATACGGCGAACGGCGGCCGCTGCGCGGATCCGCCCCGCCGAGGCATGACACCATCCATCATACAGGGAGGACTTCCGCAGATGTTGACGAGACTACTCAAGCTGGCCGCAGGTGCCGCTGTGCTGGCCGTGCCGCTGGCCGTGAGCCTGTCGGCGACGCCCGCCGCCGCGCAGGACGTCGACCTGACCATGGGCATCCTGCCGTCGCCCAATTCGCTCTACCTGAAGATGATGGAGCAGGTTCCCGACCGCGTCGCCAAGGCGACCGACGGCAAGGTCAAGGTCACGCTCAACGATTCGCTCGTCGGCGGCACCCAGATCACCGCCGCGGTGCGCGACGGCCGCGTGCCGATGTCCGGCGCGCTGCACACCTATCTGGCCGGCGAGGAGCCGCGCATGGGCGTGTTCAACCTGCCCGGCCTGATCAACAACATGGCCGAGTACACCTACCTGTGCGAGGCGTTCTGGTGCGAGGACGTTGAGAAGCTCTGGGAAGAGCAGTGGAACGCCGTGGTGCTGGCCGAGGGCGCCTGGTGCAGCCAGGCGCTGTTCTCCAAGGAGCCGATCCATACGCTGGAGGACTTCAAGGGCAAGAAGCTGCGGGTCCACAACCCCCAGACCGCCGCCCTGATGGAGGCGATCGGCGCCAAGCCGGCGCCGCTGCCGCTGTCGGAAGTCGCCCCGGCGCTGGAGCGCGGCGTCATCGACGGCGTCTTCACCTCGACCTGCTACGGCAACGGCCAGGAGTACTGGCGGCTCGCCCCCAACGTCCAGAACTGGAAGATCGGCCCGATCACCGGCTGGGTCATCATCATCAACAAGGACGCATGGGAAGCGATTCCCGAGGACCAGCGCGCCGCGATCCAGGCGGAGATGGACGACCTCGAGCACGAGGCGCTCTACAACTTCTACTCGCACGTCAACGAGGCGGTCGAGAACATGAAGGCCAACGGCGTGGAACTGTGGACCGCGCCGCAGTCGGAGGTCGACCGCGTCACGGCGGAGGAGTATTCGCAGGCCTCCTACCAGCAGTTCTATGACCGGGCCACGGAACTCGGCTTCGACGGCGAGGCCTACATCCAGCGCGCCCGGGAGGTTCTGGGCAAGTAACTGCCGGCGCCCCGGCGCATGCCGCCGGGGCGCTGCCGGCCGTCCGCTCGACGATGCCGCGTCCCGCTCCCTGCTGGCGGGCCCGGCGTCGCGACGCGCGGCATCAGCGAATTGCCCGGGGCAGCCGCCGCGGGGTCCGACGTTCACAGATGCCGGCGGAGGGCCGGCGCATCCGAAAGGTAGCTCACACATGGACGACAAGCTGTTCGAGAAGGGTCTCGAGAAACGCAGGGGTACGCTCGGGGCCGAGTACGTCGACAAGAACCTTGCCGCCGCCGACGATTTCAGCCGCCCCTTCCAGGAGGCGATGACGGCGTGGTGCTGGGGGTTCGGCTGGGGCGACGAGGCGATCGACCCGAAGACGCGCAGCCTGATGAACCTCGCCATGCTGGGCGCGCTCGGCCGCTGGCACGAGTGGGAGACCCATTGCCGCGGCGCTCTGACCAACGGCGCGACCAAGGAGCAGATCCGCGCCGCGATCCACGCGGTCGGCATCTACGCAGGCGTGCCGTGCGCCGTTGAATGCTTCAGGATCGCCCGGCGGGTGCTGGAGGAGGCAGGCGAGCTGTAGCTCGCCCCCGTCCTGCCCGCCTGACCTGCCCGCCGGTCCTGCCCACCGGATCGGACCTGCGGATCCCCTGAAGTTCGGCACGAAAAAATCCGGCGGCGCCTCGATGGCGCCGCCGGTTTTTTGTGGGCTGGCGGCCGGCCGGAGCGCCGGCCGGGAATGGCGCTAGCTCATTCGCTAGGCCACTGCGGCGTCGCGACGGCGAGCTCCTCGGGGAAGATCGTCACCGGCACCCCGTCCTGCCACTGGATGACGGTCAGGCTGGCGCCTTCGCGGCGGCCCATGTCGTCGAAGCTGATGGTGCCGCCCGGATAGTACTTGCTCGGGCCGCCGTCGAGGGTGCGCAGCGCCTCGGCGACGTCCTTGCGATCGCGGCTGCAGGCCTTCTCGAGCGCCGCCTTGAAGATCCACATGTCGCCGTAGGTCGACACCGCGTTCTGCGTCATCCACGGCTCGCCGTACTCGTCCTTGAGCCGGGCGATCAGGTCCTCGTGGCCCTTGGTGCCCCAGTTGGCGACCGCAGACATCACGCTTTCGAGCAGGGTGGCGTCCATGACGTTCAGCACTTCCGGCTCCGCGATGGCGATGCCGAAGGAGATCGTCGGCACCTTCACCCGGAACTCCTGCATCTTCTGCAGGATGAGATTGGCGTCCGAGATCACCGTCGGCAGGAAGAACAGGAGATCGGGCTGGCTGGTCCGCACCCGCTGCACGAGCGAGGACGCATCGGCCAGCGGCGGGGTGAAGGTCTCCTCCATGACGATCTCGAGGCCGAGTTCGTCGAGCAGCCCGTCCTTCATCCGCTTGACCGAGGAGAGCGACGCGGCGGTGTTGTCGGTGATGATCGCCACCGTCTTCGGCCGTTCGCCGGTTTCCGCCTCGGCGAGATCCATGATGATCGGCAGCGCGATCGATGCCTGCGCCCCGGCCGTCGCCGAGGTCTGAAAGACGTTCTTGAAGCCGCGCTCGGTGATGAGGTCCGAATAGGACAGCGTCAGAACCGGAAGGTCCGCCCGTTCCGTCACTTCGGTCACGGCGAGCGTGAACGAGCTCAGATACGAGCCGGTGGCGCCGACGAGATCGGGATACTCCGCCACCATGCGTTCGGCGGCGTTCGTGGCCTTTTCCACGGAGTCGCCGCTGTCGATGACCACGAGTTCGAGCGGCGCGCCGTCGAGGCATTCGATACCGCCTGCCTCGTTGACGTCCTTGATGCCCAGTTCCGCGCCCATCTCCATCACCTGTCCGGGCCGGGCATAGATGCCCGAAACCGGCGCGATGAGACCGATCTGGATCGGATCGGCGGAACTCTGCGCGAAGGCGGTGGCGCCGAATGCGGCCGCGCCCGCGATCCCGACCGTCGACAGAAGAAATAGTCGTCTACCCATCTTCATCTCAATTCCTCCCGTTTCTTCGTTGCGGGCATCACATGCCCAGATACGCCTGCCGAATACGGTCATCGGCCTGCAGCGTTTCGTGTGTTCCTTCGAGAACCACCCGGCCGGTCTCCAGCACATAGCCGCGATCGGCCGACTGGAGCGCTTCGGCGACGCGCTGCTCGACGAGCAGGATCGTCACGCCGGTGTCGCGGCGGATCTCGATCAGTTTCTCGAAGACGAAGTCGGCGATCGCCGGGGCCAGGCCCATCGACGGCTCGTCGAGCATCAGCAGCCTGGGCGAAGAGGCCAGCCCGCGGCCGATCGCCAGCATCTGCTGCTCGCCGCCGGAGAGCGTCCCGGCGAGCTGGCCGGCGCGCTCCCCGAGAACCGGCAGCCAGCTGTAGATCTTCTCGAGGTTCTCCTTCCACGCGGCCCGGCCGGCCTGCGTGAATGCGCCCAGCTCCAGGTTTTCGTAGACCGTGAGCGACGCGAACACCTGCCGGCCCTCGGGCACGTGCGCGATCCCCAGATGCGGCCGGCGCGGCGGCGGAACCTCGAGCAGGTTCTGCCCTTCGAAGGTGATCGCGCCCGCCATCGGCGTCAGGATGCCGGAGATCGTCTTGAACAGCGTCGTCTTGCCTGCCCCGTTGGGGCCGACGATCGACACGAACTCCCCGGCGTTCACGCTGATGGACAGGTCGTGCAGCACCGCGACCTCGTAGTAGCCCGACGTGAGGTTGGAAATCTCAAGCATTCGCTGCCCACTTCGCTCCGAGATAGGCCTCGATGACCTTCGGGTTCCTCGTCACCTCCTCCGGCAGTCCCTCGACCAGCAGCTGGCCATGGTCCAGCACGATGAAGCGGTCGACCAGTTGGACCATCGCCTGCATCGTGTGTTCGATGATGACGATCGTCAGCCCGGTCGCCGCCAGCGCGCGAATGATCGACACGACCTCCTTGGATTCGTCGCTGCCGAGGCCGGCCAGCGTCTCGTCGAGGAGCAGGATCTCCGGCTTGCCGGCGATCGCCCGGGCAAGTTCCATGAGACGCAGTTCCTTCGTCGTCAGCGTTGCGGCGATGCGATCGGAGCTAGCCGACAGTCCGACGCGGTCGACCGCCGCGCGCGCGATCGCGTCGGCGTCCTCCTCGCTGCCGGCGTGGACGTAAGCGCCCACCTTGACGTTGTCGGCGACGCTCAGCCGCTTGAACGGCCGCATCACCTGGAAGGTCCGGCCGATCCCGGCCGCGCAGATCGCGTGCGGGCGCCGGCCGAGCATGTCGGTGCCATGCAGAAGCATCTGGCCGCCGTCGGATTTCTGGAATCCGTTGAGCACGTTGAACAGCGTCGTCTTGCCGGCGCCGTTGGGCCCGATGATGCCGAGGATCTCGCCTTTCCGGACGGTGAAGCTGACGTCCTGCACCGCCCGCAGCCCGCCGAAGTTCTTGGAGACCCCGCGCACGTCGAGCACCACCTCGTCATGGACGGTGCGCCGGTCCTCAGCGGCGGCATCGGCGGCGCCGGGAGCCGGAGCGGCCTGCGTCGTCTGCCTGTCTTGTTCCGTTCTTCGCGGCCGGCGCGACCGCACGATGTCGCGGGCCTTCCAGTACACGCCCTCGGGGGCGGCGATGATCAGCACGATGATGGCGACCCCGTAGACGACGCCCTGGATGCCGGGCAGGTAGGTGCCGAGCTCGGCGTGCAGTATCTCGGCGATCGGGATCAGGAAGGCGGCGCCAATGATCGGGCCCCAGACAGTGCCGACACCGCCGAACATGGCGACCGTCAGCGCCTGGGCGGAGACCAGCATGCCGAACACCGAGTTCGGCGTGATGACCAGGATCACGACCGCGTAGAACGCCCCGATGGCGCCGGCGATCGCGCCGCTGACGGCGATCGCGCGAAGCTTCCATTTCAGCGTGTCGATGCCGGCGGCTTCGGCGGCCGCCTCGTTCTGCTTGATGGCGATGAGCGCCATGCCGAAGCGGGTCCGCTCCACCTGGCGGCTGATCATCACGATCGCGGTCAGGAGGATCAGCGCCAGGACCGTGTAGACGCGCCGGTCGCCGAACTGCATGTACAGCGCCGGATTCTCGGTGACCCGCGGGATCGTCACCTCCGGATATCCGAGCCACTGGAACACGTAGAACATTGCCAGCGGATAGGCGAGCATCGACAGGGCGAAGTAGTGGCCGCGCAGCCGGAATGTCGGCAGGCCGATGAGCACGCCGGCGACCGCACCGATCAGCGCCGACACCGGCAGCATGATCCACGGCGAGATGCCGAAGTAGATCTGCGCCAGCACCGTCGCGAACGCGCCCAGCCCGAAGAACGAGGCGTGGCCGAACGAGATCAGGCCCGTATAGCCGCTGAGCATGTTCCACGAGAGGCCGAAACAGGCCCACACCAGCACCATCGCGATGATGAGCTGATAGTAGGAATTGTCGACCATCATGGCGATCGCCAGATAGATCGCCGCGAAGATGAAGAACGGCAGCAGGGAGCGCAGGAACGTCGACATCACGTGCGCTCCGAGACCCGGCCGAAGAAGCCTTGCGGTCGCCAGATCACGATCAGCAGGAAGAATACGAAGATCGTCGCGTTCTGCAGCTGCGTCGGCAGGACGAGGATCGAGAGTTGCTGGACCAGCCCGATCGCCATGCCGCCCCAGAAGGCGCCCAGCACGCTGCCGATGCCGCCGAGGACGACGCCGGCATACATGACGATGACGAATTCCAGCCCGACGAACGGCTGGAACGGATAGTTCGTCGCCAGCAGGCCTCCCGCCGCCGCGGTGACCGCCGTTCCCAGGGCGAAGGCGACCCGGTGGGCGTGGTCGACGTCGATGCCCATGTAGGTCGAGGCTTCGGGATTGTCGGCGGCGGCGCGCAGCGACTTGCCGAGTCGGGAGCGCGTGATGAGAAGCCACAGCGCGACGATGACCGCCACCGAGATGACGCCCGCCACGATGCGCGCCTTGTTGAGGAAGATCGCGACCGCCTCGCCCCACAGCGGACCGATCATCCACGCCTGGCTCGCCAGCGGCGTCCGAACGGAGATCAGCTGCGACCCGAACAGGATCATCGCGCCGTTCTGCAGGGCAAGCGCGATGCCGAGCGTCAGGATCAGCTGCGCATAATGGCCCTCGCCCTCCAGGTCCGCCGTGCGTATGCCGGTGACCTGCCGGATCAGCAGTCGATGAACGGCCCAGCCGAACGCGAACAGGATCGGGGTGGCCACCGCCACCGACACGTAGGGGCCCAGGATGCTGCCGAACAGCGCCTGCGCGCCGAAGCTCACGAAGATGAAGTAGGCGGCGTACATGCCGAGCATCATGAAATCGCCCTGGGCGAAGTTGATGACCCGCATGATGCCGAAGATCATCGCCAGGCCGACGCACATCAGCCCGTATATCGCGCCGAGGAAGAGGCCGGAGACGATGGCCTGCAATACGGTTTCGACCAGGATCTGTGTCGGCGTCATCCGCGCATCTCCGCGATCTCGACCGCAGCCGGCCGCCGCCGCTGCGCACCCGGTGTCTGAGCGTTTGCGGTCATCGTCTTCACGGACCGGTGACGGTTATGCCGGCGTCGACCTTGAGCGTTACGCCGGTGATGCTGCGCGCGTCGTCGGACGCAAGGAACACCGCAGCCGCGCCGATCTCCGATGCGCTCGGCAGGTGGCCCAGCATCGTCTTGCTTGCGCGGCTCTCCCAGCCGGCGGCGTCTATCACCGAATTGGCGCCGGGGGTGGAGACGGGGCCGGGCGCGAGCGCGTTGACCCGGATCCCGTGCGGTCCGAGTTCGCCGGCCTGCTGCCGGGTCAGCGCGTCGACGGCGCCCTTAATCGACGAGTAGACGGCGGCGTTCGGGATCGCGAACGAGACGGCCACCGACGACAGGTTGATGATCGAGCCGCCGCCCCGTGCGATCAGGTGCGGCGTCGCCGCCTGGAAGCCCCAGTAGGTGCCCTTCACCCCCACGTCCAGCATGCTGGAGGCGATGTCCTCGGGAAACTCGGCCAGCGGCGCGTAGTGAAAGCGCACCGCGTTGTTGACCATGATGTCGAGGCCGCCGCCCGTGCCTGCGTGGTCGTCGACCGCGCGACGCACCGCTGCGCGGTCGGCGACGTCCAGCTCGTAGCCGTGCACGTCCAGTCCGCTGCAGGCCTCCAGCGCCTCTGACAGAAGTTGTGCGTTGATGTCGGCCATGCCGACGCAGGCACCCTCGCGCGCCATGGCGGCGGCGATCTCCAGGCCGATGCCGCCGGCCGCGCCGGTGACAAAGGCTACCCTCCCCTGAAGGCGACCCATTCTCCCTCCCATCGTGGCGCCGTCTACGCGGCTTCGACCACGCACTTATGGCGAGTCATTGATGACTATTACAATAATACAATCATATTCGAAGCGCTCATGCCATACCTTACGCGCCCTTGCGGGGTGAATTGCGGGAGACGGGAAATCTCCGCGGCCGGGACGAGTGGCAGACCCGTTGTCGCAGCGTCCCGAGCGATGGCGATCAGGGAGCGGATTCGCGATCGACCCAGTCGACATCCGGGCGACGTTCGGGCGGACATCGCGCGCTCCGCCGAATTCCGCGGACCGCCCGGCGGTGCTCGAGGAGGCAGGCGCGCTGGCCGCCCGCCTGGCCCGCCGGTCGCGGAGTTTCCGAACGCAAGGACAGGGATACCCGGATAACAGGGACAGGAAGATGCAAGACCGCCGGCAGTGCCCCCACACCGCCGGCGATCTCGCTGTCGGGGCCGGTCGCCCCGAACGGTGTCCGGTCGCCCGGCGCGGACCCGATGGCCTCGCGGCGATTCCCGGAACGGCGCCGTCGCTCCGCTACCTGTTCTTCTTCTTCTTTTTCTTCACCTTGCTCGGCGGCGGTATGTCGGGGCACTTCTGCGGGCCGTCATGCGGATAAAGCGCCGGAAGGACGGCATACCGGGCCTCCGGCCCCTTGCCGATGCTTCTCTCCGCATAGGCGTAGATATCGCAGCACAGGCGCTGCGGAATCGGGTCGAGCCCGTCGCAGTCGATGGGCGCGTGTGTCTTGGTGTCTATCGCCTTTTTGGGATTGAAGTTGTAGGTGAAGTCGAGCGTCTTCAGCTTGAAGCTGTAGACGACCTCCTCGCCGCCCGGCGCCCACTTCGCCAGCAGGCTGATTGGGCACTTGGAGAGATTGTCCTCCTGCACATAGACCGGAATGCTCCTGTAGTCCGGGTTCACCACCCGGTTGATATCCTTCTTCTTGGTCGTGCAGACGCCGAAATGGGTGAACTCGCCGAACATGTTGCCGGAGCCGAAGTTCACGTTGACCGGCGGCGACGCCGGATTGGGATTGGGCAGCCCCCTCGTCCCACCCACGGCAAGGACGAAGCCGTTGCCGTCGGCCTGCAGGTTGCCGACGGCGTCATCCACCGAATAGGCGTAGGTGTTGGGCGCGTTGAGATACGGCTTGTTGTGAATGAAAAGGACGTAGGGGTTGAACGAGCCGTCCTTCCAGTAGTTCAGGTCGTCGAATGCCTTTTTGGCGGCGGCAAATTTTGCGTTCCCGACCTTGTTGTCGTCCGTATATCCGGGCGTCAGTTCGATCCTGTTCTTATCGGCGAAGTTGTCGCAGTTCTGGGTGAACGGGCCGAAGGCGTAGACTTGTGCGATCATCAGATCGGAGGTCAGCTTCGCGGGTCCCAGGTCCTTGTGGCAGCCCTTCGTGTTAGGAAAGATCTTCACGTAGTTGTCGTAGTTTGCCTGAAACAGGTCCCGCACCGTTCGCATTTGCGTGCAAATCGTCTGATTGTAGGTCTTCGAGCCTGACGTCGTGCAGTCCTCCCACTGTTTGCGCAGCACCGGAAAGATTGCCCACGACTTGGGATCGGTCAGGTCCGTATCGCCCGCGAACGCGTGTAGCGGCGAGGCGATCTTCAGAATTGGCTCTCGCGGCTTGTCCTCGGACAGGAACTGCGGCCAGCCCGGATAGGCCTTCAGAAACTTGGCGAGCTTGTTGCGGAACGTGTCGATGCGCATCGGCGTGCCGACATATCCGACATGGTTGAGGTCCGACGTCTCCTCGTCGTTGATCGGCGCCATCACCGCGGGAAGAAAGGCCGTGTCGACATAGGACACGTCGATGTCGACCGCTCCGTAGAAGGACCCGAAACCGGGTGGATCGACGTTGTGGTTGATCGCTCCCAGCGTGAACTCGGCCAACTGGTACGGCGCGTTGTTCTTGAACACGCCGGACGTGTCCCTGAAGAACTTGAGCGGTTGACAGTCCTTGCATGTCGGCAGGACGGCATCCTTCGGCAGCGACTTGAGATCGACCTCGGTCTGCTTGTCCTTTTTCTTGTAGAAGGCCGCTAGCTCGGGCGGCGGCTTGCCGTCGGCGGCCGGTGCCGCGAATATCTCTATGTGTGAGCCGCCCCACCAGTCCATGAACTCGTCGTCGGCCTTCTGAGTCGGATTCGCAACGAGCTGGGTAAATAACGGAAGCGTCACCGTCACGCTGCCGCGGGGCGGGATGCCCTTGCCCTCGGGATTTATGTAGATCCGGTAATTGTTATTCTTCGGGAAGAAGGGCTTCCCGCTATCGATCGCGTCATCTGAATCCTTGTTTTTGATTCCGAACCAGGACCGCAGCCAGAGATCGCTGTCGCTGGTTCCCGTCGTGATCACCGGATAGATGCTGTAGTCCTTCTCGTTGTTGTAGATTTTGATGGTCATCGTCGGAATTGGCGTTGCCGCCGGCGGCTTCTCCGGCATGCCGAACACCGGCCCCGCGTGGGCCGGGGGCTGCGGCGAAACGAAAGTCAGGGCGCACCCCGTGGCGACGATTGCCGCAGCCAGGGACCGCGTCCCTCTCCACTTGGATTTCATAACGAATTCTCCAGAATGTCTTGGTCGATGACCGGACCGCCCCCGGCCCCCCTGGCCTCCCGGCGATCCGCGCTCGGGTTGCCTGGCGGCTCAGTTGCCGCCTGGCGCCGTCGCCGCGTCGGGCTTCGGGCTCGCGCCGCCCTTCCTGACCGCACCGGCATCGGCCGGCGGGACGAACGACGTGCAGTTCGGGTTGGCCTGGCGCTTGTAGCGGCCATAGGCGAGGGTGAAGTTCGCCTGCACGGATTCACCGCCCCACTCGCCGACATGCACCGTGTACCAGCCGTCGGTCTTCCGGGTCTTGATGGCGCTCAGCGGACACAGCGGGCACGGCGCGAGGGTCGAATCGTCGTTCGCCCAGGTGTTCGTCCCGTCCGGCGAGACGACCCGCATCTCCAGGTCGGCTTCCTGCGAGGTCACCTCGAGGCGCAGGCATTCGCCCGGTCCGGCGTAGAGCTGCATCGTCCAGGGCAAGGCGGAAGCGAGAAATCCCGGCACCGTGCCGCCGAGTTCCATGGACTTGCAGTTGCGTCCCTTGCAGTTGGTCACCTCGGGACCGTAGACGGGCCCCGCCGATGCATTCGCCGCAAGCAGTGAAACGGCGGCGGCGGCCAGGAGTGAAAAACGGATCATTCAAGCCTCCCCTGTCTGGAAAAGGTTTGCCCCGCAGGCGAGGCGCAAAAACGCACGTGCGCGGCGTAACCGGGTCGCGCCGTGTCGTGGAGTCTCGTAGTTCCCCTAGGGGAAGATCCTCAGCGCACCATGGCGACTTCGTGATTTCAACCGGAGCGTTATATGCGGGCCGGCGCGCATATAAGGTCGGGGGCGGCCGCCCTGAGGCGGAGCTGCGCCGTCGGGCGCCTGCGGATCGCGCATCGGGAGCTGCAGGCGGCCAGGCCACCCCCGACGGCCCGCCGCCTGAACAAGCGCGCGCATACGAGATCGCCGGCAATGCCACCGCATTGCCGGTGATCTCGTGGTCGGGACGCGTGGCCCTGGAAAGATCGGGGCTTTTGCCCTGCGCCGCGGGCCCCGGGGGCCCGCGGCGGTCTCGGTGGGTTGCGGCGGGTTACGCCGCGTTGCGACGGTCCGGCCTACTTGGCAGGCGGAATATCCGGACAGACCTTGTCGTCGATCGAGTACAGGCCCGGAACCTGCACGTTCCTCGCGGGCGGTTCCCTGGTGATGCTCTTTATTGTATAGGCGAATATATCGCAGCACAGCCTCTTCACCGTCGGGTCGTCGGCGATCTCGCAGTTGATCGGCGCGTGGGTCTTCTGGTTGATCGGGCTCTTCGGCGGCAGCGGCAGGTCATCGGTGAACTCGAGCGTCTTGAGCCCGAAACTGTAGACCTTGTGGTCGATCACGTTTCCATTCTTCTTGGTTCGCTCCGCCAGCAGGCTGATCGGGCACTGGTCCAGCTTGTCCTCCTGGACATAGATGGAGAGGCTGCGGAAGTCCTGGTTCACGGGCCGCTCCATGATCTTCTTCTCGTCGGTCGTGCACACTCCGAAATGGGTCCACTGACCGAAATCGGAAGCGGCGCCGAAGTTCACGTGGACCGGCGGCGACGCCGGGTTCGGGTTCGGCAGTCCATCCGTGCCGCCGACGGCGAGGATGAAGCCGGTGCCGTCCGCCTGCAGGTTCCCGACGGCGTCGTCGACCGAATAGGCATAGGCGTTCTTGGCATTCAGATACTTCTCGCCGTGGATGAAGTTCACGTAGGGATTGAACACACCGAACTTCCCGTAGTTCAGATCGTCGAAGGTCTGCTTCACCGCACGGAACTTTCCCGGTATCACATTGTTGTTCCTGTCCTTCGTGTCTGCGTATCCCGGCGTATCCTCCAGATTGTTTTTGTCGGAGAAATTGTTGCACCCTTCCACGAACGGACTGAATCCGTAGACATGGGATATAAGCAGGTCTTGGGGGGGACTGTCGCCTGACGGCTTTTTCGTCTGGTCGCAATCGTCGGGAAGCGTCGGATATATCTTCACATAGTTCTGCCAGTTGGCGATGAACAGCGCCCTGACGTCACGCACCGCGTTGCAGAACGGCGACTTGTAGGTGTCGGAGCCTTCGTTGTTGCAGGCATTCCAGTTGTCGACGAGCGGCTTGACGGGTTTCCAGGGCGGCGGAGTCAGGGTCGTATCCGTCGCAAGCGCGTGCAGCAGGGAAGCGATCTTCGGGACCAGCTTCTTCGGTTCCGAGTCGGTCTGGAACTGCGGCCACCCCTTGTAGTCGTCGAGAAACGACGTCAGCGACTTCCTGAACGACTTGATGGTGACCGGGGTCCCGACGTAGCCGACCTGGTTGATCGCGGGGTCCTTGGAGTTGAGGGGGGCCATCACAGCCGGCAGAAACGCCGTGTCGACATAGGACACGTCGATGTCGACGGCGCCGTAGAAGGATCCGAACGACGGCGCGGCATTGGGCTGCGTGACTTTGGGATTCACCGCACCCAGCGTGTATTCCGTCAGCTGGAACGGCACGTTGTTCTTGAACTCGCCCGCGGTTTTGTAGAACTCCAGCGGCTGGCAGCCGTCGCAAGTGGGCCAGGTGCGCTTCTTCAGGTAACCCTTCACTTCGATCTTGGTTTGCCCTTCCGTATTCTTGTACTCGGCCGATAGTTCGGGCGGCGGGCCTTTTTCCTTTGGAGAACTGAAGATCGCGATGTGCCCGCCGGCCCACCAGTCTATGAACTCGTCGGGGGCCTTCTGCGTGGGCTCGCCCTGGACCAGTTGGGTGAGCAGGGGCAACTGGAGCGTGACGCTCTTGCCGGGCGCGATGCCCTTTCCTTTCGGATTGATGTAGATCCGGAAATTGTTCGGTCTGGGGAAGTATGGCTTCTTGTCTTTTATCGCCTGGTCGGAATCCTTGTTCTTGATCCCGAACCATGCACGCAACCACAGATCCGTGATGGCGGTGCCGGTGGACAGCACCGGATAGATGTTGTTGTCGGGATCGTTGTTCCTGATCGTGATCGTCATCGACGGAATCTCGTCGGCGACCTTCTTCTTTTTCTTTTTTCCAGCATCCGACCGGGAGGTCTGCTCGCCGCTCTCACCGGCCCCCGTCTTGGCGAAAGCGTCGGGTGCGGTTCCCGGCGAAAGTGCATATGCAAATGCTGCCGCGGCGACCGCGAGACTCAGCTTTCTTGCCCACGTTGTCTTCATCACGAACTCTCCAGAATTGACAGTCGACGACCGGACCGCCCCCGGCCCCCTGGCCTCGCGGCGGTCCGCGTTCCGTTGCCCGGCCGCTCAGTCGCCGCCGGGCGCGGTCTCCGGATCGGGCATCGGGCTTTCGCCGCCCTTCCTGACCTCGCCTGCATCTGCCGGCGGGACGAATGACGTGCAGTTCGGATTGGCCTGGCGCCTGTAGCGTCCATAGGCGAGCGTGAAGTTCGCCTGCACCGATTCACCGCCCCATTCGCCGACATGCACCGTGTACCAGCCGTCGGTCTTCCGGGTCTTGATCGCGGCCAGCGGACACAGCGGGCACGGCGCCATCGCCGAATCGTCGCTTGACCAGGTGTTCGTGCCGTCCGGCGAGACGACCCGCATCTCCAGGTCGGCTTCCTGCGAGGTCACCTCGAGGCGCAGGCATTCGCCCGGTCCGGCGTAGAGTTGCGTCGTCCAGGGCAAGGCGGAGGCCAGGAATCCCGGCACCGTGCCGCCGATTTCCATGGCGTTGCAGTTGCGGTCCTTGCAGTTGGTCACGTCCGGACCGTAGATCGGCCCTCCCCATGCGTTCGCCGTGAACATCGCCACGGCAGCGGCGGCAAATATTGAAACCCGGGTCATGCAAGCCTCCAGCGGTTGAAAGACACGTCGCCTCGCCGAGGAGGCGCAGAACCATCTGCGCGCGGCGGAAGGTCTTCCGCCGAGCGACAGGTATGCCCATATTCCGTTAGGTCAGATCCCGACGAACGGAAGCACGATGGCTGCGCGTCATCAATCAGAGCGTTATATGCAGGCCCGCCCGCAGATAATGGTTGTATGCGGGCCGGTCGTGAGCCACATTTCGTGCGACCGCATGGGGGTGAGGACAGGGCTGTGACTGGGGCTGCGCTGCCGGTCGACGCGGAATGGCTCTTGTACGAGGGTGCCGACGCGCGCACCCTGCCGGTCAGCGAGCGCATCTCCGTCGACGACGAGCGCTGGCGGCTGCTCACCGAGTTCGTCGAACTGGAAGCCGGCATCCGGGTCTTCCTGAGCTCCGCCGAGGTGTACCAGCCGGTCACCATCACCCCGCGGCAGAGCGACGACGGAACCTGGATCGCCGCCAACATCGCCGCGCAGGGAACCGTGGACCTGATGCTGTCGGACGGTCCGAGCGCCTCGATCGACAGCAGGAACTCGGTCCTGTTCCGGCCGTCCGACCGCACCGCCACCTACCGGCCGGCGCCCGGGCGCACCTTGAAGCTGGCCGGCTACATGATCCGCGACGACCGGATCGCCCGGATCTTCGGCGGCCAGGTGCCCCGCGAGATCCAGGCGCTGATCGACCAGGGTTTCGACGCCAGCATCATCCTGTCGACGCCGGCCGGCCGCGTGCTCCGGCAGCTGGCGCGGTCGCTGTTCGCGCCGAACCTGAACGGTCCGCTGCGGGCGATCTTCATGGAGGGCGTGGTCCTGCAGCTCTTCGCGCTGCAGGCGGCAGGATACGACCTGCGGCCGAGCGCCCGCCAGGACGACCTGACCGCGGACCAGCGCCGGTCGATTCATGCGGCGCGCGAGCGGCTCCTCTCCGACATGCGCGATCCGCCGACCCTGGGCGCGTTGGCCGCCGCCGCGGGGATGACGGAGAAGGAGCTCAACAGGGGCTTCCGCACCCTCTTCGGCACGACCGTGTTCGAGACGCTGCGCGACGCCCGGCTCGACCACGCCCGGCTGGCGCTGCAGGCTGAAGCGGTGCCGATCAAGACGATCGCCTACCGCGTCGGCTACAATCACGTCACCAACTTCATCACCGCGTTCACCCGCCGCTTCGGCGCGCCGCCGCGACGCTACCTGAAGCGGTCGCCGGGGGCCCTGGAGGACGGCGGCTGAGCCAGGCGGCCGCCCCGTCACCACGACCCGTCACGATGGCTTGGCGACGACCCTGTTCCTCAGCACGCCGAGCCCGTCAACTTCCAGCTCGACGACGTCGCCTGGCTTGAGGAAGCGGCCGACTTCCATGCCGCAGCCGCTGCCGACGGTTCCCGACCCGAAGATCTCGCCGGGATGGATCGTCTCGTCCCGGGAGACATGTTCGAGGATGGCGTCGAAGCGGTGGTGCATGGCGGCGGAGGTGCCGCGCGACCACTCCTCGCCGTTGACCCTGGCCACCATCGTCAGGGCATAGGGATCGGCGATCTCGTCGGCGGTCACCAGCCACGGCCCGAGCACGTTGCCGGTGTCGAAGTCCTTGCCCTTGGCCGGGCCGAGCGAGCCGGCCATCTCGCGGATCTGCGTGCGCCTGGCGCTGAAATCGTTGAAGATGCAGTAGCCGAAGATGTGGGCGTGGGCGCCGGCCCGGGGCAGGTCGCGGCCGCCGGTGCCGATCACGGCGGCGAACTCCAGCTCGTAGTCGAACCAGTCCTCCCCGTAGGGGATCACCACGTCTGCCTGCGGACCGACGACGCTGAACCGGTTCGCCTTGTAGTAGATCGGCTGGTCGTACCAGACCTGCGGGATCTCGACCTTGGCGGGGTCGGAGGGAAACCCGCCGATGCCCAGCAGGTGACGGTTGGCGCGCACCTGCCGGACGTGCTGCTCGAAGGACAGGCAGTCGCGCATCTGCCGCGGCACCGGCAGCGGCGCCAGCAGCCGGATGTCGGCGAGGGCGTGCACCCGGCCGGCCCGGTCCAGTGCCGCGCGCGCCTGGGCCAGCGCGTCCGCGCCGCCGTCGATCAGCGCCAGCATGTCGGCGAAGGCGGGGGTCTCCTCGGCCGGAAGCTCGCAGACCGCGTCGTCTCCGGCCATCGCGCCGATGCGCTGGCGCGGCTCGCCGGCCGTCTGGAACGTGACGAGTTTCATGGCGCCGCCGCTCAGTGCGCGTGGTCGTGGTGGCCGCAGCCGCCCGCCGGCAGCGCCTCGTGCGGCGTCGCCGTGCCAGCCCGGTAGCGCCCCATCAGGGCGTTCAGCGTCGGGCGATCGGGATTGACCGCGCCATTCGACAAAACCTTGTAGACGTGCGCGACGTTGACGACGACGCGCTCGCGGTCGAGCCAGTCGTCGAACCCGGTCAGCGCGATGTCCCAGGCGGCATCGGCGAAATCCATGCCGGCCGCATAGCGCTTGGCCGCCTCGTCGCGGACGTAGACCAGGTACTCGCGCAGCGCCCTCACGGCCGCCTTGTCGCCGATCGGCCCGTGCCCCGGCACCACCGTCTCGACGTCCCAGCTCAGCATCTTGTCGCAGGCGGCGATCCAGTTCTCGATCGAGCCGTCCCAGATGATCGGATGGCCCTTGGCGAACAGCACGTCGCCGCAGAACACGGTCCTGGCGGAGGGAACGTAGGCGACGATGTCGCCGCGGGTGTGGGCGGGTCCCAGCTCGTGCAGCTCGACGGCGACGTCGCCGATCGTCAGGTCGGTGCGGCCGGAGAAGGTCTCCGTCGGCGGCACGTGCTGGATGTCGGAGAAGTCGAACCGCGATCCCATCACCTCGTGCAGGAAGGCGCCGGCCTCCCCGTTGTCGCGCCAGCTTCGCATGATCTCCTGGAACATCGCGGCGGGACGCTCCTCCATCTCCTCCACGCAGGCCTTCGAGCCGACGATGCGGGCGCCCTCGACCAGATGGTTGCCGAAGGTGTGGTCGCCGTTGGCGTGGGTGTTGACGAGGATGTCGATGTTGGCGGCCTCCGGCGCCGCGCGCCGGTAGGCGTCCAGCATGTCGCGGGTCAGGTAGCCGGTGAACAGGGTGTCGACCAGCAGGCTGCGGCCCTGCGAGGTGACCAGGCCGGAATTGCTCCAGCCCCACGATCCGTTGCCCTGGACATAGCCGAACAGGCCGTTCCCCAGCTCCTCTACACGGCTCGGCACTCGTTCAATTCCCATGGCCCGGCGACTCCCTCTGGACACGATCACGTGGCGCTTGACATATCTCTGTCAGTCGAATTATTCAAGCAACTGATTAATTTTCGCCGGCCGGCACTGCTCGAGGTTGCTAAGAGCCTGCGAACTCTAGAAGAAAACAAAGGATCGGGGCGGCGGCACGGGGCCGCACGGCCGCCGGTCGGACAGCCAGGGAGGACTGAATGCTGAAGCGCCTGTCGACACTTGCCGTCGTCGGTACGATCGTCGGATCCGTCGTCGCGGCGAGCGCCGTCGCCACGGCCTCCGCCGAGACGAAACTGCGCGCCGCGCCGGGCCAGCCGCCCAGTTCGCCGGTCGTCTCGGTGTTCTACACCAACTTCGGAACGTATCTTGAGGAGGAGTCCGGCGGCGAACTCGGCACCGCCCTCGTCGGCATGGAAATCGTCGGCCTCAAGGAAATGAAGAGCGCGCTCAACAGCAAGCTCGCCGAGGTCGGCAACGTGCTGCCGGCCTTCTTCCCCTCCGACCTGTCCGACTTCCTGATGACCGGCGACCTGGCGATGCTTGCCAGCGACGCGATGACGGTCTCGGCGGCGATGACCGAATACGTCGTCAACTGCGCCGACTGCCAGGCCGAGCTCAAGAAGTTCGGCATCGTCTACACCGGGTCGGTCTCCACCGACCCCTTCGTGATCCTGACCAGGAAGCCGGTCACGGAACTGGCCGACCTGAAGGGCCTGCGCCTGCGCACGCCGAGCCCGCCCTACGCCCGCTTCGCCGAGGCCGCCGGCGCGATCGCCGTCAACGCGCCGCCCACCGAGACCTTCGAATCGATCTCGCAGGGCCTGCTCGACGGCGAAATCGCCTCGGTCGTCGACCTCACCTCGTACCGGCTCCTCGAGGTCGTGACCGACGTCACCATGATCCCGCTCGGCCTCTATTACACGACCATCCCCGCAGCGGTCGCAGCCGACGTCTGGAAGGCCCGCTCGCCGGAGGAGCGCAAGGCGCTGATCGGCGCCTCCAACCGTGCCGGCGCCGACATGAACCAGGCCTGGGGCTACACCTCGCCGGACAAGGCGGTCGCGGCCGGCAAGGACGCCGGCGTCACCTTCCACGAGCCGGGAGCCTCCCTGACCGAGTTCGCCGACTCCTTCGTCGAGAGCGACCTCCAGGTGGCCGCCAAGGCTGCGACCGACAACGGGATTGCGGACGTCGAAACGAAGATCGCGACCTTCCGCAGCCTGCTCGAGAAGTGGGAGGGGATCATCGCCGAGACCGGCACCGACCCGAAGGCGGTGGCGGACCGGATGCAGACCGAGATCTGGGACAAGGTCGACCTTTCCACTTACGGGCAGTAGATCAGCCGACCAGCGTTGCCACGGCGCCGCGCCGGCCGGGATCCGGTCGCGGCGCCGCCACTTCGAGCCAAGGACAGACCAGCATGACGACCTCATCCGGCGAACCGGCCCATCATGTGCACATGGTCGGCACGGTCCCGACCACCGACGCGGAGTCCGCCTTCAGGATGGTCGGCGGCACCCTCGGCAACCGGCTGCGCCGCATCACCGACGGCGAGACCGGCCCGCGCAACTACTGGATCACCAGCCAGGCGCGGGTGCTGCACTTCTCCGACGAGTTCGAGCCTGCCGGCCACGACTGGCACCCGGATTCCGGCACGGTGCCCGAGAAGGTCGCCCCGAAGTACCGCCTGAAGGCGGGCGTCGATCCGAAGACGCTGGTCGTCCCCTCGTTCGGCTACGCCAGGCTCGCCCGCGAATCCCATGCCCTGTTCAGGCGCCTGAAGGACGAGGGCGTCATTGCCCCGGACGTCCGCTTCCAGGTGTCGCTGCCCACCCCGATCGCCTTCCTCGCCGGGATCGTGGCGCCGGAAAGCCACGAGGACGTCGCCGAGGCGCTGGAGGAGAATATGCGCAAGGAGGTGGCCGACATCGTCGCCTCTATCCCGCACGAGGACCTCGCCATCCAGTGGGACGCCTGCCTGGAGATCTTCATCTGGGAGGGCCTGCGCAGCCTGTTCTACGACGACGACAAGACCGAGTGCCTGGTCCGGCTGTCGCGGATGATCGACCTCGTCCCGCAGACCGTGCCCGTCGGCTACCACCTGTGCTACGGCGACTTCCGCCACAAGCACGGCGTCGAGCCGAAGGACATGGGCGTCATGGTGACGATGGCCAACTTCGTCACCGACCATGTCCACCGGCCGATCGACTTCGTCCACATGCCGGTGCCCCGCGACCGTGACGACGACGCCTATTTCGAGCCGCTCAAGGACCTGCGCCTGCACGAGGGCACGGAACTGTTCCTCGGCCTCGTCCACTACACCGACGGCGAGGAAGGCACCCTGCGCCGCATGAACGTCGCCGCGCGCCACTGGCCGGACTTCGGCATCGGCACGGAGTGCGGGTTGGGCCGCCGCGATCCCTCCACCATCGAGGAACTGCTGCGCATCCATGCGCGCTGCGCCGATGCCGAGACCCCCGGGGACGCCCGGACGGCCGGGACCGCGGCGGGCGCGTGAGCCCCGCGGCCATGACCACCCTGATCGTCGGCGCGTCGGGCCTGATGGCCCGGCCGGTCATCGAACGGCTGCTCGAAGCCGGCGCCGGCTTCCGGGCGCTGTCCTCTAATGCCAGGTCTGCTGAACGCCTTCGCGCCGCCGGCTGCCCGGACGTCGTGACCGGCGACCTGCGCGACGGCGACGACATGGCGCGCGTCACGCAAGACGTTCGGACGGTCCTCTACGTGCCGCCGGTGTTCATGGCCGACGAAGCCGATATCGCCCGCCGCTTCATCGCCACGGCCGCCGCCTCCGGCGTCGAAAAGTTCGTCTTCCTCTCGGTCCTGCATCCGCAGATGACCGGCATGCACCACCACCACCAGAAGCTGCTGATCGAGGAAGCGGTGATCGAATCCGGCATGCGGTTTGCGATCCTGCAGCCGGCCATGCTGATGCAGAACCTCCGCCGCGAGTGGCGGCAGGTCGTCGACCACGGCATCCTGGCGCGGCCCTACCGCACCGACCTGTCGATGGCGGTCGTCGACGCAGACGACGTCGGCGAGGCGGCCTTCATCGCGCTCACCACCGGCAGGCTGGACGGCGGCGTCTTCGAGCTGTGCGGCGATGCGCTGACGACACGCGACATGGCGGCGATCCTGGCCGACGAGCTCGGCCGCCCGGTGGAGGCGCGGGAATCGGCGATCGAGGACTGGGAGAAAGGCGCCCGCGCCGGCGGGTTCGACGACACCGGCATAGAGATCGGCCGAAAGATGCTGCGGCACTACCAGCGGCACGGCCTGCCTGGCGGCACCCCCCTCGTCCTGTCGGCGATCCTCGGCCGGGCGCCCAATGACTACAGGACGTTCGTGCGCCACTATGCGGCGGAGCAGGCCCGTTAGAGATCGTTCCGGCAGGGTTCCGTGACACCGCACGCAAAGGCAGATCCCCGGCACTGGCGCGATGTCGCGATCCGCTGCCTCGTCGCGCTCGGCGCGGCGAGCATCGTGCTGATGATGGTGCACATCACCGTCGACATCGTCCTGCGCGCCCTGGGCACGCCGATCCCCGCCACCATCGAGATCGTCGCGAGCTACTACATGCCGCTCGTCGCCTTCCTGCCGCTGGCCTGGGTCGAGCGCAACCGGGCGATGATCGTCGTCGAGGTGTTCGGCGACTTCTACGGCCCGCGCATGATGCGCTGGAGCAACGCGGCGACAGCCCTGTTCTGCGCGGCCGTCTACGCCGCCCTCGCCTACATGAGCCTGCAGGAGGCCCTCGGCGAGTTCGAGACCCGCTCCTACCTGCTGTCGGTGACCGTCCGGGTCCCGGTCTGGCCGGCCTATTTCATCCTGCCCGTCTCCTACCTGCTCGCGGCCGTCGTCTGCGTCTGGTACGCCGGCGAGCAGGCCTCGGGCCGCACCAACGCCCCCGGTCGGGAGCGGCTGTGATGGTCTGCGGGTCGCGCCGATGAACGTCGAGATCGGCCTCTACGGCATCCTTGCGCTGTGCATCCTGCTGCTGGTGCGCGTGCCGATCGCGATCGCCATGGTGGTCGTCTCGTTCCTCGGCATCGGCTTCATGATCGGCTGGGAGCCGGCGCTCGGAACGCTCGCCGCCACGCCCTATCACTTCGTGGCGAGCTGGACGCTCAGCGCCATCCCGATGTTCCTGCTGATGGGCTTCATCAGCTACCACTCGGGCATCACCACCGGCCTGTTCGACACCGCCCGCTCGCTGATGCGGTGGCTGCCGGGCAACCTCGCCATCTCCAGCATCCTGGCCTGTAGCGGCTTCGCCGCCGTCTGCGGGTCGAGCCTCGCCTGCGCCGCGGCGATGGGACGGATCGCCATTCCAGAGATGGTGGCCGCAGGCTACCGGGCGAACTTCGCCTGCGGCTCGGTCGCCGCCGGCGGCACGATCGGCGCCCTGATCCCGCCGTCGATCCTGATGATCGTCTACTGCGTGTTCACCGAGACGTCGGTCACCCAGGTGTTCGTCGGCGGCATATCCGTCGGCATCGCCACGGCGCTCGGCTACTGCATCGTCGTGCTGCTGGTGACGTGGCTGCGGCCCGACATCGTGCCGCGCCGCGCCGGCGGCCGGGACCTGCTCCCGATCCGCCAGGCGATCTTCGGCATCTGGCCGGTGCTGGCGCTGGTGGCGCTGGTGTTCGGCGGCCTGTTCGGCGGCTTCTTCACCGCCACCGAGGCCGGCGCGGCTGGTGCCATGGGCGCCTTCCTGCTGGCGGCGGCGACGCGGCGGCTGACCCGCAAGATCGTCTGGGACTCGCTACAGGAGACCCTGATGACCTGCTCGGCGCTGTTCATCGTCGGCGTCGGCGCGGTGATGTTCACCCGCTTCCTCAGCCTCAGCGGCGTCACCGGCTTCCTGGCGGGCATGGTCAACGGCGCCGACCTGTCCTTTACCGAGCTGATGTTCCTCGTCGTGCTGATCTACCTGATCCTCGGCATGTTCATGGAGCCGTTCGGGGCGATGCTGGTGACCCTGCCGATCCTGATGCCGATCTTCGCGGCCGAACAGATCAGCATGGTCTGGTTCGGCGTGCTGGCGGTGAAGCTCCTGGAGATCGGCATGATCACGCCGCCGGTCGGCATGAACGTCTTCATCATCCGCAACGTCGCCAGCGACTATGCCAGCCTGATGGGGATCTATGCCGGGGTGGCGCTGTTCCTCGTCTCCGACATCGTCGTCGTCGCCCTGATGATCCTCAGCCCCGAGTGGGTCCTGTATTTGCCCGGGATCTTGCGGTAGCCATCCCATGGGGATCGCTCCGGCTCCGCAATTCCCGTATGACGCCGCAACGGCCGGCACGTCGTCCGCGTGACGCCGGGCCGCCCAGTCCTCGAACGGTCGCCGAAGAACAGACATGGCAAAGAAGACAACCCGTCAGACTGTCGAGAAGACCGCCAGGTCCACCGAAGAGCGGCTGCTCGACACCGCCGAGCTGATGTTCTCGAAATACGGCTACAGCGGCGTCTCGCTCCGGATGATCTCCGAGGCGGCGTCCGCCAACAGCGCCGCCATCCACTACTACTTCCGCAGCAAGCAGGGCCTGCTGCGGGCCGTGATGGCGCGTCGCTGCGACGGCCTGAACGCCGAGCGCATGGCGATGCTCGACGAGTGCGAGCGCGAGGCCGTCGACGGCATCCCCGACATCGCGAAGGTCGTCACCGCGTTCGTCGCCCCCGTCGTCCGTCTCGGCAAGACGCCCGGCGAGAAGGCGTTCAAGGAATTCTACGGCTTCACCGCCTTCGATCCGAACCCCGAGGTCCGCGAGATCGTCAAGGAATTCTTCGACCCGTTCGCCCGGCGCTTCGTCGACATGATCAGCCGCGCCCGCCCCGACCTGTCGCGGGAGGAGCTGTTCTTCCGTCTCTCGCTGATCTACGGCACGCTCGGCTACGTCCGTGCCAATCCGCCGCGCCTGCGCGAGGTCCTGGGCGATGACCTGTCCTTCGCCGACGGCGAGAAGTGCCTGCACTTCGTCATTCCGGCCCTGGTCGCCGGCATGGCGTTCCCGCCCGTCGGACCGATGGACGGCGGCGACTGACGCTTGCATCGCACCGGCCCTCGCGACCGGCCGCCAGGCCTGCGGGAAAGAGGTGGAATACACCGGCAACGTGTTGTTTGCCGGCACTCTTCCGGCGTATCGTGCTGACCGTAGGTCGGGTCCTGGCGTGGCGGCGCCCCGGCCGCTGGGTCTGCGCGGGACGCAGGCCAAATGACACCGTCGTGGGGAGAGGCTTGTCGTGTGATGTGGGCAGATCGGGCTCTCGCCGTCTTCGGGCCTGAACTCGATCGCCGTCCCGGAGGTCTGCGCGGCCGGCCGGGCCACGGCCACGGGATGGGCGAAGGTCGCCCTTTCCCGTACCCGATCCGGCTGTCGCAGCGGCACGCCATCGAACTGAGACAGAAGGCGGATATCTCTGTTCGGAGACCTCCTTGCGGCCAGCGCGGCGTTTCGCGAGCTCGCCCACCTGAGATCGTCAACCCCTGGGTTCGTGAACCCCTGAGTCAACCAAGGAAGAGGACTGTCATGAAACTCATCGGAACTTTTGCACTTGTGATTGCCGTCGCCCTCGGCTCGGCGGTCTCGGTTCGCCCCGCCGCGGCGCAGTCTTGCGAGGCGATGGTCGAGCAGATCGACGAAATGCTCCGCAGCGCCGATCTGAGCCAGGAGGAAAAGGACCAGGTCATGCAGTTGCGCGACCAGGGCATGGACCAGAACTCGCGGGCCAGCACCGACTGCCAGACCCCGCTCAGCGAAGCGCTCGCCATCCTGAACGGCCAATAGCCGCGGGCGGCGCCACGGCCGCCCGCCACCTCCGGACCCGTCATCCGACGAAACGGCCGCCGCACGGCGCGGCGGCCGAGCCGGAGACGCGCGCCCATCTTGAAGAAGCAGAAGACGAGATCGCTCGACCTCCATCTCCGGAACGCGAGCCCCGGCAAGGACAGGGAAGCGGACTGGCAAAAGACGGGCAAACCGGAAGATTTGGTGGGCCTGGCAGGACTCGAACCTGCAACCAGACCGTTATGAGCGGCCGGCTCTAACCAGTTGAGCTACAGGCCCGGAAAGAATCCGAGGCGGCCTCTTTATCACAAGGCGGCACCCGGGGGGCAAGTGCCCGCCCGCGCATTCGTCGCGATCGCGCGGCGACCCGCCTGCCGCGACCATGGTTAAGCCGGCATTAACCATGTCGGGCCCACCATGCGCCCCACTGCCGACGTATTTGGGTGGTGAAGCAAGCACCAGATCCGAAACATCAAGGTCAGGACTTCATGCATCTTTCAGTCATGCTGCGCGCGAGCATCGTCACGGCGGCACTGGCCTGCGCCGCCCTCTTCGTGCTGCCCGCGCGGGCGCAGGACGCGCCACGGCCGACGCTGTCGCTGACAGGCCAGGGCGAGATCTCCGTCGCCCCCGACATGGCCACGCTCAACACCGGCGTCGAGACCGAGGCAAAAACCGCCCGCGAGGCGCTGGACGCCAACAACGCCGCCATCGCCGAGGTGATCGCGGCGCTGAAGGAGGCGGGCATCGAGGCCCGCGACATCCAGACCTCCGGCTTCCGCGTCCAGCCGCGCTACCAGCACAAGCCGGACGCCAGGGACGACGCCGAGGGGCCGCGCATCATCGGCTACACCGTCGGCAACTCCGTCACCGTCACCGTGCGCGACCTCGCCAGGCTCGGCCCGGTGCTCGACAAGGTCGTCTCCGTCGGTTCCAACCGGATCGGCGGCATCTCCTTCGACGTCTCCGACGCCGACAAGCGGCTCGACGAGGCGCGCAGGCTCGCCATGCAGGACGCGATGCGCAAGGCCGACATCTATGCCGGCGCCGCCGGCGTCCAGCTCGGCCCCATCCAGTCGATCACCGAATCCGGCGGCTACCGGCCGATGTACAAGCAGGAAGCCGTGATGATGCGCGACGCCGCCGCATCGGTTCCCGTCGAGGCCGGCGAGCAGACGCTGTCGGTCGAGGTCAACGTGACCTGGGAACTGGCCGGCTGAGCAGGCCGCGCCGCGCTCACGCAGGCAGCGGCGAGCGGTAGGTTTCCCTGAACGACGTCAGCGAGACCAGCGAGACGACCGCGGCGGCGATCACGTAGAAGGCCGGCGCCGGCTGGTAGTCGGTGCGCGCGACCAGCCAGGCGGCGACCAGCGGCGCGGTGCCGCCGGCCAGCCCCAGGCAGATGTTGTAGCCGAGCGAGACGGTGGTGCAGCGGATCGCCCGCGGCACGGCCTCGATCAGCACCGCCGCGTTGCAGGCGAAGAAGCCGCCGAGCGCCAGCACGAAGCCGAACTGCCCCAGGAAGGCCAGCCAGCCGTTCGGGTGGTGCATCAGCCAGAACAGCGGCCAGGCCGCCACCGCCACCAGGGCGACCGAGGTCATCATCACCGGCTTGCGGCCGATCCGGTCCGACAGCAGCGCCCCGCCCAGGATGACCGGCAGCAGCAGCACCATGTTGATCGTGTTGATCTCCAGCGCCCGCGCCGGCGCGATGCCGTCGGCCGACTGCATCCAGTCCGCCACGTAGACGAACATCACGTAGAAGCCGACCGCGTTGATCATCGACATCCCGGCGATCCTGAGGATCAGCCGCCAGTGGTCGCGGAACGCCTCGACGACCGGCGGGTGCACGAACCGGTGCGCCTCCGGCATCGAGTGGGCCATCTGCCGCCGCAGCAGGTAGCCGGCGACGCCGATCAGCGGCCCGAACAGGAACGGAATGCGCCAGCCCCAGGCCTCGACCTGGTCCGGGCTGAGCGCGGCGGTGAGGGCGGCGGCGACGGCCGAGCCGAGCAGGATGCCGCCGACGGCGCCGAGCACCGAGAAGGCGCCGTAGAAGGCGCGCCGGTCGGTGCGCGCCTGCTCGACCAGGAACACCATGGAGCTCGTGTACTCGCCGCCCACCGACAGGCCCTGCAGCATCCTGAGCAGGGTCAGGAGCAGCGGCGCGGCAAGCCCGATCGCCGCGTAGGTCGGCATCAGCCCGATCAGGAAGGTCGGCACCGCCATCAGCACGACCGACCAGGTCAGCGCCGCGCGGCGGCCGTACCGGTCGCCGATATGGCCGATCACGACGCCGCCGATCGGGCGCATGAAATAGCCGATGGCGAAGACGCCGAACGCCGCCAGCACCCGGGCGGTGGCATCGATCTGGGGGAAGAAGTTGTGGCCGATGGCAAACGCGAGATAGCCGTAGATGGCGAAATCGTACCATTCCAGCACGTTGCCGATGGTGCCCGCCGCGATCAGCCGGTTGCGGCGTGCGGGTGTCATCGCGTCCGCCTGCGCGGTCGCTTCAGCGCCAGTTCCAGCCGTCACGCGATCGCCCCGCCTGCCCGAGCTTGCCCAGGGATCTGCCGTGCCGGCAACGCCGGGCACGGCGACCCCGGACGGGACTACCGCGTTTGCTGACGCGAGGTCAATTTGGAAGCTGCGCGAGGACCTGGCCCGTGCGGGCCCGGCCCCGGCCCTGCCGCGAACCGGACTAGTGCGGGATCATCTCGCGCAGCGGCATCGCCTCGACGGCCTCCGCCGGCCGCGACAGATGGAAGTTGGCGTGATACCAGCCGTCGGCTTCCTTGCCTGCGGCGTCCAGTCCGAGGTCGGACAGGTTGGAGAGCACGTGGTCGCGCTCCTCCGCCGATGCGAAGCGGCGCTGGCGAAAGGTCGCCGGCAGCGTCTCCGTGACGTAGCCGTGGCCCGCCAGCAGGTCCTCGAACTCCTCGTATGGGAACATCCGCAGCACGAAATGCGCCATCCAGGGGCGCTCGTCGCCGCCGGCCTCGAGGATCTTCTCGAACGTCGCCTGCCGCACGTAGCCGACGCAGCCCGTCGAGATGACCAGGTTGGCATCGCCGACCGCCTCCGACGCGGTGGCCGGCAGCGGCCCGGTCTCCAGGTTCGCCGTGAAGCCGTCATCCAGCATCTGCGCCTGAACGGCGTAGTCGATCGCGTTGGCGGCGATGTCGACGCCGGTCACGGCGAGGTCCGGATCGGCCAGGTGCTTGGCGTAAAACTGCCGGTCGTGTTCGATCAGGTCGTCCTCCGACAGCCCGGCCAGCTTCGCCCCGGCATAGTGCGTGTAGAGATCGCCCATGCTGAGGTCGTGCTTCAGGATGGCCGCGTTGATGCCGTAGGAGCAGCCGAGATCCAGGAGGTTGACTTCGTCGGTCTCCGCACCGCCCCGCCAGGCCTCGATCACCTTGCGGAACACCGGCGCGGCCTCGCCCGGAATCGAGTAATCGAGCTTGCTGAGTGTGGAGAAATACGCAATCGGATCCGGCTGGTTGTAAACGTGGTCCAGTACAATCTTGCCGGTCTCATCGTATTCCACAGTCACTTTTTCTCTCCTTTTCGGCGTCGAACCTGGTGCAGACGACACAATACTTCGCCACGGAAAAGGCTGCCCTTTCCGGCGCGAACTGCCACCTTGTGATTATTGACATGTTATATAGGGACATTGCGACGGATAT
Organism: Microbaculum marinum; assembly: GCF_037855135.1. Classification (NCBI taxonomy): domain Bacteria; kingdom Pseudomonadati; phylum Pseudomonadota; class Alphaproteobacteria; order Hyphomicrobiales; family Tepidamorphaceae; genus Microbaculum; species Microbaculum marinum. Next base: position 327,448 of record NZ_JAZHOF010000004.1, read on the forward strand.
GCAAACAACGCTCCCATGCTGCTCCGGCATGGCGTGCGTCGCGTGGCAGGGGGAGGTGTCCGATGATGCCGGGCGGGAGCGCAAAAATGGACGCCGACGCTCGGGCCAGGGGCCCGGAACGCCGGCGCGGAGGTCAGGTCCGACCGCTCGAGGGGAGGAAGCGCGATCGGATGGGATGTCGGCCGCGGCGCGGATGTCCGGGCGGGACTAGGCGCGGGGGACGTGGGGGGAAGGTCGGCGCCGACCGGCTCCGGCTGGAGGAAAGTCCTCGAGCGACGAACGATCAGGTTGGGGGCCCGGACCGTTCTTCGGAGGCCGGTGGCGCTTCCTTGTATCCCGTCCGCGACACCAGGCCGCGACCGACGGGAAACAAAATCGCTGTTGCAGGTTTCAACCGCACGGCAAGCAGCGGGTAAAATTGTTTCGAATGTTTCAAACCGGGGCTAGCTGCAAAAGAATGAATGCAGCGTTCCTGAATTGGGAACGATAGCCGCGTCAGGAACGCCCTCCCGGCAGGATCCCGCGCGGCACCGCCGGAAATCGCCCTTTTTTCAGCGCTGCGAGGCATTTAGCGGCTTCCGGCCGCCGCCGCAACGATTGCCGTTGCGGAAGGCCGGCGCCGGCTTCGCCCTCCGGGTGCAGTGGTCCGGGCGCAGTGGTCCGGACGCCGTCGCCCGCGCAGCCGTCCGCCGCGCCGGCATGTCCCGCCCGCTCCCTCCCCGTCTCAAGCCACGGGGGCGGCGCGCCCGCCGCCGGTCCCGTTCTGCACGGAAATTCTCGGCCCCGCCGAAGGCCTCGCCATGATGCTCGCAATAAGTGTATATATGTAACGTACCACACGCATTACGGGAGGAACCGATGGATGTAATGGCAATTCAGACGGCCCTTCGTTCGCAGGGCTTCGATCCCGGCCCGTTGGACGGCATCTGGGGGCGCGCCACGATGGCTGCCGTCAAGGAGTTCCAGAAGCGCCACGGGCTGGCGGTCGACGGCGTGGTCGACGATGCGACGGAAGGGGCACTGTTCGCCCAGTCCGCCGCCCTGCCCGACCTGTCGCGGTTCGTCTGGATGTCGGAAGCGCGCAGGCTGCGGGGCGTCAAGGAGGTGGAGGGTCCGGCCTCCAATCCCACCATCATCGATTGGGCCGAGGGCGCGGGGATAGACTACAAGGGGGACGACGTGCCGTGGTGCGGCCTGTTCGCCGCCCACTGCATCGGCTCCACCCTGCCCGACGAGCCATTGCCGCAGAATCCCCTCGGTGCGCGCAACTGGGCGAGATTCGGCGTGCCCAGCGAACCCGTCTGGGGGGCCGTCATGGTTTTCTGGCGCGGATCGCGGGACGGCTGGCAGGGGCATGTCGGCTTCTACAACGGCGAAGACGGCACCGCCTACAGCGTCCTCGGCGGCAACCAGTCCGACAGCGTCAACACGACACGGATCGCCAAGGCGCGGCTGCTGGAAGCCCGTTGGCCGGCCACCGCCGCGCACCTGCGCGGCGCCCGTGTCCGCACCAGCGCAACCGGCGCCCTCTCGGAAAACGAGGCCTGACGCGGCCTGCGGGCAAGTCCGGACGTCCGTGGCCGCCGGTCGAAGGTCGACCCCTACTCCGCCGCCCGGGCCCGGTCGGTATAGCCCGGCAGCGTGCCGGCGACGACGTAGGCCAGGCAGGCCACCACCTGCTCCGGCGTCTCGGCGACGGCGAGCGCGGCGGCGTCCACCTCCTTCAGCGCGTGGCCGTGCTCGGGCGGATGCAGCACGATAATCGGCGTCCCCAGCGCCGCCGCGTAGCCGGCGTCGAAGGCGGCGTTCCACTGCCGGTACTTGTCGCCGAACCGCACCACGACGATGTCGGCCTGCTCCAGCAGCGTGCGCGTGCGGATCGCGTTCAGCTGCGCCCCCTTGCGGTCGTGCCAGACCTTGTCTGCCTCCGCGCCGAGGATCGCAGCGCCGCAATCGTCGGAGGCCTCGTGATGCGTCACCGGCGCGGAGAACTCGACGTCCAGCCCGGCCGCCTCGGCCCCCGCCACGATCCGCTCGCGCCAGTCGGAATGGATCTCCCCCGACAGATAGATGCTCCAGGTCATGGGACCCTCCGTTTCATTGGTATGCAGGGGGTAGCATGACGCGCGTGCGGGAGTGAAGGCCGGCACCGGAGGGCGGGGGCCCGTGGCCCGTGCGTAGGCCCGCCCGCAGCCCGGATGAAGCCCCCGGATCGCGCCGCTGGCGCGTCCGAGGATAAACTCCGCGCAATCCGGGAGTGCGGCCGCCCGATCCCAAGCCATCCCCGACGGCAACACACCTCCAACGGCAACGCCCCCAACCCCCGCCCCTCATCCTGAGGAGGCCGCGCAGCGGCCGTCTCGAAGGATCGAGGCCCGCGCGCCAACCACGCGCGTTCGGCCTGCACTCGCAGCCAGAGCCGTCGAGCCGGCCCCGTAGCCCGGATGGAGCCCCCGAATCGCGCGGTTGGCGCGTCCGCGGATTAACGCCGCGCAATCCGGGGACGCCGGCTGACCCGACGCGCACCTCCGCCGGCGCGCCGGACGCCTGACGCGGCACCCGGCCTGCGCTGAAGCTATCCCCGACGCGCCAAGGGCGATCCGGGATCACCGCCCCCCCATCACGGCGCGAGTTCGGCCTGGATCATCAGGAAGCCGGAATCGAGGCTGGTGGTGCGGAAGGCGTCGCCTTCGGCGAGCGGCGGGTCGTACATGATCGAAGGTCCGCTGCCGGAATTGTACATGAAGCGGACCTCGGTCGCGACCACGGCGAGCGACTGGCCCTTCCGGATCGGCACGTCGACGTCGAATTCCTCCACGTCGAAGTTCTTGCTGGCGGTGCAGTTGCGCTTGGTCCCCTGATAGTTGACGACGGGGCCGGTGCTGATCGCCTTGACCTTCTCGGTGCCCGGCTTGACGCGGACGACCTGGAGGACGAACGAGCCGGCCGGCGCGCACGCGACCAGCCGGATCTTGTCCACCGTCCCGTTGCGGGGCGCGGTCTCCTTGCCCGCGTTGCCCTGCGCCTCCATCAGCACCCAGGTGCACATCTTGCCCTTGTTGCTGGTGCAGTATTCGGGCGGGGTGAGCTGATGGGTCAGCCTGGCGCCGAAGGTTTCGGCGGCAGCGACGGGGCTTGCGGCCTGAACTGCAAGGGCGGCAACAAGCGCCCCGCACATGCGGGCGGGTATGGTTCGACGTTTCATTGCAATCTCCCACATTCCGATGACGTGCCGCCTTGCGGCCTGCACAACGCCTGCAGGGAAATCTCGTGAATGTCTGCCGTTCAGCAGGTCTTTCCGGTGACGATCTGAAAGCCCAGGATCTCGAGGTTTATGGTCGGCACCTCGACCTCCAGGAAGTAGAAATATTTCGATGTGTTTATCTTCGCCCGTTTGATCTTCGTCTTCGCGGCGCGCCGCACCGTATCGACCACGCCGGGCCCGCTCTTCAGGGTCGCCATCGCCACCGGCGGAACGAAGGCATCGCCTCCGACCGCGAAACTCTTGCGGTTGAGCGAGGCTGTCATCGTGTCGGCGTCGTTGACGTCGCGATAGACCATGGCGACCTCGCAGACGTTGACGCCGGATGCCGGGAACACGACAGGGGCGAAGTAGCGGGCGCCTGCGTCTTGCGGCTGAAGCACGCCCTGGCTGACCAGGGCGCCGTCGGCGGGATCGAAATCGCAGGGACAGTGGCGAACGAGGCCCGCGGCGGAAATCTGGATGACCTCCGCCGAGACGGCCGGCGCAAGTCCGAACATGGCCGCCATCGCAACCGCAGCCGAGTATAAACGGCGCCGGACCTGTTTGTGACGGGAATACTTGTTTCGAAATTCGAAAGAGAAGAACATGTCGGTCTCCTGGGGAGCCATAAAACATGATCTCACAGTAATTAGTGAGCCGGCGCAAGGAGATTTCGGACTGCCGATTACTTGAAAAAGCGACATTCCGGTCGCTTTTCCGCTAGTCGCCGCTGGCGGCGCGACCGTCACCTTCCGCCCTGCGCTACGGTCTTGCCGGAAGCGTCCTCGGGGCCGCTCGCGGCCGCCGGGATCGCAGCGGGGCTGCGGCCTCGCCTCGCCTCACGCCAGCGTGTCGGGGCCGGGGTCGCCGCCGCTGGCGGCGATCGCCAGCCGGTTCAGGTAGTGGGCCCAGCCCCTGGCGTGGCCGGCGCGCTCGGCCTCGTCGGGCAGGCCGCTGTGGGTGAAGCGCACCAGGGTGCCGCCGTTGTGTTCGACGAGGTCGATCTCGATCAGGCCGGAGCCGGGCGGCACGTTGTCGCGCGCGTCCCAGCCGAAGGTGTAGGCGAGCCGGTGCACCGGGATCACCTCGGTGAACCTGCCGCGGGCGACGTGACGGTCGCCGACGCTGACCAGGTAGATGCCGCCGGGGCGCGGCTCCATCGTCGCGCTGCCGCCGAGCCAGCGCATGATCCTGTCGGGATCGGTGAGGAAGGCGAAGACGGTCGCCTGCGGCGCCGCGATCTCGATTTCGGTGTGCACGGTCTCGGACATCGGCGGCCTCCTCCGGCCCGCGTCGCGGGCGCGCCTGGCGATATGTAGGTGCTCCGGCGCGCGCCGCAATCGGGGCGGGGCCGTCCACCACCGTCATGACACGGCGGCCGCGGCGATGCATGATCGCCGCCATGACGCTGCCCGACGTCCTGTCCTTCCTGGTCGACGAGGCCGCCGGCCTGCCCGACGGCGGCGCCGCGCTGGCGGCGCTCGGCGGCAGGCTCGCCGCCGCCGGCCTGCCGCTTGCCGGCGGCGCCCTCACCCAGGCCGCGCCGCATCCGATCATCGCGCGGCGCACCTGGCTGTGGCGCGCCGGGGACGGCGAGGTCATCGAGGCGCTGGGGCTTGGCCAGCGGCCGGCGCCCGCAGCCGCGCTATCCGGGAGCGACCCTGTCGGGCGCGACTGGCTGGCCGGGCTCGGCACCGGCATCGTCCGCCAGGATGTCGTCGGCGCCGCCGCCAACCTTTCCTCAGCCACCCCTTCCTCGGCCGACCCTTCCTCTGCCGATCCCTCATCCGCTGGCCCCGCCGTCCTGGGCTGGGCGGCGCGCCGTCCTCTCCGGGCCGGCGAGGCGGCGCTGCTCGGCGACGTCGCCCGCTTCGCCGCGGCCCCGCTGGCGGTGCTCGCCGCGCGCGCCACGACGGCGGCGCTGCTGGAGACCTATCTCGGCCGGCGCAGCGCCGCCCGGGTGCTGGCTGGCCGGCTGCGGCGCGATGCCGGCGAGACCATCCGCGCCGTGCTGCTCTACGCCGACCTGCGCGGCTTCACCGAACTGTCGGAGGCCGCAGCGCCGGACGAGGTGGTCGCCGCGCTCGGCGACTGGTTCGACCGCATCGCCGGCGCCGTGCACGCCTTCGGCGGCGAGGTTCTGAAGTTCATCGGCGACGGGGTGCTGGCGATCTTCCCGGTCGAGGGGCGCCAGGCGGCGGTGGCCTGCGAGGCGGCGCTGCGCGCCACCGCCGCCGCGCGCGCCGGCATGGACCACCTCGACCGGCAGCGCGCCGGCGCGGGCCGGCCGCCGCTGCTGTACGGCACCGCCCTGCATCTCGGCGAGATGCTGTGGGGCAATATCGGCGCCGCCGACCGGCTCGACTTCACCGCCATCGGTCCGGCGGTCAACCTGGTGAGCAGGCTGGAAGGCCTGTGCCGGCCGCTCGGCCGACCGGTGCTGGTGTCCGGCGCCTTCGCCGCGGAGACGAGCGAGCCGCTGGTCGCGCTCGGCGACCATCCGCTGCGCGGCATCGCCACCCCCTGCCCGGTGTTCGCGCCGGCGCGGTGAGTGAGATCCGTGGCCCGCATGCCTGGCACCCGGCCGGCAGCCCCGCGGCACAGCGACGGCACGGTTCCGGCACCGTCCTGGCACTGTCCCGGCACCGCGGCGGCAGAGGCATGGTGCGGAACTTACTCTGTCGCCGATCGTTCTCCGCATGGAAGCCTTGACCCCATTCCAGGAGAGACCGAGATGGTCGAATCCCGCGCCCGACTGACCACCGAAGACCGCAAGCTCGCCAGGGACGCAGAGCGCGTGCGCTACGACGCCCAGCACAATCCCGTCGACAGGCTCGGGCTAACCTACGGAGATCGCTATCCGAATCCGCCCGCCGGCGAGCCGGCCATCGGCGGCGACCGCCACAAGCAGGCCAAGGGCGGCACGCTCGACCCCTATCATCGCGACGCCCCCGGCGAGGACAGCCCGCAGGGCAGTCCGGAACGGCCCAAGGCGCCGCCCGTGCACCAGGCGACCGAGGACGGCCGGCTCTACGAACCGGCCCGCGAAGAGAAAAAACGGCCGCCCTCCGGCGACTGATCAGGTTAAGTCCCAAACGAAAACGGCGGGCCCGAGCCCGCCGTTTTCTTTAATCATATCAACTGGTTGTCAGTTATCCAGGAAGCTTCTGAGCTTGCGAGAGCGGCTCGGGTGCTTGAGCTTCCTGAGCGCCTTCGCCTCGATCTGCCGGATGCGCTCGCGGGTCACCGAGAACTGCTGCCCGACCTCCTCCAGCGTGTGGTCGGTGTTCATGCCGATGCCGAAGCGCATGCGCAGCACGCGCTCCTCGCGCGGGGTCAGCGAGGCGAGCACCCGCGTGGTGGTCTCGCGCAGGTTCGCCTGGATCGCCGCGTCGATCGGCAGGATGGCGTTCTTGTCCTCGATGAAGTCGCCGAGGTGGGAGTCCTCCTCGTCGCCGATCGGCGTCTCGAGCGAGATCGGCTCCTTGGCGATCTTCAGGACCTTGCGCACCTTCTCCAGCGGCATCGCCAGCTTCTCGGCAAGTTCCTCCGGCGTCGGCTCGCGGCCGATCTCGTGCAGCATCTGGCGCGAGGTGCGGACGATCTTGTTGATCGTCTCGATCATGTGCACCGGGATACGGATGGTCCGCGCCTGGTCGGCGATCGAGCGGGTGATCGCCTGGCGGATCCACCAGGTGGCGTAGGTGGAGAACTTGTAGCCGCGGCGGTACTCGAACTTGTCGACCGCCTTCATCAGGCCGATGTTGCCTTCCTGGATCAGGTCGAGGAACTGCAGGCCGCGGTTGGTGTATTTCTTGGCAATCGAGATGACGAGGCGCAGGTTCGCTTCGACCATCTCCTTCTTGGCGATCCGCGCCTCGCGCTCGCCCTTCTGGACCATGTGGACGATGCGACGGAACTCGCCGATCTCCAGGCCCGTCTCGGTGGCGAGCTGCTGGATGGCGCCGCGAATGTCCTTGGCGGTGTCCTTCTCCGAGGCGATGAAGTCCTTCCAGCCCCTGGCGCCGAGATTGGCGACCCGACGGATCCAGTTCGGATCCAGTTCATGGTCGCGGTACTGGCGCAGGAAGTCCTCGCGGTCGACGCCGTGCGACTCGGCAAGCCGCAGCAGGCGCCCTTCGTAGCCGAGCAGCTTGCGGTTGATGTCGTAGAGCTGCTCGACCAGCGCCTCGATGCGATTCTGGTTGAGCGACAGACTCTTGACGTCGACGACGATGTCTTCCTTGAGCTTCTTGTAGCGACGCTCCTGGCTGGGCGACAGGTGCGTGTTCTTCAGCCGGTTCTCTACGTGCTGGTCCTGCAGGCGGCGCAGCTTCTTGTAGTTTCCGGCGATGTTGTCGAAGGTCTCGACGACCTGCGGCTTGAGCTCGGCCTCCATCGCGGCGAGCGACATGTTGGCTTCGTACTCGTCGTCGTCATCGTCCTCGCCGGACTCGTTGTCGCTCTCGCCTTCCTCTGCCTTGCGCTCAGCCTGCGCGCCGACATGACCGTTCGCCTTGGCCGCGCCATCGCCTTCGCCCTCCGAACCGGAGGGATCTGACGCCACCGGCGCCTTGGCGTCGGGCCCGGCATAGGTCGCTTCCAGGTCGATGATGTCGCGCAGCAGGATCTTGCCGTCGGCCAGTTCGTCCCGCCAGATGATGATGGCCTGGAACGTCAGCGGGCTCTCGCAGAGGCCCGCGATCATCGCCTCCCGGCCGGCCTCGATGCGCTTGGCGATCGCGATCTCGCCTTCGCGCGACAGAAGCTCCACCGAGCCCATCTCGCGCAGATACATCCTGACCGGATCGTCAGTGCGATCGGTCGGCTCCGACTTCGTCGTGGTGGTCGTGACCGCGGTGCGCTGCGCGACGACCAGTTCGCCGCCGCTCTCCTCGTCGCCGTCGCCGCTGTCGTCGCTGTCGTCCGCCTCTTCGGTCTCCACGACGTTGATGCCCATGTCGGAGAGCATCGCCATGGTGTCCTCGATCTGCTCGGAGGTGACCTCCTCGGAGGGCAGCACCGCATTCAGCTCTTCATAGGTGACGTAGCCGCGCTTCTTCGCGGTCTTGATCATCTTCTTGACCGCGGCATCCGACAGGTCGAGCAGGGGACCGTCCGGCGCTTCCGCCTGCTGCTCCGGTGCCGTTTCGGCTTGTTTGGCAGTCGTTGCCATATGCATGTCTCCCGACAAAGGGTTCCGGACGAAGGGTGCCCGGGACCTCGTCCCGGAACTGCAACGACAATCGCGACCGCCGGCTTCAGCCGCGGCTTTCGCGCGTCCCGTCGATCATCCGTGCTACCGTGTGCCCCTTAATCCGCCATTAAAGTTAATTCGAATTCTACCCCGGCCGTCAGTCCGCATCATTCAGAACGCCCGCACAGATCGTCCGGATGCCTGGCCAAAGCCCTCCATCAGCGCCTCGGTACCCTCGGCGTTCGCGAGCTGGGTCTGAATGTCGAACAGCCGCGCCAGATTTTCGTCGCTCGGCTCTGCCTGGAGCGCTATCTCGGCTGCCTTGAGCTCCCTATGTAACGTGACGAGCTTGTGATGCAAGGCCGCCGTATGGTCCCACGCGTGCTCCACGTCAATAGAGGCGGCCCCGGAATCGACCCACCATTCGGCCCGGCCGGACGCGGCCCAGGAGGCTTCCAGCTTCTCGACCAGCGACTCCAGACCGCGTCCGGCGAGACGCCGGCGCAGCTCGGGCGCATCGATGTCCGGGCTCGCGACGATGTCGAGCAGCGCATCGCGCAGATCCGCCAGCTCGCGGTTCGAAATCTCCATCTCCGCTACCATCTCGGCGCGATCGGCGAGAAACGCGGGATGGTTGACCAGAGCCAGCATGAGTATGGCTTCGCGGCGCGGCAGCGTCCGCCGTTCCGAGGCGACCCGGCGCACCAGGTCGGAACTCGCCCTGCCGGCGGCGGGACCCGCCCCTGCCTGGCCGAACTGCTTGCGGCCGCGCGGCGGCTGCCATTGCCGGCTAGCCCCCGCAGGCCGCCGCCCACGTCCCGCCACCCCGGACTGGCGCCCGAAGAACTGCGCCAGCCGATCGCGGAACAATTCGCCATAGTGGCGCCGCACCCGTTCGTCGGCGATGCGACGGACGGTTTCGAGCAGACGCGCCTCGAAGGCGGCACGGCGTTCCGGGGTGTCGAGCGGCGCGGCCTCGACCTCCCGCGTCCACAGCATGTCGGCCAGCGGGCCCGCCTTGCCGATCACCTCCGCCACGGCGGCGGGACCGTCGGCGCGGAGCAAGTCGTCGGGATCCATGCCTTCGGGGAGCATTGCAAACCGCAGGCTCTTGCCGGCCTTGAGTCCTGGCAGCGCCAGGTCGGCGGAGCGGAAGGCGGCGCGCAGGCCCGCCGCATCGCCGTCGAAACAGAGCACCGGCTCGTCGGTTACCCGCCACAGCAGCGCGAGTTGGTCCTCTGTCAGGGCCGTGCCGAGAGGCGCGACCGCATTGGCGAAGCCGGCGCGGGTCAGGGCGACCACGTCCATGTACCCCTCGGCGACGACGATGGTGCCTTTTTCCTGAACGGCGCGCCGGGCTGCGGTCATGTTGAACAGCACCCGGCCCTTGTGGAACAGCTCCGATTCCGGAGAGTTCAGGTATTTCGGCTGTTGGTCGGCCTGCAGCGCGCGTCCGCCGAAAGCGATGACCCGGCCCTGCAGATTGGTGATGGGGAAGATCAGCCGGTCGCGGAACCTGTCGAACGGGACGGCAACGTCGGATCCGGTGATCAGCAGGCCCGCTGCGGCCATTGCCTCGTTGTCGATGCCGAGCTTGCCGAGATGCTCCTTCAATGCATGGCGGCCGCCGGGCGCATAGCCGATCCGGAACTGTTGCTGGATCTTCCGGTCCACCCCGCGTTCCTGCAGGTAGTCTCGGGCGCGGGCGCCGCCGGGTTCGGTCAGGCAGCGCTCGAAGAACGCGGCGGCCGCCTCGGCCACGTCCAGCAGGCCGGCCCGCTCGCGCTCGCGCTTCTCCGAATAGGCGTCGGGCTTGGGCATCGGCACGCCCGCGTCACCGGCGAGACGTTCCACCGCTTCGGGAAAGCTGAGCCCCTCGGTTTCCATGAGAAACCGGAAGATGTCGCCGTGCTTGCCCGACGAAAAGCAGTGGTAGAAGCCCTTCTGGTCGCTGACCGTGAAGGAGGGAGTCTTTTCGGCGTTGAACGGCGACAACCCGATGAACTCCCGCCCCTGCCGGCGCAGTTTCACCTTCCGGCCGACGACGTCGGAAACCGGCAGACGGGCACGTATCTCGTCGAGCAACGAGGGTGGGAAACGCATGAGGGTCAACGATCGCCAGCTAAGGCGCAGAATTATACGGCTGCGAATCGAGTCTTGCGAATCGATTCGATCCGCCTGTGCACGAAGAAAGGGCCCCGGCTTGCGCCGGAGCCCTTGGCCAACACAAAAGCGGATATCCCGCTAGTTCAGCATTCCCTTGACGACGGTGCTTGCCTGGCCGAAGTCGATGCGGCCGGGATAGCGCTCCTTCAGGGTCGCCATGCATTTGCCCATGTCGCGCAGGCCGTGCGCGCCGATTTCCTTGACCACTTCCTCGCAGGCGCCGCGCACCTCGTCGGCCGACATCTGGCGCGGCAGGAAGTCCTTGATGATCTCGATTTCCTCGCGTTCCTGCTCGGCCAGTTCCGTCCGGCCGGCCTCGGCATAGACGACCGCGGATTCCTCGCGCTGGCGGATCATCTTCGACAGCAGTTGGCGGATGTCGTCGTCGCCGACGCTGTCCTTGCCGCCGGTGCGCGCCGCTATGTCGCGGTCCTTCACGGCGGCATTGATGAGACGCAGCGTCGCCATGCGGCGCTTGTCCTTGTCTTTCATCGCTACTTTGAGCGCTTCGTTGATCTGATCGCGGAGCATGATGTCCGTCCCCTTGCCCGAACGGCGGAAGAATACCCCACCGGGCGCGGGGAGCGCAACCAGTAGATAGTCTCCAAACCGTTGATATTTAAGAGATAAATTCTTTTCCCCCGTTTCTTGACGGGGGCGTGTTCGTGTCCTAGCTTCCGCCCGGATCCCGTTTGGCCGTCTTCACTTTCCGCGTGTTCGTCATGAACAGGAACGGCCTCTTTCGGCGCGGATATGTAGGGAGCAATCGATCATGGTGCAAGATCTCGTGGAGGAAGCACCCTCCGGGAGCATGGACGGCTGGAGCGAGCCGGCGACCACCGCCGTGGTCGTCCTGGCCGACGGCACCGTCCTGAGAGGCCAGGGCCTCGGCGCGGTCGGCAAGGCCGTCGGCGAAGTGTGCTTCAACACTGCAATGACGGGCTATCAGGAGATCCTCACCGACCCCTCCTACGCGGGCCAGATCATCACCTTCACCTTCCCGCACATCGGCAATGTCGGCACTAACGACGAGGACATCGAGACGACCAACCTCGCTGCGGCGTCGGGCGTTCTGGGCTGCATCGTCCGCACGCCGATCACGGAGCCGTCCAACTGGCGTTCGGCACGGCATTTCGACGCGTGGCTGAGGGCCCGCGGCATCATCGGCCTTGCCGGCATCGACACGCGGGCGCTGACGACGCTGATCCGGGAAAAGGGCATGCCGAACGCGGTGATTGCCCATGATCCCGACGGCAATTTCGATCTTGATGCCCTCAAGGCAGAGGCCGGCGCCTGGCCGGGGCTGGTCGGAATGGACCTGGTGCCGGCGGTAACCGCAGCCCAGAGCTACGACTGGGACGAAACGCCCTGGGAATGGGGCGAAGGGTACGGCCGACTGGAAGACCCGAAGTACCACGTGGTGGCCATCGACTACGGCATCAAGCGGAACATTCTGCGCCAGCTGGCCGGGCTCGGCTGCCGGGTCACCGTCGTCTCCGCGACCACCGATGCCGAGCGCATTCTCTCCATGAACCCGGACGGGATCTTCCTGTCGAACGGGCCGGGCGATCCGGAGGCGACGGGGGAATACGCCGTGCCGGTCATCTCGAAACTGATCGAGACGGGGCTGCCGGTGTTCGGGATCTGTCTCGGGCACCAGATGCTCGGCCTGTCGATCGGCGCCAGGACCGAGAAGATGCACCAGGGCCATCACGGCGCCAATCACCCCGTCAAGGACCACACCACGGGCAAGGTCGAGATCACGTCCATGAACCACGGCTTCGCCGTCGCCGGCGACAGTCTGCCGGATTCCGCCGAAGAGACGCACCTGTCGCTGTTCGACAATTCGAACTGCGGCATCCGGCTCAAGGGGAAACCCGTGTTCTCGGTCCAGTACCACCCCGAGGCGTCGCCGGGACCGATGGACTCGCACTACCTGTTCACGCGCTTCGTCAATCTGATCCGCGAGAAGAAGGGCGAACCCGCCCTTGGCGAGCGGTAGTCGGCAGGCACCGGACGTCAGGCCGGCAGCGCGCGGAGCTTCAGCGCCACAGTTCGAGAAGCGGGCCTTCGATACCGCCGACCGGATCGCATTCTGGAAGCGCTACCCGCGCGATGTTCTCATCGGCGCGGGGTCGTTCGCCGGGTTCTCCCTTGAGGAGATCCCAGTCCTGCCCGGCAGGGTAGGCACCGACCACCAGGAAGTCGTCGCTCGAACTCAGCCGCTTGTGGCCGACTCCCACCGGAATCACCACGGCGTCGCCGGCTGCGATGTCGAATGCCCGCCCCTCCGGCCCGCCCAGCAGCACCCGCGCGGATCCCCTGGCGACGCCGAGCACTTCGTGGGCCGTGGAATGGTAGTGGTGAAAGGGATAGATGCTGGCGCGCCAGGCCGGCTGCCAGCCGTTGCTTTCGAAGAGAGCCTCGAAGCCCTCCGCACTTGCGGCCTTAGGGTCGATCACGGCATGGAAGATCAACACCGGCATTCGGCTGTTCGGAATCCGGCCGTCATCGGCCAGATGCACCGCCGTGATAGGCGGAACCGAAACGAAATCCTGGACGGCCATCTGCAGTTCCTGGCGGCTGAATGCACGAAACGCCTATGCTGCACCGCAACACACCCTTTGTCCAGAGATCGTTGCGGCCTGTAGGCGGTATCGGCCAACGCCGTTAAAGGCGGTTGGTATTGAAGGTATCGCAGGCGTACATTCGACCCTCCTGCAACCCGGTCATGAACCAACGCCGCCGCTGTTCCGAAGTTCCGTGGTTGAAGCTGTCGGGAACGACGTATCCCTGGGTCCGCTTCTGGATCGCGTCGTCGCCGATCTGGGAGGCGGCGTTCAGCGCCTCCTCGATATCGCCCTGTTCCAGCAAGCCCTTCTGGCTGGTGTCGTGGGCCCAGACGCCTGCCAGGCAGTCGGCCTGCAGTTCGACCCGCACGGACAGTTCGTTTGCCTCGCTCTGCGAGACACGCTGCCGCATCTCGTTGAATTTCGGCAGGATGCCCGTGATGTTCTGGATGTGATGGCCGACCTCGTGGGCGATGACGTAGGCCTGGGCGAAGTCCCCCGGCGCATCGAACCGCCGCCGCAGCTCATCGTAGAAGGACAGGTCGATATAGACCTTCCGGTCGCCGGGGCAGTAGAACGGCCCGGCCGCCGATTGCGCAAATCCGCAGGCTGATCGGATGGCGCCGGTAAACAGGACCAGTCGCGGCTCCTCGTAGTCCTGGCCGAATTCGCTCCGGAACACGTCGCCCCAGGTTTCCTCGGTGTCTGCCAGCACCACGGACACGAACTGCGCCATCTCGTCATTCGCGGGAGGCGACGGCGCCTCGCCCTGCGGCATGGTCGGCGCCATTCCTCCGTCGATGCCCTCGATGAGCGTCAGGGGATTGACGCCGAGCAGCATCGCCACCACGACGATGACGACAAGGAAGCCGATGCCGCCCAGTCCTGCCCGGCTTCCGCCTCCCCCGGGAAGACGGACGCCGCTACCGAAGCCGCCTCCCATCGACGCGCCGCGCCGGTCTTCAACGTTGCTGCTGCCTCGCCGGCCTCGCCATCGCATTGTCGGGTCTCCTCGCTGCGAGAACGACTGTAGGCCGCGCCGGGTTCCGGCGGCAACGAACCGCACGCGCTCCGGGCCCCCGGTCGCCGGAATCGAAACGGGGCGCGACCCGGCGGTCGCGCCCCGTTTTCGCATCTACATCGTCAGATCAGCCGAAGAATCGGCTCGCCCGGCGAAGCAAGGCATTGAGCCGGCAGTTCAACGTCGCCGACATGTGCATGTCCATCTTGCCGGGACCGCGCGCGGCGCGGGATATCAACAGGTCGACCAGCATGGCACCTCCTCTCCGGCTCCCGCATCCGAAAATCGGCTTGATCGAGAGCACCAAGTGCGCTTTCGTGATGCCATAATGTGCACTGTGTGCGAGTCAGTCAAGCGAAAAAGCGCACACGGTGCATATCGAGTTGGTGAAATTTACGTGACGTAGTAAGGGGCTGGTTAATATGCCGAATTCGGCGAAAGGCGGCTTGTCGATGTCCTCCGGAGAGTTCCGGACATGGCGCAAGTCTATGGGATTAAAGCAGAAAGATGCCGCCGAGGTACTCGGCCTGAAGAAGCGGATGATCCAGTACTACGAAAAGGGCGAGCGCGACGGAAAGCGCGTCTCGATCCCCAAGACGGTCCGCCTCGCCTGCTACGCGGTCATGCAGGGTATAGGCGATTTCGACGGCAACGACGTGACGCCCCTCTCCGACGATCTTCGCTCGTCCGGCGACGACGATTCCTGAGGACGCGAATCCGTCGTTCGGCCGGTGCTACGAATTCCCGCCGCGCGGGCTTCCGCCGCATTGCATTTTCCCCTATGTATCGCGCCCGGCCAATCGAGACATGAACGACAGCGCGCCATCGCACCGCATTCTGCGGCGCGCCCCGCCCGCTTAAGCAAACGCGCCGGAGACGAATGCCAAAACGCACCGACATCCAATCCATTCTGATCATTGGCGCCGGTCCGATCGTGATCGGGCAGGCCTGCGAGTTCGACTATTCCGGAACGCAGGCGGTCAAGGCGCTGAAGGACGAGGGCTACCGCGTCATCCTGGTCAACTCCAATCCGGCCACGATCATGACCGACCCGGAACTTGCGGATGCGACCTACATCGAGCCGATCACGCCGGAAGTCGTGGCCCGGATCATCGAGAAGGAGCGCCCGGACGCCCTGCTGCCCACCATGGGCGGCCAGACAGCGCTCAACACGGCGCTCTCCCTCAACCGCGACGGCGTCCTGGAGAAATACGGTGTGGAGATGATCGGCGCGCGCGCCGACGTGATCGACAAGGCCGAGGACCGCGAACTGTTCCGCGAGGCGATGAAGGGGATCGGCCTGGAGACGCCTCGCTCCCTGCTCGCCCATTCGCTGGTCGAAGCGCTTCCCGCGCTCGACGAGATCGGCCTGCCGCTGATCATCCGCCCCTCCTTCACCCTCGGCGGACAGGGCGGCGGCATCGCCTACAACCGGGAAGAGTTCCTGGAGATCATCGAACGCGGCGTCGATGCCTCGCCGACCAACGAGGTGCTGATCGAGGAATCGGTGCTCGGCTGGAAGGAATACGAGATGGAGGTCGTCCGCGACAGGGACGACAACTGCATCATCATCTGCTCGATCGAGAACATCGATCCGATGGGCATCCACACCGGGGATTCGATCACTGTCGCGCCGGCGCTGACGCTGACCGACAAGGAATACCAGATGATGCGCAACGCCTCGATCGCGGTGTTGCGGGAGATCGGCGTCGAGACGGGCGGGTCGAACGTGCAGTTCGCTCTGAACCCGGAAGACGGGCGGCTGGTCGTCATCGAGATGAACCCGCGGGTGTCGCGCTCATCCGCGCTCGCATCCAAGGCGACCGGCTTCCCGATCGCCAAGGTCGCGGCCAAGCTCGCCGTCGGCTACACGCTCGACGAGCTCGAGAATGACATCACCGGCGGAGCGACGCCGGCCTCCTTCGAGCCGACGATCGACTATGTCGTCACGAAGATCCCCCGGTTCGCCTTCGAGAAGTTCCCCGGCGCCGAGCCCGTGCTGACCACCTCGATGAAGTCGGTGGGCGAAGTGATGGCGATCGGCCGCACGTTCGCCGAATCCCTCCAGAAGGCCCTGCGCGGCCTGGAGACGGGACTGACCGGTCTCAACGACATCGAGATACCGGGACTCGGCGAGGGCGACGACAAGAACGCCCTGCGCGCGGCACTCGGCGCGCCGACCCCGGATCGCATCCTGAAGATCGCCCAGGCGCTGCGGGTCGGCGCCTCCGAGGAGCTGATCCACGGTTCGTGCAAGTACGATCCTTGGTTCATCGCCCGGATCCGCGAGATCGTCGAGATGGAGGAAAAGGTCCGCAGGCTGGGACTGCCGCAGACCACCGGTTCGCTGCGCCGCCTCAAGTCGATGGGCTTTTCCGACGCGCGCCTTGCCGAGCTGGCAGGCACCGACGAACAGAGCGTCGCCTCGCTGCGTGAGCGTCTCGGTGTTCATCCGGTCTACAAGCGCATCGATACCTGCGCGGCGGAGTTCGCCTCGCCGACCGCCTACATGTACTCCACCTACGAGGGTCCCTTCGTAGGCGAGCCGGTCGATGAATCGGACCCCAGCGAGGCCGGCAAGGTCATCATCCTCGGCGGCGGCCCGAACCGGATCGGCCAGGGCATCGAGTTCGACTACTGCTGCTGCCATGCCGCCTTCGCGCTGGAGGAGATCGGCATCGAGTCGATCATGGTCAACTGCAATCCGGAGACCGTGTCGACGGACTACGACACGTCGGACCGGCTCTATTTCGAGCCGTTGACAGCCGAGGACGTCCTCGAGATCGTTCGCATCGAGCAGTCGAAGGGGACGCTGTTGGGCGTCATCGTCCAGTTCGGCGGTCAGACGCCGCTGAAACTCGCCCAGGCACTGCAGGAAGCGGAGGTTCCGATCCTCGGCACCTCCCCCGACATGATCGATCTTGCCGAGGACAGGGACAGGTTCAAGCGGCTCCTCGACAAGCTGCGGCTGCGCCAGCCCAAGAACGGCATCGCCTACTCGATCGAACAGAGCCGTCTCGTTACCGCCGAGCTCGGGTTCCCGCTGGTCGTCCGGCCGTCCTACGTGCTCGGCGGCCGCGCCATGGCGATCATCCACAACGAGGACATGTTCGACGCATATCTGCTCGGCACCCTGCCGGCGCTGGTGCCCGAGGACGTCAAGGCGCGCTACCCCAACGACAAGACCGGACAGATCAACACGGTCCTCGGCAAGAACCCGCTGCTGTTCGACAGCTACCTGTCGTCTGCCATCGAGGTTGATGTCGACGCGCTGAGCGACGGCAGGGACGTCTTCATCTGCGGCGTGATGGAGCACATCGAGGAGGCGGGGATCCATTCGGGCGACTCGGCCTGCGTCCTGCCCCCACATTCCCTGTCGGACGAGACGATCGCCGAACTGGAACGCCAGACCAGGGCGATGGCGCTCGCCCTGGAGGTCGGCGGTCTGATGAACGTCCAGTATGCGATCCAGAACGGCGACATCTACGTGCTCGAGGTCAACCCGCGGGCCAGCCGGACCGTCCCGTTCGTGGCCAAGACCATCGGCGTTCCGATCGCCAAGGTCGCTGCCAAGGTGATGGCCGGCAAGCCGCTGTCGGGCTTCGGCCTGCTCAACAAGCCACTCGGGCACATAGCGGTAAAGGAAGCGGTGTTCCCGTTCGCGCGCTTCCCCGGCGTCGACACGGTGCTCGGCCCGGAGATGCGGTCGACGGGCGAGGTCATGGGACTTGCCCGCAACTATCCGCTTGCATTCGCGAAATCGCAGCTCGGGGGTGGCACGCGGGTGCCGGTTGAGGGAACGGTCTTCGTCTCGGTTCGCGACGACGACAAGCCCGGCATCCTGAAGGCGGTACGAATCCTCGCCGATACCGGTCTGAAGATTGTCGCGACCGGGGGGACCCAGCGATACCTGGAGGCCCAGGGGATTGCCTGCAGCAAGATCAACAAGGTCCTGGAAGGCCGTCCCCACATCGTCGACGCCATCAAGAACGGCGAGGTGCAGCTCGTCTTCAATACCACCGACGGCGCCCGCGCATTGTCGGACTCACGTTCTCTGAGGCGTACGGCGCTGCTTCATCGTGTGCCATACTATACCACCGTCGCCGGCGCCGTGGCGGCGGCCGAAGGCATCCGCGCGATGGCAACCGGCACCCTTGAAGTCGAGCCCCTTCAGGCCTATGTGGGCGCCGGTCCGGGGAAATCCGAACCGGAAGCGGCCGACGCAGCCCGCTAGAGGCACGCGGGTTAGCCCCCGGAAAAGAGGGCATTGCGCTTTCGCCGCGCATATCCGAACATTTCGGGATTGTCTCGGCGCCGGGCGTACCGGTCAGCGGGCGATGATTTGGAGTGACCACGTTCGATGAACAAGATACCGATGACTTCCGAGGGGTATGCGGCTCTCGATGCGGAACTGAAGCGACTGAAGCAGGTCGAGCGCCCGCGAATCATTCAGGCGATCGCGGAAGCGCGCGCCCACGGCGACCTTTCGGAAAATGCGGAATATCATGCCGCCAAGGAAGCCCAGGGCATGAATGAGGCGCGCGTGGCTGAACTCGAGGACAAGCTCGGCCGCGCCGACGTGATCGACATTTCCAAGCTTGCCGGCGACACCATCACCTTCGGGGCGACGGTCAAGATCGTCGACGAGGACACCGATGAAGAGAAGGTCTACCGGATCGTCGGCGATATGGAAGCCGACGTGAAATCGGGAAAGATCTCGATTTCCTCCCCGATCGCGCGCGCCCTGATCGGCAAGAAGGCCGGCGATTCCGTGGAAGTCGCCGCTCCGGGCGGAGCCCGCGGTTACGAGATTCTCGAAATCCGCTTCTGACCCCAGTTCCCTTCGAGGTGTCTAGACGCCCTCGCGCCGGATCGACGCGCCGAGGGCGTTCAGGCGTTCGTCGATCCGCTCGTAACCGCGCTCGATCTGGTCGGCGTTGTGGATGACGCTGGTGCCGTCGGCGCACATGGCGGCGATCAGGAGGGCCATGCCGGCGCGGATGTCCGGCGAGGTCAGATTGGCGGCACGGAGCTTGCTCGGGCCGGAGACCAGGACCCGGTGCGGATCGCACAGGACGATCCGGGCGCCCATGCTGATCAGCTTGTCCACGAAGAACAGGCGCGACTCGAACATCTTCTCGAAGATCAGGATGACGCCTTCGCACCGCGTCGCGGTCACCACGGCGATCGACATCAGGTCCGCCGGGAACGCCGGCCACGGCTGATCCTCGATCTTGGGGATATGGCCGCCGAGGTCGGACTGTATGCGCATTTCCTGGGCCGCGCCGACCAGAACATCATCGCCGTCGAACTCGCAGCGGACGCCGAGCCGCTCGAAGTTCATTCGGATCGCCCGGAGGTGCGCGACACCGGCGTCCTTGATCCGCAGTTGGGAGCCTGTCACCGCCGCGAGTCCGATCAGCGACCCGACCTCGATGTGGTCGGGCCCAATCGCGTGCTCGGCACCCGACAGGCTGGACGCGCCGTGAACCGTCATCGTGTTGGTGCCGATACCCTCGATCCGCGCGCCCAGGGCGGAGAGGAACTCCGCGAGATCCTGGACGTGCGGCTCTGAAGCCGCGTTGCGGAGCACCGTGGTTCCCTCCGCATGAACGGCCGCCATCAGGGCGTTCTCCGTTCCGGTGACGCTCGGCTCGTCCAGGAACACGTCCGTTCCCTTGAGCCGCGAGGCGCGGAAGCGGTAGTTCCGCGAACTGTCGACCTCGGCCCCAAGCTGCTGGAGGGCGAGGAAGTGCGTATCGACGCGCCGCCGGCCGATCACGTCGCCGCCAGGCGGCGGCAGCGTCACCTCGCCGCAGCGCGCCAGCAGGGGCCCGGCCAGCAGGATGGAGGCCCTGATACGGGCGCACGCTTCCGCGTCGAGATCGACCGACCGCACCTCCCGCGCGTGTATGCGCAGCGACTGGCGGCCACTCCACTCCGCCTCCGCGCCCAGCGAGCGGATCAGCTCCACAAGCGTCTCCACGTCGCGAATGCGGGGCACATTCGTCAGCGTCACCGGCTGGTCGGTCAGCAGCGTCGCGGCGATGATCGGCAGGGCGGCATTCTTGTTGCCGGCCGGCGTGATCGTGCCGGACAGGCTCCTACCGCCTTCGACCACATATCGGATGCCACTCATGCTTGGTTCCCGTCGGTTGGGGTTGTTCTCGCCGGGGCGGGCAGCTCTGCCTGCCTCAGAGCGCGTCGAGGGGCACGGCAGGCTCGTACTTGGATTGCCGGATCGTCAGGGTCGTCTTGACGCTTCTCACGTTGGTCGCCCCGGTCAGCTCGATGATGAAGGTCTGAAAGGCGCGCAGATCCTTCGCCGCGCATTTCAGCAGGAAGTCCACTTCGCCCGACAGCATGTAGCATTCGCGAACGATCGGCCAATCCGCCGCTCGTTCCTCGAAGGCGATGAGGTCGGCTTCGGCCTGACTGGCAAGGCTCACGTAAGCAAAGGCGGAAACGTCGAACCCGAGGCTCTTTTCGTCGAGCAGGGTGCGGTATCCCCTGATGATTCCCGCCTCCTCCAGCGCCCGCACCCGTCTCAGGCACGGCGGGGCGGAAATGCCGACGCGCTTGGCCAGTTCGACATTGGTGATGCGCCCGTCGACCTGCAGTTCCCGCAGGATCTTCCAGTCGATCTGATCCAGACGTGCCTTCAAGTGGGTTCTCGGGTGTGCGGCGGTTCAGAAGATAGCGCCACTGGAATAATCATTGCGCGCTCGCGACACAATATGTCGCGGATTCCTTCGATTCGGTGACGCAACCGAATTTATTTGACTCTGGCAATTAATTATTTGACTATATCAATCAAATGAGGTTCGCCAGCATGCCCGCTTCCGATCACGACATATCCGCCCTGCGCCGGTTCACCCGCTTCTATACGCGACAGATCGGCCTGCTGGACGATTTCCTGCTGAAGACGCAGTTCTCCGTTTCGGAGTCGCGGGTGGTCTACGAAATCGCCAACGGGGCCAGTCTGACCGCCAGCGACCTTACCCGGGATCTCGGCATCGATCCCGGCTATCTGAGCCGCATGCTGCGCGGCCTGGAAGAGAGGGGCCTGCTGGTGCGCCAGCCGTCGGAAACGGACGGCCGCCGGCAGATCCTGACCCTTACCGAAGCCGGCCGCCAGGCCTTTGCCGGGCTCGACGAGGCTTCCGCGAAACAGGTCGGAAACCTGTTGGACGCCATGTCCGAGCCGGACCGCAAACGCCTCCTGCAGGCGATGGCGACGGTGCAGGAACTGCTCGGCGGCGAACCGCAATCCGCCGCGCCGATCGTCCTGCGGCCGCACCGACCCGGCGACATGGGCTGGGTCGTTCACCGCCATGGTGTTCTCTATGCGCAGGAATACGGATGGGACGAGACCTTCGAGCCGATGGTCGCCGACATCGTCGCATCCTTCATCCGCAACCTCGATCCCGGACGCGAACGGTGCTGGATCGCCGAGCGCGACGGGCGCATCCTGGGCTCGGTCTTCCTGGTTCGCGAAAGCGACGAAGTCGCCAGGCTGCGATTGCTCTATGTCGAGCCGGAGGCACGCGGCACCGGCCTCGGCCGGCGCCTCGTCTCCGAATGCCTCCGGTTCGCCCGGGCCAGCGGATACCGGTCCGTCACCCTGTGGACCAATGACATCCTCCACGCCGCCCGGAAGATCTACGAAAGCGAGGGGTTCCGCCTCGTGGAAGAGGAAAGGCATCGCAGTTTCGGCCACGACCTGGTCGGCCAGAACTGGGTACTCGAACTCTAGCCCCTGTCGGCATCGACGACGCCGCGCAGATGACAGCCACGCGGTAAAGGTCTATGTCCGCCGCGACACGACATCAGGCCGGACATACATGTTGACCCGCACAGACGACCCCCTCGACTACCTGACCGGCTGGGCGCTGACCGCCGGAGGGTCGGGCCACGAGGTGCAGTGCGTGGGAATCCTCGAGGCGCTCGGCATCTCACCCGAGATCAAGCGGGTGGCGCCGGGCAGGATCTTCCGCAGCCTCGCGCCGTGGGGTCCGGCTGCGCCGGACGGCTCGATCGCCCCGCCGTGGCCGGACGTGCTGGTGGTGTCGGGACGCCAGTCGATCCCCTATGCCCGGATGATCCGCCGCCGGTCGGGCGGCAGGACGGTCGTCGTCGCGCTGCAGAGCCCGGGCGCACCGGCGAACTGGTTCGACCTCGTCTGGGTGCCGGAGCACGACCGGCTTCGCGGCGACAATGTCATCGCCACCCTCACCTCGCCGCACCGCCTGACCCGGCAACGGCTCGCAGCCGAAGCCGCGGCCCACGCAGACGGGGTCGCCCACCTGCCCCGCCCGCTGGTCACCGTCCTCGTCGGCGGCGCGAGCGGCGCCTACACGTTTCACAGCAAAGAAGCGCGAAGGCTTGCCGATGACCTTGCGACGTATGCGCGAAGACACGGTTGCGGCATGCTGGTGACACCGTCACGACGCACCGGGCACGGCAAGGTCGCCATCCTGAAGGAGCGCCTGGCCGGAACTCCGGCCGTGGTGTGGGACCTGGCTGGCGAAAATCCGTACTTCGCCTATATGGGATTGGCCGACGCATTCATCGTGACATGCGATTCGGTGAACATGCTCGGCGAGGCCGCGTTCACGGGAAAGCCCATCTATGCGTACCGGCTTCCCGGCGGTACCTCGAAATTCGCGCAATTCCAGGAGGACTTGGTCGAATATGGTGCGGTACGCTGGTTCGACGGCGGGTTTGATCGCTGGACCTATGCACCATTAGATGCCACAACACGGGTCGCCGACGCGGTCCGCCAGTTGTTAGCCAGTCGCCTTCGGCACCCCCAGATTGCAGAGTAGACTTCCAGATACGGTGTGATCCGATGTCCCTGCTCGACTACGAAGCGCTCAAGCGCACAGATCTTCAGACCGAGCCCTACGAATGGCTGATCGTGCCTGATTTCGTCCGCGCGGAGGTCTTCGACGAGATCCTTGCCGACTATCCGGATGTGCCCGGGCCCGGCTCCCATCCGCCGAGCGAACTTACCATCGCGGGGCGCTTCGCCGACCTGATGAAGGAACTCGACGGACCAGTATTCCAGGGGCTCGTCGAGGAGAAGTTCGCCGTCGACCTTTCAGACAAGCCTACGATGTACACCGTGCGCGGTTTCTGCCGGAAGTCCGACGGCAAGATCCATACCGATTCCGAGACCAAGATCATCACCGTACTTCTCTACATGAACCAGCGCTGGGATGCCGACGGCGGCCGCCTGCGCATCCTGAAGAACGGCACCGACCTGAACGACTACGTCGCGGAAGTGCCGCCGCACGGCGGGACCCTGTTGATCTTCAAGCGGTCGCAGAATTCGTGGCACGGTCACGAGCCGTTCGAGGGCCAGCGGCGCGCCGTCCAGATGAACTGGGTGACGACCGCCGGTGTGGTTGCCTACGAACAACGCCGGCACCGTCTTTCCTCGACGCTGAAGAAGCTGAATCCAAAGAACTGGGTCGCCTCCGCCTGAGGCGCCCCCTCACTCCGTACGGAACGAGACAGTACGCAACGGACGCGCCATGCCTCATCACAGCTCCAAAGTCATCATCATCGGCTCGGGACCGGCCGGATATACCGCTGCGATCTATGCGGCGCGCGCCATGCTCGAGCCGATCCTGATCCAGGGTCTCGAGCCCGGCGGGCAGCTCACGATCACGACAGACGTGGAGAACTACCCGGGATTTGCCGACGTCATACAGGGACCGTGGCTGATGGAGCAGATGGAGAGGCAGGCCTCTCACGTCGGCACCACGCTGATCCGCGACCATATCGTCGATGTCGACTTTACCCGCCGGCCGTTCCGGCTCACAGGCGATTCCGGTGACGAGTACGTGGCGGGCGCGATCATCATAGCGACCGGTGCCCAGGCCAAGTGGCTTGGCCTGCCGTCCGAGCAGAAGTTCAAGGGGTTCGGCGTCTCCGCCTGCGCCACCTGCGACGGTTTCTTTTACCGAGGCAAGGAAGTGCTCGTGGTCGGCGGCGGCAACACCGCAGTCGAAGAGGCGCTCTTCCTGACAAATTTCGCCTCCAAGGTCACCATTGCACATCGCCGCGACAGTTTCCGCGCCGAGAAGATCCTGCAGGATCGACTGTTCAAGCACGAAAAGGTCGAGGTGATCTGGGACACCGTGGTGGAGGAGATCGTCGGTACCGATACTCCCCCGGGCGTCACGGGCGTGCGGTTGAAGAACGTCCACACCGGTTCGACCAGTGACCGCAACTTCGATGGTGTCTTCGTCGCGATCGGCCATGCCCCGGCCACGGAAGTGTTCAGGGGCAAGGTCGATATGCGGGCGAACGGCTATATCATCACCGAGCCCGGCACGACGAATACGAGCATACCGGGCGTGTTCGCCGCCGGCGACGTGACAGACGAAACCTACCGGCAGGCCGTAACCGCGGCGGGCATGGGCTGCATGGCGGCGCTCGACGCGGAGCGCTACCTTGCGGAAGTGCAGGAACGCGCTGCCGCGGAATAAGACGAATCCGTGTAGCTTGTAGTAGAATTCCTGCCTGATGGGGGGAGTGCCTTGAGATGGACTGGGACAAGCTGCGCATTTTCCATGCCGCGGCGGACGCTGGCAGCTTCACGCATGCCGGCGAAGCGCTTGGATTGAGTCAGTCGGCGGTCAGCCGCCAGGTCAGCGCGCTCGAGCACGAGTTGAAGGCGCCGCTGTTTCACCGCCACGCGCGTGGCCTGATCCTCACCGAACAGGGCGAGCTCCTCTACCGCACGGCGCACGACGTGTTCATGCAGCTCGAATCGGTGCGCACGCGGCTGACCGACTCCCGCGAGAAGCCGCGCGGCGACCTGAAGGTGACGACCACGCTGGCCCTGGGTACGACGTGGCTGACGCCGCGTCTGCGCGAATTCGTCGAGCTCTACCCCGATATTCATCTGCAGATGATCCTCGACGACAGCGAGCTCGACCTGTCGATGCGTCAGGCCGACGTGGCGATTCGGCTGCGCCAGCCCGTGCAGCCCGACCTGATCATGCGTCGCCTGTTCACGGTCCACTTCCACGTCTACGCCTCACCCGAGTATCTCAAGCGCTACGGCACGCCCCGCACGGTCGCCGACCTGGACAAGCACCGGATCATCACCTTCGGCGACCCCTCGCCCTCTTACTTCAGGGATATCAATTGGCTGGAGACGATCGGACGTCCGGAAGGCGAGCCGCGTACGCCGGCACTACGGGTAAACACCACCCACGGGATTCGGCGCGCGGTCGACGCGGGAATCGGCATTGCCGTGTTGCCGGACTACCTCATCGACCAGGGTTCGAGCCTCGTCCTGTTGCTGCCGGAGGAGGAGATCCCCTGCTTCGACACCTATCTCGTCTATCCGGAGGAACTGAAGGATACGGCGCGGATCAACGTGTTCAGGGATTTTCTGCTGGCCAAGGCGCGCGGCTGGAAGTTCTGATCGCTTGCAGCAAAGCCATGAGCATCGATCATGGCTGACATGCGCCGCGCCCCGTTGTGCGATGCCGAATATCACGCCATATGTCTGATCAAGCTGTAGGCAGCAAGGTGCGGCGCTACCTCCTCCCGGCGCCAAACCTCGATGCGGTCAGCTGTTCCCCTCTGGAAGGCGATTTTCTCGCGAATCCCCCCTTGCGAGATAATCGACTAAATAGCCGGATCGCTTCTGCGATCCGGCTTTTTTTTCGCTGCGATGAAATATCGTGCAGCGCAATAGCCAGCGGTCGGGCATCGCCTCCTCAGCCCTTCAAGCCGACGAAGCCGTCCCGTATGGCCGTTTCCATCGCCGTCACCGCATCGCTGTCGGCGCCGCTGCTGCGGCCGAGCACGAGCGACGAGGAGGGAAGCCCGGGGAAGCTCATCCTTCCGTCCAGGACGCGCATTCCGGGCTCCAGCGCCGTCTCCGCGATCATTGCGACGGCAAGCCCGGTGCGGATGGCCGCCTTGACGCCTGCGACGCTCTCGCTCGTCACGGCAACCCGGTAGCTGATGCCCGCCTCCGACAGCGCCGTCATCGCTGCATCCCGCCACCAGCAGGCCTGATCGAAGAGGGCGAGAGGCACCGGGTGGCCCCGTGGCAGTGTCCAGTCGTCCCGGGCCGCCCATACCGTCTGCTCGAGGAACAGGCGATTTCGGTCGTCGGCCCTCCCTTCCGCCGCGTAGACGGCGAGATCCAAGTCTCCGCGAGCCAGGGCGTCGGGATACGCGCTGCTGTTACCAAATCGCATCGAGACTTCGACCCGCTCGTGGCGGGTCGTAAAGCCTGCCAGGATCCGTTCCAGCACGTCGGTACCGTAGTCATCCGGAATGCCGATCCTGATCCGACCCGCCAACGGCTCGGCGAACAGGTCGCGGATACCGTCGATTTCTGCGATCGCCCGCCGCGCCGCCGGCAGCAGGAGCGTGCCGGAATCGGTCAGCGCAACGCCTCGCGCCTGCCTTTCGAACAGGCGGACCTGCAGGGCCTCTTCGAGCTTGCGCACCTGTACGCTGACCGCCGACTGGGTTCTGCCGATCTGCCGGCTTGCCCTGGACACGCTCTGTTGGTCCGCGACGGCGAGGAACGTGCGCAGAAGGTCGCTGTCGACTCCACCGATCGAGCGTTCGCTTTTCTTCATATGTGTCATGATAACTATTCGTTTGATCGATCGCCACACCTGCTCGATCTTACCGGTGATGGCAAATCAACCCGTCCTTTCATCGCTGCCGAGACCGCGAGCCGGATTGAGACCTTTGGTGCTCTCGATCGCCGGCCTCCTTGTCGGTCTGGGAGTGCTGCAGTCCCCGCGGACATGGCTGGATGCGGCCGCGTTCGCCGCAACGAACCTCGTGGCGATTTCCCCGGTCATCCTCATCGGAGCCGTGCTCGTCGCATATGCCAACGCCACCGGCGCCGCCAACCTGATCGCGACCGCGTTTGCCGGGCGGCCGGTTCGGATGATCGTGCTCGCATCGGGGATCGGGGCTCTCACGCCTGTCTGCGGCATCACCGTGCTGCCGCTGGTCGCGGGACTACTCGGTGCCGGCGTGCCGCTGGCGCCGATCATGGCCTTCTGGCTGTCCTCTCCCATTACGGACCCGGGCATGCTGGCCATTACCGCGGCTACGCTCGGCATTCCGTTTGCGATTGCGAAAACCGTGGCGGCTTTCGCCATTGGACTCTTTGGCGGAGGGATCACTTACGGTGTCGTCGCAGCCGGCGGACTGCGCAATCCCGTCAAACCGAACGCGGTCACGTCCGGCGCCTGCGGCGCCGGCGCTGGTACGGACGTGCATTGGCGGTTCTGGACAATGGCGGCCCGACGGACCGAATTCCGCACCAGTGCGATCGGCGCGGTGAAACTGATGCTGCCGTGGCTTGCCGCAGCCTTCGTCGCGGAATTCTTCATGAAGGCCTGGCTGCCGGACGACGTCGTGGCGGGACTCGTCGGATCTGGAGAGCGCTGGGCCGTGCCGCTGGCGACGATCGTCGGCGCCCCGATCTATCTCGACGGATACGCTGCGCTGCCCCTCGTGCGCGGCCTGATCGACTCCGGCATGGATCCGGCGGCCGCCCTGTCCTTCCTCATCGCCGGCGGAATCACCAGCGCCTGGGCGATCGTGCCGGTCTTTGCTCTGGTGCGCCTGCCGGTGGTCTGCCTTTACGCAACCCTGGCGGTGCTGGGCGCCATGCTGGCAGGATGGGCGGCAACTCCCCTCCTGGGCTAGGCTCGCCCATCACATGTATAGCTTCTCGCCTTCATAGCCGGTGTAGAGGCCCGCGACGTAGTCGCCGTATCCGTTGAAGAGCATGGTCGGCACCCGTTCTCCGGTGCCGAGCACTTCTTCGGTGGCCTGGCTCCAGCGCGGGTGCGGCACGTCCGGATTGACGTTCGCCCAGAAGCCGTACTCGCTCTCCTGAAGCGCTTCCCACATGCCCCTTGGCCGGTCTTCGGTGAAGGTGAACCGGACGATCGACTTGATCGACTTGAAGCCGTACTTCCACGGCGTCGCCAGTCTCAGCGGCGCTCCCATCTGCTTTGCGACGGGCTTGCCGTAGGCTCCCGTGACGAGGAAGGTCAGGTCGTTGGTGGCCTCCTCGATGGTCAGCCCTTCGACATAGGGCCACGGATACCACGCCTGCCGCTGCCCGGGCGCCATCTGCGGATCCATGAAAGTTTCCATCCGCACGTATCTGCCCCTGGATAGCGGCTTCGCGAAGTCGACGAGACTGCGCATGGGAAAACCCGTCCAGGGCACGGCCATCGACCATGCCTCGACGCAGCGGTGCCGGTAGAGGCGCTCTTCGAGCGGCATCCTGCGGATCAGATCATCGATCCCCACCGTCAACTCGGATTCCACATCCCCGTCGATTCTCACCTCCCAGGGACGGATTTCGAGCTTCTGGGCAGCGCCGGCGATTTGCTTGTGGGATCCGAACTCGTAGAAATTGTTGAAGTTGAGGTTGTACTTCTCCGGCGTAACCTCCCGCTCGAGCTCGAAGCTCTCGTTGTGCGGGGCCGGATAGAGATCCGCTGTCGGGTCCGCATCGTCCGCGCGTGCGATACCCGCCGGCACCAGCGCGCCGGCGATGCTGACGCCGCTGGCGGCCATGAAGGCGCGCCGGTTCAGGAACACGTCCTCAGGCGTCGCCGCCGCCTCAGGCATCCACCAGCCGGGCTTGCTCTTGGTAAGCATGTACATCGTCCTCCGAATTCTTTGCCCATTCGGGACTACGCCGCACCTGCCACGACGGCAAGTCACGCCTGCGCGACGGACGTGTGACACGCCGGCATGCGACAGACCTGGCGGATGGCGGCTGCCTATGCCGCTTCCTGCCGATGGCTCTCGATGACCTGATCGGCGAGCTTGCCGGTCAGCTCGGCCAGGTGATCGAACCGGCACACGTAGCTGCCGACGCCGGCCGTCGCCGACCTCAGTTCGACGATCAGGTCGCGCATCTCCGCTTCCGGCATCTGCGCCTGCACCACGTCCCATCCGGGCCAGCCCGGCCGCGCGTCGAAGCCCAGGATCTGGCCGCGCCGCTGCGAGACGATGGTGTTCACCTTCGCGGTCGCCTCCGACGGCACCATCACCTCGACATGCATGATCGGCTCCAGCAGCACCGGCGAGCATTGCGGCATCCCCTCGTTCATGCCGATGCGGC
Organism: Microbaculum marinum; assembly: GCF_037855135.1. Taxonomy (NCBI): domain Bacteria; kingdom Pseudomonadati; phylum Pseudomonadota; class Alphaproteobacteria; order Hyphomicrobiales; family Tepidamorphaceae; genus Microbaculum; species Microbaculum marinum. The sequence continues at coordinate 356,797 of NZ_JAZHOF010000004.1, forward strand.
CTGCCGTGCGGAAGGCCATGTCGGAGGAATCCACGGTGTGATAGGAGCCGTCCGACAGGTTGACGGCGACGTCGACGACCGGAAAGCCGAGCGGCCCCGACCCGAGGTAGTCGCGCACGCCCGACTCCACGGATGGTATGTACTGCTTCGGCACGACCCCGCCGGTGATCGTGTCGGTGAACTCGAATCCGGCTCCGCGCGGCAGCGGCCGGATCTCGAGCACCACGTCGCCGAACTGGCCGTGACCGCCGGACTGCTTCTTGTGCCGGCCGCGCTGCGTCGCCGGCTTGCGGATCGTCTCCTTGTAGCCGATCCGCGGCTCGTGCGTCTGGACGTCGATGGCGAACTTGCCCGTCAGCCGCTCCAGCGCGACGCGCAGGTGCATCTCCCCCTGCCCGAGCAGCACCATCTCGCCGGCATCCTGGTTGTGCCGCAGTGACAGGGAGGGATCCTCGTCGATGATCTTGTGGATCGCCGAGGTCAGCTTGACCTCGTCCTTGCGCTCCTTTGCCTCGACCGCCTTGCCGAGCACGGGCTGGGGCGGCTCGACGGCAACGAGCTGCTCGACCCCCTTGTCCGTAGAGACGGTTTCGCCGGTGGCGATGCCCTCCAGCCGGCCCAGGCCGACCGTATCGCCGGCGACGGCCCTGGCCGCCTTGGTCGTGTCCTGTCCCTTCAGCGTGAACACCCCTCCGATCCGCTCCTCCCCGCCCCTGGCGCCGAAGACCGTATCGCCGTCGGCCAGCGCGCCGCGCAGGAGCCGCGCCACGGACAGCTTGCCACCATGGGTGGTGTGGAAGGTCTTGAGGATCTGGGCGACGGCGCCGGATCCGGCGGCGAGGCCAAGCCGCTCGGCGGTCTCGACCACCGACGGCGCCTCGTGGCGGAGCGCCTTCATCAGCCGCAGGATCCCGTTGGCGCGTTCTGCGGACCCCATCAGAACCGGGACGATCAGTCCCTGCCGCAGTTCGCTCGTCAGGTCGTCGAACACCCTGTCGCGCGGCGGTTCGACGTCGCTGAGCAGTTGCTCCATCAGGTCGTCGTCGTAGTCGGCGAGCTTCTCCAGCATCGAGAAGCGCGCATCGACCTCTTCGGCCCTGGCGTCGTCGCTCATCTCCACGACCTTGCTTTCGGCGTGCTCGCGATAGACGAAGGCGCGCTCCAGGGCCAGGTCGATGAAGCCGGTGACGATATCGTTCTCCCACAGCGGCAGCTGGCGCATGACCAGCGGCCGGGTGGAGGCGGGCTGCAGCCATTCCAGCGCGTCGCGGGGATTGCCCTCCGCCCTGTCGACCTTGTTGAGGAAGATCAGTCGCGGGATGCCGGCGTCCTCGAGCTCCTTGAGGATGAGTTGCAGCGCCGGCGCCTTCTTCTCGTCAAGCTCGGCGACGACCACGGCCATGTCGACGGCCGGAATGACGTTGCGGGCCTCGTGCAGGAATTCGATCGAGCCGGGGCAGTCGACGAACGTGTAGCTGTCGCCCATGAACTCGGTGGTGGCGACGTTGACCTCGACGCTCATCCCGTGAGCCCGGGCCTCCGGCGAGGCGTCGCCCACGGTGTTGCCGTCGCCGACCTTGCCCTGTCGGGTGATCGCCCCGGTTCGCGCCAGGATGCTTTCCAGAAGTGTCGTCTTGCCGCTCAGATACGGGCCCACCAGCGCGATACACCGGGCGGCCCCGCCTGATCTGCCGCCGCCTGCGCTTCCGTTGGTATCGGACATACAGCAACCCTCCCTTCGCCGGGCGGACCGCCGTTATGTTTGCTGGAAGGGCCAGGCCCGCCCATGACCTCGCCTGAGGATATGGTCCCAGCGAAACGCGGGAGGCGTCAAGTGGGGAGATATTAAGGAAGGCGTGATCGACAGATTGCGTGGTACAGTAATGATCGATATCCGCGGCGCGTCATTCAAAAATGGCTCTGACTGCACCGCATATAATATTTATCAGTCAATTTTCCTCAAACGAAATAACTTCTTTAGAAAAGCATATATTTAAATATTGTCTTATTTTATAAATCTTTCCAAGAAAAAATAACTATACATTCCGTCGTAATAAAATTATTCACTCAGGATAACAGACAAGATTCATCTTCTTTCATTTTAATCTCTAACCATCTTTATGACCTTCCTCGCCCCGGCCACAGCTGCACCAGCAGGATCGCCGCCAGGATCAGGCCTGCACCGACCAGTCCCGCCGCCGTCAGCCGGTCGCCCATGATCAGCGCCCCGGCGACGGCGGCGAAGACGGCTTCTGAGGACAGGATCACCGCGGCGTCGGCGGGGGGCGTCCAGCGCTGGCCGATCGCCTGCAGCGTGTAGGCGATCCCTCCCGACAGCAGTCCCGCATAGAGGATCTCGACGCCGGCGGCCGCGATCCGGTCTATCGCTATCGGCTCGACCAGCGGCGCGATCGCCAGCGACAGGACCGCCCCGATCGCGAACTGGGCGACGGCGACGGTCACCGGGCGACCGGTCCGCGCCATCAACAGGCCCAGCAGGGCCACTTGCGCTGCCCAGAACAGCGAACCGGCCAGGATCAGCACGTCGCCCAGCCCCAGCGGCACGAGGCCGCCGCCGCTCAGCAGGAACGTTCCCACGAGCGAAATCGCCGCGGCCGGCCACACGATCCTGTGCGGCATCGACCGGAACAGCGCCCATGCCGCGAACGGCACGAGAACCACGTAGATCCCCGTCAGGAATCCGGCATTGGTGACGCTGGTAAACTGGATGCCGATCTGCTGAAGGATCGTGCCCAGGAAGAAGGCTGCTCCGTTGAGGACGATCAGCCTGCGGTTGCGGCGTTCTATCGGCGGATTGCGCCGCGCCTCCCTGATCGCGAACGGCAGGATCGCCGGCACGGCGAGCATGAACCGCAGGCCGGTGAACAGGAACGGGCCGATATCCTGCATCGCCGTGGCTTGCGCGACGAAGGCGGTGCCCCAGATAAAGGCAGCGAATAGCAGCGTCAGGTTGGCGAGGGATCTGGTCACGCGCCCGGATAGTCCGTGGCACCCCGCAAAGCAATATGCGTGACAATCGATGCGGTTGACGGACGGGGCGCAATAGCGCAAGCGAAAGGCCATGTTGGATACAGCGACCGGCAAATCAGCCGACGGGGCCGCCCCGGAGACCGTCGACACACCCCTCGGCCCCGTGCCCGTGTCACGCCGCTCCTGCCCCTCGTGCGGTGCGGCGAATGACGACGTGGCCGGCGGCCGCTACTCCCGGCCGCCCTGGTCGATCAAGGAATGCCCCGCCTGCGGCTTCGTCTATCTGGACCCGGTGCCGCGCTATGAAGCGCTGATCGATACGCTGTCCTGGGAGAAGAGCCGGGAATCCGAAAATCGCCGCCGCGCGGACGAGCGCCCTGTCAGCTACCGGGTCAGCGCGTCGCTCAGGAAGCGCAACCGCCTGTTCCCGCGCAAGGACATCGCACGCCTTGCGGAGCGTTACGCCCCGCCGGGCAACGTCGTCGACATCGGCTGCGCGGAAGGCGGCCGGGCGATGACGCTCGCTGCCGACTATACGCCCTTCGGGGTCGAGATCTCGGCCGAACTTGCCGCCCAGGCGGACGGGCATTTCTCCACGCGGGGCGGCCGCTGCGTGCTCGCTCCGGCGCTGCAGGGTCTCCGGACGTTCGAGGACGGCTTCTTCACCGCCGCGATGCTGCGCTCCTTCCTCGAACACGAGACGCAGCCGCGCGAGGTTCTCGCCGAGCTCGCCCGCACGCTGACACCTGGCGGCGTGGCGATCGTCAAGGTTCCGAACTACGGGTCGCTGAACCGCCGCCTCACGGGCCGCAAGTGGTGCGGCTTCCGGTTCCCCGACCACGTCAACTACTTTACGCCGGAGAGCCTCCGGGCCATGGCCGGCCGCCAGGGCTTCGACGTCAGCTATGGTGCAACGGGCGCCATGCCGACCAGCGACAACATGTGGGCGCTGCTGCGCAGGCGCTGATCGCAGGTCCGCTGCCGGTACGGAGATTCTTGCGCGGGGACGGCCTTTCCGATGGTCCCCCCGTGCGTTGGTATGCGTAGTGAATACCGCTACAGCCGAACGGAGGAGGTTCCGCAATGCCCAGATCGCCGCATCGAAGGTTCGTCGCAGTCGCCCTGGCCGCCCTGATATCTGCCTCGGCCGGAGCCGGCGGCGCTCTGGCCGCGGGAGGAAACGATACCGGTACGCCGGTCAAGTCCTGCCCGCGCGGACAGGTGCTCGATGAAAAGACGGGGAAGTGCGTCAGCCAGTCCAGCGACAGTCTCGACGACCAGAGCCGGTACGCCTATGGCGCCTGGCTGGCCCGGAGCGGCCGGTACGGAGAAGCCATCGAGGTGCTCAGCCTCGTCGAAGACAAGGACGATCCGCGGGTCCTGACCTATCTGGGCTACGCCCACCGCCAGTTGAGCCGGTTCGAGGTCGGACTCGGATACTACCGCCAGGCGCTGGCCGCCGATCCCGATCATGTGCAGGCTCGCGAGTATCTCGGCGAGGCATACCTGATCCTGAACAAGCCCGACCTTGCCAGGGAACAGCTCAGGGAGATCGAATTGCGCTGCGGGTCCGACTGCGAGGAGTATCGGTTGCTGGCAAGTGCAATCGCAGACCACGAGAAGGCGCTGGAGCGGCGATCCTAGTCGCTCGCCCCCGGGATCCGACCCGGTTGAGGCTGCGCGGTCGCACCAACTGATCGGCCGGCGAGGCAGCTCGCCGGCATCCTCATGCGCGAGGACATCAGATTATTCCCAGTATGGGCCGGCGCCAGACCGTACGCGTCAGTCCGGCGTCGGACGGTAGATCGGTCCCCGGTCGATCACCGGCTGCAGCAGATCGTTTTCGCGGAAGTCGTCTTCCTCCTCGGGGCGCACCGGTCTGTGCGTCTGCCCCGGATAGCCGAGCAGCTTCCAAACCTGCGGCTGCATGTAGTAGGCGGCCGAGGCCACCAGGCCGATTGCACCCATGGCCGCGGGATCCTCGCGATTGAGCCGTTCGGCCGCGGCCGCACCATCAGGCGCGCCGGCTGCCGCCCGAAGCCCGCGCAGCAGATCGTTTGCCAGTTCGGGCCGCAGAGCCAGCACATGGTCCATCGGCTCGCCTTCGATTCCCAGGGCAGTGGCGGAAGGCATGCCCTCAGCCGCCGGGATCAGGACATCGGCGATCGCTGCGAAGACCTCGCGGTCTCGTTTCAACAACAGTGATGCAGGCTCATCGCTCATCGCCGCTATTCCCCTCGCGCTTCGATCAGATGCATCGCCGACCGCAATGCGATCGCACAGATCGTAGCCGTCGGATTGAAGCCGGAAGAGGTGACGAAAACCGATCCGTCGTAGATATGGAGATTGGGGATGTCGTGGCAGCGGCCGAACTCGTCGACGACGGATGACTGCGGGTCGTCGCCCATCCGGCAGGTGCCCATCAGATGCCAGCCGCAGTCGCGCATCAGCTCGGTCGTAGTCATCTCGTAGGCGCCCGCTGCCTCCATCGCCTCCTTTGCGCGGGCGAGGTGGAAGTCGATGAGCCGGCGGGTGTTCTCGGAGTTCCGGTAGACGATCTTCGGCGCGGCAATACCGTCCCCATCCCTCAGCGTCTCATGCAGCACTACACGGTTTTCCGGGTCGGGCAGGTCTTCAGCAATAATTCCCCATTCGAACGACCGACCGAAGCGCTTCGCCGTCGTCCTGTGCAGGTTGATGCCCCAGGAGTCTTCCAGCGGCTTGCCGCCATAGGCCGAGCGCATGCCGAACGGCCCGCCGGAGGGCATCGCATTCCACTTGGCACCGCGGATGAATCCGCGATCCGTGTCGGTCTCGTAGAACTCGAGCGAGTGGATCGCCTCGCCTGTAGGGCCGAGCCAGCTTTCGAGGTCCTCCTCGAAATACCCGACGACGGCTGCATAGGGATGCATCATCAGGTTGCGCCCGACCATGCCCGAACGGTTGGCAAGACCGTCCGGGAACCGTGCGCTGTGCGAATTGAGCAGGAGGCGCGGCGTGCCGACGCCGTTGCAGCAGACGACGACGGTGCGACCTGCCTGGAAATGCTCGTTGCCGCTCCGGTCGGTGTAGACCGCGCCCGTCGCCCGGCCGGACCGATCCGTCTCGATACGGCTGACGTGAGCGCCGGTGACCAGCCTTGCCCCCGCCTTCAGCGCGCCCGGCCAGTGCGTCAGATCGACGGACGCCTTTGCTTCCTCCGGGCACCCTTGCGTGCAGGTGCCGCGACGCGCGCATTGGCTCCGGCCCCGGTACGGCCGGCTGGGAATGGCCAAGGGCGCCGGCCACCAGTGCCAGCCAAGCGCGTTCATTCCCGCCGCCGCCTTGCGACCGACCTTGCCGATCGGAAAGGGGGGCAGGGGCGGCGGCGGCGTTTCCGGATAAGCGGGATCGCCTGCCAGCCCCGAAATTCCCATCTCGACGTCCATGAAGTCGTAGTAGGGCGCGAGGTCCTCGTACGTGAACGGCCAGTCGTCGGCGACGCCGTCGAGGGTCCGCACCCGGAAATCCGACGGCATGAAGCGATGCCAGTGCGCCGTATAGATGACCGTACTGCCGCCGACGGCCGCCAGCATCAGCGGGTTGACGTCGGACTCGGTCGTGTCGATCGGATAGTCGTCGGCGCGGCCGCGCACGTTGGGATTGGGATGCCAGATCTTCTGGGACGTCACCTCCCAGTCGGGCGTACCTCCGAAGAACTCCCGGGCCGAAACCCAGTCTCCCTGCTCCAGACAAACGACGTCCAATCCGGCCTCGGCGAACGTCTTGGTGGCGACGGCGCCCGACGCGCCGGCACCGATCACCACGACATCGGCCGTCTCACGCGATCCGTTTGCAGATGCCATCGTGATTCATCGTTCCCCTCCACGCCGGACCGGCGCGCTCCATTCCCGTTCGCAATCTGACAGGGGCCGGGGAAACGGGTCAATGCATCGTCGATTGCGAGCCTGGACGCTCACGCGCGCATGGGGTTCGGCATCCGCTCGGCCGGTTTGGCTTTCGAAGATGGCACCCGTGGTCAATCCCGATCGCTGCTGGACCTGCCGGTGGCGACCATCGCCGGGACAGATGACGGGGCGAAATGCACGGCCGTGCACTGGCAAATGCCGAGGGATTCGGCCATTGTCCGGCCGCCATGACCGAGACCCCCGACCACACGACGGCAAGCGCCGCCGCGCCGCGTGCATTCGACGGCCGGGGCGAATTGCGCGCCACGCTGTCGGTCGGCATCCCGCTGGTACTGTCGAACCTCGGTGCGATCGCCATCAACACGACCGACGTCGTCATGATCGGCTGGTTGGGGGCAGGCCCGCTCGCGGCGGCAACGCTCGGTTTCACGCTGTACTTCCTGCTGTTGCTGTTCGGCACCGGCATCACGGCGGCCGTCGCGCCGCTGGCCGCCCAGGCCTATGGCGCCGACGATGCGGTCGCGGTGCGCCGGACGGTCCGCCAGGGCCTGTGGGCGGTGGGCATTGTCTCGGTGCCGGGGATAGCGATCCTGTTGAACGGCGAGGCGGTTCTGCTGATCGTCGGCCAGGATCCGCAGGCGGCGCGGCTCGCCGGCGCCTATCTCGCCTACGCCGCGTGGAGCCTGCCGTTCGTACTCGGCATCATGGTCCTGCGCGGCCTGCTGGCGACCGTCGACCGGGCGGGCATCGTGTTTCTCGTCACCTGCGTCGGCATCGCCGGCAATGGCGCGATCAACTACGCCCTGATTTTCGGCAACTGGGGCTTCCCCAGGCTGGAGATCGTCGGCGCAGGCGTCGCCACCACCGTGATCAACGCACTGGGGTTCACGATACTTGCCGTCTATGTGGCACTGCACCCGCGGACGCGGCACTACAAGGTCTTTATCCGGCTCTGGCGGCCGGATTTCGAACGTCTGCGGCAGATCGGCCGCCTCGGTCTGCCAATCGCCTTCACGCTGATGTTCGAGGAAGGCTTCTTTGCGGCCTCCACGCTCATGGTCGGCTGGCTCGGGCCCCTGCCTCTCGCCGGCCATGCGATCGCGCTGCAATGCGCCTCCGTCGCCTTCATGGTGCCGCTCGGAATCGGCCAGGCCGCGACGGTACGCGTCGGCATCGCCGCCGGCAGTTCGGACACGGTGAGGATCGGCCGCGCCGGCTGGACGGCACTGCTGCTCGGCATCGCCTTCATGTCGCTGTCCGCGATCCTGTTCTGGGCTGCTCCCGAGTCTCTGGCGAGCCTGTTCCTCGACACCGGCGACCCGGATGCCGCCGCCGTGCTGCCGATCGCGGTATCGCTGCTCGGAGTCGCTGCCATCTTCCAGCTTTTCGACGGCACCCAGGTGGTCGGCCTCGGTGTCCTCCGCGGGCTCAACGACACCCGCGTACCGCTCGGCTTCGCCGTCTTCGGATACTGGATCTGCGGTGCGCCCCTCGCCTACGTCCTTGGTTTCGTCGCCGGCTACGGCGCCGTCGGGATCTGGGTGGGATTCATTCTCGGGCTGGGAATCGTCGCAGGCCTCGCGCTGCACCGTTTCGGTCGGCGGGAGCGGTTCGGCCTGGTGGCAAAGTTTGCCGCCGCCTGACTGCCGGCGCAGCCGCCCGTGGGGCCGGTGGACGCCATTCGCACGGGCCCGATGACAAACCGTACCCTGTGCGGTTAGTGTGTCCGTCGCCCTGCCACCACCAGCTCCCGGAGCCCCGCCATGATGATCCTGCGTTCCGCCGGTCCTTCCCCCTTCGGCCGCAAGGTCAAGATCGCTCTCGGCATTCTCGAGCTGGACGACAGGGTCCAGATGAAGCCGGCCGACAGCAACACCCCGGATGAGGAACTGCTGAGCCAGAATCCGCTCGGCAAGATCCCGACGCTGGTTCTCGAGGACGGGACCACCCTGTTCGATTCCCGCGTGATCATCGAGTACCTCGACGACCTGGCCGGCGGCGGAAAGATCATCCCCACGGGTCCGGCCCGGTTCGCCGCGCTGCGCCTGCAGGCCCTGGCCGATGGCATGATGGATGCCTCCCTGCTCCAGGTCTACGAGCGGCGATTCCGCACCGAGGAGATGGTGTATCAGCCCTGGCTCGATCGACAGGCCGCCAAGGTGACCCGTACCCTGGCGTCCCTCGAGCCGGAACCGCCGATGATGGGCAAGCCGCCGCATGTCGGTCATATCGCGCTTGCCTGCGCACTCGGCTACCTCGACCTCAGGTTCGAGGGACGATGGCGCGACGGGCACCCGAAGCTGGTCGGCTGGCTCGACGCATTCGCCGCGACCGTGCCGGCCTTCGCGGAGACGAACCCCACCGGCTGAGATCGCTACGGGGCGATCCACCGCCGACCCGTATGCCGGCAATCTGATCCGAGAGAGCATGGTCGTGCGCGCGCGTTCGGAGGTCTTCGACGGGCCCTATGCGTGGTTCCGTCTGGCGGTGTCGGTGCTGCTCGCCACCACCGGCAGCGTCGGCATGTGGGCCGTCGTCGTGGTCCTGCCGAAGGTTCAGGCCGAGTTCGACGTCGACCGCGCCACGGCCTCGCTGCCCTACACGGCGACGATGCTGGGCTTTGCGCTCGGCAACGTCCTGATCGGCCGGTATGTCGACCGGCTCGGCATCGTCCTGCCGGTCATCGGTGCATCGGTCGCGCTGTCGGCCGGGTTCGTGCTGGCGGCCCTGTCGACCGGCGTCTGGCAGTTTGCCGTCATACAGGGCGTGCTGATCGGCATCGGCACCTCCGCGACCTTCGGTCCGTTGATTGCGGATATCTCGCACTGGTTTCGCGCCCGCCGCGGCGTCGCCGTCGCCGCGACCGCCAGCGGCAACTACCTGGCCGGCGCGATCTGGCCGACCGCCTTGCAGGGTGTACTCGTGTCCGAGGGATGGCGGACCACCTACATCATCATCGGCATCGTCTGCCTGGCGATCATGTTGCCCCTGTCGCTCTTGCTGCGCCGCCGGATACCGGTCGAAGTGAACGCCGGCGATGCGCTTGCCGGCACGGTCGCAGCGTCGCAACAGGTGCGGACGATCGGCCTGTCTCCACGTGCCCTGCAGATCCTGCTCGTGATTGCCGGACTCGGCTGCTGCGTCGCCATGTCGATGCCGCAGGTTCACATCGTCGCCTATTGCGCCGACCTCGGCTACGGCGTCGCGCGCGGCGCCGAGATGCTGTCGCTGATGCTGGTCGGCGGGGTCGCCAGCCGGCTGGCCTCGGGATTCCTGGCAGACCGGATCGGCGGCGTGCGCACCCTGCTCGTCGGCTCGGTGGGGCAGTGCCTGGCGCTGGTTCTATACATGCCGTTCGACGGACTGGCCTCGCTCTACGTCGTCTCGTTCATCTTCGGCCTGTCGCAGGGCGGCATCGTGCCGAGCTACGCGATCATCGTCCGGGAGTACCTGCCCGCCAGGGAAGCCGGTCAGCGCGTCGGCGTGGTGATCATGGCGACGGTCATCGGCATGGCGCTGGGCGGCTGGCTGTCGGGCTGGATCTACGACCTGACCGGATCCTACCGCGCCGCCTTCCTGAACGGCATCGCCTGGAACCTGCTCAACATCGCGATCATGCTGATGATCCTGGGAAAGACACGCACGATGCGAACGGCGGCGATTTAGTCGTGGTCCGGAACGGACGGTCAGTCCTTCAAGTCCGGGGGCCGAGGTGGCAGTTTCCCCGCCCATGCGTCTGGGCAGGAAAAGAGCCTTCACTGCGCTCAGCCGCGGCACGCAGTTCTGTTCGCTCTTCTATCTCGACCTGGTCGCAACGACGATGCGGCCGACACAGAGAAAAGCGACCAAATCAAGCAGGTCGCCTCTCGTCGTGGCGTCCACCTGTCTCGGCAGTGCAGTTCACAAAGGTGAGGCCCCGGCATCTCGCGCATGCCGGGGCCTCGGGCCCGTTTCCTTCGGAGGTCAGGATGAATGACTAGAAGGAGCGGGTAACCTGGAATGCTGCGGAGAAGGCACCGTCGTCGTCGCTGCCGAGCGGTCCGCACACCGCGACCGGGCCGACGCAGTTGTTTGCGCCATTCCACTGCGGATAGTTGTAATCTGCATTTCCGTAGACAAGGTCGACCTGGAAGGTGGTCCGCGGAACCGGAGTCCAGGCGAAGTCGAGATAGACCTGCCAGAACTTTGTATCCAGATCGGCCGTCCCGGTGGTCCCCAATGCAAACGGGACAGCGGGTCCGTAGGTGGTCAGCACTTTTGGAACATCCACGCTGCCGTAGCCGCCACCGAGGGTCGAATTGAATGTCGGCGTCCAGTTATGCGTGAAGCCGGCGAGGACTGACCAGGTCGTTACCGTGTCGACAATGCAGTTGCCCAATGCAGGCGCCCCGGGGGTGCACTGTCCCCAAATTGTATTCACGACACCGCCACCGCCGATTCCGGCGCCCCCGAAGCTGTCCTGGAAGTACTGGTGCGCGCCGTCCGTGTAGATTGCCTTGAAGGAGAAGAAGTCGCCGTCCCCGATCGATGGCGTGTTGATCACCAGGCCGAACAGGGCAGCCCAGCCGATTTCGGAGTCCGTCTGGTTGCCTTGAACCGGTGCCGCCTGAGGCGGGAAGCCTACAGTGACATTCCGGAACTGGTTGTTGTGGATGGCACCCGACAGTTGGGCGTTACCCCAATCGCCATCGACGCGGATGTTGGCGACGATGTCCGGCATCGAATTGCGGTCGTTGACGGCCGAAAGGCTCGGAATCAACGGGCCAGCGGGGTAAAGGGTCGGGCCCCCAGGAGGCCCGATGTAGAGCAGACCGGCGCCGCCCGCGTTCACCGAGATAGGGGTCGTATACTCCTGATCTTCGACAGCGACCGAAACCGAGAACCCATTGCCGAACGACTGAGTATAGCGGATCTGGTTCCGGCGCATGAAGTTGTCGCCGATGATTACGTACGGGTCGGTGGTGGTTGCCGACGAATCGAGATGCAGGAACGTCGACCACGTCTTGCCGAACGTCCAGTTGCCGAACTGAACGAAAGCGTGACGCAGATTCGCCGCACCGCCGGTGCGGGTGTCATCGTCCGTGGCCTGAAGTTCGACGAAGGCACGCACCGTGCCGTACTCAGTCGACGTGCGGGCGTCGAAGTTCACACGACCCTGCCCATACATTTGCAAACGGTCTATCAGAGTATGCCCGTCCGGAATGATGTGATCGGGCCGGTAGAACGCATCGCCGAACCAGTTGTCTTGGGCGCCGACCACCACCAGTCGCGCGAACCCGCCGACCTTGAAGCAGATGTCGGTGCCAGGCAGTTCGATGAAACCGGTTATGTCGCACCGGTACACCGGCTCCCGCGGCGCCTTCACTTCCATCATCATGTCGGCGGCCTGAGCCCCGGTGGCTGCCACCAGCAGCGCGGCAGATCCGAGGAAGGCATTCCTTATGTAGTTCATGTCTCACCCTTTCCGTGAATCGGTCAGGACATTTAGGTTGCGTTTAAAATGACCTGCAACTTCTAATACGTAACCCTAGGCGATATCGCCGATCGTGTTGCGTCTGTGCAACACTGATCCACGCCCAAATTTTCTCGATTAGAGATATGATTTCCCCTTATTTTTCAGAATGTTATATGATTCCTGCCGGTTTACCTGAAGCGCCTGCACGAGCCACAATCTATTGATGTAGTTGCGCTCGCGTCCCCTCGCGTCTCTTTGGAACGCAGGCTCCACCGGCTTTCAAAAAGGACCTTTCCTTCCTGGATGCCGGACTGATTTGTCACTTTTAATTCCTTGCTATGGACCCCGAGGCCAAAGCTGGTCGGAACATTCGCCGCCTTCGGCTGTCGAGGGCGCTTTCGCAGGAGGCGCTGGCATCGCAAGCCGACATTGCGCCCCGGCATCTCGGCCGCATCGAGCGCGGCAAGACCAGCGCCACGCTCAACGTCCTCTCGCGCATCGCGGCGTCACTGGATTGTGAGATTGCCGACCTGCTTGCCGACAGCGACGACCCGACCCCCAGGAATCTTCCGCGCGGCAGGCACATGGGCGACGAGCCCGCTCCGTACCTGGTCGCCCGCGAGGGTGATGCCGCCTACGAGGCCGGGAAATCGGCGCCTGAAGCAAACATTTCCGGAATGGGGTCCGAAATCCTGCAGAGCATCCTGCATTCCGGGATATCTGGGCCTTATTCAGCCGCAGCCGAAAGGATGATCGAGGCGATCGTCGCCGGTGCCGGCGGCGAAAAGAGGCTGCCGGCCGCCCAGCGACGCCGGATCGAACAGGCCCGCCTCTGGGCTCAGGCGATGGACATCAGGCACCTGCCGGAGGACTAGCGTCATGGGTCCTCGCCGCCGGCAAATGCCGGCGACTGCGCGAACCGCGCATTGGGCCGTTCCACAGGTTGAAGCTCAGCGGGGTGAGCCTTTAGCATCCCATGTGACCAAGCCCCACCCGCACGCTGAACAGGCCTCATGACCGCCTCCTTCAGACCCTTCGTGGCACTCGTCCAAATGATCGAGAAATGGCGGTTCCGCCTGCTGCTGACGATGCTCGTCGCCACACTGTTCCTGGAGACGCTGCTGGACGAGAACCTGTTCGGCGCCCTGTTCCTGACAACCCTTTTCGCCATCGTGCTCGGCGGCGCGGTCTACGTTTCCGCACCGCCGGCGCGGATCAGGTATTTCGCCTACGGGCTGGTGGCGATCTGGATGGTGGTGAGCTGGCTGCGCGACTCACCGGTGCTGGCGACGTTCGACGCACCGCTGCTGGCCATCACCATCGTGCTCGGCGTTACCGTCTTTGGAATCACCCTGCGCGCACTGATCTATTCACCGGAAGCCGATATCGACGCGCTGGCGGGGGCAGTGTTCGGCTATTTCCTGCTCGCCGTGGTCTGGGCGCTGTTCTACATGCAGTTGGAGTACTGGACGCCCGGATCGTTCCGGTTTGCCATCGCAGAACAGGATGTGCGCGGCGAACTCCTGTATTTCTCGCTGGTCACGATCACCACGCTTGGCTACGGCGATATCACGGCAGCCAATCCGTTTGCCCGCATCTGCACCGGCGTCGAAGCCGCCCAGGGAACGCTTTATCTCGCTATTCTGGTCGGCCGGGTGGTCAGTCTTCTGAAATCGGACCCGCGGTAGGACACTGCGGGGATATTCAATCCGTCACTGCCGGTCTGATACGCAGGATACGCCCGTCGTCGGCGTCGGTCAGCACGTACAGATAGCCGTCCGGCCCCTCGCGGACATCGCGGATGCGTTCGCCGAGCCCGGTCAGCAGCTTCTCCTCGCCAACTACCTCCTCGCCCTCCAGGTCCAGCCTGGCCAGATACTGAAGCTTCAGTGCGCCGACGAAGACGTCCCCCTGCCACTCCGGGAACGCATCGCCGGTGTAGAAGGCCATCCCCGAAGGCGCAATCGACGGGTCCCAATAGTGAACGGGCTGCTCCATCCCTTCCTTGGAAGTGCCGACGCCGATCCTCGCTCCGGAATAATGAGTGCCGTAGGAAATTTCGGGCCAGCCGTAGTTGCGCCCGGCCTTCGGGATGTTGATCTCGTCGCCGCCGCGGGCGCCATGCGCCACGGTCCACAACTCGCCCGTCTCCGGGTTGAGCGCCGCCCCCTGCGGGTTGCGATGACCGATGGACCAGATTTCCGGCAGGCCCCCACCCTGAACGAAGGGATTGTCCGCGGGCACCGAACCGTCGGGATTGATCCGGATCACCGACCCCGCGTGGTCGTTTGGATCCTGGGCGCGGTCCATGGCGCCGCGCTCGCCGACGGTAACGAACAGCGTGCCGTCCGGTGCGAACACCAGGCGCGAGCCGAAGTGCCGTGTGGTACTGGTTTTCCGGTTCATCCGGAAGATGACCTGGGTGTTGTCCAACCGAGCGGCCGCGCCGTCGCGAACGAGCTGCGCCCGCGCGACGGCCGTGCCGGCAACACCGCCGTCTATCTCCGCAAAGGACATGTAGACGGTTCCGTTGGACTCGAAGTCTGGGTCGAGCACGACGTCCAGCATTCCGCCCTGCCCCCACTCGCGTGTCCGCGGCGCCCCGGCGAGGGGTTCCGACAACTCGCCATCCGCCGACACCAGACGGACCGGGCCCGGCCGTTCTGTCACCAGCATCGCGCCATCGGGAAGAAAGGCCAACGACCAGGGATGGTCGAGGCCTTCCGCGACCGTCTCTACGTGCAGAGGTCCGGCCGAGGACTCGACGGTCACCTCATCGGCTGCGGCCAGCTGGACCGTAGAAGCCGCAAGGCCGAGACCCGCGAGCGCCGCAATCACCCTGTTCATCGCCATCCTCCGGTCATGCCCCTCATCTAGAGCGTGGCCGGCAGGGAAAAACCGGGTCCGGATAACAGAACCGTGACCGACGGCAATCCCGGCCGAGGAGTACGTTTCCCGCAGCCAACAAGGAATCCTCATGCGGTGGATCGTCCGCTTCGTCGTCGCACTGGTGATCATGGCCGCATTGCTGGCAGCGGTCGGATTGATATTCCTGCCTCGCTACGTCTCGGTCAGCCGATCGGTTGTGATCAGCGCGCCGGCGAGCGCAGTATGGCCCTATGTCTCGGATCTGCGGCGGTTCAACGAGTGGTCGCCATGGGCGGGCATCGATCCGCAGGGAACCACCTACGCCTATGAAGGCGCCGACTCCGGCGTCGGCCAGACGATGCACTGGTCGAGCGCACACGAACAGGTGGGCTCGGGAACCCAGGAAGTGATCGCCATTGATCCTGGCCGGTCCGTCGAGACCAGGCTCGACTTCGGCGAGATGGGAACCGCTCAGGCGGGCCTTACCCTGACGCCGAACGAGGGAGCCACGGAGGTGACCTGGGATTTCCGGACGGATCTCGGCGTCAACCCGGTCGCGCGATGGTTCGGCCTGATGTTCGACCGATGGGTGGGCAACGACTACGAGAAGGGTCTGGCGCGGCTGAAGGAACGGGTGGAGAGCGGGCCGTCCGCGTCTCAATAGTTCCGCGTGCGATGACTGTCGCCGCCACCAGTCAGGGCCAGCAAGGCACCGAGCGCAAACGCCACGATCAGCGCCGCGAACACGATCTCGCGCCAGGAAAACACCGCAACACCGGTTTGCCCTTGCACGAACACCGGAGCCATCGGGCGAGCCTCTGATCTGCCCACATCCGCGTTGATCGTCCGGACGGGGACCGAGTCGCGCAAGGTCCAGTGTCGGACCATAGGGGCGTTCTCGAAGGCAGCCGGTGCGGGAGCGGCGGACGGCGTGACGTAGCTGACCACCGCGGTACCATCCATCTCGACCGGAGGCAGGCCGGTTCCTCCGGCATCGACCGACAACACCTGCACACCAGCGTCGGAGCCGTCCGGGAAGGCCGGATCAGCGGCCGCTCCGGACACCTGGCCGGCCAGGGCCATCATGGCGGTCACCATGAACATGATCGCAAGGTCGAAATGAAAACGGTCGGCTACTGACCGTACTCTGCCTGTCAACGCGGCAGCCGATGCGGAGCCACTGCCAGTGCTCCGGTCGAGCTGCCCGACGGCGGAACGGGGCGACATCGAACTCTCCAGGTGGATGCAGACGAGCACCCATATGCGCTTACCTTTCCGGCGCGCTTTGGTCGGCTTCTTGTCGGAGCCGGACAGATTCCAAGGCGCGAATGTGGCGCAAGGCCGCAGGCCGGTCCGCTACTGCTGTCGCAACTCGTCCGGCGCTGCCGCGGTGAGCCGGTCCGGAGCCGCAGA
Source organism: Microbaculum marinum (assembly GCF_037855135.1). Classification (NCBI taxonomy): domain Bacteria; kingdom Pseudomonadati; phylum Pseudomonadota; class Alphaproteobacteria; order Hyphomicrobiales; family Tepidamorphaceae; genus Microbaculum; species Microbaculum marinum. Next base: position 373,432 of record NZ_JAZHOF010000004.1, read on the forward strand.
GACGCTGCTCTGGACGATCTGCTCCTGCGACAAAAGTCCTTCCGCTATGAGGATCACTCCCACCACGAATATCGCGGCCAGCGTGGCGACTACGACGCGCTCGACCGGTCCGGCGCTCCGCAGCCACCACCCGAGGCCGTGCCTCTCCTCCGGCATCAGCGCACACCGACCCGGCGACCGAGATCGCGCCACATAGTGAAGGTCAATGCGGCCAGGCCCGCAAACAGGACGAGAATGAGTCCGGCGGCAACCGACCGGGTACTCATCACCGTGCCCTCTCCGGAGGGCTGGCCGACGAGTTGAGGCGGCGGCAGGCCGGGAGTCAGCGCCGGTGACGACATGCCCAGGAACGCGACCTGATAGGTAGCATCGGATTGGATGGTTCCGTCGGGTTCCATGGCGGGTGCCGCCGCCGGCAGGGCGCAGACCAACGCGAGCCCCAGCAGAGCTGCACGAAAGACCCCGCCTCCGGTGGTCCGGCCGGATGCGGCGTCTGTGCCAGTTGCCTGATGCGTTCTGGTGGTTGTCATCGTTCGACCCTCCGGTCCGGCTGCTCACGAACACTGGACGCGAAGAGAGCGGACCATTCCGGCTTCGGTTGGCCGGGATATGGGCATGAACGGACAGAAACAGCGGCGCTTTTGCGGCTTTTCCGTTACCAAATCGTAACTGTCTGTTTCACAACTGTATCGGCGATCGCGGGGGGACGCGTAAGGTCAAGCCATAGCCTCGGTTTCGCGCCGCATCATCACTGCAAGGTTGTCGGCCAGCGAAACATCCGCAAACGTGACCATGCCGCCGGCCGGAATATCGGTCGACAGTTTCACGCCGTGCGCCAGTCCGATCGGAAGCGCCCCAAGATCGACGCTCCTTGCGGCCGGTACCAGCTTGCCCCAGACCGTGTACCCGCCTTCCCCGTCGAGGATCTCGCCAGCCTTGAGGTCGCGTTTCGCGATCGCCGCGACGTCTCCCTGGAAGATGCGCGTCGCACCGGTGGCCTCGCCGCGGAGCGCTGCGTTGAGCACCGAGATCGAAAGCTCCAGGCCGATCAGGTGATATGGCTTGTACATAGCCGCATAGCGGCCGCTGGCATCCGTCCGCAATCCGTACTGGCGAAAGCAGGCCGCCGCGTAGTCGTTCGGCGCCTCGAGCACGACATAGACACCCCACCTGAGATCGCGGAACACTGGCCGGACGTCCCGCTCCAGGCTCGACACCACCTCGACCATGCCATTCGCTTCCAGCACCCCGCCCTCTTCGCGGGACCTGAGCACATGCGCCAGATCGTCGACGCCGCAGGGCGGGAACTGCAATCCGTCCGAAGGAACCGCGAGACCGGTCGCATTGGCAATGGCGGCCATCTCAATTGCGGATTTCGTGCCGTCCAGGAAGGAGTTGAACATCTGCGCATTCATGCCGGCCGCGGCGGCCTGCTCCGACGTCAGCCCATAATGGACCCACACGTCGTCCGGCGTCACCTCGTGAAACCACGGCAGGTACTTCGTGCCCTTGCCCGCCGCAACCACGCGGAAGCCGCAAGCTCGAGCCCAGTCGACCATTTCGCAGGTCAGTGCCGGCTGGTCGCCGTAGGCCATGGAATACACCACCCCCGCCTGACGTGCGCGCCTGCCAAGCGCCGGTCCGGCAAGAACATCCGCCTCCACGTTGACCATGACGATGTGCTTGCCGGCCTCGAAGGCGGCCAGAGCATGGGCAATTCCCGCCCGTGGATTTCCGGTAGCCTCGATCACCACTTCGACGTCGTCGCGGTCGCAGAGAGCCAAACCGTCTTCGCCGAACGCCGTCGCCTCTAACCGCTCCTCGCTCCATCCGACCGTCCGGCACGCAGCCTTTGCCTTTTCGATGTCCAGATCGGCTATCGCGGAGACATCGAGACCAACTATCGTCGGCACCTGGGCGAGGAACATCGACCCGAACTTTCCCGCGCCGATAAGCCCCACGCGGACCGGGGCGCCGGCCTCCCGTCGCGCCGCAAGCAATGCCATCAGGTTCATGAGCGTCCCTCTCCGCGCTTATCAAGGGAACGCCTTAGCGGATGGAGTGTGACGACGCCAGAATTGGCGGCCATTAATCCGATTTTTGGAAATGTTCCGGACTTGCCGGAACGCCAGGGCCACTTTCCATGGACCCAACGCGCCGGCGCTCTCAGTCGGCGCCGGCGCGGCCCGGGATCAGTACCCGGGAGGGTAAGGCTGGTATGTATAGGCGCCCTGCGGCACGTAAACGACCTGCGGGGGCCGCATGTAGTACGGTGCGGGAGTGCCTCCATAGACATCGCCGGGGGCGCTGTAGGCCTGCCCGGGCACACGGCCGCCTGGATAGAGGTAGCGCGACCGCTGCTGGTTGTAGACCTCGTTGTGCCAGGCCTTCCAGCTCGTGCCGGTGTCTTCCGTGTGCGGGAGGAACGATTCCGCCAGGGCCGGAGCGCCGGAAGCCATTCCGAGGGCGATCGCAGCTCCAAGGATCAGTGACTTACGCATGATCGGTTCCTTTCCGATTGTCGCTGCAGCGGAGGCCGTGGCCCCGCCGCAGCATGTTCGGGGGACTACTGGCAGAAGTGTCTCTGGCCGTCGTACCCGAGATACGTCCCGCTGTTCCGGTCGAAGGAGCGATACTTGCTTTCGCAATACTGGTACCAGGCCGGGGACCAGGGCTGCATCGATGTCGACTGCCGATAGACCGGAGCCGGGGCAGACGCCGCGCTTCCGATCATTGCGCCGACCGCGAGCCCGGCGATGCCGGCTGCGACCGCCGCCCCGTTGTCGTCACGGTCGTATCGCCACCCGTAGCCGTAGTAGTTGGGATTGGGATGGTGGTTGTATCCCGGACGATAGGGGCCGTAGCTCTTGCCGGGGCCGCTCCAGTTCGGGCTGCGGTTGAAGGATTCCGCCGAGGCGGCCAGCGGGGCCGCTGCGATCGCCAAGGCGGCGCCTAAAGTGAGCAAGCGTGTACGCAAATTCATGGCGCTCTCCTGTGTCAGGCGCATCTTGTCCGGCCGGCAGACCACCGATACCCCTCGGGCCGCGACGCGCATCATCTGAGTAAACAAACGCTTAACGGGCCTCCCCGTTGCATGGCCATTTCGCGGCAATCCTGCGGCCGAACAGCGTTGCCGGAAGGCCTTTCCACTTGCGCCTCAAGCCGGTCGCCACTACGGTCCGCGCCGTTTCCATCGCAGCCCTCACGCAAGCCCCGGGAGAAACGGGTCATGGCCTTCCTTGCCGACGCACTTGGCCGCATAAAGCCGTCCGCCACCATCGCCGTTACCAACAAGGCTCAGGAACTGAAAGCCGCCGGTCGCGACGTCATCGGGCTCGGCGCCGGCGAGCCGGATTTCGATACCCCGGCGAACATCAAGGACGCCGCGATCCGGGCGATCGCCGAAGGCAAGACCAAGTACACGATCGTCGACGGCATCCCCGAACTGAAGGGCGCGATCGCCCGGAAGCTTCAGCGCGAGAACGGCCTGACCTACGAACCCTCCCAGATCAGCGTCGGCACCGGCGGCAAGCAGGTACTGTTCAATGCCCTCATGGCGACGCTCAATCCGGGCGACGAGGTCATCGTGCCGGCGCCGTACTGGGTGAGCTACCCCGAGATGGCAGCCCTGTGCGGCGGTGTCTCGGTCCCCGTCGAGACGTCGGTGGAAGCAGGCTTCAAGGTGACACCGGAGGCGCTCGAGGCCGCGATCTCGCCGAAGACAAAGTGGCTCATCTTCAACTCGCCATCCAATCCATCCGGTGCGGCCTATACGCGCGACGAGATCAGGGCGCTGACCGACGTTCTGATGAAGCATCCGCACGTCTGGATCATGACCGACGACATGTACGAGCACCTCGTCTACGACGAGTTCGAGTTTACCACCATCGCTCAGGTCGAGCCCGGCCTCTACGAGCGAACGCTGACGGTCAACGGCGTGTCGAAGGCCTACGCGATGACGGGCTGGCGCATCGGCTACGGAGCGGCGCCGGCGAACCTGATCAAGGCGATGCGTACCATCCAGTCGCAGTCGACCTCCAATCCGTGCTCGATTTCGCAGTATGCCGCCATAGAGGCGCTCGACGGCCCGCAGGACTTCATCGCGAAGAACAATGCGGTCTTCAAGGAGCGCCGCGATCTGGTCGTCTCGATGCTGAACCAGGCGAACGGGATCGCCTGCCCTACTCCGGAAGGCGCATTCTACGTCTATCCGAGCTGCGCTGGCACGATCGGCCGAACGTCAGCCGCCGGCAAGCTCATCGCGAACGACGAGGACTTCGTGACCGCACTGCTGGAAGAGGAAGGCGTCGCGGTCGTCCAGGGTTCGGCCTTTGGCCTCGCGCCGTTCTTCCGCGTGTCCTACGCCACCTCGACTGACGCGCTTGAAGAGGCCTGCACGCGTATCCAGCGCTTCTGCGGCGGCTTGCGATAGGTTCCCTGCCTCGCGGCGCAGGCAGGCTGGTCCTGCTGCCGGAGCGAGGCCGTTGGCCGCGCTGGGCCGGCAGCAGGTCGCCCGACCAAAAGTCGCGGCCCTCGAAAGTGTTTGTTGTACGGCTGAATCGCGTCGCGTAAGGTGCCGCCGCGGCCGCTGGACGCCGCCTGTCTGTATTGCCCATTACATCTTCATATTGAGGACTCACGATGAGCCGTTTCCTGCGAACACTCGCCTACACTTGCCTGCTCGCCTCGGGGGGCGCGCTGCTTGGCAGCCATTCCGCAGACGCGCAGTCTGCGGGGTTCAAGTCCGCCGTCGGTGCCCCGGGCCACAAACTCGAAAGCACGGCTGCCGGCGAACCCTCCGACACCGTCAGGAGCCCGATGCCGTTGGTCGATCCCAGCGTCTTCGAGGGCACCGCCGCCAAAGCCCCCGGTCTTCCGATGGATGGCGCCGCCGGCGCCTCCAACGCACCCGACGCGTCGTCGCCTGAAGCCTATGGCGGCTCGTCGGCTGTCTACACGACTGCCCGGGTCGCGGTGACGAGCCTGGGCAACTCGAAGAACGTCAAGATGACCCCGGTCACGAGCGCTCCGTACCGCGCCACCGGGAAGATCTACGCGCGCTGGGGCAATGACTGGTATGTCTGCACGGCCTCCTTGGTCGGCAAGAGCGTGCTGATCACCGCCGCGCACTGTGTGTTCTTCTACGGTGAAGGCGCCAACGGCTGGGCCGACGAAGTCCAGTGGATCCCCGCGAACTACAGCGCCAACAGGAACAAGGGACCGTATGGCCTGTACAAGGCCAAGGACCTGATAGTGCCGACGCCTTATGTCGAAGGAACGGACACCTGCCATCCCAGCGCGCCCGGCGTGGTCTGCAACAACGATATCGCCGCGATCGTCCTCAACAAGAGGAAGAAGAAGTTCGCGGGCAACATCGTCGGCTGGTACGGCTACGGCTGGAACGGCTACAGCTACAACAACTCCGAATTCCTCAACAACATGAACGTCGTCCAGGTGACGCAGCTCGGATATCCGCTCGCCTTTGACGGCGGCTACCAGATGCAGCGCACCGACTCCGTCGGCTGGTTCATCAAGGACGGGCAGCTCAAGGGCACGCAGATCGGCTCCGCACAGACCGGCGGCTCCAGCGGTGGCCCGTGGATGGCGAACTTCGGCACCGTTCCGGACGTCAACCCCAACGGCGCATCGCTGGGCAACCAGGCTGCTCCCAATACCGTCATCGGCGTCACCAGCTACGGTTCCACCCAGGTCGGCTACAACTATCAGGGCGCCTCGTACTTCGGCACCAACAAGGAGTATCCGAAGAACAATTACGGGGGTTACGGAGCCGGCAATATCGGCGCCGTGATGGAGTTCACCTGCAAGAAGTACAAGAAGTACTGCTGAGCGAGACGTGACGGGGCGCGGCTCCGGTCGGCACCTCGCGAACACGCAACGCCCGCGCCGCCGGCAGCCATGTCGGCGGCGTTATTTTTCCCGCCCCCTTGCCAGGTTTTTCGAAGCGCGAGGTGGTCGAAAGTAGGCAGGCGCGTTAAGTGGCTAAGGCCTGCCCGACGCCGGAAACCTCCATCATGGCCCCTGCCCTCTCCGTACTGGACCTGTCCCCCGTCACGACCGCCACGCCTCCATCGCAGGCGCTGCGCAATTCGATCGATCTGGCGCGCCATGTCGACGGGCTCGGCTTCCTGCGCTACTGGCTCGCCGAGCATCACAATCTGGCCAACGTCGCCACTACCTCGCCGGCGATCATGATCGGCCAGGTGGCCCAGGCGACCAGCCGGATCCGCGTCGGCTCCGGCGGCGTGATGCTGCCCAACCACGCACCGCTTACCGTCGCCGAGAATTTCCGTACGCTGGAGGCCCTGTTCCCCGGCCGCATCGATCTCGGCCTGGGTCGTGCGCCGGGCACCGACCAGCCGGCCATGGTCGCATTGCGCCGCCGGATGGAAGGCGCTCAGGCGGATGACTTCGTCGAGCGGCTGCAGGAGCTGATCGCCTTCGGCACCGGTTCCTTTCCCGAGCGCCACCCGTTCAGCCAGGTGATGGCGATGCCGACGGATGTGTCCCTGCCGCCGGTCTATATCCTCGGCTCGTCGAATTACGGCGCCCACCTGGCGGCCGCCATGGGCCTCGGCTACGCCTTTGCGCACCACTTCGCTTCATACCCGGCCGACCAGGCGATGCGCGACTATCGCGACAACTTCCGCCCCTCGATCTGGCTCGACGAGCCATATCCCATGCTCGGGGTCTCCGCGGTCTGCGCGCCGAGTGACGAGGAGGCCGAATTCATCGCCGCAACCGTCGACCTTGCCTGGTTCCGCATCCAGCGCGGCGAACGGGCGCCGCTGGCCAGCCCGGAGGCCGCGCTGGCTCTTGATCTCAGTCCGGCGGAACGCGACGTCATGCGCCGAAACCGCGCCCGTCATGCCGTCGGCAGCCCGGTCACCGTAAGGGCACGCCTTGAGGAACTTGCGGCCGAGTGCCAGGTCGAGGAACTGATCGTCACGTCGAACATCTTCGACCACGAGCAACGCAAACGGTCCTACCGGCTTCTGGCTGAGGCGTTCGGCCTGCCGGATCGCGCCTGAGCCGGCAACTGGACAGACCGGCAGCGGCTAGGTTTCTTGGCGCGTCCACTCGATGTCGAGCTGCTCGCGGAAGGCGAACCGCTTGAGATGGTCCGCCACCACGTTCTCCATCCGCTCGGCGCCCTCCGCCGTCTCCGTCTCGAGCGTCATTTCGAGAACGCCGTCGCCGGCCTCGAGGGTGCATGGCCCCGCCGGCAGCGGGATCTCGGCGTGGCCGGCGTCGAAGGTCAGCTCGGGAAACCTGTGCTTCCAGTGCTTGCTGAGCTGCATCAGATACTTGCTTGCATGGTCGGTCCGCACGTTCGAACGAGAGACAATCATTTCCGATGCTCCAGATGAATTGCCGATCGGACGCCGGACCGGGGGCATCCAGGCGCGTGGGTTGCCGCGATATGGGGCGCTCGGCGTCTCCGGGCAACCGGGCAAATTCGACCAAGGCAGGCCGACCGGCGGGAGGCAAGCCTCCAAACGACCACCCTCTCAATGGCGCAGGTCATTCCGTACATCGCCGCGCTGTGACAACATCGCGGGGCTCCCTTGCCCTTTGACAGAAAGCAAGCGCCGATGACTGACCATCCCACCGACCTCTCCGCCTTTTCCCAGCCGCGCTACACTGAAGTGCCGACGTTCATGCGGCTGCCGCTGGCGACCGACTGGTCGGCCGTCGACATCGGACTGATCGGCGTGCCCTACGATGGCCGGGTCACGAACCGTCCCGGCGCCCGTCACGGTCCGCGCGAACTGCGCAGCCAGTCAAGCCTGACGCGCGCCATCCATCACGTGACGAAGTTCAATCCCTTCGACGCGGCCCGCATCGCCGATCTCGGCGACGTACGGTTCGAGCGCCTGTTCGACGGCGACGGCGCCCTCGACGAAATCGCCGACTTCTATGCCAGGGTGAGGCAGGCCGGCATCGTTCCGCTGTCAGCCGGCGGGGACCATACGATCTCGCTGCCGATCCTGCGCGGCCTCGTCGGCGAGGCCGGACCGGTCGGTCTCGTTCATGTCGATGCCCACACCGACACCTGGGATACTTTCCAGGGCTCGAAATACATGCACGGGACGCCGTTTCGCCGCGCCGTCGAGGAAGGACTGATCGACCCCCGGCGAACGGTCCAGATCGGCATCCGCGGCCCCCAGAACTTCCCGGAGGGCTGGGACTACTCGCAGGCATCCGGGATGCGTGTGATGTTCATGGAGGAGGTGGTCGAGAGGGGCATCGCCGCCACGGTCGCCGAGGCAAGGCGTGTGGCAGGCGAGGGACCGACCTACCTCACCTTCGACATAGACAGCCTCGATCCGGCCTTCGCGCCGGGCACCGGCACGCCGGAAATCGGGGGCTTCACCACCCGCGAGGCGCAGGAACTGCTGCGCGGGCTGGCCGGGCTCGACCTGATCGGCGCGGATCTTGTGGAAGTGTCGCCGCCCTTCGATTCCGCCGCCATCACATCCACCGTCGGAGCCGGCCTGATGTACGAGATTCTCTGCCTGCTCGCGGGATCGCTGCTGCGCCGCCGGACCGGCTAGGCCTTCACCTTCCCGGCGTCGGGCAGCCATTTGCGCGGCGGCGGGACGTAGGCGCGGAACGCTGCAAGGAGCGCCGCCGGATCGGTTTCGAAACGCAGCATCGCGGCGTACTCGGGCTTCAGGAACCCGTTCTCGACCATCCGGGCGACCATCTCGCCGATTGGCCGATAGTAGCCGTCTACATCGAGGAACCCGCAGGGCTTTGTGTGGATGCCGAGCTGGCCCCACGTCCATTGTTCGAAAATCTCCTCGAGCGTCCCCGCCCCGCCCGGCAGCGCGATGAAGCCGTCCGAGAGGTCGGCCATCATCGTCTTGCGGTCGTGCATCGAGGTCACGACGTGAAGGTCCGTCAGGCCCGCATGGGCAAGTTCGCTGTCGACGAGCGATTGCGGGATGATGCCGGTCACGCTGCCGCCGGCCGCCAGGGCCGCATCGGCGACGATGCCCATGAGGCCCACCTTGCCGCCGCCATAGACGATCCCGACACCTTCGCGTGCGAGCAGCCGGCCGGTGGCGACCGCCGCCTCGGCGAACTTCGGGTCGTTACCGGCGGAGGAGCCGCAGAATATGCAGATGCGCATGATCCTCATATGCGCACGATTCGCTGCAAGTCGAGTAGCCTTCAGGTCTGAAGGCCATCGTATTCCGTTGACGTAAACGGAAATTTGCCATCGGTTTCAACCGACAGGAACAGCGACAAGGGAGGCCGTCAATGACCGACACACAGATCGACTTCAAATCCGTCCGCTACGAGACCGCCGGCCGGATCGCCACGATCACGCTCGACCGGCCAGACCGGCTCAATGCCATCGACCGCTACATGCCGCAGGAGATCGAAGCCGCGGTGAAACTGGCCAATGGCGACGACGCCGTCCATGTGATCATCCTGACCGGCGCCGGCCGTGCCTTTTGCGCCGGATATGACCTGCAGGAGTTTGCCGAAGGGGCCGGCACGAACCCTGGCATCCAGGACATGCCCTGGGATCCGATGCTCGACTTCAAGTTCATGTACGGCAACACCCAGGCCTTCATGAGCCTGCATCGCTCCTACAAGCCGACGATCGCAAAGATCCGCGGCTTCGCGGTCGCCGGAGGGTCCGACATCGCCACCTGCTGCGACCTGATCGTCATGGCCGAGGACGCCCGGATCGGCTACCCGCCGGCGCGGATCTGGGGCTGCCCGTCGGTGGGCCTGTGGGCATTCCGTGTCGGTGCGCAGCGGGCCAAGCGCATGTTGTTCACCGGCGACCTGATCGACGGCCGCACCGCCGTGGACTACGGCCTGGCGATCGAGGCCGTGCCGGCCGTCGGGCTGGATGACGCGGTGCAGGCGCTTGCCGGGCGTATCGCCGGCGTGCCGAAGAATCAGCTCATGATGTCGAAGCTCATGGTAAACTCGGCGCTCGAGAACCAGGGTCTGACCACCACCCAGCAGTTCGCCACTTTGTTCGACGGTATCACCCGACATTCGCCCGAGGGCGTGTGGTGGAAGGAGCGGGCCGAAACGGTCGGGTTCAAGCAGGCGGTGCAAGAGCGTGATTCCGGTGACCCGATCGCCGCGGACGCGGAGAAGACGCTGCCTGACTGGCCCTCGCACGAATGAGTTGCGCACTCGAATGGTCCAACGGCATCGCCGTGCCGATAACCGATTGTTGACGCACCGCAATGCATATCAGCCTATGGATATGGCAATATCTGGCGGAGCGCTGGAACAGCCGTCAGGTATTCGACGTTGACAGAGTCATGCGTGGCGGACCGGCCGAGGCCGGCCGAACCGAAACACCTACAAACAAGGAGTTAGAAATGCGCGGATTTGCTGCTCTTGCCGTCGCCACGGCCCTCGCCGCCTGGACGGCGCCCGCCGCCGCTCAGGATCACGTCGAAGCCGGTCTTCTCAATTGCACGGTCGCTGGTGGCATGGGCTTTGTGGTGGGGTCGACCAAGGACCTCACCTGCAACTTCGAGCGGGCCGACGGCACCATCGGGCGGTACGCCGGTGTCATTCGCCGCTTTGGCCTCGACATTGGCGAGACCAAGGAAACGGTCATCGTGTGGGGCGTTCTGGGCCCCAGCAAGCAGGTGGCCCCCGGATCGCTTGCAGGCTCCTACAGCGGCCTGTCGGCCGAGGCGACGGTCGGCGTCGGCGTCGGCGCAAACGCACTCATCGGCGGCTCCAACCGGTCAATCGTCCTGCAGCCGCTCAGCGTCCAGGCCCAGGAAGGCCTCAACATTGCGGCAGGCGTCTCTGCACTCGAGCTGAACTACCTGCCGTAAGCACGCGAGTTTCTGTCTCTCGGAAGGGCGCCTCCCCGCGGGGCGCCCTTCGCTTATTTGCCGATTAAAATTTTCGATGCCCTCTTTGCCCCGATGCGGTAGGCTCCGGTCATATTGACGACGAAGCCGGGGCTGCGGGCCGCTGTTGTGCCGCCTCCCCTCCAGTTCTGCCCAGCCCGCCTGGGGCCAAATTGATGGGAACCACAATGGCTATTGAAGCAGGAGCAAAAGCCCTTCGCAATGCCGACCGGATGTCCCGGCCGCGCCTGTTCGCGGTTGTGGCGGTGACGTTTGCGGCCATCGCGTTCGGCACTCCGGCATCGGCCGCGGGCCTGCTGGAGCCCATCCCGCGCGCGGAAAGCGAGGCGGTCGTGACGCAGGCCTCCCCGCAGACGGTACGCCGGCAACTGGTGCGCATCGATGCCGGATACATGGAGGCGACCGTTGCGCCGCGGGGTGCCGACAAGACACCGGATCGGCTAGAAATGGCACCCGAGGCAGGCGCGGTACGCCTCGAGCTCTTCCCTGAGGTCTCCCTCACGGTCGACCGGAACAGCCTGAAGAAGGCCTCTGGTGGGGGCTACATCTGGTCGGGCAGCATCCGTGGCGGCGACGGCGGATATGCGGTTCTGGTCATCAAGAACGGCCGGGTCACGGCGCAGATCCAGACCGGCAGCAAGCTCTACCGGATTGCTCCAGTCGCCGGCGACATCCACGGCGTCGACGAACTCGATCCCGGAGCCTTCCCGCCCGACACCGCCGTATCGCCGCCGGCACCCCCCGATCAGGGGATGACGGTACCGGAACTGACCAACCCTGAAGCTTTGACACGCGTCCGCGTCCTGTTTCCCTACACAAAGGCGGCGCAGCAGCAGAGCGGCGGCATCGCCGCCGACATCGACCTCGCCGTATCGCTGATGAACCTCGCCGCCAGGAACGGCGGAGCCAGGGTGCGCTACAAGCTCGCCGGCAAGCTGAAGGTGCGGCGATATTCGGAAGGGTCGTTTTCCGAGGATCTCGCGGCCGTGTCCGCCGGCAAGGGGAAATTCAGGTCGACGCGCAAGAAGCGCAATGCGGCGAAGGCCGACATCGTCGTACTGCTCCGCTCCAGCGGTTCCTTCTGCGGCCTCGGCTGGTACATCGAGAATCCCAATGCCTCGACCGCCGACTACGGCTTCAACGTCACCGCGATCAACTGCATTTCCAACCATTCCGTAGCGCACGAGACCGGGCACAACAGCGGGCTGGAACACGACCGCTATCAGCTCGTGACTTACGAAGGCCAGCCCGAACCGCCGAATACGAAGTACAATTTCGGCTATACGAACCTGAAGGCTGACGTACGTTCGGTGATGGCCTACAACGCCGAATGTGGAGACAAGCAGCCTGACCGGTCCTGCCCCCGCGTTCCGATGTTCAGTTCGTCCAAGAAGAAGTATGAGGGAGCCAAGCTGGGACAGCGGCGGGGCCGCAAGGGCGCGGCCGACGCCAGCAGGCGTCTCAACGAGACACGGGCAGGCGTGGCGAGCTACCGCTGACACGCAGCAAGAGACGCATCGCAAATTCCCGACGGCTCGCCGGATAGGCGGGTCGCCAAACAGAATCGGGTCCGACCGGTGCAAGCCGGGCATTGCATCCTATATGCCCCTTGACCGACCGTCGCTGAGCCGGCGGCGCCTTTCGCGCTGCCGGCGAATGGCGGGCCGTCTGACGTGGCGCTGCAAATGATCCGATTCTTCGAAACACTCATCAATCCGACTGAGGTGCCCGAAAGGCCGGAGCCGCCCACAGGCCTGGCTGCCTTCTACTGGCACTTCGCCCGGCAGGCGAAGGGGCTGTTCGCGCTTCTGCTGGTGGTCGAGATCGCGCTTGCCCTCTCGGATGCGGCCGTCCCGTGGATCATCGGACGGCTTGTCACCCTGGTGACGAGCACGCCGCCCGACCGGTTCCTGGCAGACACATGGCCGATGCTGCTCGGCATGGCCGCGGTCATACTGCTGGTCCGGCCCGCGGCCACGGTCGCGCGCTCGATCGTTTCCAATCAGGCGCTGTCCGGTCCGTTCTCGAGCCTCGTGCGGTGGCAGAGCCACTGGCACGTGGTTCGCCAGAACTGGGCATTCTTCCAGAACGATTTCGCCGGCCGCATCTCCAACCGGGTGATGCAGACGGGCTTTGCGCTTCGCGAAAGCCTCACGTCCTCCATTACGGCGGTCTGGTACATCGTGGTGTATGGCGTCACGGCGATCGTGCTGCTCGCCGCGGCGGATCTCTGGCTGGCCGCGCCGGTGGTGCTCTGGTTCGCCGGATACGTGGCGGTGCTGTGGTACTTCGTGCCGCGCATGCGGGTGCGCTCGCGGCGCATGTCGGAGGCGCGGTCGAGCCTCATGGGCCGCATCGTCGACAGCTACACCAATATCCTGACGGTCAAGCTGTTTGCGCGGGCGCGGGAAGAAGACGACTTCGTTCGCGACGGGGTAGATCGCCACACCGCCCGCGTCGCCGAGCAGCTCCGCCTGTTCACCGCCTTCGCCGGAACCCTTTCGTTTCTCAATGCCGGGCTGATCGCGGGCTCGGGCGCGCTTGCCGTCGGGCTGTGGACGAGCGGCCGCGTCGAGGTCGGCGCGATCGCCATGACACTGCCGCTGACCTTCCAGCTTACCAACATGTCGCGCTGGATCGCCTTCCAGATCACCTCGATCTTCGAACAGATCGGCGTCGTGCAGGAAGGCATGCAGACGATCGCCAGGCCGATCGGGCTGACCGACAAGCCCGGCGCGCCCGATCTCGTGGTGACCGACGGCGAAATCCGCTTCGAGGACGTCAGTTTCGGCTACGGGCAGCAGGCCGGCGTGATCGAGGACCTTTCGCTGACCGTGCGACCCGGGGAGAAGATTGGTCTCGTCGGGCGTTCCGGGGCCGGCAAGTCGACGATGGTCAATCTGCTGTTGCGCTTCTTCGATGTGGAGAAGGGCCGCATCGTGATCGACGGGCAGGACATATCGGAAGTCACCCAGGAGTCGCTTCGATCAGCCATATCCGTCGTCACGCAGGACACCTCGCTGCTGCACCGTTCGATCAGCGAGAACATTTCCTACGGCCGGCCGGGTGCCACCAGCGAGGACATACGGCGAGCCGCCCGCCTTGCCCATGCCGAGGAATTCATCGATGCGGTGGTCGACTGGAAAAACCGGCGCGGCTTCGAGGCCCATGTCGGAGAGCGCGGCGTCAAGCTCTCCGGCGGCCAGCGCCAGCGCATAGCGATCGCGCGGGTGATCCTGCGCGATGCGCCGATTCTCGTGCTCGACGAGGCGACCTCCGCGCTCGACTCCGAGATCGAGGCGGCGATCCAGTCGAGCCTCGACACGCTGATGCGCGACAAGACCGTCATCGCAATCGCACACAGGCTGTCGACCATCCACCGGATGGACCGGCTCGTGGTGATCGACCGCGGCCGCATTGTCGAATCGGGAAGTCACGAGGAATTGCTTGCCCTGGACGGCCACTACGCCCGCCTCTGGCACAGGCAATCGGGCGGATTTCTCGGCCAGGCCGAGGACGGCGAGGCCGACGATGCCTCTCAGGCCGCCGAGTGAATGGGGCGGAGTTCGCGGAATTCCGGCCCGTTCATGTCGGGTTCAGCAAGGGCGGGCTTGTATGGCGCGATGAAGATGGTGGCACGCCCACATGCCCCGGATCGGAGCGAACGCAATGACCGGAGAAGCGTTGCCACCTATATAACCGTTCAGACCCGTTTGAGTGAAAGGACGTCCCCATGCTTTCGCTTTCCCGCTCGCTAGTGGCGGCCGCGGCGCTCGGTACGTTTGCCGCGCTGCCCGCTACGGCAAACGCGTCGGTCAGTGCATTCGCCACAGGCAACGTCAACATGCGTACCTGCGGCAGCACCAGCTGCCCTCGCGTCACCACGGTTCCCGTCGGCGCTCCGGTCGTCATCTACCAGTGCACTTCCGGGTACGGCTGGTGCGACACGCAGTATGGCGGCTATCGCGGCTGGGTGTCGGGCCGCTATCTCCAGGCCAATGCGCCCGGCTATTCCTCGCCGAGCCCGCTGCCGGCGATCGGTGCCCTGCTCGGCATCGGCATCATCGGAGCCGCGATCGCCAACAACAACTACTACAACTACAATCCGTATCCCTACTACTACCCGGGATGGCGGCCGCCCTATAACTATCGGCCGTATCCCTATCGCCCCTATCCGGTGAAGCCGTGGACGCCGCCGCGCGGCGGCTACTCGCCGAGCTTCCCCGGCGGCGGCAGCGGCAGCTTCGGCCGCGGCGGTCGCTGATCGGCCCGCAAGCCAGAGGCAGGAAGAACAGGCGGCGGCTTGGCAGGGTCGCCGCCTTTTTTCGTTTTGCTGCTCCGACAAAAAATGGCGGCCCCCCGAGGGGAGCCGCCATCCTGTCAGGCAGCGGCGGGCGGCGTGGCCGCCCGCCGGTATCGCGTATGCTCAGAACTTGTAGCTGGCGCGCGCGCGGGCGATCACACCGTCGTGGTCGTAGTTGGCGGTGATCGAGGTGCCCGCCGGCGGAATGAAGCCGGCGACCGGCACACCCGGAACCGACGTGCTGCCCAGGTCGAAGTACAGGACTTCGGCGCCGAGGATGAAGTTGTCGGTCATCGCGTACTCGAGACCGGCACCAACGACCCAACCCCACTCGGTGTCGGAACCGTCACCCACGTAGACCTGGTTGATGGTCGGATAGCCCCAGCGGAAGTTGTCGTCGACGCCGCCAGCGGCGAGACCGCCGGTTGCGTAGATCAGGGTGCGATCGACGGCGACACCCAGACGGCCACGCAGGGTGGCGAGCCAGTTGATCTCGCTGGTGGAGGTGAACGATCCGGCAGCGAACGGCGGCACGAAGCTGGCGAACCCGGCGCCGCCATTCATGTCGCTGTATTCGATGTCGGCTTCGATACCCAGCACGAACTGGTTGATCTGCCAGTTGTAGCCGGCCTGCGCACCGCCGACGAAGCCGTCAGTGTCGTAGGACAGGCCCCCGACGCACGATCCGGCCACAAGGCACGGACCGAAGAAGGCCGCGCCCGGATCCGTGAAGCTCATGTTGGCGCCGCCGTTCTGACCCCAGCCGTACCCGGCGTTGAGGCCGAGGTAGAAGCCGGACCAATCCCAGAGCGGGACGGCCGTCACGACCGGCGGCGGGGTGTACTGCGGCATGTCGGCTGCTTTTGCGGCCATGGGAGCAAGTGCTGCCATCGAAACGGCACCTGCAACGAAAAGAATACGCTGGTTCAACATCTGTAACTTTCCTTCTTAAGTCGGCCCTCGGGACACCCTCGGTTCCCTACGAGCGGAAAACGCGTTCCGTTTTCTCGTGGTACCTCGACGTGGCCTTACACGCAGGCGAAATTTGGGCAGAACACGGTAAAGCGGAAGTGAATCTGTGGCCCCTGGCATTGATTCATTTTCGCCGTTGCGAAGTTGCAACAGATTTCCGTGTGAAGCCTCCGCCCCGATCCCGCTTGAACCGGTCTTGCGCCGCGAACCCAAACGCCTTGGCCCCAAGTCTCCCGGAACCTTATCATAGTTGGCTGAAAATTGTCAGGGCGGAGCTGGATTTTCGAATCCCTGGCCCGGATGGTGTCGGGCGACCGGGTCGCGGCATCGAGACTGTCCGATCTCCAGCGGCCAGTGCGTCAGGCGATAGGCGGGTGATCGGCAAGATGATAGAAACGTTCGGACCCGTTTCAGGCAGGAGGATTGTATGATGCGTCGCCGCTTCCCGGGGGTCTCCACACTCGGAACACTGGCATTGGTGCTGACCGCGGCGTTGATGGCCGAGGTCCCCGCTGCCGAGGCAGCGAGGTGCCAGCCGCCGGAAGGGTTCAACTCGTTCATAGCGCAGTTCAAGGCCGAGGCAGCGGACATGGGCGTGTCCCCGGCCGCACTGGCTACGCTCGACGGGGTGACCGAGGACAAGCGCGTCCTCTCGCTCGACCGCAATCAGAAAGCCTTCAACATGAGCTTCGAGCAATTCGCCGCCCAGCGGATTACCTCGGGGCGACTCAACAAGGGCAAGGCCCTCCTGAAGCAGTACAGCAGCCTGCTCGCCTCGCTCGAGCAGCGCTACGGCGTGCCCGGGCCGGTGATCGTGGCGATCTGGGGCCTGGAGACAGACTATGGCGGCAACATCGGCAACATGTCGTCCATCCGCTCGCTCGCCACGCTGGCCCACGATTGCCGCCGGACGCAGATGTTCCAGCTCGAGTTGCTCTCCGCACTGCAGATCATCCAGCGGGGCGACATGACGCCGGCGGAGATGCGGGGCGCATGGGCGGGCGAACTCGGCCAGACACAGTTTCTCGCCTCCAACTATGTGAAATTCGCGGTCGACTACGACGGCAACGGCCGGCGCGATCTGATCCGCAGCGTGCCGGACGCCCTCGCCTCCACTGCGAACTACCTGAAGGCGCACGGTTGGCGCCGTGGCCAGCCCTGGCAGGAGGGCACGGCCAATTTCGCGGTGATCCAGAAGTGGAACAAGTCCTCGGTCTATTCCCGCACCATAGCCCTCTTCGCCACCAGGCTGGCCGAGGGATGAGCCGCGCGGCGCAAGGGTCGGCCCGCCGGCGAGGATAGCGGCGCAAATCCGTCGATTGAGATCGTTTGCGGCGCGGCGGCGGTTGAACGAAGGTCTTTTCGAGACCGCGCAACCCCGTGCCCGCGGCCGGCGTTCATTGGTGCCGGTCCCGAGAGGATCCGGTCAGTGCAGATCCTGCATTGAACCAATGGAGACGTGTCATGCCTTCGAACCAGCCCAACCCCGGCAAGGAAACGAAGCAGGCGCCCGGCAAGAACCGGACCGGGCAGGAAGACAACCACGGCGAAAGGAATCGCGACGCCGGCCATTCCGGCGATCGCGACAAGGCCCACTCCGCCGATCGCGACCGCAAGTCGGGTCGTGACGAACGGCGGTAGCGCCCCAACCTGCCCGCACGCCCGAAGGCGTGCGGGCACACGTTCCGTACACCCCGGTCTTGCTCTTATCCTTCATTTCTGCAGCACAGAGGCTTCCGATGCCCAAACTTGGCGCAAGCAGGGTTCGGCCCGACATCCGTTTGGCGTCGATCGGCGGCGGGAAACGCATCGGACCGCACGAAACGCGCCGAAGTCGGTCCAAGATGAAAATTCCATCAGGAACTGGCGTCAAATTGGGCTTGTGATCTGCTGGTCGTCGACCTATATGTTGCATCGCAGCATCGTTCGCGGTGCTGCTGCCCTCCTTGGGCGTTTCCTCCCTAGACTTGGGCCGTCCGGTACCCCCGGGCGGTCTTTTTTTTTGCCCGTGGACGCACTTGGTCGCCGTCCCCGGCCGAGGTCGTCCCTGCCCGCAATCAACCAAGACCCTCACTGCGTTAATCGAATCGATTTGACAACTTATGCGTGCTGCCCAATAGTTCTCTTCGATCAGAGGGCGAAATGGTTTGGCAGCTGGGTGAATTGATACAGGCCTGCCTGATTGCCTGGATGGCCGCATTGGCTGCGGTCGTCGCTATGAAACTTTTCTCCGGTCGCATCTCGCTGAACGGCATTCTCGCGGCCACCCCGAATGGCGGCTTCGATCCCACCCGGGTGCAAAGCGCACTGATCTTTTTATTCATTATCGGCGGCTATGCGCTTCAGGGGCTCGACGCGGTCGCGACACGCGGTCCGATGCCGGAGATTCCCGAAACGCTGCTGGTGCTGCTGACCGGCAGCAACGGAGTCTATCTGACCGGCAAGATCGTTCGGCACCGAATGGCGGGTTGAGGAGCACCGTCCCATGCAACAGACGACCATCGCGCTAATAGGGTTCTATGTGATCATCGCGATCATGCTCGGCTTCGCCGCGATGGTCCTGTTGAAGATCATCAACGGGACCATCGACCTCGACGGGCTCGTTTCGGAGCCCATCAATCCCCAGCATCCCCAATTCACCGGGAAGGCCAGCCTCTCCCGGTTCCAGTTCCTGATCTTCACTTTCGTCATAGCCGGCCTGTACCTGTTGCTGCGCATCGAGCACGGCACCTTCGTCGACATTCCGGAGACCGTGCTGGGACTTCTCGGTATCAGCGGCGGCAGTTTCGTCGTCTCCAAGGCGGTCGGAAACATGGAGGGGGCGTCCCCCAAGACGCCGGCGAATACCCCCGTCGCACCTCCCTCCCCGACCGCCGGAGGAACCGGCAGCCCCGCCGGTGGTCCCCAATGACCGTGCCGCCGCGAGACTGGCGCGGAAGAGCCCTGTGGCTGGTTGCCGGTCTGGGTGCCGCTCTCGCGTCCACGCCAGGCGGCGCCGCAACCGATTCCTGTCCCAAGGCGCCCGCCTCCGTCGGCGACCACGGTCCGCAGACCTGCCGCCAGATATGGGCGGAGATCGGCATGCCCGAATACGAGGACGGCATCGACCAGTGCATCACGCCGATCTGCCATCTCGGGTTTCTCACCGGCCACGATGATCGTCGCAGGTCCCCGGCATGGGTCATCGAGCGCCTGACCCGCGAGATGGTCACCGGCCCGAACAAGCGTCCCGATATCCGTTTCATCCCCGAACAGCACGCCCCCGAAGAAGCCCGGGCACAGGACCGCGACTATACCGGCAGCGGCTTCGACCGCGGACATCAGGCGGCGTCGGCGGATTTCACCGTTTCCCCGGAGATGATGGAGGACACGTTCGTCCTGTCCAACGCGGTGCCGCAACAGGGTATCGGCTTCAATCGCAGCGTCTGGAGGGAACTGGAAAGCCTCACGCAGCAACTCGCGGCCAATCGGGGCACGATCTACGTCATCACCGGCACGGTCCCGCGCGAGAAGGACGCGGTCGTCACCATGGAAGCCGACGCCTGCGGCGCGGAGATCGCGTTCCCGTACCCGGCGAAGGCGGCGATCTGCGAAGCCAACGCCGAGGACATCGAGGCAGAATGCACCGGCGGCGTCGCCGTGCCGATCGCCCTCTACAAGATCATCTACGACCCCGCCCTCAACAGGGTGAACGCCTATCTGATGCCCAACATCAACCACACCCCTCTCAAGAAGCGTGTCAGGACCATCGATTACATTCAGGATTACCGCACCAGCATCGCGACCATCGAAAATCTGACGGGCCTGAAGTTCTTTCCCGACATGACGCGGCGCCAGCGCAGCATCCTCGTCGAAGGCTGCGGCACGACGATGCTGCACTGATCGGCCTGGTGACGGCCCTCTCGGCGACTTCCCCCGTCACACCTCCACGATTGTCGCGGCAGGTCCGGCCGCCCCATCGGGCTCCTTACCCACCCCCTGAAGCGGACCCGCTGACAACGGACTGTCATACTACTCGGCTACGGGGTCCCCGTCGCAGTCGCGATCTGATCACACAGAGGGGATTTCGGAATGTCTGCACGTTCAGCTTTGGCGCTGACCTTGTCACTGGCGATACTGGGGGCTCCGCTCGGCGGCGCCGCGCACGCGAAGCCGAAAACGGTCGGCAAATCGAAGCGTTTCGAAATGGTGCTGCAGGGCGCCGTCGATCTCAGCGAAGGCGTCGCGGAGATTTCGGCATTCGACCCGGCCAGCCAGCGGCTGTTCATGGTCGACGGGTCGGCCATTCTCAAGGTCGTCGACCTGAGCGACCCCGCAAATCCTGTCGAACTGCCCGGTGCGGCGATCGACGTTGACGCCGACCTGTTCGCCCATACCGGGATCCCGGCCGCAGAAGCCAACTCGATCGCGATCCGCAACGGCCTCATGGCGGTGGCGGTCGCCGCCGATCCCGCCACCGACAACGGCTTCGTCGCCTTCTACGACACCGACGGCACCTACCTGTACAACTGCCGGGTCGGCGCGCTGCCGGACATGCTCACCTTCGCGCCGAACGGAACCGCTCTCCTGGTCGCCAACGAAGGCGAGCCCGGCGACGCCGCGGACCCGGAAGGCAGCATCTCGATCATCGACATGCAGTCGGTGCTGCGGCGGAGGAACTGCGACGACGCCCGCGACGTGCACACTGCCGATTTCCGGGCCTTCAATCCGGCCCGCGCCGCGCTGATCGAAAAGGGCGTGCGGCTGTTCCCGGGCAAGAGCGTGGCCGAGGACCTGGAGCCGGAATACATCGCCGTCTCCGCCGACAGCCGTTACGCCTGGGCGACGCTGCAGGAAGCCAACTCGCTGGCGCTGGTGGACATTCCCGCCGCCGAGATCGTCGACATCCTGCCGCTGGGCCTGAAGAATCACCGCCGGCCGGACATGGGCCTTGACGCCAGCGACGAGGACGGACGGATCCGGATCCGCCGCTGGCCCGTGTACGGCATGTACATGCCGGACGCCATTGCCAGCTTCGGCCGCGACTACCTGATCACCGCCAACGAGGGCGACGACCGTGGCGAGGACGAGCGCATCGGCGACATCGAACTCGACCCGGCTGCATTCCGCAATCCCGCCAGGCTTCAGAAGGAGAAGAATCTCGGCCGCCTCGGCATCAGCTCCATCGACGGCGATCCAGACGGCGACGGTGAGTACGAATGGCTGCAGAGCTACGGCGCCCGGTCATTCACGATCTGGGACGGCAGGGGCAGGAAGGTGTTCGACAGCGGCGACTTCATCGCCCGTCTGACTGCCAGGAAGGCCCCCGACCTGTTCAACGCCGACAACGGCGACCCGGCGGAGTTCGACACGCGCTCGGACAACAAGGGTGCCGAGCCGGAAGGCGTCGTGGTCGGCCGCTACAAGGGCCGCACGCTGGCCTTCGTCGGCCTCGAGCGCGGCCCCGGCGGCGCGATCGGGCTCGACGTCACCAACCCCAACAGGCCCCGCTGGTTCGACTACGTCCGCCGCGACAACGACGTCTCCCCGGAAGGGATGCTGTTCATCTCGGACGCCGAAAGCCCCACCGGCAAGCCGCTGCTGGTGCTCTCGCACGAGGTCGGCGGCACCGTGACGGTGTACGAGATCTCGGAGCGGAAGTAGTCGCGTCCAACGACGCCTGCCATCCTGACCGACGGCGCCGGTCCTGCTTTCGGGACCGGCGCTTATCCAGGAATGATCACGTCGAACGCCGTGTCGATGACGATTTCGATGACCTTGTTGCGAAACTTGTCGATCCGGATCTGGGCAATTCCCGCCCGCATCAGCGCCCTCATCTGAAGAAGCGCCACCTGGCTCTTCACCAGAAAGGCGTATTCCTCCGGCGCCAATTTTTCCTCGGCGAGAAGGCCATTCCAGCGCTGCAATTTGTCCGCCGTGCTTCTGACGAATTGCTGCAGATCGCCGACCACGTCATCGACGATGTCATTGCCGAACTCCACTGCGAGGTCGCGAATCTTCGGCAAGGCGATTTCGAGTATGTCGTCCAGCGCGCTCATCTTGCCCCCTTTTATCCGTCGCCCGCAGGAGCCTTGGCTTCGCACCGGCTGAGCGTCTTCTTGTTCGCTTCGAGACAGATCAGGTAGTCGAAGGCTTCGGCCACTTGCGTCTGGTACTCATCGGCCAAGGCAGGAGTGACCTTTCCGCGAGTGCGCCAGAGCGCCAGATATCCGCCCACAAGTGGCTGGTCCGGCGATTTGATCTTCCACCACATCTCGGCCGTGACCTCGTTGTGTGGCAGCCCGTTGGCGTATTCGTACGCCTTGTCCAGATTTTCGGTGAGATCTTTCGCCTGCAGCGAATGCTGCGAATAACTGTCCGTGCTCTCCGAAATCAGTTCAAGCGACTCGACCTTCAGGTCGGTCGCATTCTTGTAGGCTACGGCGCTGTATTCGGGAGCGATCGCACAGGCGCCGACAAGTGCAAATGTGCAAAGCAAAACGGCGAAGAATCGGGCACGCAAGCTCGCCTCCCCGGAAAAATGAAGTTCGGCTCAAAGACACAGTTCACGTAGCGTCAGCAATCATTCTAGATGCATGTTTTAAAGAATACAACTATAGATAGATACCCTCATCCGGCGCAAGCGGGATGACCGGCGGGAGTGACAGCAGGCCCTAACGCTCCTGCCACCCCCTGTCAGCAGTCTGCCTTACCGGCCCGCCGACCCCCTCGTCATGACGCCTGACTCGGCCCATATTGCGGTCATGGCCAGATCCAAACCTTCACGCACCTCGGGTTTCGAGGAATCGCCGCAGGCGTCCTTCGACCCGTCCGACTCCCTGGACGTCGACGACCTGCTGCCGCCGATGCTGCGCACCGGGAAGGCCGGCAAGACCGCGCGCGCCGCGGGAGCCGGATCGACGTCCGAAAAGCCTCGACCCTCGCGCACGCCCAACTCCAAGGCCTCGCGGCCGGCGCGGGCGCCGCGCATCGAGGGCACCGAGGGAATGGACCTGATGGAGCCCGGCTCGGGCATCGCTCCGGCGACCGGATCGCCGTCGGCCGACGAGGCGGAATCCGCGCTGGCGGTGCGCGAGGCACGCGACAACCTGACCGCGCTGCTGGAGCGGGGCAGACCCTTCTACGTCCCCGACGACGCCCCCGAGTGGGTTCCGCACCGGCCCGCGCGTCCCGAGAAGTCGGAGGGCGGCGTCGCCTTCAAGATCGTCTCCGAGTACGAGCCGCGCGGCGACCAGCCGACCGCCATCGCCGAACTCGTGGAGGGCGTGAAGGCCAGCGAGGACACCCAGGTGCTGCTCGGCGTCACCGGCTCCGGCAAGACCTTCACGATGGCCCAGGTGATCGAGGCGACCCAGCGTCCGGCCCTCATCCTCGCCCCCAACAAGACCCTGGCCGCGCAGCTCTACGGCGAATTCAAGAGCTTCTTCCCCGACAACGCGGTCGAGTATTTCGTCTCCTACTACGACTACTACCAGCCGGAGGCCTACGTCCCCCGCTCCGACACCTATATCGAGAAGGAAAGCTCGATAAACGAGCAGATCGACCGGATGCGCCACGCCGCGACGCGGGCGCTCCTGGAGCGCGACGACGTGATCATCGTCGCCTCGGTATCCTGCATCTACGGTATCGGCTCGGTCGAGACCTACACGGCGATGACCTTCACGCTGAAGCTCGGCGAGCGCATCGACCAGCGCCAGCTCCTGGCCGATCTCGTGGCCCTGCACTACCGGCGCAACGACCATGCCTTCCAGCGCGGCACGTTCCGGGTGCGCGGCGACACAGTGGAGATCTTCCCGGCGCATCTGGAGGACCGGGCCTGGCGTGTCTCGCTGTTCGGCGACGAGGTCGAGGAGTTGACCGAGTTCGATCCGCTGACGGGACAGAAGACCGATGCCTTCAAGTCGATCAAGCTGTACGCCAATTCCCACTACGTCACGCCGCGGCCGACGCTGCAGCAGGCGATCAAGGGCATCAAGGCGGAGCTGAGGGCCCGCCTCGAGGAACTTAACCGCGCCGGCCGGCTGCTCGAGGCGCAGCGGCTGGAGCAGCGCACCGTGTTCGACCTGGAGATGATGGAGGCGACCGGCTCCTGCGCCGGCATCGAGAACTACTCCCGCTACCTGACCGGACGCGCGCCCGGCGAGCCGCCGCCCACGCTGTTCGAGTACCTGCCCGACAACGCCATCGTCTTCGCCGACGAAAGCCACGTCACGATTCCGCAGATCGGCGGCATGTATCGCGGCGACTTCCGGCGCAAGGCGACGCTCGCGGAATACGGGTTTCGCCTGCCCTCCTGCATGGACAACCGGCCGCTGCGCTTCGAGGAATGGAACGCCATGCGACCGCAGACCGTCTGCGTCTCGGCGACCCCCGGCCCCTGGGAGATGAACCAGTCCGGCGGCGTATTCGTGGAACAGGTGATCCGCCCCACCGGCCTGGTCGATCCGCCCGTGGAGGTGCGCCCGGCGACCTCGCAGGTCGACGACCTTCTCGACGAGGTGAAGCAGGTTTCCGCCAGGGGCTACCGGTCCCTCGTCACCGTGCTGACAAAGCGCATGGCCGAGGATCTGACCGAATACCTGCACGAGCAGGGCGTTCGCGTCCGCTACATGCATTCCGACATCGACACGCTGGAGCGCATCGAGATCATCCGCGACCTGCGGCTGGGAACGTTCGACGCACTGATCGGCATCAACCTTTTGCGTGAGGGCCTGGACATTCCCGAATGCGCGCTGGTGGCGATCCTCGACGCGGACAAGGAAGGCTTCCTGCGCTCGGAGACGTCGCTGGTCCAGACCATCGGACGCGCCGCCCGCAACGTCGACGGCAAGGTGATCCTCTACGCCGACAGGATCACCGGCTCGATGGAGAGGGCGATGGCGGAGACCACGCGCCGCCGCGAGAAGCAGACCGCCTGGAACCTGGAGAACGGCATCACGCCGGAATCGATCAAGCGCAATATCGCCGACATCCTCGGGTCGGTCTACGAGGCGGACCACGTCACCGTGGATACCGGTCTCGCCGAGACCGGCGCGACCTACGGCCACAATTTGCGCGCCGTCATCGACGATCTGTCGAAGAAGATGCGCGAGGCCGCGGCAGACCTCGAGTTCGAGGAGGCGGCACGCCTGCGCGACGAGATCAAGCGGCTCGAAGAGGCCGAGCTTGCGACCGCCGAGGACCCGATGGCTTATCCGGAGGCCTCGCCGAAGGGCAGGAAGACCCGGAAGATCCAGGAGTCGAGACGGGCGAAAGGATCTTCTTCTGGCGCGCCAGGCGCGCGCCCCCCCTCCCCGACCCTCCCCCACAAGGGGGGAGGGAGCCCGGACGGCGACCCCACGGTTCCCTCTCCCCCCTTGCGGGGGAGAGATGGAGAGAGGGGTACGCCGGGCGACGGCCCGGCAAGCGAAGACACCCCCTCGCCCTCGGAGCGGGTGCGCAAGCACACGCTCGATGAGATGGGCATGAAGGACCGGCCGGAGCCGCTGACGCCGGAAGGCTGGACCCGCAAGCAGGCGCCGGCTCCGCTGGGCACCAACAGCAGGGGCCGTTCGTCCGGCGGCAAGCCGGGGACGCGGACCTACAAGGGCAAGGGTCGGTAGGCACCGGCTCGATCGCGCGCATTGCTGCCGCTTGCCGCTACGTCATATGCGAGTGATAGTGACGGGCACGCTGGAACGGCGCGCAGCGGGGCGGCGCGGGTGCGTGTCCCCGCTGGACCGTGGGAGCGACGGCAAGGAGACGGACAGATGCGACTGATGCTCAAGTTCTCCATCCCGGTCGAGCGCGGCAATGAAGCCGCCGCGGACGGCAGCATCGGACGGGCGATCGAGAAGCTGGTCGAAGCCACCGGTGCCGAAGGCGGCCTATTTCACCATGATCGACGGCGAACGCGGCGGTTACGTCTTCTTCGAAGAGACTGATCAGGCCAACCTGACGAAGTACAACGAGCCGATGTTCGCCGCGCTCGACGCCCACATCGAAATCGCGCCGGTGCTCACCCTCGACGACCTGAAGCGGGGTCTGCCCGACTGACGCTGGGTTCCGGCGCCCGCGCCCCTCACATTCCTTCGCCGGCGGCAGCCTTCAGGAACATGATCTGGTCTGTATAGGCACCGATCAGGCACTGGTAGTCGGCGCCGCAGGCGTCGCGCCGAGCCAGAAACTGCTGCTGCGACGACCTGACCTCCGCGACGCTGCCGTTCTTGACGGCCGTCCCGCCGGAGATCAGCGAGTAGTAGAGGCCGGCCGCCTGGTCATCGAGCTGCGAGAGTTGCGGATGCTCGCAGATCGCGTGCTCCGTCGGCGTCGCGGCCTTGGCGCAATCGAACGATGCGGCCCGGCTGTTGCCGGCAATGCTTGCCGCCGCCGCCCCCAGGAGCAGCATCACGATGCAGCGCATTGTCCTCATTGATCCCTCCTGCCTGCCGAAAGGGCCCCGCGTGTCGAATCGCGCGCGCCCACTGCTACCTCAGATTGGTATCTGTTGGAGGCTCGCCCGGGAATTTCAATAGCCTGCCAACAATCGAAACCCTGCTGAAACAATTGTTACACGACCTAAACCGACGAAACAAATGTTACCACGACGCAACAGAGATATCGTTGTCGGCCTGAATCCCCTGGGCTAACCTTACTTAACGTAGCAGATCGGAAACGATCGACGACTACTGAAACTGGATTGAATTGTCCAGACGGCCTTGGATGGATGAAAGATGCAAACAAGCTGCATGACAGTATTGATTGCGAAGCATCCATCGAGTTGCACAGATTTTCTTTCTTCGATCCCCCCATCTTCTGTCGCCAGCCGCTCGGCTGGATTGCGTGCACCGACAGGCGCAGACCGCGCTGCCGGCGCGGCGCGCCGAGGCGGGAACCTCTATTTTCCGGGTTTGAACCTTGGCGGCCGGACCGCCTCCGGCAGGTCGATGCCGGGGCGCTGCGCCGTCAATCCCACTTATTGCTGAGACTACCTATTTCAGTCGAAGCGCGCGGCCCCGTTACGGGGCCGCGTTTTTTCGTGCGCGCCGATGCACGGGCCGCGTCGCGGCGTTTCCTCCACCCGCGAGTGCGACGCCAACCACCAGAAAAGCGACCTGACGCACGTCGCATTCACGGCGTTGCCGCCGTGCGGCGAGGGGAGCACACTCCGCGAAGAAAGCCGGCGTTGTAAACTCTATTGCCTGCCCGCTTTCTGACTTTTCGCATCACCCAGACCAGGAAAACAACGATGACGATAGCCTTGCGTTTAGCCTCGGCGCTGTCTGCGCTTGCGCTTTCCACCTGCATACTCGGTTCCGGCGCGGCTCTCGCCCAGCAGGCCGCGCGCACGTCCTCCTCGCCGGAGCGTCCGGCGGGCGAATCCAGCCTGCCGCTGCCCAAGGGCCCGCAACAGAGCAAGATGCCGCTGGTCAGTTCCGACCTCTTCGAGGAAGCCGCCGAACTGGCCACCGGCGGCCGCATCAGGGGCAAACCGGGTGTCTCCGGCGCCTCGGTGGGCGCGAATGCCGAATCCGACGCCGCGAATCTCTCCGAGCCCGAGGCATTCGGCAGCTCCACCGCGCCCTACACCACCGCCCGCGTCGCAGTCGGTGCACTTGGGTCGTCGACGACGAACGCCAAGACCCCCGTCACCAGCTACCCCTACCGGGCAACCGGCAAGCTCTGGGCGCGCTGGGGCGACAGCTGGTACGTCTGCACCGCCTCGCTGGTGAAGAAGGGCGTCCTGATCACCGCCGCCCACTGCATCTTCAACTACGGCGACCGCGCCGAGGGCTGGGCCGACGAAGTGCGCTGGTATCCCGCCAACTATGCCCAGAACGGCGCGCCGTACGGCTACTACTCGCATCGTCAGTTGCGCGTCCCGACCTCGTACTATGCGGGCACCGACACCTGCACGCAGGCCGGCGTCGTCTGCAACAACGACATCGCCACCGTCGTGCTGAATACCCGCGACGGCCAGTATCCCGGCAACGTCGTCGGCTGGTATGCCTACGGCTGGAACGGCTACTCCTTCAAGAAGTCGTCCTTCCTCGGCAACAAGACGACCGTGCAGATCACCCAGCTCGGCTATCCCCTCGCCTTCGACAGCGGCTATCAGATGATCCGCACGGACGCGGTGGGTTGGTACTACAGCTCCGGCAGTCTCAAGAACACGCAGATCGGCTCCGCCCAGACGGGCGGATCGAGCGGAGGTCCCTGGCTGACCAATTTTGGCACCAAGCCAAGCGTCTCGAGTGCCGCCTCGCTCGGCAACAAGACCAGCCAGGCCGTCGTCGGCGTGACGAGCTACGGGTCCACCACCAAGGGCTACAATCGCCAGGGAGCCTCCTACTTCGGACAGAACAAGGAGTTCTCCGGCAGCGACTATGGCGGCTACGGCGCCGGCAACATCGGCAAGATCATGCAGGACACCTGCGCAGCCCAGCCCAGCTACTGCTGACCTGTCCCGCACTCGCGGCGCGGCCCCTCGCCGGGGCCGCGCCATTTGTGCCCGCCGTCGATCCATCCGCATGAACGTTAGGGTGAACGTGCCGTTCAGGCACGGTTCAGCCGCCGCCTGTCAGAACACGTCCCATGAGACGGAGGCGTTCGAAGGCACGCAAGACGCAAGGCCCGGCGCACCGTCCGCAGACGTGACAGGAGAATTGTCATGAAACGGACCTGGAAGACCCTCGCCGCCGCCGGCCTCATCGTCGCCGTCGGCGCCGCGGCAGTCCCCGCCTCGGCGAACGCCGGCTGGAACCACAACAACGGTGCGGCCGCCGCGGCGGGCTTCATCGGTCTTGCCGCCGGCGCGATCATCGGATCGACGATGGCACAAGCCAACCCGTACCCCTACGGCGGAACCTACTACTACGGCCCGCCGGCGCCGTGGTCGCCGGCCTGGTACAGCTACTGCTCGGCGAAGTACAACAGCTTCAACCCGAACACCGGATACTTCTACGGCTACGACGGCCGGTATCATTTCTGCCGGTGAGCTCGCACCGGGAAACGCCGGGACCTCATGGGCGGCCGCGACTGCGCAGTCGCGGCCGCCGAAAATCGCCAGGCGATCTGTTTCGCCCCCTCGCGATCGAACTTCTCCGCAGCCTTGGCGTTTCAGTAACACATCCTGATTGTTTCCGATCTGACGGCAGGGCCGGGAGGGGTGGAAAGAACATGACCCGAAACGGCCGACCGCCTTCGTTGACGACCGTGAAATGATTGAAACAGGGACTGCAATACGGATGAAATCCGGACCCGGCATAAGGGAAATCGCAACGGCTCATCGTTATCGTGAGCCGGCTGGGAATTGACAGGGCTGGAACGAGATTTGGGAGCTCCAAAGATGCTCGCCGCAGATATTTTTTCCCGACGGACCCGAAATTTGACGATGAACGACGCCGCTCGTCACGGCACGACCGCCCGCATTTCCGGGCTTCGCGAGTTTTCCGCAACCGTCTCGCTCGCGGTTGCCCTTGCCGCCATGCCGGGACTGACGATGGCCGGCTACATCGAATCTCCCGTCTGCCAGGCGCACCTCGACAAGATCGAAGGAAAGCTCTCCAACGTATCGATGACCTTCGAGAACGGGCTCGACGAAGCCGGCTCTGCCGACTGCGAAGCGATGCACGGTCAGGTCCGCTTCATGCTTGCCGCCCGCAACTTCTACAAGCGGTGCGCTACAGGTACCGAAAGGGTACAACGCATCGACTTCACCGAAGGCTCCATCAGCCAGATCACCGACCGCATTTCCCAGGACTGCTCTTCGAACTAGCAACCCTCGAGGCGCCCGATAGCGGCGCCTCCCCACCGCCCGAACGCTTCGTCACACGGACCCGATCATGAGCGACCGCCGCACCCCTCGCCCCTTCGTCCTGGCCGCCGTAACCGCCGCCCTCCTCGGCGGCGGCCTGACCCTCACCATGGCCCTGGCGCCGGTTCCTACGGACGCGGCGACCGGTCCGGCAGCCGGGGCTTCCGGAAGCTGCGCCGAGAGCATCGCACAGGTCCACCGCGGTTTCGGCGCCAGCCTGACCCGGCTGGCCGACGTCGCTGAGGCCGGACCGGCCGAACGCTGCGTTGCCTATCGCACCCATCTGGCCGCAATCGACACGGCCCGGGTGGTCTATGGAAGCTGCATGACCGGCTTCGCACGGGACGACCAGGTCGGACAGCTCGACCTGGCCTATTCGGACTGGCGCACCACCATCGACGACCGCTGCTCCGAGTAGTCGGCCGGCCCGGCAGGTTGCACCGAAATGAACGCCGCCCTCTTCGACGCGATGTCGGCCTACGGGTTGCAGCTGGCATTGTGGCTCGGCTGGCCGTGTCTTCTGGCCGGCGGGCTGGCGGGTGCGGCGATATCGCCACGATGGCGCATCACCGGCATCGTCGCCGGTGCGACAGGCGGGACGCTGCTGTGGATGGCGAGCTGGCTGGCGGTCGCCGTCAGCCTGCGCCTGATGGGCGTCGCTGCCTGAACGCGCCAGGCGCGGCTCCGCTGGCCTGCGGATTTGCCGCGATTGCCCTCCCCGCCCCATTCTTGCCGTCTTTTTCCGGCCAATCCGACTTTGACAGGTCTCGGGGGATCACGTCGGAGGTCAGGGAAAATGTCCGCGTTCTTCATCCGCGCCGCGGCGGCGACTGTCGCTGCTGCGAGCCTTTTCGCGCTGTTTCCGTTGGAGTCGCATGCGTCCGAATGCGGACGCGCCTCGTGGTATGCGATGACAAGCCGCACCGCCTCCGGCGAGCGTGCCAATCCGAATGCCTTCCACGCCGCCCACCGCACCCTGCCCTTCGGCACCCGCATCCGCGTGGAGAACCTCGGCAACGGGCGCTCCGTCGAGGTCCGCGTCAACGACCGCGGGCCGTTCGTGCGCGGCCGTGTCGTCGATGTGAGCAAGGCGGCGGCCGCGCAACTCGGCTTCATATCGGCGGGCACCGCCGCCGTGCGCGTTACCGTCGTCGGGCAGAAGCCGGGCGCCGGCTGTTCCTGACGGACCGCCCGATCGAAGCAGCGCCGGGTCAGGTCGGCGCGTTCTCTCCCGCATAGGGATTGGTCCGGCGTTCCTCGCCGATCGTGCTTCCCGGCCCGTGGCCGCACAGGAAAGACACCTCGTCGCCGAGTGGAAACAGTTTCTCGCGGATCGACCGTAGCAGCGTTTGCAGATCTCCCCCGGGAAGGTCCGGTCGACCGATCGAACCGCGGAACAGGACGTCGCCGACGAGTGCGAACTTCATCTCCTTGTTGACGAAGACGACCGACCCCGGGCTGTGGCCGGGGCAGTGCAGGACGTCGAACGTCACTCCCGCGATATCTATCGTGTCGCCCTCGCGCAGCCACCGGTCGGGCACCACGTTGCGCGCACCCTCTATGCCATAGGCCGCCCCTTGCTCGGCCAGGCTGTCGAGGAACGGCTTGTCCGCCTCGTGCGGACCGATCACCTCCACGCCGAGGTCGGCGCGCAGCTCGTCGGCACCGCTGGCATGGTCGACGTGGCCATGGGTCAGGACGATGGCGTCTATCACGACGCCGAACTCCGCGACGGCGTTCTTGATCAGCGGCAGGTCGCCGCCCGGATCGATGACGATCCCCCGCCTGGTCTCTTCGTCGAACACCAGGGTGCAGTTCTGCTGGAACGGCGTGACGGGGACGATCGCTGCGCGAAGATTGGGCATCGGGGCTTCCTGTACTGCGTATGCATGGCGCCGGAGGCTGCTCGTCTCCGTGACTAGCCGATGGCGCCGCCCGACGAAAGGGGCGCGAGGCGTGCTGCACGGCTATCGTCCGGTGTGCCGGCGCTGTAGGCTTGGCGGGCTCGATGGCAACCGGCAGCGCCGCCGGGTCACTCGGCGCGCCCGCGCAGGCTTGGAGGCTTCCGCTTGATGAACCCGCTTCTGGTTTCCTTCGACATCTCCGCGGTCACGCCGGAGCACGACCAGCCGCCGGCCGACAGGGTCGTCAGCGGATCGCCGCGCTTTACCACCTGGAACGTCGACGAGAGCGGGGACGGCCGGCGCTTCGCCGGGGTCTGGGAGGCGACGCCGGGGACATGGCGGATCGCCTACGACGAGTGGGAATTCTGTTCCATCATTTCCGGTGTCTCCGTGATCAGCGACGACGACGGTGGATCCGTCACCGTGCGCGCCGGCGACGCATTCGTCCTCCGGCCCGGCTTCACCGGCACGTGGGAGGTCGTGGAGACAACCCGTAAGCAATACGTCATCGATCTGCCTCAGAAATAGGCAAAACTTGACCTTGAGTTAGCTGGCCCGGAGATGTCATTGTAAATTTGCTTGCCAATGCCAGTGCCATCCGTCATCAAAAGTGATTGAGGCGGCTGATCGGACTACCGGATTGGACTACGACGTGCTACCTGCCGCGCGGAACACCTATCCCGATGAAACCTGTTCGCCAGCCTCATTCTAGTCCGGCCGCAAGCGAAGCGGCCGGCAAGCTTCGGGAAAGGAGGCTGCCATGCGCCAGACCGGCACAGTAAAGTTCTTCAATCAGTCCAAGGGTTTTGGGTTCATCACGCCGGACGAGGGCGACAAGGATGTGTTCGTGCACATCTCCGACGTCGAACGTTCCGGCATTCCCCCCATCGACCAGGGGTCGCGCGTGTCCTTCGAGACGGAACCGGACAAGCGCGGCAAGGGGCCCAAGGCCGTCAACCTGCAGATCGCCGGCTGAGACGGTGTGCTGTCTCGGCCCGGGCAGCGGCTCGGGCCGAGTTTCGTTGCGACGACTGCCGTATATTCCCGCTGGGGAAATCGCGCGAACTTTGCTAGCCTGTCCCTGATGGGATAGCTTCGCGACATACTTGGTGCATCGTCGCCACTAACGTCGTTTCGGCGTTCTTCGCCGGAACCGGGGAAAGTCGCGCCGGCGACGGAACAGCTCCTCCCGCCCCCGCCGTTCTGGCGGCTCAGGATTCCGGGCACGTCTTGCGCCCCAACGTGAACTGCACCTGTCGCTTCGACGGCAGGGATTTCGGCATCGGTGAGTCCGCGTGCATCCGCGGCACGCTCGCCACCTGCTCCACCGTCCTCAACAACACCTCCTGGGCGATATCCGCCACGCCTTGCCCCGTCGCAAGCCTGCTCACGGAGCCGGCAGCCGGCCGGTAGGCTTGCCTTGTCAGGCGCTAAACGGCGCCGCGACGGTGATGAAGGTATCCGGGTAGAGCCCGTTGAAGTCGGTCCTCAGCGACAGCGAGTAGGCGCCGATGTGGCCGACCTCGATCCAGTCGCCTGTCTTGACCGTCTCCGGCAGCCAGAACGGCCGCGACAGGATGTCGACGGAGTCGCAGGTCGCGCCCATGATCCGGAACGGTACGATCCTGTCGGGATCGCCCTTCGGCCGCAGCCGGTCCGGCTCTGCGATCAGCTGGACCGGCAGCGTCAGCTTTCCCGTCCACGAATCCGACAGGCTCGCCCAGATGCCGTCGTTGATATACAGGCGCTGGCCCTTGCGCAGCAGCACGCGCACGATCACCGAAAGCGAGCGCGCGACGATGGCGCGGCCCGGCTCTGCGATCAGCGGAATGTCGCTGAATCCGGCCAGGTCGACGGCGCGCAGGATGCTCGGCAGCAGTTCGCCCGGGCTCGGCACCGGAAAGGCGTCGTGCTTGGGGTCGCGTCCGTAGCGGGCCGGATAGCCGCCGCCGATGTCGAGCGCCGCCAGGGGCACGCCCGCCCGGCTGCGGATCCACTGTGCCGTCTTCAGCGCCTGCTCGTAGGCGTCGGGCTGCAGCACCTGGCTGCCGACATGGAAGCAGAGGCCGGCCTGCGCGCCGAGCCTCGCCACGCGCTGCAGGAGTTCGACGGCATGGCCCGGTGCCGCGCCGAACTTGCGGGAGAGTTCGTAGACCGCGTGCCCTTTCGTGGCCAGCCGGACGAACAGCGTCAGTTCGGAGGCATCGATGCCCGCCGCCCGCGCCTCTCGCAGGATCTTGGCGACCTCGTTCTCGTGATCGACGGCCATGTGGCGGATGCCGTACTCGGCAAGACCTGCCCGGATCGAGGACGCCGGCTTGACCGGATGCATGTAGAACAGGTCGGCGCGGGGGGCCGCTTCACGCGCCAGCCGGAACTCCTCCCGCGAGGCGACGTCGAAGGCGTCGATCCCGGCGCCGGCGACGCCGCCCAGGATCAGCGGATGCGGATTGGTCTTGACGGCATACGCCGTGCGGCCCGGAAACGCGGTGCGGAACGCCTCGGCGTCCGCTGCCAGTTGATCCGGGCGGAAGCAGTAGACCGGCTCGTCCGGCCGAAGCGCCAGCGCCGCCGTCTGCGCGTCGGGATAGGACATCAGCGTGTCCGGACGGTCCTGAATGGTCTCGATACGGGCGGTCGACGGCACGACGGGCCTCCATGGTCTCCTCCCGGATCGGAAGCAGCGCTTCCGCGTTCGCCCCGGGAGTATCCTTCGTCACCGGAATGCCTGTTCCGGCGTTGGGCGGAACCGCCTACGCCCACAATATGGCCGTCTTATCACAACCGGCCGGAGCCGCGAAACACGCACCCCCGCCTGCGATGGCGGGGCGGGGACGTTTCGGAATCTAGCCGCCGCGGGCCGGCGGCATCACGGCGCGCTGCAGGCGGCAGGACTTGCGATCGACCTCCTCGCAGGACCGGTACTCGAGGGACTTCGTCAGGCAGATCCGCACTTCCCGCAGGCGCCGGCTGTCGCAGGTCACCGCGAT
The DNA here is from genome assembly GCF_037855135.1 of Microbaculum marinum. Lineage (NCBI taxonomy): Bacteria > Pseudomonadati > Pseudomonadota > Alphaproteobacteria > Hyphomicrobiales > Tepidamorphaceae > Microbaculum > Microbaculum marinum. The sequence goes on from NZ_JAZHOF010000004.1 coordinate 408,285, forward strand.
CGCGTCTGCGGCGATGCCGGGATTGGCGGTGCGGAACGCGGTTTCCACGTCCGCCGGCGTCACCATGGTGTATGCGGCGATGCCCTCGAACGCCGGCGGTATCCTGACCTTGCCGCGGGCTTTCCTCAGCGTTTCGAAATATCCCTCGACCGGCAGGCCCGCGCAGGTGCCGTGCTTGTCCCATTCGTGCCGCACCAGGCCCGGACTCGGCATGATATCGAGCATCGCGCGCACCATCGGTTCCGACGGCGGCGCCCCGGCCGGCCTGCAGTATTGCGGCCAGCCGCGCTCGTATTGCGGCCACAGCCCGTGCACGACGAAATGGTACGGCCGCCCGCCGGCGCACTGGAACCGGTCTGCCCTGTCGCCTTCTGCCTCGCAATAGGACGGCGACCAGGACAGCGCGAGGACGTAGAAATCGAAATCGCCGGGGACATCCTGCCCGGCCCGTGCAGCGACTGGACCGGCCAGCCAGAAGACTGCGGCGGCAAGCAATGCCATAGGGCGGCACGCGCTACGCACCGGCTCGCACCCCGGAGCCAGGCTTTCGGACGGCCGCCCCGCTCAGAGCGGGCGCAGCATCTTGCAGGCCGGCGCGTAGGAGTAGTCGCGATCGCGGCCGACCAGGCAGTACTGCACCCCCCAGCCGACCCCGGCGAAGCCCTGCTCGCTGCGCAGCCAGTAAACCAGATTGTAGCGGTTGCCGTCGGTCAGATAGGCGGTGCCGGTGCAGTAGCGCCGGGCGATGATCGTGGGATCCCAGTCGCGGAACGCCGTCTCGCGGGCTTCCGTGATGTCGGCCATCCGGACGCCGGTATGCCAGTATTCCGCCTCGGTCTGGTCGAAGCGCGCCGTGATGGCGCTCAGCACGGACGGCTCGTCGCACTCCGGCCCGTTCCAGGGCGCGTTGCGATGGGCATCGTACAGGAACAGGAAGTTGTCCGCGGCGGCGGGCGCACCGATACCGCTGAGCGCGAACGCACCAAGGCTCGCGACGACAGCACAGGCTGCGACAGCGGCGAAACGCACCATTCAGGCCTCCCCGTTACAATTGTCGGGCAAGGATGCGCAGCGACGTGGGCCGGGTCAAGCAACGAGAGGGAATTTCCGGGCCCGCGCGGCGCATTGGCGCACGGCCGTGGCATTTGGGCACTGCCGGGACCGGATGGACCCGCCGCCGTTACGGTGCGGGAGCCCGCCTCCTGGCGTTCGCCGCTTCCCAGGCGTCGATGTCGGCGGCGCGATCGGGCACCAGGATGCGCAGCTGGAGCAGCACGATTCGCTGTGCCTCGAAACGGTTGGCCATGTCGGGACTGATCAGGATGTCGACCCACAGGCCGTCGATCAGCCCCTCGATCATCCTGGCCATGTCGCTCGCGCCGTCCGGCGGCTTGCCCTCGGCCAGCAACAGGTCCCGGCAGGCCTGCGTCGTCGCCTCGTAGCGCTCGTGGTCGTTGGCCCCGCAAATTTTCAGGTACTGGGGCCGGGACTTTGCCTCGCCGTAAAACGCGTGCCAGACCGCGATCGACTTGCGATTGCAGACCTTCGGCGAGAAGCTCGCCCCCACGAGAGCCAGCAGCCGCGCCAGCGGATCGGTCCCCGCCTTGGCCAGCGCCGACTGCCAGGTCTCGGCGAATTCCGCAGAGACGTGCCGCAGCGTCTCGACCAGCAGCGCGTCCTTCGACTTGAAGTGGAACAACAGGTTGGCCTGCGACATGCCGGCTTCCCGCGCCACCGTCGCCAGCGTCGTGTCGGCGAATCCGACCCGTGCGACGGAATCGATCGCCGCGGCGACGATGTCACGTCGCCGGGCGTCCTTCGAAACCCACTTCGACCGCTCCGCTCTATCGACCATTTTGACCCTCATGATAGGGTGCTTTCACGAGTAATTTCAATCCACTGACGTCAATTACTGACTGATTGATCAGTCAGGATCTGGACAAAACGGCGATACTGTGGCAGTCTTTCCTTCCGGCCGGCCCCGACCGCACCTCCCTCGTCTGCGCAGTAACGCGGCCTGCCGGCCAATGACGATGCACGTTTCACGACCGAAACCAAGGACCTGATGATCATGCGCAACGCGCTGGCCAGAAACGATCTTTTCGACGACGAGTTCCGCGGCGGCCTGCCCGCGTGGACCTACACGAGCGACGAGATCACGGAGCTGGAGATGGAGCACATGTTCCGGCGCTCCTGGCTGGTTGCCGGTCATGTCAGCGAGATCCCGGATCCGGGCGACTTCATTACCCACGACATCGTCGACGAGCGTGCCCTGATCGTGCGCGGCCAGGACGGCGCCGTGCGCGCCTTCCACAACCTGTGCCGCCACCGCGGCTCGCGCGTCGTCGCCGAACCAACAGGCAATTGCGGCAATCGCATCGTCTGCCCGTTCCACGGCTGGTGCTACAACGCCGACGGCTCGCTGCGCGGTCGCGCCGCGGAGAAGACCTTCCCCGCCGCCGAGAAATCAGAGCTCGGCCTCAAGCCGGTCGACATGGAGATCTGGCACGGCCTGATCTTCATCCGCTTCAAGGGCGACGGGCCGTCGGTGGCCGAGACCATGGCGCCGGTGGAGGCGGAGATCGCGCCATACCGCATCGAGGACATGAAGCCGCTGTTCCCGCGCTACAAGGTCGAGGTGGACGTGAACTGGAAGGCGATGGTCGACGTCGATGCCGAGGGCTATCACGTGCCGATCGCCCATCCCAGCCTGATGGACCTCTACGGCCGCACCTATCGCGACGAGATCCTGGAGAACGGCATCGCCCGGTCCTACGGGACCTTCGCGGACAGCCGCGAGGGAAAGATCTGGAGCGTGCGCAACTACAAGCGCCTGCTGCCGGATGTCGAGCATCTGCCGGAGAGCCACCGCCGTGCCTGGGTCTACTTCTCGATCTTCACCGGAACGGCGCTGCAGCTCTTCCCGGACATGGTGGACTTCTACCAGTTCTATCCGCTGACCACGAACCGAAGCGTCTCCTGGGGCGCCTCCTTCGCCCTGCCGGACGACCGGCGGGAGATGAAGGCCGCCCGCTACCTCAACCAGCGCATCAACGAGATCACCACCCAGGAGGACACCCAGCTCATCAAGTGGTCGTGCGAAGGCATGCGCTCGTCGGGCTATGACGACTTCCTGCTCTCCGACCTGGAGCTCGGGGTGAAGCATTTCCACGAGACGCTGCGCGACAACATCCCGGTCATGAGCCTGCCGGAGCCGCCGCCCAGCGGCACGGTGGCACAGGTCAACGCCGCCATGTGCGGCAACCCGGCCTATCTCGGCAACCGCTGACTCCGATTAATCGGCAGCCGCCATCGCATTGGCGTGCCGCCGGGCCGGCCGTCTGATACAAACGCGCGTCCGAAACCGCCGACCCGGTCCCGCGCGCCATGCCGATGCCACGACGCTTGCTCGCCTGCCTCTTCGCACTCCTCGCCGCGGCCTCTGCCGAGGCCGCCGAGACGGCCGCGTTTCGCGGCTGGCAGGCCGAATGCACCGACGACAACATCTGCGTTCTGGTCAACCGGGCGACCGGCGCGGCTGGCGAGGACGCGGTCATTGCCTTGCGCCGCCTGCCCGATGCGGGGGCGCCATGGCAGATCCTGGTGACGCCGCTCGATCCGGCGATCGATCTGACCCATCCCTTCGCCCTGAACGTCGACGGCGGGCCGAAGCTCACCTTCAATCCCGGCTATGACTTCCTGGCCTACGGACCAGCCGGCAACCTGTTTCTGGTCAACCCCGGGCTCGCCGGCCGATTGCTGGGAGCGATGGCGGGCGGCATGTCCGCTGCGCTTTACTACGAGCCGGAGGCCGGCGGCAGCGCAGCTGCCGTCTTCGCCCTGCCCGGCCTCGCCGACGGACTCGCCTGGATCGATGATCGCCAGTCGCGCCTCGACAGGAACCGCCGGGTGGCCGCGCCGGTAGACCTGGAGCCGCACGAATCGATGGCCGGCCTCGTCACCCCGATCGACGGCGGCACCGGCGAGCGGGGCCTGCCCAACAACGTGCTCACGCAGCACTACGGCGTGCACGGCTGCGAGCGCCTGGACAGTACCCTGATGTCCGCCACGCAGCCGCTGACGGGGAGGCTGTCGGATTCGGCCGTGCTCTATGCGATCCCCTGCACGGCGACGGGCCAGCGCGTCGACTACCGGCTCTATGTCGTGGAAACCGGCGAGATCGGCGGCATCGATACGCTGTCGTTTGCACGCTACAGCCGCGACTACGGCTGGACCGGCACCGACACCCTGGTCGACATCGCGTACGATCCCGAAGAAGGCGTCCTCACCAGTGCCTCACCGCACCGCGAGGTCGATGGCTGCGGCCACTACGCCCGTTGGCGCTGGACCGACATCCGCTTTGCGTTGATCGAGTACCGCTACCGCGAAAGCTGCGGTGGCGCAGGGGATCCAAGGCAGTATCCGGAGGTCTTCCGGCTCGGCAATTAGCTCGCCGCCTTCTCCTGGGCGGACGCGATCCGCCCCGTCGCGCTGAAGACGAAAGTCGGCGCCGGGCCTACTGGAACTTGTAGGTCACGCCGGCGCGAACCGTGTGGCTGTCGAACTCGGTGGTGAACGGCGAGCCTCCCAGCGACCCGTCGACTTTCCCCAGATCGGTATAGAGGTATTCGCCGCGCAGGGTGATCCGGTCGTTGATTGCCGCCTCGATGCCGGCGCCGATCGTCCAGCCGACCTTGGTGTCGCTGAACGAGGTGCCGGGGGCCGACAGTTCCACGTCCCCCACCGCCAGGCCGCCGGTCCCGTAGAACAGGTAGCGGTCATAGGCATAGCCCGCCCGGCCCCGCAAGGTCGAGAACCAGTCGTTCTGGGCTGTCACCGGGACGCCGGCGATGAGCTGCGTGTCGTCGCCGGTCTTGAAGTTCACGTCCAGTTCGAGGCCGTAGACGAACGGACCGTTCTGGAAGTTCATGCCGGCATAGGCGCCGGCGGTGAAATTGCTCGGATCGAAGCTGGTCGAGACGGGCGCGACGCCGAACAGGGTGTCGAACGTATCCCAGCTCGCCCCCGCGCTGACGCCGGCATAGACGCCGGACCAGTCGTAGACGACTGGGGCAGCCGGCGTGAACATGTTCCGGTCGACCGTTTGCGCATGACCTGGCGCTGCCGCGGCGGCCATGAGGATGGCAGTTCCGCCAGCAAGAAACAGCGCACGGGCGTTCGCGCGAATGGACATCCAATCATCCTCCGGGCACGCGTCGATCCGGCTGAAACCCGATCCGCCACCGGTGGAACCGGCTCACCGCCGCATTCGACCGTCCGGCTCGTCCTCGCCGGAAATCGCGAGGAAATCTGTCCGTTTCGTGGCGCGCCGACCACCTTTACCCTTACGGTTTGGCAAGGTTTCCTGCGGTCTCGACGAGGCCTATGTAGGAACGCCGGCGGGACGAACAAGTTCGCTTCTTTTACGACCGCTTCGACGAGAGTCCCGGCCGGGCCCCAAAGCGGGGCAGCCGGCCGGGGACCGCACTCCTAGAACAGGTTGAACTTGTAGTTGACGCCGACGCGCACGTAGCTGCCGTCCAGGTCGACCGGCGTCGGGGTCGGCGCGCCGAGCAGATAGGGCTCGTCGCTGAAATCGACGTAGAGATACTCGCCCTTCAGCGACAGATTGTCGGTCATCGCCCATTCGACGCCGGCGCCTGCAGTCCAGCCGGTCAGGCCCTGCTTGTCGGAGTTGTAGCCGGGAGGCCCCGCGAAGCTGGTCTCCATGCTCGTGAAGGCGACACCGCCCGTGCCGTAGACCAGCACGCGGTCGAAGGCGACGCCGGCACGGCCCCTCACCGTGGACAGCCAGTCCGCTCGGGTTTGGACGACGCCGCCGGACGAGGTGTGGGAGCCCTCCAGGTTGGCCCAGGAGAGGTCGGCCTCGCCGCCGAGCACGAGGCGATCCATCTGCCAGTTGAAGCCGACCTGGCCGCCGCCGGCGAAGCCGTCGGTCTCCACGCCCATGGTCGACAGGCCGCCGAGCGGCCCGAAGCCGACGTCGGAGTTGCCGAACAGGTAGCCGGCATGGGCGCCGACATAGAGCCCCGACCAGTCGAAGATGTCCGGGCTGATGGCCACCTCCGGCGCGGGCGCGGCCGGCGGCGGCGCAGCCGAGATATCGGCGGCGAGAACGGGCGGTGTCGCCGTGAGCGCCAGGATGGCGACACCGAAGCGTATCGGTCTACGAAGCATGAGCTGTTCAACGTCCCTTGAACTTTTGTGGTCCTGTGCCGCCCCGTCGCTGTCGGCAGGACCCGCATCCGCGTGGCGGCAAACGTCCCGGAGCATCACTCCGCTGCAGTGGCCGGAGTTTGACTGAACGAGGGCGCTCACAGACCCATTTCAAGGCAATTCGGAACAGCTGGGATGACGAAAATGCGGCATTGCCACCCTGCCCGGCCTTCCGATCCGCGACCGGCTTCTTATATCGAGCACGCCTGAACCCGCCGGCCGGCCTTTCACCGTGCGCCGGTGCCCATTGTCCGAACGGTCCGGCCCGCACGATGCGGATCGGTGCGTCTCGCCCGAAAGAGCCGTCTTGGCGTACCTCATCCTGATCGTCGGCCTGATCGTTCTCCTGTTCGCCGGCGACCTGCTGGTGCGCGGCGCCGTCACCATCGCCGAACGGCTTGGCATACCCTCCCTGATCATCGGGCTGACCATCGTTGCGCTTGGAACCTCGGCCCCGGAAATGGTGGTCAGTCTCGACGCGGCGCTGTCCGGCGCACCGGGGATCGCCGTTGGCAACGTCGTCGGCTCCAACATCGCCAACGTCCTCCTGGTGCTCGGCCTGCCGTCGATCGTGCTGGCGACCCGCTGTGACGAGCCCGGCCTGAGGCGCAACACCGTCTTCCTGATCGTCGCGACACTCGTCTTCATCGCGCTGGCCTGGACCGCGCCGCTCGGCCTCTGGCAAGGCCTTGTGATGATCGCCCTGATGGCGGCGTTCCTGGTCTACTCGGGCGCCCGGGCGCGCCACGCCATGAACGGACCCGAAGACCTGGAGGCGGCGCCGGTCGATACCGCGGCGGCGGGCGGAAGTCGCCGCTTCGTTCCGCTCCTCTTCCTGGTCGTCGGCCTGCTCGGCCTGCCGCTCGGCGCCCACCTGACCGTCGCCGGGGCGCGGGAGATCGCCCTCGCCTTCGGCATGTCTGACGCCGCCATCGGGCTCACGGTGGTCGCGCTCGGCACCTCCCTGCCGGAGCTTGCCGCCACGATGATGGCCGCCCTGCGCCGCGAAACCGGCATCGCGGTGGGCAACGTCATCGGCTCCAACATCTTCAACCTGCTGGCGATCCTGGGCGTTACCGCCGTCGTCGCGCCGATACCGCTTGCCCCGGCGGTGCTCAAGGTCGACCTCTGGGTGATGCTCGCCGCGTCGCTGGTGATCGTGCCTTTCGTCTTCGGGCGTTTCAGCATCGGCCGGATCGCCGGGCTGGTCTTCGTGGCCTCCTATGTCGCATACGTCGCGGTGGTCGTCGGCCAGCACTCCGAGGCGCTCACCTCGCACTAGCCGGAGTTGCGGTCCGCCGCTAGGTTCGTCCGGATGAAGGCTGCTTCGCCATGACCGCCAGAGTCGTGCTCGTCACCGGTGCCGCAAAGCGTATCGGCCGGGCCATTGCCTTCGATCTCGCCGCGCACGGATACTCGGTGGCGATCCACTTCAACCGGTCCGCCGACGACGCCCGCGCGCTGGCCGAAAGCATCGCTGCGGCGGGCGGCCATGCGGCGACCGTTTCGGGCGATCTCGCCGATCCCGACGCCCCCCGCCGCGTGATCGCCGAGGCGCAGGCGGCCCTCGGCCCGCTCACGGCGCTGGTCAACAACGCCTCGATCTTCGAGGCCGATTCGCCGGAAACCGTGGAGGCCGACCTGTGGGACCGCCAGCTTGCCGTCAACCTGCGGGCGCCGGTCCTGCTGGCGCGCCGGTTCGCCGCCGCCCTGCCCGCCTCCGCCTCCGCCTCCGCCTCCGCCTCGGGGGCGATCGTCAATCTCCTTGACCAGCGGGTCCTCAAGCCGACGCCGCAGTTCTTTTCCTACGCGGTATCCAAGGAAGCGCTGTGGGCGGCGACCCGGATGCTGGCACAGGGCCTGGCCCCGCGCGTGCGGGTCAACGCGGTCGCCCCCGGCCCGACGCTGGCCAACGTCCGCCAGAGCCCCGACGACTTCCGCCGCCAGCAGGAGGCCGTCATCCTGCGCCGCGGGCCGACCGTCGAGGAAGTCGCCGCCGGCGTCCGCTTCCTGCTTGAATCCGCCTCCGTGACGGGCCAGATGCTGACGGTGGACGGCGGCCAACACCTTGCCTGGGAAACGCCGGACGTCGTAGGCATCAACGAGTAGCTGGAGTCGCCGGGTGCCGGCATTTCCCTGCGAAGCACCCGGTATCGGCCTTACCTCGGCTGTCATTGCCGGGCTTGTCCCGGCAATCCATGCCCACGATCGCCAGCCAATGTGGATATGGATGCCCGGAACAGGTCCGGGCATGACAACCGGAGAGAACCAGACCCCCTTGGCGGATACGTATGACGACGGATTCGACTGACACCGACTCAACCGGAACCGACACCGCCCCCGTCCGCACCGGCCCAGCCGTCATCGCGGCGATGGTGAGGCGCGCGCCGAACGGTCCGGGCGTCTACCGGATGCTCGACCGCAACGGCGACGTGCTCTACGTCGGCAAGGCGCGCAGCGTCCGGAAGCGCATCCAGTCCTACGCCCGCTACGGCGGCCAGACCGCCCGCATCGCCCGCATGATCGCCGAGACCGCGGCGATGGAGTTCGTCTCGACGCAGACCGAGACCGAGGCGCTGCTGCTCGAGGCGAACCTGATCAAGCGCCTCAGGCCGCGCTTCAACGTGCTGCTGCGCGACGACAAGTCGTTCCCCTACATCCTGATCACCCGCGACCACGACGCCCCGCAGATCGTCAAGCACCGCGGCGCCCGCAACAGGAAGGGCGACTATTTCGGCCCCTTCGCCTCCGCCGGCGCGGTCGGCCGCACCATCAACGCCCTGCAGCGCGCCTTCCTGCTCAGGTCCTGTTCGGACTCCGTCTACGAGAGCCGCACGCGGCCCTGCCTCCTCTACCAGATCAAGCGCTGCTCGGCGCCGTGCACCGGCGAGATCTCGCTGGACGACTACGGCGTACTGGTCGGCGAGGCGGAGGATTTCCTGTCCGGCAAGAGCCGGGCGGTGCGCGAGGACCTCGCCCGCCAGATGGAAGCCGCCGCCGAGAACCTCGAGTTCGAGACCGCCGCCGTCTACCGCGACCGCCTCGCGGCGCTGAGCCATGTCCAATCGCACCAGGGCATCAACGTGCGCTCGATCGACGAGGCCGACGTCTTCGCCGTGCATCAGGAGGGCGGCCAGACCTGCATCCAGGTCTTCTTCTTCCGCACCGGCCAGAACTGGGGCAACCGCGCCTATTTCCCCCGCGCCGACAGGTCGCTGGAAGCGGGCGAGGTGCTCGGCTCCTTCATCGCCCAGTTCTACGACGACAAGCCGGTCCCCCGCCTCGTCCTGCTCTCCGACGATATCGAGGAGGCCGGCCTGTTGTCGGAGGCGCTGGCGCTGAAGGCCGGCCACAAGGTCGAGGTCGCCGTGCCGAAGCGCGGCGAGAAGCGCGAGTTGGTCGACCACGCCCGGTCGAACGCCCGCGAGGCGCTCGGCCGCCGCCTCGCCGAAACCGCCTCCCAGGCGAAGCTGCTCGCCGGTGTCGCCGAAGCCTTCGGCCTCGACGAGCCGCCGCAGCGCATCGAGGTCTACGACAACTCCCACATCATGGGCACCAACCCGGTCGGCGCCATGATCGTCGCCGGCCCGGAGGGCTTCGAGAAGGGCCAGTACCGCAAGTTCAACATCCGCTCGACCGATCTGACGCCGGGCGACGACTACGCCATGATGCGCGAGGTCCTGAAGCGCCGCTTCACACGGCTCCTGAAGGAGAGCGGTCGGCTGCCTGGGGATTACGCCGATGAAGAGCCGGCTTCGGCCAGCAACGAACCGGCACCCGGCACGACAAAAGACCCTCATCCTGAGGAGGCGCGTAGCGCCGTCTCGAAGGATGAGGCCCGGGCCGTCCCCCCGTCCTTCGAGACCCAGGCTACGCCTGCTCCTCAGGATGAGGGGACGGAGACGCCATCCACCGAAAACGGGCAAGGCGAAGCAGATGACACTGAAAGGTTAGGCGACGAGTCGCCCTGGCCCGACCTCGTCCTGATCGACGGCGGCCCGGGGCAGCTGTCTGCGGCGCTGGAGGTGATGGCCGAGCTCGGCATCGAGGACGCACCGCTGGTCGGCATCGCCAAGGGCGTCGACCGCGACGCCGGCCGCGAGGTCTTCCACATCCCGGGCCGCCCGCCGTTCCGCCTGCCGGTCCGCGATCCGGTGCTCTATTTCGTCCAGCGCCTGCGCGACGAGGCGCACCGCTTCGCCATCGGCTCGCACCGCGCCCGCCGCAAGAAGGCGATGGCCGCCAACCCGCTCGACGAGATCGCCGGCATCGGCCCGACCCGCAAGCGGGCCTTGCTCCACCATTTCGGCTCCGCCAAGGCCGTCAGCCGCGCCGGCCTCGCCGACCTGGAGGCGACCCCCGGCATCAGCGCCCAGATGGCGCGCGCGATTTACGACCATTTCCATGAGGGGAAGTAACCCGCCCGCGCTGTGACCGCCCTCAAGTAGCCGGCCCGGCGCACGAGAATCTCTCTCGACCGCGGCCGATAAATACGGTCTATTTCCTCTCGCTCTTGTCGGGCTTTCACATCCGTTTCTGATGTTGGCGGACCGGGCGTCGGTGCACGGCGGTCCGGGGGTGGCACGCGTGCTGCCCGGGTTGGAGCCCGGCACGCGCATCGTTCTGGAGAGATTGACATGTCGATCGCTGCGAGATCCGTCCTGATGCTTGGCGTCGCCACCGCTTTGGCGGCATTCGGATGGTCCGAGGCCCGCGCGCTGGACGGCTACTGGCACGGCGCGGTTTCCAATCAGTGGCACCAGGGCGTCAAGGGCAGCTCCAGCAACTGGTTCACCGCCCCGCCGCCCGGCGGATCGCCCCAGGACGTGCCGGATGGAATGGCGGTTTTTCCGCCGGGCGCCGAGCGCACCACCGTCATCGTTCGCGGCAAGCGGTCGATCGACTCGATCCTGTTCTCGCCCGGCACCGATGGGTACACGCTCAAGGTCGCCCCCGGCGGCAGGCTGACGGTTTCAGGCGACGGGCTGTCGAACCAGGCCGCGATGATCCCCCAGATCCGTGCCGACGGTGTCAGGACGACCCTGGAATTCATCAATGAGGCCGTGGCCTGCCACGACTCCTCGTTGCAGGTACTGCTGTCCACCCAGGACAGGGGGTCGATCCTGTTCACGGATGACGCGACCGGCACCGACAAGTGCGCACTCGGAGCCAACGAGAAGGGCTCCATCGAGTTTCAGAAGCGCGCCTCGGCCGGCGGCATGGATGTCGGGCTCGGCGGCAAGGGCAGCGTGCTGAAGTTCACCGGGCTGAGCACGGCCGGCGCCTCCACTATCGTCAACTCGGCGGGACAGGTGCGGATCAACTCCCGCGGTCCGGCGAAGGACGGGAAGATCACAGGCGGCAACATCGTGAATTCGGACGTCCTCAACCTCGGCAACACCTCGGTCGACCTCAGCGGCCATCTCGTCCTGCAGGGCACGTCGAAGTTCAATACCCGGATCGCCGCCGGCGTCATCAGCGCCATCTCCTCCAAACAGCAGATGTATGTCGACGGCAAGCTGCAGGTGTTCGGCACGAAGAACGTCGCGCCGGGGACCTACACGGTGCTGTCCTCGAAGAAGGGAGTCGCCGGCCGCTTTGCAAAGGTCGTCTTCAAGAAGTTCGGCAACAAGAGCGTCGACATCAAATACGCGCCGAAGTCGGTGAAGATCGAGGTCAGCGGCTAGACCCGGCCGTCGCCGGTCCGCTGGGGAGCCTCCCGCGCATCGACCCGCCGCATCGGGCGCGCCGGCGCCCGTTGCCCCTATGCCGCCTGCCCTGCCGCCCAGCCCGACGACCACGCCCACTGGAAGTTGTAGCCGCCGAGCCATCCGGTGACGTCGACCGCCTCGCCGACGAAGTAGAGGCCCGGCACCGCCCGCGCCGCCATCGTCTTCTGGTCGAGGTCGCGCGTGTCGACGCCGCCGACCGTCACCTCTGCGGTGCGGTAGCCTTCGCTGCCGACCGGCTTGACGGTCCAGGCGTTCGCCGCCGCGCCGATCCGGCGGAGCACCTTGTCGGAACAGTCGCCAAGTGTGCCGCGCGCCCCCTCCCGCAGCCCCGCCAAGTCGCAGGCCGTCTGCGCCAGCCGCTTCGGCAGGAGGTCGGCGAGCACGCTCGACACCGCCTGCCGCCCGGCCTTGGCGCGGATCCCGCGCAGCGCCTCGAACACGTCGGTCCCCGGAGAAAGGTCGACGGTGATCGCCTCGCCCTCGCGCCAGTAGGAGGAGATCTGCAGGATCGCCGGGCCGCTGAGCCCCCGGTGCGTGAACAGCATCGCCTCGGCGAAGCGCGTCCTGCCACACGAGATCACCGCGTCGACCGATATGCCGGCGAGCGGCCTCAGTCGCTCCAGCAGGCCCGCCTCGAAGGTCAGCGGCACCAGTCCCGGCCGCGTTTCGGTCACCCTGAGCCCGAACCGGCGCGCGACGTCGTAGCCGAAGCCGCTCGCCCCCATCTTCGGGATCGACTTGCCGCCGCTGGCGACGACAACCGAGGCACAGGCGATCGGGCCTGCCGTTGTCGAAACAGTGAAGCCCTCGCCGTTCCGCTCGATCGTCTCGGCCCCGACGGCGAGCCGCAGCCGCGCCCCCGCCGCCGCCATCTCGCCCGTCAGCATCGCGATGATCTGCTTCGCCGAGCCGTCGCAGAACAGCTGCCCGAGCGTCTTCTCGTGCCAGGCGATCCGGTGCCGGTCGACGAGCGCGATGAAGTCCGCCTGGGTGTAGCGGCTCAGCGCCGAGATGCAGAACCGGGGGTTCTGCGACAGGAACGCTCCGGGGCCGGCGCCCAGGTTGGTGAAGTTGCAGCGGCCGCCGCCGGAGATGCGGATCTTCTCGCCCGGCGCGGCATTGTGCTCGACGACCACGACCGAGCGGCCGCGCTTGCCCGCCTCGATCGCGCACATCATGCCCGCCGCCCCGGCGCCGATGACGAGGACCTCCGTCCGTTCCATGCCCGCCGGTGTGACGTCAGCGCGACGCGCGGTCAATGCCGATTGCCGGGAAGTGCCCCCGGTACGGCGGCCGATCGACCCCACGCCACCCGATTCGGTTCCGCCCGAACCGCCGGCCTCGTTGCCGCCTCACTCCCGATAACCATTTGTCACACGAGTATCCTAGGAAGCGTTGCGGAGATTGACGCGAAGGGCATTCTCATGGTCACTGAAAGCATGACGACCACGACCCAGGCGCGGGGACATGCCATGTCCCTGCCGAACATTCTCACCTACGCCCGCATCGCGGCGGTGCCGGCGATGGTCGCCTGTTTCTATATCGACGGCTACTGGGCGAACTGGCTGGCGCTGACGCTGTTCGTCGCCGCCTGCATCACCGACTATCTCGACGGATACCTGGCCCGCATCTGGCAGCAGCAGTCGGCGCTCGGCCGCATGCTCGACCCGATCGCCGACAAGCTGCTGGTCGCGGCGGCGCTGATCATGCTGGTCGACGCGGGCACCATCGGCGGCTGGTCGCTGCTCGCGGCGGTCATCATCCTGAGCCGGGAGATCCTCGTCTCGGGCCTGCGCGAATTCCTCGCCGAGTTGCGCGTCAGCGTGCCCGTCACCAACCTCGCCAAGTGGAAGACCACCATGCAGATGGTGGCGATCGGCTTCCTGATCGCCGGTCCCGCCGGCGACGACCTGATCCCGGGCGTTTCGCTGGTCGGGCTGACCTTGCTCTGGTTGTCGGCGATTCTTACCCTTTATACTGGGTGGGACTATTTCCGCGCCGGTGTCCGCCACGCCATGGAAGAATGAGGCGGCTGCCCGGCGCGCAAGTGGTCTGATTCCGACGTTTGCATCCCGCTGAAGCGAGTCCGAGAGCAAATGTCGAAATCAAAAGGACCAGTAGCAACTATTTGATTCTAATGGAGCTTTTGAATTTGACATTTGATACGGCACTTGCTGCAAGTGGGAATCAAATGTCAAATTCGCTCCACTAGCGTGAGGCAATTGACGTGAAACTCCTGTATTTCGCCTGGATCCGCGAGCGCACCGGCCATGCGGAGGAAGAGATCGATCCGCCTGAGGGTGCCGAGACGGTCGCCGACCTGATCGCCTGGCTGAAGACCCGCGGCGAGGAATACGAGCACGCCTTCGGAACCGACGGCATCGTGCGCGCGGCGATCGACCGCACCCATGCCCGGATGGACGCGCCGATCGCCGGCGCCCGGGAAATCGCCTTCTTCCCGCCGATGACCGGCGGCTGAGCGATGCCGGCCGCATCGCCCGCCACACCGCTCGTCGACGTCCGCGTCCAGCCCGGCCCCTTCGACCTGCCGGCGGAATCGGCGCGTCTGTCCGCCCTGCCCGACGTCGGCGCCGTCGTCACCTTCACCGGCATCTGCCGGTCCGACGGGGGCCGCCTGGAGGCGCTCGAACTCGAGCACTATCCCGGCATGGCCGAGGAGGAGATCGGGCGCGTCGCCGGGGAGGCCGCCGCACGCTGGCCGATCGCCGGGGCGATCGCCGTGCACCGCTACGGCCGCATCGCCGCGGGCGAGGACATCGTCCTGGTCGCCACCGCCTCGGCGCATCGCGGCGCGGCGTTCGCCGCCGCCGAGTTCCTGATGGACTGGATGAAGACCCGCGCTCCGTTCTGGAAGCGCGAGATCTTCAAGGATGGCACCGTCGGTCCGTGGGTCGAGGCCCGCGCGGCGGACGATGCCGCGGCGGACCGCTGGCGGCCCGACACGGCCGCGGAATAGCTCCGGTGGCAACGCAGGCATGCTCGCACGGCGGTTGTGCGGTACCGTGAATTGGCGTTGATTGCCGTTTGATCTGCGCGTTGCGTGCCGGGCCGGGTGCTCCGCGGGCGACGCCCCCCGCCTCAACCATTGGCACGCGACATTGACCACGCACGACACCGAAAAGACCGCGGCGGCTCCCTCCTTCGTCGAATTCGTCGCCATCGTCGCAATGCTGATGGCACTGACCGCGCTGTCCGTGGACATCATGCTGCCGGCGCTGCCGGCGATCGACGACTATTTCGCGATTGCCGACGACAACGACCGCCAGCTGGTCGTCACCGCCTACATGCTCGGCTTCGCCGCGGGTCAGCCGCTCTACGGTCCCCTGTCCGATCGCTTCGGCCGCAAGCCGATGCTGATGATCGGGCTGGTGATCTTCGTGCTGGCCTCGCTGGGCACCCTGTTCGCCGAATCCTACGAATGGCTGCTGCTGCTGCGCGCCGCGCAGGGCATCGGCTCCGCCTCGCCGCGGGTCGTCGGCCTTGCCGTCGTGCGCGACCGCTTCGGCGGGCGCGACATGGCCCGGGTCATGTCGTTCGTGATGATGATCTTCGTCACCCTGCCGATGATCGCGCCGGCGCTGGGAAGCGGCGTCCTGCTGTTGGGCAGCTGGCACATGGTCTTCCTGCTGCTGCTGGTGGTCGGCGTCGCGATCGCGTTGTGGATGCAGGTGCGGCTGCCGGAAACCCGTCCGGTCGACCAGCGCGAGCCGCTGTCGCTGCGATGGCTCGGCCATGCCCTGAAGCAGACGGTCACCACCCGCGAGACGCTCGGCTACACGATCGCTGTGGCCTTCATCTTCGGGCCGCTGCTCGGCTACATAAACTCCGCCCAGCAGATCTTCATCGACGTCTTCGACCTCGGCCACCTGTTCCCGCTGTTCTTCGCCATCATCGCTGCGGCTCTGGCGCTGGCGGCCTTCATCAACGGTCGCCTGGTGGTCAGGGTCGGCATGCGGCCGCTTGCCCATTTCGCGCTGGTGGCCTTCGTCGCGATCGCCGCGGTTCACGCCTGCATTATACTGTTCGTCGATGCGGTGCCCTCGATCTGGCTGTTCAGCGGCCTGATCGCAGCCAACCTGTTCTGCTTCGGCGTCATGATGCCGAACTTCAACGCCATGGCGATGGAGCCGCTCGGCGAGATCGCCGGCACCGCCGCCTCCTTCGTCGGCGCCATCACCACCGCCGGCGGCGCCGTCTTCGGCTGGTACGTGGGTCACCTCTACGACGGCACTCTCGTGCCCCTGGTCGTCGGCTATCTGGTGCTGGGCGGCATCGCCTTCCTGATCGTGCTGTACACCGAGCGCGGCCGGCTGTTCCAGCCGCACCACGCGCCCCCGCACTGAGGCCCCTGTACTGACGCACGCCACGGACCGGCCAAACGGAAACGGCGCGAACCTTGCGGTCCGCGCCGTCCCGAATGATCCGGTCGTCAGGTCTCAGCTGATCGCGGCAGCCATCTGCTTCTGCGGCTCGGCCTTCGCGGGCCGGACCTCCTTGGTGTAGTCGTTCATCAGCGTCAGCGTGATCTCGCCGGGCGTGAAGCTGTGGGGACCGATCTCGGAGACCGGCGTCACTTCGGCCGCGGTCCCGCAGATGAAGCACTGCTCGAAGTCGTCCAGTTCCTCGGGCTTGATGTGCCGCTCGACCAGCTCGTAGCCGCGCCGCTGCGCCAGCTCGATCACGGTGCGCCGCGTGATGCCGTCGAGGAAGCAATCGGGCGTCGGCGTGTGCAGCACGCCGTCCTTGACGAAGAAGATGTTGGCGCCGGTGGCTTCGGCGACGTAGCCGCGCCAGTCGAACATCAGGGCGTCGGCATAGCCCTTCTTCTCCGCGGCATGCTTGGAGATGGTGCAGATCATGTAGAGGCCTGCGGCCTTCGACTTGCACGGGGCGGTGCGCGGATCCGGTCGGCGGTACTCCGCGATGTCGAGACGGATTCCCTTGAGCCGCTGGGCGGGGTCGAAATAGGACGGCCAGTCCCACACGGCGATTGCCAGGTGGATCTTGTTCTGCTGGGCCGAGACGCCCATCATCTCCGAGCCGCGCCAGGCGATCGGCCGGACGTAGGCGTCCTCGAAGCCCTGCTCGCGCAGCAGCGCGTTGCAGGCCGCGTTGATCTCCTCGACCGAGTACGGGATCTCGAAGTCGAGCAGGCGGGCCGACTCGTGCAGGCGCCTGGTGTGCTCGTCGAGCTTGAAGATCTTGCCGCCATAGGCCCGTTCGCCCTCGAATACGGCGCTGGCATAGTGCAGACCGTGCGTGAGCACGTGAACGTTGGCCTCGCTCCAGGGCACCATTTCGCCGTCATACCAGATGACGCCGTCTCGCTGATCGAACGAAGGGGACGACATGACCAAACTCCTTGGCGTTGCCTCGCGCTGGGCGGATTTCCGGATCTTCGGCCCGGTCCGCGGCCCCGTGGGCATTGTGCGCAGGCTTTGCGTGTTGTTGCGACAATCGTTATCTTTCGCCTGAACACGCGAGCCGATGGCAGGGTCCGCTATCGAAAGGCTATGTCCGGGCGACCGTCGCGATCTTTTGTTTCGCGATCGGCAGTCCATCCGTAACAATCGCAAAAAAATATGTCAATATGGCTGACGTAAATTTTGGTCGCCGCGCGACGAAGGAAGACCTGCAGGACAGTGGCGGGCCGGCGGCGGGCCGGCGTCGCGACGGCGGAGGCGCGGCCGGTGCCGATCTCTACGATCTCGTCGAGCTGCTGTTCTTCGCCTATCGCGACTTCATTTCAGACCCCGACGAGATCCTCGCCGAATACGGGTTCGGCCGCGCCCACCATCGGGTGCTGCATTTCGTCAACCGCAATCCCGGCCTGAAGGTCGCCGATCTCCTGGATATCCTGAAGATCACCAAGCAGAGCCTCGGCCGTGTCCTCAAGCAGCTCGTCGACGAGGGCTTCATCTTCCAGCGCGAGGGGCCCTCGGACCGTCGCCAGCGGCTGCTCTACACGACGCCGCGCGGCAGTGCGCTGGCGGTCCGGCTCGCCTCGCCGCAGTTTTCGCGGTTCGCCCACGCCATCGCCACCGCAGGCGAAGCCGATGCCGATGCCGCCAAGCGCTTCCTCATGGCGATGGTCAACGAGCGCGAGCGCGACCGGGTCGCGGCGCTGCTGCGCGGCGGCCAGGGCAACGGCGATGACGGGTGACGCGATGAGGCAAGCCGCCAGTGAAAGGGCCGCCAGTGAACGGGCCGCCGGTGACAGGGCTGGTGACAGGTCGGGCCGGCCGGCGGGGGCGAAGGTGGTTCTGGATGATGCCGCCCCCCACCTACTGGTGGTCGACGACGACCGCCGCATCCGCACGCTGCTGTCGCGCTTCCTCGTCGAGCACGGCTACCGGGTGACGACCGCCGACACGGCGGCGGAGGCGCGCCGACGGCTCAACGGGCTCGCCTTCGACCTGATCGTGCTCGACGTGATGATGCCGGGCGAATCCGGCGTCTCGTTCGCCACCGACCTGCGCGCCACCTCGGACGTGCCGATCCTGATGCTGACCGCCCGCGCCGAGCTGGAGCACCGCATCGAGGGGCTGGAAGCCGGCGTCGACGACTATCTGGCCAAGCCCTTCGAGCCGCGCGAGCTGCTGTTGCGCATCGCCTCGATCCTGCGCCGCCAGTCGCGCGCCCAGCCGGCCGAGCAGGCCGTCGCCTTCGGCCCGTTCACCTTCCATCTCGGCCGGGGCGAGCTGAAGTACGGCGAGGAGGTGATCCGCCTGACCGAGCGCGAGCGGGACCTCCTGCGCACCTTCGCCTCGCAGCCAGGCGAGACGGTCGCAAGGCTCGACCTCGCCGCCGGCGCCAACGGCAGCGAGCGCGCCGTGGATGTCCAGATCAACCGGCTGCGCCGCAAGATCGAGACCGACCCCGGCAATCCGGTCCACCTGCAGACGGTCCGCGGCATCGGCTACCGCCTGCAGATCAACTGAGCGCCCGGCGCCCGGCACAGAAGATGAAACCCCTCCCCTCCTGCGACCGGCAGCGGCGAACCGGGCCCCCAAGCCGCGGCGGCCGCGGACCGGCCCGATGACCTCGATCGCCGATTTCGCCCGCCCCGCCCGCGCCGGTCGCAATGCGTGGCGCTGGTTCTGGCGGCAGGTGGCGAACTGGATGCCGAAGGGCCTGTTCGCCCGCTCCCTGCTGATCATCATCGCGCCGATCGTGCTGCTGCAGGCGGTCGTCGCCTTCGTCTTCATGGAGCGGCACTGGAACCAGGTCACCGCCCGCCTGTCGGAGGCCGTCACCCAGGAAATCGCCGCGATCATCGATATCTACGAGAGCTATCCGCAGGATCCCGAGCACGAGACGCTGGTGCGCATCGCCGCGGAGGACTTCGGCCTCGGCATCTCGATCCTGCCGCCCGATCCGCTGCCGCCGGCCGGGCCGAAGCCGTTCTTCTCGCTGCTCGACCGGACGCTGTCGGAGGAGATCACCCGGCAGATCGGCCGGCCGTTCTGGATCGACACCGTCGGCAAGTCGAACCTGGTCGAGATACGCATCAAGCTCGACGACGCGGTGCTGCGCGTCTTCGCCCGCCGCAGCCAGGCCTACGCCTCGAATTCGCACATCTTCATCGTCTGGATGATCGGCACGTCGCTGGTGCTGCTGGCCGTCGCGGTGGCATTCCTGCGCAACCAGATCCGCCCCATCCTGACGCTCGCCGAGGCGGCCGACAGCTTCGGCAAGGGCCGCGACGTCGAGGATTTTCGGCCGCGCGGCGCCCGCGAAGTGCGGCAAGCCGCCTTGGCCTTCCTGGAGATGAAGCGCCGCATCGAGCGCCAGATCGAGCAGCGCACCACGATGCTGGCCGGCGTCAGCCACGACCTCAGGACGATCCTGACCCGCTTCAAGCTGGAACTGGCGCTGCTCGGCGATTCCGCCGAGATCGAGATGATGACGGCCGACGTCGACGAGATGCAGCGGATGCTCGAGGAGTACATGGCGTTTGCCCGCGGCGACACCGGCGAGCAGCCCGAGTCGGTCGACATCCTGATGCTGTTCGAGACGCTGAAGTCGGAAGCCGAACGCTCGGGCCACCGCGCCACCGTGCACTTTTCAGGCAGCCCGATGGTCACCGTGCGCCCGCAGGCGTTCAAGCGCTGCCTCGCCAATCTCGTCGACAACGCCTGCCGCTTCGGCACGACCGTCCGCATCGCCGGCGTGCGCGGCGACATGTGGCTTACCGTGATGATCGACGACGACGGTCCCGGCATCCCCGAGGACATGCGCGAGTCCGTGTTCAAGCCGTTCCACCGCCTCGACGACTCGCGCAACCGCGACAGCGGCGGCACCGGCCTCGGCCTCGCCATCGCCCGCGACGTCGTCCGCAGCCACGGCGGCGACATCAGCTTGAGCGAAAGCCCGATGGGCGGCCTGCGGGCGACCGTCAGGATGCCGGTTTGAGCAGTGCCCGATCCGGATCCGGCCGCCTCACTCCAGTCCCGCCAGCACCTTGTCGAGCGTCGCCGGGTAGTCCCTGACCCGCACGCCGGTGGCGTTGTAGATCGCGTTGGTCACCGCGGCGGCGGCGCCGCAGATGCCGAGTTCGCCAAGGCCCTTCGCCTGCAGCGGGTTGGCCCAGTCGTCGCGCTCCTCGAGCAGCAGCACGTCGAGCTGCGGCACGTCGGCATTGACGGCGACGTGGTACTCGGCGAGGTCGTGGTTGACGATCTGGCCGTGTCGCCGGTCGTGGACCAGGTCCTCCGTCAGCGCCATCCCGATGCCCCACACCATGCCGCCGATGCATTGTGAGCGCGCCGTCTTGCGGTTCAGGATTCTCCCTGCCGCGAAGGCGCCCAGCATCCGCCGCACCCGCGCCTCGCCGGTCACCGCGCTCACCGCAACCTCGGCGAAGTAGGCACCGTAGGTCGCCTGCCGCACCGTGTCCTCGGTCTCGCCGGGCTCGACGTGGCCGCGCGCCTCGATGCTGCTGCCGCCGAGGATCTCGGTGAGCGGCGTCGAGCGGTTGCCGGCGATCGCCGCGCCATCGGTGAGGGTCAGCTCGCTCTCCGCGCAGCCGACCGCCTCGGCGATGCGCCCGCGGATCTCTTCGCAGGCGAGGAACACCGAGGTGCCGCTCGATGCGGCGCCGAACGAGCCGCCCGAGCCGGAGGCCGGCGGAAGGTCAGTGTCGCCGAGCCTCACCCTCACCCGGTCGGCCGGCAGGCCGAGCATCTCGCAGGCGATCTGGGTCAGCACGGCGTAGGTGCCCGTGCCGATGTCGGTCATGTCGGTCTCGACCTCGGCGGTGCCGTCCGGGTTCAGCCGGACGCGGGACTCGGATTCCATCAGCATGTTGACCCGGAAGGCCGAGGCCATGCCCATGCCGATCAGCCACTCTCCCTCCCGGACGGCGCCGGGCTCGGGCCGGCGACGCTCCCATCCGAAGGCGCGCGAGCCCTCGTCCAGCGCCGCGGCGAGCTTGTGCGAGGAGAACGGGATGCCCTGCGATGGATCTTCGTCGGAGATGTTGATGCGGCGCAGTTCGACCGGGTCGATGCCGGCCTGGTGGGCGAGTTCGTCCATGGCGTTCTCGAACACCGTCACACCGACCGCCTCGCCGGGCGCCCGCACGGACCCCGCGCAGGTTCGGTTGAGCCGGGCGATGTGGTGTCCGATGACCCGGTTCTCGCCGCGGTACATGAACGGCGTCGCCTGTGTCACCGGCTCGGAGAACTCCTCGTCGAACAGGCTCGAAACCAGCACCTCGTGGCCGATGCCGGTGAGCCTGCCGTCGGCGTCGGCGGCAAGTCGCACCCGCTGGCGCGTCTCGGAACGCCGCATGGTCGTCTCGAACACCTGGGGGCGGGTCATCGCCACCGAGACCGGCCGGCCGAGCTGCCTGGCGGCCAGCGCCGCGGCGACCGCCTCCGGCGCGATGCCGAGCTTGGAGCCGAAGCCGCCGCCGACATAGGGCGACAGGATGCGCACGTTCTGCGGATCGATGCCGAGGCTGTCGGCAAGCTCGTTGCGGTTGAACTTCAGCATCTGGTAGCTGCCGCGCAGCGTCAGCCTGTCGCCGTCCCATTCGGCGATCGAGGCGTGCGGCTCCATCGGCGCGCTGGAATGGGCCGGCGTCGTGTAGGTGGCGTCTATCCTGTGGGTGGCCTCGCGCATCGCCCTGTCGAGATCGCCGCTCGAGGATTGCTTGTCCTCCGGAACCTCCGGCTCGACCGCCTCCGGGTCGATCGCGAAATCGGCCTCGCGCTCGATGGCAAGCCGCAGCGCCTGCGCGCCGTGGCGTGCCTGCTCGAAGCTCTCGGCGACGACGAGCGCCACCGGCTGGCCGAAATAGGCGATCTCGGCTGCGCCCTGCACCGGCGCCTCGTTGGCCATCCCCTGCGCCGGATTGCGCAGCATCCGCTCGCCCGAGATCACGGCCAATACGCCCGGCATCGCCGTCACCGCCTCCGTCGCGAGACCGGTCAGCCGGCCCTTCGTCGCCGGCGCCCGCACCAGCACGCCGTGGCACAGGTCGTCGCGTTGCCATTCGGCGGCATAGGGCGCGGTTCCCGTGACCTTCCGCGCCCCCTCCGGCCGGTCCAGCGCCGTGCCGATGACACCCTGCGCCATGTCGTCGAGCCGGTGCCGGCGGTCGGGGGCATCCATCTTCAGGTGGCGGGTCATCGTGTGGCCTCCTCCAGCACGGCCGTCAGCGTCCGTCGCGCCAGCGGGATCTTGAAGTCGTTGTCGCCCTGGCCGCGGGCGTTCGCCAGAAGCGCGTCGGCGGCGGCCCTGAACGCCTCTTCCGACGGCGGCTGGCCGACCAGCGCAACCTCGACGGCTTCATCGCGCCACGGCATCGGGGCGAGGCCGCCGAAGGCGAGGTCGGCGCGGGTGATGGTGCCGTCGCTGACCTCGACGATGGCGGCGACCGACACCAGCGCGAAGGCGTAGGAGGCGCGGTCGCGGACCTTGCGGTAGATCTGGCGGCCGCCGGCCGGCGGGGGCAGGATCACTGCGGTGATCAGGTCGCCCGGCTGCAGAACCGTCTCGCGTTCCGGCGTGTCTCCCGGCAGCAGGTAGAGGTCGCCGACCGGCAGGCGGCTGTGTTCGCCGTCGCGGCCGCGGATCTCGACCTCCGCGCCCAGCGCCCGCATGGCCACCGCCATGTCGCTCGGATGGGTGGCGATGCAGCTGTCGCTCGCCCCGAGGATCGCGTGGATCCGGTTGAAGCCGCCGATCGCGCTGCAGCCCGAGCCGGGCTCGCGTTTGTTGCAGGCCATCGCGGTGTCGTAGAAGTAGTAGCAGCGGGTTCGCTGCAGCAGGTTGCCGCCGGTGGTCGCCTTGTTGCGCAGCTGCCCGCTGGCGCCGGCCAGCAGCGCCCGGGCCAGCACCGGCCAGCCGCGACGCACCCTGATGTCGGCGGCGAGATCGCTGTTGGTCACCAGCGCGCCGATCCTCAGGCCGCCGTCGGCGGTCTCCTCGATGCGCTTCAGGTCGAGCCGGTTGATGTCGACGAGCCGCTGCGGCGTCATCACCTCGAGCTTCATCAGGTCGAGCAGGTTGGTCCCGCCCGCGATGATCGTCGCCCCTTCGGCCGCCAGCGCCTTGGCGGCGTCGGCCGGGTCTGCGGCGCGCTGATAGTCGAAGGGCCTCATTCGCCGCCTCCCCCGGTTCCGCCGTCCCCGGTTCCGCCGTCCCCGGTGCCGTGGGTCCTTGCGACCTCGCGGATCGCGTCGACGATGTTGGGATAGGCGGAGCATCGGCACAGATTGCCGCTCATCCGTTCCGAGATTTCCGCGTCGTCGAGGCCGGGGGCTCCTTTGGCTTCGCCGTCGGCGTCGCCGGAAATTTCCGCCGTGACGTGGCTCGGCCAGCCGGCGTCCGCCTCCTCCAGCATGGCGGTCGCCGAACAGATCTGCCCCGGCGTGCAGTAGCCGCACTGGAACCCGTCATGGGCGACGAAGGCGCGCTGCAGCGGCGACTGCGCCTCAGGCGTGCCGAGCCCTTCGATGGTGGTGATCTCGTCGCCGTCGTGCATGCAGGCCAGCGTCAGGCAGGAATTGATCCGCCGCCCGTTGACCAGCACCGTGCAGGCGCCGCACTGGCCGTGGTCGCAGCCCTTCTTGGTTCCCGTCAGGCCCAGATGGTGACGCAGCGCGTCCAGGAGCGACGTCCGCGGATCGGCGTCCAGCCCGCGCACGGCGCCGTTGATTGTCAGGTCGGTCTTCATGGATCTCCTCAGCCGGCATGCCGCGGTGGGGGGAGCAGCGCCGGCATGCTGCCCCGTTAACCGACGGGCCGGACAGAGGTTCCATGGGAATGGCTGGCGCAGTCACGGACGCCGCTGCGACGGCGACCGCCGCACCGGTCGAGACCGCCGGCGGACTTCGGCATAGCTGCTGCCGCGACCACAGGCGCCCGTCTCTCGCAGTCACGCTCTTCCGTGGTGTCGGGCATCGAGGCTCCCGCCCGGCGGAGCCGCCCTGGCCATCTGCTTGAGCAGGGCGAGGCCCCGGCGAATGACTTTCGCCCGCTCGATTCGACTCTGGACCCGGATCCTGTGAACGGTCTCCGCGTCTATGCCGGATGCCGGACGCCGGCGGGCGGAGAGCCATTGGCCTAACTTGTGAGAAAAACTGTATGCCATGGGAAACGCCTCCAGTTGCATTTCCCTGAAAATCTAGCATTTCACGACGAGGCAGGCTTGTCGGAAAAGCTGCAGACCTGTTAGTTTTCCTATCATGACAAAACGCACCGATATCGCCTGGCTGCCACTCAATTCCCTGCGTGCACTCGCGGCGGTGCATGAAACCGGCTCCGTCGGCGCTGCCGCACAGGCGCTCCACGTGACCCATGGCGGTCAGTCAGCACCTGAGGTCCCTGGAGGACCGCTTGCAGCGCAAGTTGTTCACCCGGACCGGCAGTCGCCTGGTCATGCTGCCCGACGCCGCCGACCTGGCCGACAGTCTACTCCGGAACTTCAGGGCGATGGCCGGTGACATCGAGTGGTTCCGGCGTGACGAGAACGTCCTCAACATCACGGTCACCCCGCATTTCGCCCAGTACTGGCTGCTGCCGCGCCTCGGCGATTTCGTCCAGCGTCACCCGGACATCGATCTGCGCATCAACGCCGACGCGACGGTGCATGATCTTGCCCATGGCGACTTCGACGCCGCCGTCCGGCATGGCGACGGCACCTGGCCGGGGCTGAACTGCGAAAGGCTGCTGGAAAGCCGACACGTCGTCGTGGCGGCGCCCTCGCTCCTGGAGGGCGTCTCGGTGCGAACGCCGCAGGACCTCACCGGGCTGCCATGGATTCTCGACGAGGACCGCGACAGCGAGATGTCCGCCTGGTTCGATGACCACGGCTTGAGCGAGCACACCCACCCGCGCATCACCCGGCTGCCGAGCGCGCTTACGCTGGTGGCGGCCCTCGACGGGCACGGCGTGGCATGGCTGCCCCACGTCTACGCCGCACCCTACCTGGCCAGCGGCCGCCTGGTGCAACTGCTCGGCGACGACCAATGGCCGGCCCGTAACATCCGCCACTACTACCTGTGCTGGGCCGACCACAAGAACCGCCCGGCCTTCAGGACCTTCCGGCACTGGCTGAGGCGGCAGCTTCAGTGATGGTCGCGTAACGCGGCCGGGCTCAGGTTCCAAGCCGCTATCGACGGACTATCTGCTCTGCGGATGCGTCGCGCCCCATATTGGTCATCTGAGGTTGTTTCTAGACCCCTGTAGACCGGACATTCGCGCCGTCCGGCACAAGGTCGAAACTGGCGGGAAGTAGTCGTTCGCTGCGCAATCCACGAACGGCATATTTGGGGCCGGGAGCGGACTGGCGACTTCTCAGGAAAGCTGCAATTCGGTCAACGGCCAACGCGTTGCCCTTAAGCCAGCCACAAGTGCCAGAGTTCAATGACACCGGGCGGAGACGTGTGGTTCGGCGCTTGATAGCTAAAGGACCGCGCATGACTAGACGCTCGCGTGTCGGATGACATTCCCGCTAGCTGCTTCGGCAAACAAAGAGTCTGACACGGGTCTGCGGATTGTCTCGACGCGTTATACAGATGTGCCGATAGCTGACCATCAATCGTTGCGCCATCCCTTACGAAGGCGAACAGCATGGCTTCCCGATTAGCCCATGCGTATTCCCCCTTTACAAACCGCGCAATTCCGTTGGCACAATACAGGTCAACTCCCTTTCTGGCGTTTTTGTCGACTATTTTACATTCCACAACAATTGGGAATGAAGGGTGTCTCCTTGTAAGAAATATAGACAGGTCCGGTCGCTTTTCGAGATGCAAACCGTTGTAGCTTAGTGTTTCTTTTCCGCGGGCGACCGTGGCCACCAGTTGGGACCAAATTGGGTCATTGCCATAAAGCGCATTTAGTTTTGCTTCCAGAAGCGCATTGATTTCCGCCTCGGTTCCAACGGAAAGCATCTCGTTGTGCGCGCTGCGGAGTTCGATCCAGATTCGACTAACTGTCTCTGCCACAATTTGCATGTGCAGTCGCGAAATGGGCTCCAAGGGAAGACTCACTCCCTTTGTAAGTTCGGCGATATGGTCGGGGCGGGGTCGCAACGCACTAATCGTCATTTGAAGTTGCCCCGGCCAGAAAGTCGATGTTCTCCCAGATCAATCGTCGTGCGGTCAGACGCGCCTGACTGAAGGTCCAGTACCGCGCTTGGTTTAGGCGTCCCAAGATTATCTGGTGTAGGCGGTCATCCTGTAGCACGCATTCAGTGGCAGCGAGCTCGTCGGCCCACTGTATGGTAAATTCGGAAAGTGGATTTTGGCTGTTGTCACGCTGATCAGATTTAGAAATCCGAACAAAACACCAAGGAGAATTTGAAGCCGAGTGCATCAATTCCACTTTCAGCGGAATGCCGTATCTCTCAGCCCACGGCTTTAGTTCGTCAGCAAGAAAATGGCCAAATTCAACGCGCTGATTCATTGAGGTGGGAGATTGTGCTCGATTGATGTTCGCAGCATAGGGCAGATGATATCCCAGCGTGTCGCCTATCACCCGCAAGTCATCTTTCGTCAATTTGAACTTGTCGGCTACCCACTCATCCACGTCTTGCCAAATCTTGTCGCTTTCTGTTTTTGCCAATTCCTCAAATAATTCGGAAATTTTGAACTTGTCCGCGGTCGATAGAGTTTCAAATGGCGGGATCGGAATCTCATCGAGATTAAACTTTTCAACTACCTCTCGTTCAAAACCGAAGCGTCCGCTGGTCACAAGCGCATGCCATAGGGCGAACTTACTACCCAATACCAGCGCAAGATATTGAGCGAACCTGACGCCATCTGAATGTGAATGCGTGCTGTAACCGTGGAAACTCTGATTATACACAAGGCTTTGCAGGGATACAGAAGTTCTGATTCGCGCCGAGGCGACGGGCGGGGATTCGCCTACAACTAGGATGGGGCCGCTGAAAATGGACCTGGGTCTTTGGCGATGGATGCGCATCGCGGTAAACTTGGGAAGGCCCTGAACGTCGAGTTCAAGACTCAGTGGGTGCCCAGTCGGCAATTCCGGCAGACCATGCAGGTAATCTGCCGGAACACCGGGAAGACTGTCAGCTTTGTTGAGTTCGCTGCTCTGCCTTAGCCGTTGATAGCCGTTCCCGGTGAAATTGCCTTTTCCATTACAGACGCCGAATAGCTCTTTCCAGTAGTCACCAAGCGTCGAGAATCCCAGCGAAAGGAGTCGATCATACAACTCGAGGTCCAAACGCGTTCCTCGAAACAGGATTTTTAGAATCTCAGGACGTGACCTGACGTCTTGGTTGCTAACAATTTCGGCACGGCTTGCGTCGATGCGCCACGATCCACCATTGTTTAGATTGCGTTCCAAGTGGGGGCTTGTGAACCTAAATGCCGCCCCAGCAGACGGCGCGGAGTTCCGCGCGAATAAAAGACAGAAGGGTGCCGAGATTTCCGGCCAGACCTTCGTAAAGCGCAATTCCGTGCCATTCACGATTCCTGTAACGTCCAACGCTCCAAAAAGGGCGTTTCGGGCGTCTGGCATCGTCTCGCCGCGCTGAAACAGTATGCGCGCGTGAAGTGCAAATGCAATTTGGCCCGTTGGCCGCGCCCATTCCATTGCCCGCCATACAAAAGGCAAGTCCAGGACTTCATTTGGGATTGGCGCCTGAATGTCTTCTTGGCCAGTTCGTTCGGCAGCGATGGCACGTACTCGAAGCTGAACTTTTTCCCAGTTCGGCAATTTCGTGGAAGTTGCCCAAGGGGGGTTACCGATCACTAGATCGTAGGAGCCCTTGTGAGAATCCCCGACCGCGTCTCCCAAGCTGCCGAGTCCATCCACCTCGGGACTAACCCTGTCGTCATTTAGGTTTCGAAGGATATTGGGACGCAGGTTCTTAAACCGAAGCTTTTCGACAGGTTCGGGATTGGGGTCTAGTTCAATCGACATCAGGTAGAGACCCAACGCAGCAAATCGAAGCGCAGATTCGTTGATATCGAAGCCCGTGATTTGATTGTACAGAATATCCCGCAGCGTCTTCGTGTCTGGCCGCTTATCGTATCGCCAGCGCTCTGCGACTAGTTCTCTAAAGGCTGTTAGTAGGAAGACGCCTGCCCCCGCTGCCGGGTCAAGCACCTTCGCTTTGTGTAATTTCATCTCCGATCGAAGTGCCGCAAATGAACCCTGCACCATTAAATCGGCGATGTGCCTAGGAGTGTAGTAGCCTCCCTCTTTTCGCTGCTTTGCAGGTTGCCGATGACTCAAATAGCGTTCGTAGGCTTGGCTCAAGACACCTACAGGTATGTGGGCAAAGTCCAAACGATCCCAGCTTTCTTGCCATCCAAGCAATAGCTGCCCGTTTGGCGCCCGCCGCAATATATTGCCCAGAACACAAAATGCCTCGGCAGGAAGAGCCTTCACGCTCTGATCTGATAGTGGAAGGAAATCGCCGTTGAAGGTTTCATCCAGCCAATGCGAGGTAGATATCGCGCGGGACGCCGTGTCGAACAAAGCCGCCACACCGTCCGGCGAGTCCGGGAGCATTGAACTCGGCAGAAGATCCCGGTCGACAAGAAATCGCACAAACAGTGCGCGGCCACTTAGGGAGATTGCGTCTTCGTCCGAAATCCCTAAGGCAGATAAGTCATTTAGCGCACCCGTTAGCAAACGAAGGATTACGTCACTTATCCAGCTAGAGCTTTTGGGCAGTTGTGGTCGCAAGTTGGCAAGGTAAGGAATGAAAATTGCGTCATCGCTGTCGGACTGCCCAACTTCGACCGCCGCTTTCGATAAATCTCCCTCAAGCCCCACGCTGTAAACGCTAAGGCGACCCGGTGAGACGACGCCGAGATATGGCGCATCACCTCGCATTGCTACAATGCGTCTAATACGTCCAATCTTCTCTGGGTCTGAATCCAGCGCCACCCCATCAACAAGAAATATCAGGGGACGATCTTGCCATTCGTATACGGCCGCCAAGTTCGCTAGATCAGGATCGCCGGCGCTGCGTGCGGCCGTCAGCGTTGCATATGGGAGTGTGTCAGGCGAGTGTGCGGTAAGGTCAACTAAGGACTTTGGGTTGCCACCGAAACGGAGTACTGTTCGTGAGTAGTCCTCCATTTGCCGCCTCCAAAGCACAAATTTCCGGCTCGCAACACTTTTTGTTGCGACCGGCGCCATCAGTTCCCCTTTTTTCCTTCGCCAGAGCGGGAAAATATAGGGAATATTGATTCCTAATTTGTTAACGCAAAAAGCGCTTCAACGCCATCGCGGTGATTGCCGAACTGCAGTGAATGACCACCTTCGGGATACCTAGTTCCGAATGCTAACGACCTAGATGGGGCGCAAAGCGGCCGCTGCACGAGCCCCGATGGGATGGCGGTTTTGGGTCGGGTTACCGTCGAAGCCACCAACACAGGGACTACACGTGGACTGGTACAACCTCTTCCTGGCGATCCTCGGCGCCGTCATCCTGCTCACCGCCTGGCTGCAACTGCTCCTGAAGAACCTGCCGATGTCGCTGCCGATGGTGTTCATCGGCATCGGCGTGCTGGTGGCCTGGAACCCGCTGCTGCCGATCGACTTCGCCAACCCGCTGGAGAACCGCTACGTCACCGAGCGGATGACCGAGTTCGTCGTCATCGTGTCGCTGATGGGCGCCGGGCTGAAGCTCGACCGGCCGCTCGGCTGGCGCAGCTGGGGGCTGACCTGGCGGCTGATCCTGATCGCCATGCCGATCACCATCCTCGGCGTCTCGGTGCTCGGCTGGGCGGTGCTCGGGCTCGGCGTCGCCGGCGCGCTGCTGCTCGGCGCGGCGCTGGCGCCGACCGATCCGGTGCTGGCCAGCGACGTGCAGGTCGGGCCGCCGCAATCGGGCGCGGAGGACGAGGAGGACGAGGTGCGCTTCGCGCTCACCTCGGAGGCCGGCGTCAACGACGGGGCCGCCTTCCCGTTCGTCTATCTCGCCATCGCGATCGCCCTGTCGCAGGTCTCGGGCGAGCCGTTCCTGGTCGACTGGCTGCTGGTCAGCGTATTGTGGAAGATCGGCGCCGGCGTCGCCATCGGCTGGGTCGGCGGCTGGGTGATGGGCAACCTCGCCTTCCGGCTGTCGAAGCGGGCGGCGCTGTCGCAGTCGCAGGACGGCTTCGCCGCGCTCGGCATCACCTGCCTCGCCTACGGCACGACGGAGCTCGCCCACGGCTACGGCTTCCTCGCCGTGTTCGTCGCCGCGGTGGCGTTCCGGGCCGTCGAGCGGCGCCACAGCTACCACCGCGACCTGCACAGCTTCTCCGAGCAGATCGAGCGCCTGGTCATGATGGTGCTGCTGGTGTGCTTCGGCGCGGCGATCGCCGAGGGCACGATCTTCAGCGCGCTTAGCTGGCCCGTGGTGGTCGTCGCGGTCGCGATCCTGCTGGTGCTGCGGCCGCTGTGCGGCTGGCTCAGCCTGCTCGGCCACCCCGCGCCGCACGGCGAGAAGCTGGCCATCGCCTTCTTCGGCATCCGCGGCCTCGGCTCGTTCTACTACGTCGCCTACGCGCTCGGGCAGGCGGAGTTCGCCGAGGCGCAGGTGATCTGGGTGACGGTCTGCTGCGTGGTGCTGATGTCGATCTTCCTGCACGGCGTGGCGGTCACGCCGATCATGATGCGGCTCGACCGGGACCGGGCGCCGGCGGCCGCCGCTCATCCCCCGAAGTAGCGCCCCGGCGTCACGCCGAGTTCGCCGCGGAAGGCGTGGATGAAGGCGCTGACGCTGTCGTAGCCGGTCTCCAGCGCCACCGCCGTGACCGGGTCGCCGGCGGCGAGCTGCTCGATCGCCCGCAGCATCCGCAGCCGCCTCCGCCAGGCGCCGAAGCTCAGGCCGGTCTCCGCGGCGACGCGGCGGGCGAAGCTGCGCCGCGCCATGCCGGCGGCGGCGGCCCAGTCCTCGAGCGTGCCGCGCGCCGCCGGCTCGGCCATCAGCCGGGCGACGATCCGCTCCAGCCGCGGGTCGCGCGGCTGCGGCAGGTGCAGCGGCACCGTCGGCGCGGCGCCCAGTTCCGCCACCAGCAGCGCCACCAGGTGGGGCCGCGTGTCGTCGCCCCCCGGCTCACCCCCGCCCGCCGGCCCCTCGATCACCGGCCCCTCGACCAGCCGCAGGATCACCTCGCGCAGCAGCGGCGTCACCTCCAGCACCGCCAGCGCGTCGCGATAGGGCAGCCGCCGGTCCGCCCTCAGGTAGACCGTCCGCATGGCGACCTCGGTGCGGCACTGCACCTCGTGCGGCACCCGCGCCGGGATCCACAGCGCCCGGCCCGGCGGCACCACCCAGACGCCGCCCCGCCTGGTCTCGGCATGCCCGTCGCCGACCCTGCCGCCGTCCCCCCGCGCGACGACGCGCATCACGCCGCGGCGGGCGAACGCGACCTGGCCGAAATCGTGGGCATGCGGCGCGACGCCGCTGCCGCGGGGATAGTCGCTGGCGAAGGTCTCGATGTCCGGCAGGTCCGACATTGGCACGAATTCGACACTAACCGGCATTCCTGCGCAAGCGTGTAGCGGCGGCGGGCGCTAGACTGCGACAGCCCGGGGCACGATGTCGGCACGATGCCCCGCCGCCATGTTTGCCCGATACGCCGCCCCGCCATGCGGGGACCAGACCGAAGGCCCGCAATGCGCCGCACGCTGCTGTTCGTCAACGTCGCCCATTTCTTGGATCACTATTTCCTGCTGATCTTTTCGACCGCGGTGCTGGCCATCCATCCGGCCTGGAACATGTCCTACGGCGCGGCGCTGGCGCTCGGCACGCCCGGCTTCGTCGCCTTCGCGCTCGGCACGCCGGTCGCCGGCTGGCTCGGCGACCGCTGGGGCGGCCGGCCGATGATGGCCATCTTCTTCGTCGGCATCGGCCTGTCGTCGGTGGCGACCGGACTTGCGACGGGACCGCTGACGCTCGCCGCAGGCCTCACCGCGATCGGCGCCTTCGCCTCCATCTACCACCCGGTCGGCACCGCGATGGTGGTGCGGCTGGCCAACCGGACCGGGCGGGCCCTCGGCGTCAACGGCGTCTACGGCAATCTCGGCGTCGCCGCCGCCGCCGGCGTCACCGGGCTGATCGCCGGCTATCTCGGCTGGCGGGCGGCCTTCATCGCGCCGGGCCTGCTGACGGCGGCGGCCGGGCTCGCATTTCTCCGGCTGCCTGCCGCCGAGAACCACGAGGCGGCCGCGCGCCGTGGCGCGCAGGTGCTCGACGCCAGCAGGGCGGACCGCGTCCGCGTGCTCGTGATCGTGCTCGTCGCCAGCCTGTTCGGCGGCATTGCCTTCAACGGCATCACCGTCGCCCTGCCGAAGATCTTCGAGGAACGCGTCGCCGCGGCCCTGTCGGGAGACGGCGGCATCGCCGCGATCGGCGCCTATGCCTCGCTGGTGTTCGCGGCGGCCGCCTTCACCCAGATCCCGGTCGGCCGCCTGCTCGACCGGATCGGCGGCAAGCCGATCATGGTCGCCATGACCGGCCTGCAGGCGCTGCTGTTCTTCGTGCTGGCAAACGTCTACGGGCCGCTGGCGATCGTCGTCGCGATCCCGCTGATGCTCGCCGTCTTCGGCGAGATCCCGGTGGCCTCCTGGCTGATCGGCCGCTACGTCGCGGCCGAGTGGCGCTCGCGCGTCTTTTCGCTTCAGTACCTGCTGACGCTCGGCGTCAGTTCGGCGATCGTGCCGCTGATCTCGGTGCTCTACGAGCGCACGGGATCCTCGACGGCGCTGCTCATGGTGCTGTCGGGATCGATGCTGGTGGTCTTCGTGCTGGCGTGGCTGCTGCCGGGCGGCGTCCGCGCGCTGCTCGCACAGCCGCAGCCGGCGACCCGGTAGCGCGTGCTACGTACGCCCCCTTCCGCTCAGTCCCGCGGAAGCGGGACTCCGGCGTTGAGCCCGGGCGAAGCCGCCGCCGCCGTGCTGCTTGTCCATGCGGCACACCACGAGCCCTCACGGTGAGGAGCGCTCGCATGAGCGCGTCTCGAACCAGGAGGGCGGCCCGCACCTGATCACACTCCGCCAAGAACACTACGCCGTCGGCGGATCGTCACGCGGGGTCCGTGCTCGGGAACTCGGCAGAGGGTGCCTCAGTAGAGGCGGCCGCCGTTCGGCACCGGCCGGCCGGGCTGGATCAGCACCACCTCGCCGTGCTCGTCGGGAAAGCCCAGCGTCAGCACCTCCGACATGAACTTGCCGATCTGGCGCGGCGGGAAGTTGACGACCGCCGCCACCTGCTCGCCGACCAGCGCCTCGACGGTGTAGTGCCGGGTGATCTGGGCGGAGGTCTTCTTGATGCCGATCTCCGGGCCGAAGTCGATGCGCAGCTTGTAGGCCGGTTTGCGCGCCTCCGGATAGGGCTCGGCCTCGACGATCGTGCCGACCCGGATGTCGACCTTCAGGAAATCCTCTATTCCGATCGTTTCGCCCGGTTCGCCGCTCATCGCCCCCTCCTGTGGTCGCGACCGGCGCCTAGCACGCTGCTACGGCCGAGGGCAAGCTCAGATGCCGGTGCCGTAGGCCTCCTCGTCGGCCTCGGGCTCCTCGTATCTGCGCCGCCGGCGCCTGCCGCGGCGCATCCGGTCGACGGCGCGCGCCACGCCCGACAGGCCGTCGAGCCGGCGCATCCAGCGCTCGCCCTCGGTCAGCCGGCGGTCCAGTTCCACCATGGTGCGCGCCATGCCCTCGTCGTCGTCGCGCAGCCAGACGCGCACCGTCCGGCCGAAGGCGATGGCCAGGCCCTGCGTCGCCACGGCGCCGAGGCGTCCGCCGGTGTCGATGCCCGAGGCCTCCAGCATCCAGGTCATCGAGCGCACGGCGATCGGGTTCCACGTCAGCAGTTCGCCGGGCCGCCGCTCGAAGCTGCGCACGATCGAGCGCACCGCGTCCCGGTAGGGCATCAGCACGTCGAACCGGGTCATCAGCACGTCGAACAGCCGCTCGCGTGGCGGCTCGCCGGCGAGGTCCGGATCGATCCGGTCGAGCACCGCCTGGTCGATGCGGCGGGTGAAGGCAGCGAGGATACCGGTCTTGCCGTCGAACTCCGCTCGCAGCTCCGACAGCGACAGACCGACGCGCTCGGCGATGTCGCTCAGCCGGACATCCTCCCAGGCCCGCTCTGCGGCCAGTTCGAGCGCCGCGTCGACGATCGCATCGGGACGCTTGTCCCTGGCGATCTTCTTCGGGCCGGAGTTCTTTTGGGCGGGCTTGCGTGCCATGGATCACCTCCGGTTTGGAAGATAAGCGCTGCGGACCCACCTGCAAGGCGGCGAAGACGCGCAATCTGGCGGCGCGGCAACACGGCCGCCGCCGCAGTCCCTCCCGAAGGCGATCTTCCGGCCCTATCGATCCTGCAGGGCCAACCGCACACCGAGGGCGCAGTATATCGTTCCCACCACCTTGCCCTGCCACCGCAGGATGGCCGGGTTGCGGCGCAGAATGCGGCCGACGCCGCCTGCGGAGACCGCGACCACGACCGTGCTGAACAGTCCCATCAGGACGAAGAGTCCCCCGAGCACCGTGAGCTGCAGCGCCACCGACCCATTCTCCGGACGCACGAACTGCGGCAGGAATGCCAGGAAGAACAGTGCCGATTTCGGGTTCAGGACTTCGGCGATCACCGCCTGCCGGAACGCCTGGGACGATGTCACGAGAGGTGGAGCGGTCGCCACCGCGAGGTGCGACCTGTCGAGGATCGCACGTAGGCCGAGATAGACCAGATACGCCGCACCCAGGTACTTCACGAAACTGAAGGCGACCGCCGAGGCAAGGATGATGGCCGAGAGACCGAGGGCGGTCATGGCGGTATGGAGGAGATCCCCCACAGCAATGCCCATTCCCGTCGCAAGGCCGACCCGCGTACCCGAGCTTGTCGCCCGGGCAAGGGTGAGCAGCACAGCCGGGCCGGGGATGAAGACGAACCCGAGCAGGACGGCGAGATAGGTCAGTAGCGTCGATTGGTCGATCATCGGTTTGCCCCCGCAGCCATCGGCCCGCTATTCATCGCACGCGACCGCCGACTGCGGAAGCTAATCCGCCAGCTCCTTGCCGCGCCGGGTCGCCGCCGCGACGCCCTCCCTCATGAGATCGGGAATGGCGCCCGGCGCCATCAGCACCTTCAGCGCAGCCTCCGTCGTGCCGCCCGGCGAGGTGACGTTCTTGCGCAGCACGTCGGGCTCGAGGCCGGACGCCCGCAGCAGCTCGCCGGCCCCCGACACCGTGGCCAGCGCCAGTCGCCGGGCAAGCTCCGGCGAAAGGCCTGCGGCGACGCCGGCGTCCGCCAGGCTCTCGGCCAGCAGGAACACGTAGGCCGGCCCGGACCCGGACACTGCCGTGACCGCGTCCATCAGCCCCTCGTCCTCGATCCAGGCCACCTCGCCGCAGGCGCTGAGCAGCTCGCCGGCCGCCTCGCGCTGTTCGTCGGAGACGACGCCGTTTGCCACGCACACGGTGATGCCGCGCCCGATTGCGGCGGGCGTGTTGGGTATCGTGCGGATGATCGGCTGCCCCTTGGGCAGATGCGCGGCGATATTGGCGATGGTCTTGCCGGCGGCGATCGAGAGGACAACCGCGTCTTCGGGCACGTATCGCACGACGTCCTGCAACACGTCGTCCATCACCTGCGGCTTTACGGCCAGGACGACGACCTTGGGCGGCGGCGCGTTCGGCTTTTCGGGATTCAGGCGCAGTCCCTGGCCGGAGGCGGTTGCCCGCAATTCGGCGGCGGCATTGGGTTCGAGGACGCAGATCTGTTCGGCCGGGAGGCCCCGGTCGATCCAGCCCTCCAGCATCGCCCCGCCCATCTTGCCGGCCCCGACCAGCAGGACCGGACCGATGGACTGAAGGCTCACGCCTCGCCCGCCGTCTCGAACAGGGCCGACTCGATCGCCTCTTCGGCCGTCTTTCCGGCCCAGACCACGAACTGGTAGGCCTGGAAATAGCGCTCGCAGGTATCGACCGCGGCATCCAGCAGTGCCTCGCACTGGCGCGGGCTGGTCTCGGTGCCGGCAAGCGGCAGGGCATGCCGGAAGATCACGACGCCCTCCTGCGCCCATAGGTCGAAATGGCCGATCCACAGTTGCTCGTTGATCCGCGCCATCAGGTCGACCACCTCGCGCCTGCGCACGTCGGGCACCTTCAGGTCGAAGGCGCAGGCCAGATGCAGCGCCTCCAGGTCGTCCATCCACGTGAAGGAGATGTGGTAGTCGGTCCAGTTGCCAGCGACGGAGATGGTTATTTCATGGTCGCCCGAACGGTCGAAGGCCCAGTCGTTCACCGCCGCGATCTGCTCGATGGTATCTACGGGATTGATCAGGCGTTCGGTCTGGAATTCGACGACGAGTGTCATGGCCTGCTCCTCGTGGCTGAGCTTGGGGAGGTGAAGCGCATCCGCCGGCCTGAACCGGGAGAATGAACGAAAACGGGCCGGCAAAGGCCGGCCTCGCGACATGGCGCTGCGGTTGGACCGGGATCCGCTGCCCGGGAGGTATCTCTTCGCTGCGCAAAAACGAATCGCGGCATAAAGCCAATATATCGTGGCCGAAACGGCGTCGGCTACATGTTATGGATCTTTTGCGTTAACGCGCTGTTAACGATGCCGTCGCGAGTGCGTAACGCAAGGCCCACGTGCTGCGCAAGGGCGGAATGCATTCAGGGGTTGTTCGATTTTGTCGCAGCGCTTTTTGTGGCCGGCTTCTTTTTGGCCGGGCTTGAGCGCTTGGCACTGGCCGATGTGCTGCGCGTCGCGGTCTTGGGCTTCGCCGCGGCCGCTCGCGTCGGCGTCTTCTTCGCTTCAGGAGAGGCGATGCCCACGGCAGCCTCCAGCGCGGCGACCCGACCGTGCAGGGTCTCGTTCTCGGCACGGGCCTTTGCGGCCATCTCCTTGACGGCCTCGAATTCCTCGCGATGCACGACGTCGAGATCGCGCAGCACTTTCTCGGCCTGCGTGCGTACGGCCGTTTCGACTTCCGAACGCACGCCCTTCGCCATGCCGGCGGCATCGGTCATGAAACGCGCGAACTCGTCGAGTATCCGGTTGTTGCTCTGGGTCATCCTGGTTCCCGGTGCGCGGAGCACCTGGCTCCTTCCTGTCAAGCTCGTCCCGAAACGGACACGCAGACAATGGGCATCGCGGCCGGCAACTTCAAGGACGACGGCCGCAAATATGGTGGGGCGACCGTGCGCTCCCGGCGGGGCCGCCTCCCAAGAAAAACGCCGCGGGATCTCTCCAGCGGCGTTTGACTTAATCCCTCAGATCCCGTGTCGCCGGGCCAATCAGGCGAGTTCGATACCGACCGCCTGAGGACCCCGACCGCGCCGGTCTTCCTCGACTTCGAAGCTCACCTTGGTGCCTTCGTCGAGGGCCGGCAGGCCCGAGCGCTCGAGC
Organism: Microbaculum marinum; assembly: GCF_037855135.1. NCBI lineage: Bacteria > Pseudomonadati > Pseudomonadota > Alphaproteobacteria > Hyphomicrobiales > Tepidamorphaceae > Microbaculum > Microbaculum marinum. Next base: position 446,121 of record NZ_JAZHOF010000004.1, read on the forward strand.
GCGGTAATGTGCACGAACACGTCCTTCCCGCCCGATTCCGGCGTAATGAAGCCGAATCCGCGCGAGTGATTGAAGAATTTCACGGTGCCGTTCTGGCGCATGGGAAGCTCCTGTCCCGAATTCCGTCGATATCCAACCAAAGGCCCGGGCTGCGACGTACAGCCCGACAGTCTCAGATGTTCGGGATAGGCAACTGTTCGCCCCCAACGGTGTGGGCAGTCCTGACCGAATTCCTGAGGGTGCGTTCCACCGCGGACCGCACCGGCGTTCGGTATATGGCAGGGTAATGCGGCATCCGCAAGGCAGTTTGCGACCGCACGGCGCCGCCGAAACGGCGCGCCGGTGCGGTTTCCTTGCGATCCCGGAGAGTGAACGGAGCCTCGCGTGCGGGCCCGCGTTGGCGGTTGCGGCCGCTTTTCAACCTGCTCCGGCTACGGCTGGCATCGCTCGTGGCCAGGGGCGGGGGTCCGCAGAATCCGTTCGCGCACTCGCGGCGTCGCCATTGTCCTGGCGAACTTCGCAGCCGACCCGCGACGATGCGGTGCACGGTCCAGGTCGACGCCCAGAAGGTCCTCCGCAAACGCGTTGAGATCGGCGGAGTCCAGCGGCATGTTGCGCCGCTCGCCTTCCGCGGCGGCGCGCCGCACGCCAGCGCTGAGAATGTCCAGCTTGCTCGCAAGGGCCGTGGCAAGCGTATCGGTCTGGGGCGCTGCGCCGCCCTCCCCCTTGAGACGGCCTCGGATCTTCATGCAGCGGTCGGAAAGTGCGCGGACGAGACCGGGAAGTTCCCGGTCGGGAAGCACGGCCAACCGGTGTCCCCTGGTGCGTCGAATGAGCTCCATTTCGTCATCGTCGAGATAGGCGGCTTCGCCATATACCGGCGTCAAATCGTGGATCTGGTTCGACATTCTAGGGCTCCCTTGCGCAGCGGCACGCGACCGTGACAGGAGAACGCGGATCGGGGCTTCAGGTTCGATGCTCCGGAAAAAAATCCTTGGCAGTCGCGGCGCCGCGGATCGCTGCCGGAGCGGCCGCCGGAAAGCCCGCCCCATGGTGTTGCGATCGGCCGTCGGCGGACCGCCGCCTTGCCTCCTTCCGGAGCACGTCCTAATGCTCCCTGCGGCGCGGTCCCCGGCAATTCGTTCGCGCCGTCGTGCCGGCCGAGACTGCCGGCGAAACCGGTCTGCGATCTCGGAAGTCACATGTCGCTTTTCGTCCTGCCCTTTCCCGCGATCGACCCGGTCGCCGTCGAACTCGGTCCGCTGGTCGTCCGCTGGTACGCGCTGGCCTATGTCTGCGGCATCCTGTTTGCCTGGTGGTACATGATCCGCCTGGTCGGCAATGCCCGGCTCTGGGGCGGCCCCTCGCCGCTGCAGAAGCGCGATGCCGACGACCTGATCCTGTGGGCGACGCTGGGCATCGTGCTGGGCGGCCGGCTCGGCTACGTGCTGTTCTACAATCCGGCCTATTTCGCCGCCCATCCCGCCCAGATCCTGCAGCTCTGGCAGGGCGGCATGTCCTTCCACGGCGGCTTCATCGGGGTGGTCCTTGCGGTGCTGCTGTTCGCCCGCCTGCGCGGCCGGCCGGTTTCGGCGCTCGCCGACATCGCCGCCGCCGCCACCCCGATCGGGCTGATGCTCGGGCGCCTCGCCAACTTCATCAACGGCGAACTGTGGGGCCGCGTCACCGACGTCCCCTGGGCGATGGTGTTCCCCCTCGCCGGGCCGGAGCCGCGTCACCCCAGCCAGCTCTACCAGGCGACGATGGAGGGCCTGATCCTGTTCCTGGTGCTGCGCCTGCTCACCCACCGCTTCGAGAGCCTGCGCCGGCCGTGGCTGACCACCGGCGCCTTCCTGGTCGGCTACGGCGTTGCCCGCATCGTCGGCGAGGAGTTCCGGATGCCGGACGCCCATATCGGGTTCCTCTGGGGCGGCCTGACCATGGGCATGGCCCTGTCGATCCCGATGGTGCTGATCGGCGCCGCCGTCGCCGCCGTCGCCCTGAGCCGGCCGATGAGAACGCCCGCGTGACCGCGCTGGAACGTCTGATACGCGACGAGATCGCCGCGACCGGGCCGATGCGGCTCGATCGCTACATGGCGCTCTGCCTCGGCCACCCCGAGCACGGCTACTACATGGCCAAGCCCGCGATCGGCGCCTCCGGCGACTTCACCACCGCGCCGGAAGTCAGTCAGATGTTCGGCGAGATCGTTGGTGCCGTCATGGCACACGGATGGCAGGGTCTTGGCACACCGACGACAGTGCTTCTGACAGAGTTGGGCCCCGGCCGTGCCACGCTCGTCCTCGACATGCTGCGTACCTTCAAGGTCGTGCCGGGCCTGCTCGAGGCGGTCGACATCCATCTGGTCGAAACCAGCCCGCGCCTGCGCAGGGCGCAGCAGTACCGCCTCAACGAACACGGCTTCACCGCCACCTGGCACGACGCCCTCGAGACGGTGCCCGCCGGACCCATGCTGTTGGTCGCAAACGAGTTTTTCGACGCTTTGCCGATACGCCAGCACGTCATGCGCGACGGCATCTGGCGCGAGCGGATGGTCGGCACCGGCCCCGGCGGCGACCTGTGTTTCATCGACGGGCCGCAGGTCCCCGCGGCCGATATCCCGCTTCGCCTGCGCGTCGCCGAAGAGGGCGCCATCATCGAAACGCATCCCGCCGCCCGACAGGTCGCCGGGGAGATCGGCCGCCGCCTGTCCAGCCATCCCGGCCTCGCCCTGGTCATCGACTACGGCTATCGGGAAGCCGCCCACGGCGACAGTCTGCAGGCGCTGCGCGGCAGGCAGTTCGCCGATCCGCTGGTCTCTCCCGGCCAGGCCGACCTCACCGCGCACGTTGATTTCGCTGAACTTTCCCGTGCAGCGGTCGCCGCCGGCGCGCAAGCCTGGGGGCCGATCACGCAGGGCTCGTTCCTCACCGCGCTCGGCATCGGACTGCGCGCGGAACGCCTGCGGGCATCCGGCGCCGACGGCCGCGACCTGACGCTGGCGCTCGAGCGCCTCACCGGCGCCGGCGGCATGGGCACCCTGTTCAAGGTCCTCGCGCTGAACTCGCCGGACCTTCCAGCGCCGCCGCCGTTCGAAACAGGCTAGCGTCCGATTTGACAGCCCTGCGCGTCCGCACCACCGTTGCCGCCACGCCCCTGCCAGAATCGACAGTCAGATCGCGTCCATGAAGATCGAATCTCCCGCCCTTGCCCTGCCCGGCATCCGCCACGGCTTCTTCACCCGCCACGGCGGCGTCTCCGAAGGCATCTACGGCAGTCTGAACATCGGACTGGGCTCCAGGGACGATCCGGCCCGGGTCGCGGAGAACCGCGGCCGCGTCGCCGACGCGATGGAGGTGCCACGCGACCGGCTCGTGACGCCCTGGCAGTCCCACTCCGCCGTCACCCTGAACGTCGAGCGACCCTGGACCGACGATGATCGCCCCGACGCCGATGCGGTCGTCACCCGGGTTCCCGGGCTGGCGATCGGGATTTCCACGGCCGACTGCACGCCGGTCCTCTTCGCAGATCCGGACGCCCGGATCGTCGGCGCGGCCCATGCCGGCTGGCGCGGCGCGCTCGGCGGGGTGCTCGAATCCGCCGTCGACGCAATGGAAGGCCTCGGGGCGCACAGAGACCGGATCATCGCCGTGATCGGCCCGACGATCTCGCAGGACAATTACGAGGTGGGGCATGACTTCATGCAGACGTTCATCGACGCGGACCCCGCCAACGCGCGATGGTTCGAGATGCCGGCGGGCAAGGATAGACCGCATTTCAACCTGCCCGCCTATGCCGCGGCCAGATTGCGCAGCGCCGAAGTGGGCACAGTCATCGATCTTGGCCTGTGCACCTACGGCGAGGAAGATCGCTTCTTCTCCTTCCGCCGCACCACCCATCGGGAGGAATCCGACTACGGCCGCCTGATCTCCGCGATCGCACTGGATTGACCATGGCGCTGCACTTCGACCCCGCCGAATTCTCCGCCCGCCGCGCTCGGCTCGACGCGGCACTCGATGCCGCCGGCCTCGACGGGCTCCTGATGTTCGCCCAGGAATCGATGTACTGGCTGACGGGTTACGATACGTTCGGATTCTGCTTCTTCCAGTGCCTCTACGTGGACACGGCCGGCACGACGGCCCTGCTGACACGTTCGGCCGACCTGAGACAGGCGCAGCACACCTCGAATATCGACGATATCCGCATCTGGAGGGACGCAGCCGGCGCAACGCCGGCTGGACAGTTGAAGGACATGCTGTCCTCGCTCGGCACTGCCGGCAAACGCCTCGGCATCGAGTACGAGAGCTACGGCCTCACGGCAGCGAACGGCCGGGCCGTCGATGCTGCTCTCGACGGCTTCTGCACCCTTGAGGACGCCTCCGGCCTCGTCACGCGGCTTCGCGCGGTGAAGTCCCCGGCCGAGCTGGCCTATGTGCGCAAGGCCGCGGAGCTGGGCGACCGGGCATACGAGGCGGCCCTTTCGCAGATCGGAGCGGGGGCCGATGAAGGCGATATCCTGGCCGCCATGCAGGGGGCAATCTTTGCCGGCGGCGGCGACTATCCCGCCAACGAGTTCATCATCGGCTCGGGCCGCGACGCACTGCTCTGCCGGTACAAGGCCGGCCGGCGACAGCTCGATCCGAGGGATCAGATCACGCTGGAATGGGCGGGCGTCTATCGTCACTACCATGCCGCGCTGATGCGCACGGTGTGCATCGGCGAAGCGACGCCGCGCCACCTGGAACTGCACGCGGCCGCCGCGGAAGCGCTTCACGAAGTCGAGGCTACGATCGCACCCGGGCGCAGTGCGGGAGACGTCTATCAGGCGCATGCCCGCGTCATGGACAAGCACGGCGTCGAAGATCATCGACTGGCGGCCTGCGGCTATTCGCTCGGCGCCAAGTTCACGCCCTCCTGGATGGACTGGCCGATGTTCTACGACGGCAATCCCTGGGTGCTCGAACCGGGCATGGTGATGTTCGCGCACATGATCATCATGGATTCCACGACCGGCACCGCCATGTGCCTCGGGCGGACGTCGCTGGTGACGGAAACGGGAAGCGAGGTGCTGTCACGCGCCTCGCTGGACCTCGAGGTGAAATAGGGCTACGAGACCGGTCCGGGTGGGGGGTCGGAACGGACGAACAGAGACAGGTCGACGGTCAGGAGCATGGTGTTCCGACGACTCTTCCGTGGCACGCGCCGCACCAACTGCATCGCCGTGACGATCGTCGGAGTGCTGCTCGCCGGCTGCCAGACCGACGGCGCCACCTCATCGGCAACCGTCCCCGACGGCACGTCTCCGCCAGCCGCCCAGGCGACGCCGGCCACCGACATCGCGCTCGCATTCGAGCCCGTCGTGGGCATTCCCGAGGACCGCGCCACCATTCTCGCAACCGAACTGGGGGCCGGCGCGGCGCAGATGCACCTGCCGATCACCGGTCGCGACAAGCCCGACGTCCGCTTCCGCATCAAGGGCTATTTCAGTGCGGTCACGGAAGGCCGTTCGACCCGCGTCAGTTACATCTGGGACATCTTCGACACCACCGGCGCGCGCGTGCACCGGATCGCCGGCGCGGAAACGGTTCCCGCCGCCCTCCCCGACCCATGGTCGGGTATCCCGGACGAAACGCTCGAAACGATCGCCCGCGCCACCGCCGAGGGACTTCGCCAGTGGATCGACCAGGGGGCGCCGACAACCGCGGTCGCCGGAGATCCCATGCCGGCCGGCGCGACGGCCTCCCTCGAGCCCGTCTCCACGGCCGGCACGCGGGCCGGGCTGACGGAGACCCGTACCATTGCCACTGGCGGTGCGAACCGGATACCCGATGCCGCAACCGCCACGTTGCGCCAGTCCTCGCAGTCCCAGACGACCGCGGCGCAGTTGCCGGTACCGCCGCGGTTCACCTATTTCCTCACAGAAGTGTCCGGCGCGACCGGAGACGGTGCCAAGGCGCTCGCACATTCGCTGTCCGAGCAGCTGGAGGCCGCAGGCGGAGCGCGTGTCGCGACCCGCGACGACGCGGAGTACCTGATAAGCGGCGAGGCGACCATCGCTCCACCGGTCAGCGGAAACCAGGTCGTCGCCATCATCTGGTCGGTTGCCGACACGGAAGGAAACGCCCTCGGCAGCGTCCGGCAGATCGCCCAGTTCGCCCAGGGCAGCCTCGACGACGCGTGGGGGTCGTCGGCCGAGACCGCGGCGGCGTCCGCTGCGTCAGGCGTGCTCGCACTGATGCCGCAATAGCCGGATCCTTGCGCAACGTCGGCTTGGCGCGAACCGCCGCCCGCGTCCGATCCGGCGGTGCCTGGACGGCTGCCAGCCAACGTCTTCTCCGATTCGCGTTTGCGCCTTCTCCGAGGCCTTGCTATTTAGCCCGCGCTGCGCGCCCGCGTGGCGACCGTCGCACATGACGTGGCACCCTCCACGGCTCGGGACCAGAGCATGATCCGATGAAACTCGTCGCAGGCAACTCGAACCGGGCCCTCGCCGAAGCGATCGCCGCCTACCTCAATTCGCCGCTGACAAGATGCCAGGTACGCCGCTTCGCGGACATGGAGGTCTTCGTCGAGATCCAGGAAAACGTTCGCGGCGAGGATGTCTTCGTCATCCAGTCGACGTCGTTTCCCGCCAACGACAACCTCATGGAACTGCTGATCCTGACGGATGCCCTGCGGCGTTCGTCGGCCAAACGGATCACCGCGGTGATACCCTACTACGGCTACGCCCGGCAGGACCGCAAGCCCGCGGCCCGCACACCCATTTCCGCCAAGCTGGTGGCCAACCTGATCACCCGGGCCGGGGCGGACCGGGTACTGACGATGGATCTGCATGCCGGACAGATCCAGGGCTTCTTCGACATCCCCACAGACAACCTCTATGCCTCGCCCGTGATGGTGCGGGACATCAAGGAACGCTTCGACCTGTCGAAGCTGATGGTGGTGTCGCCCGACGTCGGCGGCGTGGTGCGGGCCCGCGGCCTCGCCAAGCGCATCGACGCGCCGCTCGCCATCGTCGACAAGCGCCGCGAACGGCCCGGCGAATCGGAAGTCATGAACATCATCGGCGACGTCGACGGCATGACATGCATCCTCGTCGACGACATCGTCGATTCGGGCGGCACCCTGTGCAACGCCGCCGATGCGCTGATCGCCAAGGGAGCGACCGCCGTCTACGGCTACATCACGCATGGCGTCCTGTCCGGCGGCGCCGTCGCGCGGATCACCGCGTCGCGGCTTTCCGAACTGGTCATCACCGATTCGATCCAGGCGACCGAGGCCGTGCGCGTCGCCCACAACATCCGCCTGTTGTCGATCGCCCCGCTGATCGGCGAAGCGATCGGCCGGACCGCCAGTGAGGAATCCGTCTCGAGCCTGTTCGACTGAGCCGATCGGCGCTTCCGCGCACGGCTTTCCCGACCCGCGTCCTTAAGACACGACGGCCGGTTCAGTCCGGAGCGTAACAGACGGCCTGCAGCTTGTTTCCGTCCGGATCCCGGACATAGGCAGCATAATAGGTGTCGCCGAAATGCGGGCGCGGGCCGGGAGGCCCTTCGCACATGCCGCCATTCCTAAGCGCCAGTTCATGGAAGGCGTGCACCTGCGGCCGCGACTCGGCGACAAAGGCGACATGCGTCCCGTTGCCCCATGTGGAGGGACGTCCGTCCTCCGGTTCGTAGATGTAGATTGTCGGCATGCCGCCGGCGTTTTCGTAGGCCAGCGGCTTCTCCGGCGGCTTGGGCAACCTCTCGAACCCGATCGCCCCGAGCACTGCGTCGTAAAACGCGGCAGAGCGGGCCTTGTCGTTGGTGCCCAGTGTGATGTGACTGATGATTGCCATGGCAGCCGGCGTCCGATTTCCGTCGCGTTGGCGTCCTTTTAGAAGCCCTCTGCTGACATCGTTGTGTCAGCAGGGCTTTCCGTTCGTCACGATTGCGTCGGCGGCGTCGGCCTCACCAGGACTTCCGAAACGCTGACATTCGGCGGCTGCGACACGGCGTACATGATCGATGCCGCGACATCGTCGGGCCGCAGCGCGTCGGGCTTGGGCGTTTCGAAGAAGGGCGTATCGACCATTCCGGGTTCGATCAGCGTGCAGCGTACTCCCGTCCCCTCCAGCTCTTCCATCAGGTTGTGGCCGAGCCCGGTGACGGCCCATTTCGTGGCCCCGTAGATCGACCCCTTCAACGGCATGCGGCCGGCCCGCGATCCCAGCAGCAGAATGTGCCCGCGCCGCTTGCGCAGTTCCGGCAGACAGACTTTGGCCGTCAGGGCACAGCCGTAGAAATTGGTGCGGATCATGTCGCGCCAGTTGGCCGGGTCGCCGTTCTCGATTCCCGCTGATGTTGATCCGACCCCGGCATTTGCGAGGACGACGTCGATCCGCCCGAACGCGTCCAATGCGGCGGCCGCCATCGCCTTCTGGTCGTCAAACTCGATCACGTCGCATTGCACCGCCAGCGCCCGGTCGGGGCCGCCCAGTTCCTCGACCAGCGCGGCGAGCTTGTCGATCGACCGCGCCGCCAGCACGACCCGGAACCCGGCCTTCGCAGCATGGCGAGCCGTTGCCGCGCCGATCCCGGAGGAGGCTCCGGTGATCAGGAATACCCGGTCTTCTTCAGTCATCGTCTCTCCCGTGAGTTCAGGTTATCGGCATCATCACCTGCACCCGGAAGGCCGGGCGCTCGGTGAGACGCTGGTACCACGCTTCAACGTTGGGCAGCGAGGGATGCTCGATGTTGAGACCGAAATACCGATAGGTCGCGCAGCCGATCGGGATGTCGCCCATGGTCAAGCTGTCACCGGCGACGAAGTCCCGGTCCGCCAGCGCTGTGTCGAGGATGGCAAACTGCCGGGCCAGATCCGCCACGCCGGCCGCGATCGCATCGGGATTCCGATCCTCGCTCCTGGTCCGGATCAGTTGCCAGAACACCGGGCGAAGCGACGGGACGATAACGGATTCCATCCACTCCATCCAGCGATCGGCGTCGGCCCGCACCCGCAGATCGTCCGGCCACAGACGGCCGGCCGAGTGCCTGGCGCAGAGATACCGGACGATCGCATGAGATTCCCACAGCACGAAGCCGTCGTCGTCGATCGTCGGCACCAGGCGATTCGGGTTGAGCCGGACATAGTCATCGGTGTCGACGAACCCGTAGACGCCGCCGGCATCTATGCGCTCGTGGGGGAGACCGAGCTCCTCGACGGTCCACATGACCTTCTGTACGTTGATCGAGCTGTTGCGACCCCAGATCCGGAGCATGCAGATCGTCCCCTTGCACAAGATGAGCCAGGACAGAACTGCATATCCGCTCGGCGTTGTCATCCGCGAAACTTGATTGTATAAGCTGGCCTGCGTGCCCGTCCGCACCCCTGGAGGAGACGGGCTTTTGACATGCGCCGGCCCAGCAAGGTCGGCCGTTTCGTTTCGAGGAGAGATCACGATGTCCGCGACCGTTTCGCTCAAGGCGGCGGCGCGCGAACGGGTCGGCAAGGGGGCCGCCCGTGCAGAGCGCCGCGCTGGACGAATTCCCGCCGTTATCTACGGCGGCAAGGAACCTGCTACCCCAATCACACTCGACTTTCGCGACATCAGCCTGCGGCTGCGCGGCGGTCACTTCCTGACGACCGTCTTCGAGATCGAGGTCGACGGCAACAAGATCCGCGCCCTGCCGCGCGACGTCCAGACCGATCCGGTCAAGGACTTCCCTGTCCATGTGGACTTCCTCCGCCTGACCAAGGGCGCCAAGATCTCGGTCGAGATCCCGGTCACCTTCCTCAACGAAGAGGATTGCCCCGGTATCCGCCGCGGCGGCGTGCTCAACGTCGTGCGTCACGAGATCGAGGTGATGGCTCCGGTCGATGAGATTCCCGACGAGATCGTCGCCGATCTGGCCGGCCTGGACATCGGCGACTCGCTTCACATCTCCGCAATTGCCCTTCCCGAAGGCGTCGAGCCCACGATCACCGACCGCGACTTCACGGTCGCCACGATCGCCGCTCCCGCGTCGCTGAAGAGCGAGGAAGAGGAAGCGGAGGAAGCCGAAGCCGCCGAGGCCGAGGCCGAAGAGGAAGCGGAGGAAGACGGCGACACCGAAGAGTGATCGCCGTCCGGCCCGCCGGAGTGGTGATCGGACCCATGGTGCTGATGGTCGGTCTCGGCAATCCCGGACCGAAATACGCCGGAAACCGCCACAATATCGGCTTCATGGCTGTCGACGCCATTGCCGATCTGCACCGCTTCGCGGGCTGGCGCAGCCGCTTTCAGGGACAGGTCGCCGAGGGCAACCTCGGCGACTCCAGGGTGATGCTGCTCAAGCCGATGACCTGGATGAACGAATCCGGCCGGGCCGTCGGCGAGGCAATGCGCTGGCTGAAGCTTTCGCCCGCTCAGGTGATCGTGTTCTACGACGAACTGGATCTGGTGCCGGGCAAGGTGCGCGTAAAGACCGGCGGCGGGGCTGCGGGTCACAACGGCATCCGCTCCATCACCGCCCATATCGGCCCCGACTTCCGCCGTGTCCGGCTCGGCATCGGCCATCCCGGCCACAAGGACCGCGTGCAGCGACATGTCCTCTCTGACTTCTCCAAGGCAGATAAGGACTGGCTCGGCCCGTTGCTCGTGGCGGCGGCCGACAGTGCCGGCATGCTCGCTGCGGGTGACGATTCCGGATTCATGAACAAGGTGGCGCTTGCGCTCGGCAGCCAGGAGAAGGCCGCTTCTCGCAAGGCCGGACAATCGGGGGCGTAGCCGGATGGGCTTCAGGTGCGGTATCGTCGGACTACCGAACGTCGGCAAGTCGACACTCTTCAATGCCCTCACGCAGACGGCGGCCGCGCAGGCGGAGAACTATCCGTTCTGCACCATCGAGCCGAATGTCGGCGAGGTCGCCGTCCCGGACCCGCGCCTGACGGAACTGTCGCGGATAGCAAAGTCCGCCGAGATCATCCCGACGCGACTGACCTTCGTCGACATTGCCGGCCTCGTGCGCGGCGCATCGAAGGGCGAGGGCCTCGGCAACCAGTTCCTCGGACACATCCGCGAAGTCGATGCCATCGCCTTCGTCGTCCGCTGTTTCGAGGATGGCGACGTGACCCATGTCGAGGGGCGCATCGACCCGATCGCCGACGCCGAGACGATCGAGACCGAGCTGATGCTCGCCGACCTGGACAGTCTGGAGAAGCGGATTCCCGCCCTCGAAAAGCGCATCCGGGCCAACGACAAGGAAGCCAGACTCGCGTTCGATCTGGTCAACCGCTCGCTGGCCGTCCTGCGTGAGGGCCGGCCGGCCCGGCTCATCGAGTTGAAGGACGAGGAGCGCAAGGCCTTCGATGCATTGAACCTTCTGACGTCCAAGCCGGTGCTCTACGTGTGCAACGTGGACGAGGGATCGGCGGCCACCGGCAACGAGCTGTCGAAGACCGTCGAGGCGCGCGCCGCTGCCGAGAATGCTGCCTGCGTGGTCATCTCCGCAAAGATCGAGGCGGAAATAGCCTTGCTGCCGTCGGCAGAGCGCGCGGAGTTCCTGGAGACGCTGGAGCTCGAGGAACCGGGCCTGAACCGGCTGATCCGCGCCGGATACGGGCTTTTGGACCTCGTCACCTTCTTCACCGTCGGGCCCAAGGAGGCCCGCGCCTGGACGGTCCATCGCGGCGCCCGGGCGCCGCAGGCTGCCGGCGAGATCCACACCGATTTCGAGAAGGGCTTCATCCGCGCCGAGACGATCTCCTACGACGATTTCGTGCGGCTGGGCGGCGAGGCCGGTGCAAAGGAAGCGGGCAAGATGCGTCTCGAAGGCAAAGACTACGTCGTCCAGGACGGCGATGTGATGCATTTCCGCTTCGCGGCGTAGTCAGGGCGGAGGGATGTCGATGAGCAACAAGGCCTTCGAGGATTTCACTCCCGGCGATGTGGTGGAGTTTCACCATGTTACCGTCACCGAGGACGACATCATCGACTTCGCAACCGACTGGGATCCGCAGCCGATGCACCTCGACGAGGAGGCAGGCAAGGCGAGCATCCTGGGAGGACTGACGGGGTCGGGCTGGCACATGGTCTGCCTGCTGATGCGCGGCATGTGCGATGGCTTTCTGCTCGGCTCGACATCCGCCGGATCGCCGGGCGTCAACGAAATCCGGTGGTTGAAACCGCTCCGGCCGGGCGACGAGCTGACGATGCGCTACGAGGTGATGAGCGCCCGTACGTCGAAGAGCCGGCCCGGTATCGGGATCGTCCATTTCAAGTTCGAGACGATAAACCAGAACGGGGAGACCATCATGACGATGGACAATCCCATCATGTTCCGCCGCCGCGAGACTGCGGAGGCGGGCTCGTGACCTATTTCGAGGACGTGGAACTTGGCGACGGCGCCGAACTCGGGCGCCATACCTTCGCCGCCGAGGAAATCATCGCCTTTGCCAGGCGATGGGACCCCCAGCCGTTTCATACCGATCCGGTCGCCGCGAAGGACAGCCTGTTCGGCGACCTGTGCGCGAGCGGATGGCATACGGTCTGCACCTGGATGCGGCTGAACGTCGAAGCCTCCGAGCGTCTCATCGCCGAGGCAAGGGCAGCCGGCGGCCCGATCCCGAGGTTCGGCCCGTCCCCCGGCATTTTCGACCTCAAATGGCCGAAGCCGGTCTTCGTCGGCGACACGATTTCCTACAGATGGACGTTCGTCGAGAAGCGCGAGACCAACTCGCGGCCGGAATGGGGGCTGCTGACCTACCTCGCCGAAGGCACCAACCAGGACGACGAGCCGGTGATGACGTTCAACGGCCGTTTCTTCATGGGCCGCCGCCCGGAATAGCCACCGGAACTCCGGTCAGGACAAAAGAACGGCGGCGACCGTTGTCGCCGCCGTGCCAGTCGGCTGCGGGAGGGAGTTCAGATGCTCAGTTCTCGGGCGGCATCGGATATTCGTCGGCATTGAGGACGATGCCCGGCTTCTTGGAGAAGTCGATGCGCGGCGGCGAGAAGATATCGACGAACAGCATCGGGCCGTAGCTGATCTTCCGCGAGGTGTGGATCAGTCCTGCGGGAATGATCAGCACCGAGGGTGCGCCGTACTCGCCGTGGTCGTCTTCGCGCCACTCGGACATCTTCTTCGTCCAGGGATAGCGCAGGTGGTGCATGTAGGTGCCGTCCAGCACCAATGACCCCTGCTCGAAATCGTCGTGCCAGTGCGGCGACAGCTTTTCGGTGTCGCGCGGCTCGTCGAACGGTTCGAACATGTTGATCATCAGGCTGCGGCTGCGGAACAGGCGCGAGGGCATCGCCGCGCTGTCGCCCATCTCGTACTCGTCGAGCGGGTAGTGGCGAAGCTTGTACCCGCCTTCCGGCATCGGCCAGGGCTCCAGCGGGGCGCATTCCGGCGCGCCGTCCGAATACAGGTCGGCATTGATCGCCTTCGCGCAAAGGTCCTCCGCCTCCTTCGAGAACACGCGGGCCACGCACCCGCCGTTCTTGAAGGTGATGGAACTGGGTCCCGGCGGGATGATGGTGACGGAGTACTCGCCGGCCTCGACCTGGTCGTTGCCGGCGGTGACGGTGGCGGCGACACCGCGCGGCAGGATCAGGACGTACTCGTCCGGATTGTCGTCGCGGGCCAGGACCGCTTCCTCCGAAACCTGGGAGACGGCCACGAGGAAATTCGCGCCGCGGGTCAGCCAGGTGCGGCTGCCCTCCTCGTCGGTGATCTGCGGCGGCTGCGCATAGTGCCTCGCCTGGGTTGCCTCGCGAACTGCTGCGTTCATTACCGTCTCCCTTCGCTTTTGCCTGGTGCGGCCCGGGGACCGCGCCGAATTCGTTATCTGTTCAGTTCCGCCATGTCCGCGAGTGCCTTGCCCGCGGCCTGCCGCATGAAACCGTGATCGGACGAGACGATGAAGGCGCTGGCGCCGAGCGAGGCGAAGTCCTCGGCCTCCGCCTTGCCGCCGACCATGATGCAGACCGTCTTGCCGGCCGCCGTCACCGCCTTGATGATCTTCTCCGCCGCCTGCCGCACCACCGGTGCGTCCATACCGGGCGCCTGGAACGCCGCGGTGAGATCGCCGCGACCGACGAAGAAGCCGTCGATGCCATCGACGGCGACGATGTCGTCGATCACGTCGAGCGCCTCCGGGTCCTCAATCATCGCGATCACCGTCACGCCGGAATCCTGCGCCTCGGTATGCTCGGCGAACCCCATGGCGCCGTAGCGGCCCGCCCGCGTGGTATTGGCGAAGCCGCGCTTGCCGCCGCGATAGCGGCAGGCGGCGACCACGTCCTGCGCCGTCTCGACCGACGACACATGCGGCACCAGCACGCCGGTCGCCCCGTCGTCGAGGACCGACAGGATGGTCGAGGCGGTGGCATCCGGGACGCGAACGATGCCCGCGGTCCCCGAGGCGCGCGCCGCCAGCAGGCCGTAGCCCGTCGTGGTCCGGTCGAACGGCGCGTGCTCGCCGTCGATCACGACGAAGTCGAAGCCCATGTCGCCAAGGACTTCGATCGTCTGGGGCGCCGGCGTCTTAATGAAGGTGCCGACGACGGTTTGGCGGGCGAGGAAGCGTTTGCGAAACTCGGATGCCGGAGGGCGCGGTGCGGAATTCGCCATGATCTCCCTGTTCGTTTCGTACAAGAGAACGGTATCTTGTCTTTCGCAACAATTAGCGAACTGCCGGCGAGCCGGTCAAGAGCACGTTCTCTTCATTCTATCTGACGAAATTGCCGCAGAAATCCGTCGCGGTGCGGCGGGCCGCCGGGAGCGGCCCTACTCGCCCTCGAAGCCGACGAGCGTATGCACCGTGACGCCCTTGCCGCGCAGCCGGGCGGCGCCGCCGAGATCCGGCAGATCGATGATGAAGCAGGCCGCGACGACCTCGCCGCCGGACTTGCGGATCAGATCAATGGCCGCATCGGCCGTGCCGCCGGTCGCCACCAGGTCATCGACGAGCAGCACCCGGTCGCCGGGCTGGATGGCGTCGGCATGGATCTCCACCGTGTCGACGCCGTACTCGAGCTCGTAGTCCTGGCCGATCGTCTTGTACGGCAGCTTGCCCTTCTTGCGGATTGGGATGAAGCCGAGCCCCAGTTCGTGCGCGACGGCGCCCCCCAGGATGAAGCCGCGCGCCTCGATACCGACCACATGGACGATATCCGCGCCGAGAAACGGCCAGATCAGTTCGTCGATGGCCGCGCGCAGTCCTGCCCGGTCGGCGAGCAGCGTCGTGATGTCCCGGAACATGATGCCGGGCTTCGGATAGTCCGGGATCGTCCGGATGAGTCCGCGCAGGTTGAGCCCGGCCCGGGTATTGATAGGCTCGTTCACCGTCGCCTGTCCTTCCGCTGATCCTGTGCTTGCATTCGTGACATGTATCGAACGACGCTTCATCACCCGTTCGACTCAGGAGGCAGGAATGGAACCCGGTACCCGCGTGACGCTCACCGACATCGAAATCCCCTTCGCCCGTCTCGTCGTCATCTTCATCAAATGGGGACTGGCCGCCATTCCCGCCGCCATCATCGTCTCGCTGATCCTGTCGCTCGTCATGTTCGTGCTGGGGGGCCTATTCGGAGGCATGGGCATGATGATGCGCGGTTTCGGCAACTTCTGAGCGCCGGCCCTCAGACCCCCAACACCCGCCCGGCCACCGCGTCCAGCTTCTTCAGAAGGTCCGGATCGCGGGCGTCGGGCGGCGTGATGATTGCCGTTTCGAGCGCCAGGTCGGACCCGATCGGGCACGGCGGGTGCTCGCGGGGAAAATCTCGCGCCAGGCGGGCGATCAGACGGCGCGCCTTCTCGCCGTTGTCCGCCACGGTCCTAAGGATGGAGGGAACGTCGACGTCGCCGTGGTCGGGATGCCAGCAGTCGTAGTCGGTGACCATCGCCACCGTCGCGTAGCAGAGTTCGGCTTCGCGGGCGAGCTTGGCCTCGGGCATGTTCGTCATGCCGATGACATCGCAGCCCCAGGACCGGTAGAGGTGCGATTCGGCGAGCGTCGAGAATTGCGGTCCCTCCATGACCAGGTAGGTACCGCCCCGCCGGACGGGTATGTCTTCGGCTTGCGCTGCCGCCTCGACCAGATCGGCCAGGCCGGGGCTGACCGGATGGGCAAACGACACATGGGCCACGCAGCCGGTTCCGAAGAAGCTCTTTTCGCGGGCGAAGGTCCGGTCGATGAACTGGTCGACCAGCACGAAGGTGCCCGGACTGAGTTCGTCGCGAAACGAGCCGCAGGCGGAGATCGAGACAACGTCGGTGACGCCGACCCGTTTCAAGGCGTCGATATTGGCCCGGTAGTCGATCTCGGTCGGTGGGATCCGGTGGCCGCGCCCGTGCCGCGGCAGGAACACCATCTCCAGCCCGTCGAGCTCACCGAAATGCAGGAGGTCGGACGGCTCCCCCCATGGTGTGGGAACATGTTCCCAGCGCGGATTGGCCAATCCCGGCAGATCGTAGAGTCCCGACCCGCCGATGACGCCCAGTCTCGATTTCGCCATGCGCTTTCCCCTGCCCCAGGCCTGCGGCCGGCTGCTAGTTGCCCGGCCTTTCACCAAGGTATCTTGCCCGAAATTCCTCGACTTCGTTGCCTTCGAAAGCATCGAGGATCTGCAGCGTCACGGCCCGCGTGAGTTCGGACTTCTGTGACACGCCAAACCCGTACTTCTCGGGCTGGAATATCGGTCCGACCACGCGAACCGGATCTTCCGGATTGGTGAAGGCATAATACTCGAGATTCGGCGCGTCCCCGACCACGGCATCGATCCGGCCCCGCAGAAGCGCGGAGACAGCCTCGTCGATGTCGGCATACGAACTCACCGCGATACCATTCTCTTCGGCAAACTCTTCCGCCGTGCCTCCGGCCAGGACGCCGATCGTCTTGCCGTAGAGGTCGTCGGCGTTCCTGATCTGGTTGGTCAGGGCGATTGTCGTCATCACGCTCGTCACCGTCGAGGTGACGTATGCCAGCACCGCCACGCCGCACACCAGCCACAGCGCCGACCAGATGCGCCCGATCCAGCCGAACAGGTTCTTGCGCGACATCCGGCCGGTCGTCGCCACGGACATCACCGTATAGAAGCTTTCCGCGACACCGTCCCGCCAGCGGGTGGGGAAGCTCGTATCGAACCTGCGATCGAATATCGTCAGCAGGATCGTCGCTACGACGATGACGAAGGCAATCCATGCATAGGCGCGCAGAAAGCCGGCATCGCGGAGGCCCTGTACCATCGCCCAGAAGCCGGCGCCCTGGTTTTCGTCGATCATGATGCGCAGGCCCGCATCGAACCAGGGCTGCGTAAAGTCGATCCGCTCCGCCCGCCGCTTGTTGATGGTCAGATTGGTGACGGCGGCATCCACCTCGCCTTCGGCGGCCATGTCGACCAGATCCCGCACGGTCGGCGCGACGACATATTCGGATTCGATCCCCAGACCTTCGGTGACCGACTCCCACAGGTCGAATGCCATGCCGGCGTACCCGTCGCCGTCCCGCATGACGAAGGGCGGGCTCAGGTAGAGGCCGACCCTGATGGAATTCGATGGCGAGGCGGCGGAGTCCGGAGACGCCTGGACCTGCGCCGGCTGTTCCGCCGCCGGTTCGCCCTGGTCCTGGGCGAACGTCTGGCCTGACGGAAGTGTTGCTGCAACGCAGATGAACCAGAGCCATACGAGAAACCGCAATCCGGTCCGGATCCTATGATCGGACATGACATTCCTTCCTTGCTGGACACCGACTTGGCGAATCAGCCCGAAGAGTACCGCACTCGAGCAGCAGTGCCAGCAAACCGGGCCGAAAGCCGCGCTGACGAGCCCCCTACAGGCCGGCGGACCACAGCAGGACACCTGCCAGCGCCGCACCGGCGAGTACCCAGCCCATGCCGAGCCGCAGCACGAACACCGCGACGATCGCGGCGACGGTCAGGAGGGCGGCAACCGGATCGAGCGTATCGGGCACAGGCAGGTCGAGCGACAGGCCGAATCCGCGAAAGGTCGTCACCTCGCCGAACAGGACATGCAGCGAGAACCAGATCGACAGGTTGAGGATGACACCGACGACCGCGGCGGTGATGGTTGCCAGCGCGGCCGACAGGGCGCGGTTGCCGCGCAGCCGCTCGACATACGGCGCGCCGAGGAAGATCCAGAGAAAACAGGGGGTGAAGGTCACCCAGGTCGTGAGCAGTGCGCCGAGAGTCCCGGCAAGCAGCGGCGGCAGTCCCGTCGCTTCGCGGAACGCAGCCAGGAAGCCGACGAACTGTGTGACCATGATCAGCGGTCCCGGCGTCGTTTCCGCAAGGCCCAGGCCATCGAGCATCTCGCCGGGGGCAAGCCATCCGAACGTCTGCACGGCGGCCTGTGCCACCCATGCAAGGACCGCATAGGCGCCGCCGAAGGTGACCACCGCCAGCATCGAGAAGAAGGTCGCGATCTCGGTAAATACGTTGTCCGCGCCGAGCAGGGCGAGCAGAGCCGCAGGCGGCACGAGCCACAGCACCAGGAACGTGGCGGCGATGCGCAGGCTCCAGCCACGGTCGGCCTTCGCGTGGGCAGGGACATCCAGTCCCAGTACGGTGTCGGCGTCCTCCACGTGCTGGCCGACCTGCCCGTGTCCGCCACCGGCGCTGAAGGAGCCGACGCCCATGCGGCCGCCGACATAGCCGATCAGACCCGCAGCGGCGACGATCACCGGAAACGGAACATCGAAGCCGTAGATCGCAACCAGCGAAGCAGCCGCGATCGCCATCATGGTACCGTTCCTCAAGGCGCGCCGGCCGATCCTGACGACCGCCTGCAGCACGATCGCGAGCACCGCCGCCTTCAGGCCGAAGAACAGCGCCTCGATCGGGGCTAGTTCGCCGTAGACGGCATAGATCATGCTCAGCGCGAGGATCGAAAGAGCGCCCGGCAACACGAACAGCACGCCGGCGATGATGCCGCCGAGCGTGCGGTTGAGCAGCCAGCCGATGTAGATGGCGAGTTGCTGGGCCTCCGGACCGGGCAGCAGCATGCAGAAATTCAGCGCATGCAGGAACCGCGTGTCGCCGATCCAGCGCTTTTCCTCGACGAGCACCTGGTGCATCAGGGCGATCTGACCCGCCGGACCGCCGAAACTCATCGCCGCGATGCGCCCCCAGGCCCGGATGGCCTCCCCCAGAGGCACCACGTCACCGATGCGCGACGTCCCACCTGTAGCTGCTGACGTCTGCAATTGATCCGCCATCGATCCGCCCTCCCGATGCAGGTGACAGCGGGTTTCGACCTTTCCGTTGTCGTCCGGACATAGAGCGTATCGCAGATGACAGGGCCGTGACGATCACTTCACCGGCGTTGGCAAATCGTGCCGGCAGCAACAGGGACAGCACCGGCGAGGATCCGCGCGAGCGATCGCAACCGCGAGCAGCCCGTCAGCCCACTGCAATTAAAAGGCAAATCAGTATGGCAGCGGGCCTTCGGCGCGCTTTGCGGCAAGGGCTTCGGCGTACCATTCGAATTCGTCGATGAACCGGTCAGCGGCCTTGTCGATCCAGCCTTCGCTCGGCGTGCCGTCGTCGGCCAGGGCCTTTCCGATCGACGGAATCGCCAGGACGGACGGCAGGCTCGGCATGCCGAGTTCGGCCAGGACGGTCCTGAGCGTCACGGCCGCGCGCACGCCTCCGAAACGGCCGGCCGAATAGGACACGATCGTCGACGGGCGCCAGAAATACTCCTCCAGGAAGTGGTCCAACAGGTTCTTCAGCGCCGGCGGCACGCTTTGATTGTACTCGGCCGTGACGATCACGAAGCCGTCCGCCCGGCGGTAGAGGGCGGCAAGCTCCTCGAGAACAGGCGGCGCCTCTCCCTTGGAATATTCCTTGTACATGCGGTCGAGGAGAGGAAGTTGCTTCTCGAGCGGATCGACCAGGACGACCTCGTGACCACGCGCTTCCAGTTTGCCGACGATATAGCGCGCAGCCTTGATACCCTGGCGTTCGGACCGGACAGAGCCGAGGATTACAGGAAATACGAGACCCATGGACGACCCCCTCCCTTTCCGCCATGCCGCTGCAGCGTAGGGCGAACTCCCACCCTCGAAAAGCCGCAGATACAAAAAAGGGGCCGGAAGCCGGCCCCTTTATCGCCTGCAACGGCGGACTGACGAAGCCTCAATGATCGATGTTGCGCCAGAGCTTCTGCTTGGTGAAGTACAGAAGACCGGCCAGCACGATCAGGAACACCATGACCTGGAAGCCGATCCGCTTGCGCTCCTCGAGCTTCGGCTCGGCCGCCCACATCATGAAGGATGCCACGTCCTTGGAATACTGATCGACCGTCATCGGCGCGCCGTCGGTATATTCCACGACATCGTCGGACAACGGCGGCGCCATCGCGATCTGGTGGCCGGGGAAGTACGGGTTGTAGTACATGCCTTCCCGGATCTCTTCGTGTGCCGGGGGCTCCTCGTAGCCGGTGAGCAGCGAATAGATGTAGTCGGCACCACCTTCCCGGGCCTTGGCCAGCACGGAAAAGTCGGGAGGATAGGCCCCGCTGTTGGAAGCCCGCGCTGCCGCCTCGTTGACGAACGGAGGCGGGAAGCGGTCGGAAGGCTTGCCGGGGCGCTCGAACATGTCGCCGAAGGCATCGGGGCCATCGAGAACCTGGCGCGGGAATTCGGCGGCAAGCACGCGCGCCTGTGCCGGACTGAAGCCGGGTCCGCCCTCCTCGGC
This sequence comes from Microbaculum marinum, assembly GCF_037855135.1. Taxonomy (NCBI): domain Bacteria; kingdom Pseudomonadati; phylum Pseudomonadota; class Alphaproteobacteria; order Hyphomicrobiales; family Tepidamorphaceae; genus Microbaculum; species Microbaculum marinum. Next base: position 466,804 of record NZ_JAZHOF010000004.1, read on the forward strand.
CAGGTTGCGGAAAGACAGCAGGTCGAGCGAATGGCAGCCGGAACAGACCTGCTCGTAGACCTTGTAGCCACGCTGGAGTTGGCCCCGGTCGAAGGTTCCGAACGGCCCCTCGAACGTGAAGTTCACCTCCTTCAGTTCGCGCTGCTCCCCCGCCGCACCCGCTGGCATGACAGCGGCCGCGAAAATAACCGCGCCCACGACGGCAGAGGCGGAAACGTGCGCGAGGCTCATGATGTCGATCTTGGTCTTTGTCATCGATCTTCCCCCGCCCTCAACCTCTGCTCTCCGGAGCGGACGCCGCAGCCGCCGCCGCAGACGCGCCGCCGCCGTGCCCGTGCTTGGCCAGCACCGATTCGGAGATCGACGCGGGCAAGGGCTTGGTCCGCTCGAATATGCCGAGCAGCGGCAGGATCACCAGGAAGTGGAGGAAGTAGTAGGCCGTGAGGATCCGCGAGGCGATGACGTAGCCGCCCTCCGGAGGCTTGGCGCCGAGGTAGCCGAGGCCGATGCAGACGATCACCAGGATCCAGAAGAACTGCCGGTACAGGGGCCGGAAGGCCGCCGACTTGACCCGCGACGTATCGAGCCACGGCAGGATGAACAGCACAGCAATAGCACCGAACATTGCGATGACGCCGCCGAGCTTGTCGGGAATCGCCCGCAGGATCGCGTAGAAGGGCAGGAAGTACCATTCGGGCACGATGTGGGCGGGCGTCACCAGCGGGTTCGCGGGAATGTAGTTGTCGGTATGGCCGAGATAGTTCGGCATGTAGAACACGAACGCCGCGTAGAACACCAGAAACACGATGATCGCGAAGAAGTCCTTCACGGTGTAGTACGGGTGGAACGGTACGGTATCCTTGTCCGACTTCACCTCGACGCCGGTCGGGTTGTTGTTGCCCGGCACGTGCAGCGCCCAGATATGCAGGAACACCACGGCCGCGAGCACGAACGGCAGCAGGTAGTGCAGCGCGTAGAACCGGTTGAGCGTCGGATTGCCGACCGCGAAGCCGCCCCACAGCCATTCCACGATCGGCGTACCGACCAAGGGGATGGCGCTGAACAGGTTGGTGATCACCGTCGCGCCCCAGAAGCTCATCTGGCCCCACGGCAGCACGTAGCCCATGAAGGCGGTCGCCATCATGATCAGCAGGATCACGACACCGATCATCCACAGCAGCTCGCGCGGCGCCTTGTAGGAGCCGTAGTACAGCCCGCGGAAGATGTGGATGTAGACGGCGATGAAGAAGAACGAGGCGCCGTTGGCGTGCATGTAGCGCAGCAGCCAGCCGTAGTTCACGTCGCGCATGATCTGCTCGACGCTGTTGAAGGCCATGTCGACCTGCGCCGTGTAGTGCATCGCAAGGACGATGCCGGTGATGATCTGGATGCCCAGGAACAGCGTCAGGATCCCGCCGAAGGTCCAGAAGTAGTTCAGGTTCTTCGGCGTGGGGTAATCCACCGCGTTGGACTGCATGGTGCTGATGATCGGCAGCCTCGTGTCGATCCAGCGCACCACGGGATTCTTGTAATGAATGGTCGAGTGCCCGCTCATCGTCTTCTGCTTCTGCCCCCCGGACCTAGCCGACGCGAACAAGCGTGTCGGAAACGAATTCGTAGACCGGCACGTCGAGATTGCGCGGCGCCGGCCCCTTGCGGATCCGGCCGGCCGAATCGTAGTGCGATCCGTGGCACGGACAGAACCATCCGTCATAGTCGCCCTGCTCACCGAGCGGGACGCAGCCCAGGTGCGTGCAGACGCCGACCATCAGCAGCCATTCCGGCCGCGACTCGCCCCGGCCGTGCGCGCGGTTTGCGTCGGTCGCCGTGTCCTCGGCCGGCAGGTTCGCGTTGCGCGCCAGCGGATCCGGCAGGTCCTCGACCGGGAAGGCCTCGGCCTCCTCGATCTCCTGCTCGGTACGGTGCCGGATGAAGACCGGCTTGCCGCGCCACATCACGGTGAGGCTCTGGCCCACTTCGATGGAACTGATGTCGACCTCGATCGACGCCAGCGCCTGGACGCTCGCATCCGGGTTCATCTGGTCGATGAACGGCCAGGCAACGGCTACGGCGCCGACCGCCGTGACTGCTCCCGTTGCGATGTAGAGGAAATCCCTGCGCGTGGGTTCTTGAGTGTCCGTATGGGCGTGCGCCACGTCCAAATCCCCGATATCGTATTGCGGACTGCCGCCCGATCGTCCGGCTGCTCGGGCTTGTCAAAGCCGCCCGGTAGCCGCAACCGGGAGCGCTCGCCGGGTGGGCGAACGGGCATCCTTTTTGCACTCTTGACCGAAGTTGTCCAGCGCACCCGGGGGGGAGGTGTCCAATTGTCGCGAATGTTTCCAGAAAAGGCCGTTTCCCATTGATCCGACTTGCCCTCTACCAGCCGGATATCCCGCAAAATGCGGGCACGCTGATGCGTCTGGGCGCCTGCCTCGACGTCACCGTCGAGATCATCGAACCGGCTGGATTTCCCGTCTCGGAGCGGGCGTTTCGCCGCGCCGGCATGGACTATCTCGATCAGGTGTCGCTGGTCCGTCACGTGTCTTTCGCCGATTTCGCGCGCGAATTGACCTCAGAGGACCGGCGGATGGTGCTGTTGACCACGAGATCGACGGTTTCCTACGCCGATTTCCACTTCCGCCCCACGGATACGCTGCTGGTTGGGCGGGAGAGTTCCGGCGTCCCCGACAAGGTGCATGAGGCGGCGGATGCCCGAATCGCCGTCCCCATGAAGCGCGGGCTGCGATCCCTGAACGTCGCCGTCGCCGCTGCGATGGTGCTGGGCGAGGCGCTGCGGCAGACGGGAGGATTTCCGGCCGGCGGTCCTGCGACCGCCGGCCGGGCTTCGTGACGAGGCCGTCAGGCGACCTCCGGCTCCATTTCGCCGAGGAAGCCGCCCGACTGGCGCTGCCACAGGCGGGCGTAGATGCCGCCTCTGGCGATCAGCTCGGCATGGCTGCCGGTCTCGACGATACGGCCGGCCTCCATCACCACCAGCCGGTCCATCCGGGCGATGGTGGAGAGCCGGTGGGCGATCGCGATCACCGTCTTGCCGTCCATCAGCGCCTCCAGGTCCTCCTGGATCGCCGCCTCGATTTCCGAGTCGAGCGCCGAGGTCGCCTCGTCGAGGACCAGGATCGGCGCGTCCTTGAGGAGGACCCGGGCGATCGCGATCCGCTGGCGCTGCCCGCCGGACAGCTTCACGCCCCTCTCCCCGACATGGGCGTCGAGACCGCGCCGGCCGTGGAGATCGACGAGATCCGGCACGAACCCGTCCGAATGGGACCGTCTCAGCGCCGCCCAGATCGCCGCGTCGTCCGCCTCGGGCGCGCCGTAGCGGACGTTGTCGCGCACCGAGCGGTGCAGCAGCGAGGTGTCCTGCGTCACCACGCCGATCGCCCCGCGCAGGCTTTCCTGGCTCACCGCCGCGATATCCTGGCCGTCGATCAGCACACGGCCGGATTCCACGTCGTGGAACCTGAGCAGCAGGTTGACCAGCGTCGACTTGCCGGCGCCCGAGCGTCCGACAAGGCCGACCCGCTCGCCGGGCCGCACGCTCAGCGACAGGTCGTCGATCACGCCGCCGGTGCGGCCATAGTGGAACGACACCCGCTCGAAGGTGATGCCGCCGCGGTCGACGACGAGTTCGCCGGCCCCCGGTGCGTCCACCACCGCGTAGGGCCGCGAGATCGACTCCATGCCTTCGGCGACCGTGCCGAGGTTCTCGAAGATCCCCGTCACCACCCACATGATCCAGCCCGACATCGCGTTGATGCGCATGACCAGGCCGGCAGCGAGCGCCACCGCACCGATGGTGATCGCGCTGCCCTGCCACAGCCACAGGCCCATTCCGAGCGTCGTGGCGATGAGCAGGCCGTTGATGATCACCAGAGCGAGGTTCATCGCCGTGATCTGGCGCATCATCGCCCGGAACTTTCCGGTGTGGTCGACGATCGCCTCGCGGGCGTACTCGTCCTCGCGTTCGGCGTGGGCGAACAGCTTCACCGTCATGATGTTGGTGTAGCTGTCGACGATGCGGCCCGTCAGCATCGAGCGGGCGTCCGACATCACCGTCGCGTGGTGCTTCACCTTCGGCACGAAGTGCCAGAGAATGACGACGTAGGCGACGATCCACACCATCAGCGGCACCGCCAGCCAGATATCGGCTTCGGCGAACAGGAACAGCGCACTGGCCGAGTAGACGGTCACGTACCACAGCGCGTCGATCAGGCTGACCACCGCCTCGCGCAGCGCCGGTCCGGTCTGGATGATCCGGTTGGCGAGGCGGCCGGCGAAGTCGTTCTGAAAGAAGCCGAGGCTCTGCCGCAGCAGGTAGCGATGCGTCTGCCAGCGGATCAGGTTGGTCAGGCTCGGCTCGACCGACTGGTGCACCAGAAGCAGATGCAACGCGTTGGCGATCGGTCGCACGAGCACCGCGACCGCCGCCATCCACAGGAAGGTGGTTCCGTAATCGGCGAATAGTCGATCGGGCGGCGTCTCTTTCAGTATGTCGACGATCTGTCCGATGAAATTGAACAGACTGACCTCGATCAGCGCGACGCCGGCCGAAACGACCAGCAGCGGCGTCAGGACCGGCCAGGCCTGCTGCACGTAGTGCCACATGAACGCGACAAGCCGGTTCGGCGGTCGCTGCTGGCGGCCGTTCGCAAGAGGATCGACAAAGGACTCGAAGAGGGCAAACATCGGAGGGCTCCGGACAATCGGTGGAAGTGAGAAGGACACACCGAGAGCGGAGCGCGCGGGCCGCGAATGGGGCCCGGTAGCCGGTCAGCGGTGCGTCAATGCGGTCGCATGACGCCGATAAGCATTCTGGTCTCCAGAGATGTTGCTGGCATGATCGCCACCGTCCGGGGGTTCGGACCAGGCGGCGAACGGCGTTCCTATACCGCAAGGTCAGGCGAATTGCACCCCCGGTTCGTCCGAACGGGCCGCGGTGTTGCCGGTTGGTCACGTTTGGCGTAGGAGCGGCGCGCGGAGGAGCCGATGCCTGCAAACGAAGACACGCTGGAAAGCCGCAAGGCCAGAGCACGCGAGTGGTTCGAGACCCTGCGCGACCGGATTTGCGCCGCCTTCGAGGCGATCGAGGACGATCTCCCTGCCGGAACGCTCCTGTCCGACCGGCCTGCGGGCCGGTTCGCGCGCAAGCCCTGGCAACGCAGGGACCATACCGGCACGGACGGCGGCGGCGGCGTCATGTCGACCATGAACGGTCGCGTGTTCGAAAAGGTCGGCGTGCACTGTTCCACGGTTCACGGCGAGTTCGCCCCGGAGTTCCGCGACCAGATCCCAGGCGCATCCGATGACCCGCGCTTCTGGGCCAGCGGCATCTCGCTGATCGCCCATCCGCACAATCCCAACGTGCCGGCGGTCCACATGAACACGCGCTTAGTGGTGACCACCAGGGCGTGGTTCGGCGGCGGAGCCGACCTCACCCCGGTGCTCGACCGGCGCCGGACGCAGGAAGACCCGGACACGGACGCGTTTCACCGGGCCATGCGGACGGCATGCGAGGCGAACGGCAGGGACTGGCAGGAATACAAGGACTGGTGCGACCGCTATTTCTGGCTCGCCCACCGCCAGGAGCCGCGCGGCGTCGGCGGCATCTTCTACGACTACGTCGACACCGGCGACTGGGAGGCCGATTTCGCCTTCACGCGGTCCGTGGGAGAAGCCTTCCGGGACATCTATCCGGCACTGGTCCGGCGCAATTTCGCCAGCCCCTGGACGGCGGAGGATCGCGAGGAGCAACTGATACGGCGCGGGCGTTACGTCGAGTTCAACCTGCTCTACGACCGCGGCACGGTGTTCGGGCTGAAGACGGGCGGCAATGTCGAGTCCATCCTCTCCTCCATGCCGCCTGTAGTGAAGTGGCCCTGAACCTTATTGATTGGCAGCGGCGGCCCGGGCGAGGAGTTCGTCGCGCCGCAGCGAAAAATCCGACTCAATCCATTCCGTCTCCAGACGGGAGATGATCGCGCCGATCGCGGGTCCTGCAGGGATTCCCAGCGCCACGATATCGGCCCCCTTCACCGGCAGCTGCGGCACGGGCCACCGATCGGGCAACGCGCGCAGCGCCCGCCACTCCGGATCGTCGGCCGCCATTCCTGATCGGGCGAAAGCCAGTGTTGCGCGGTCGCGGTAGGTCTGCGCGCCCTGTCGATAGAGCAGGGCCTTGCGGACGGCTTCGCTGAGGTGCGGTCCGACATGCCACCAGCCGGCGGCGGCGGCCTGAAGCCGGTGGCGTTGCGCATTCGACAGCCGCAGCCGGTCCGAAATCCGCTCCGCGTCCTCGGGAATCGCTATCGCGACTGCGGCAAGGCGCATGAGCGCATCGGGAGGGGAAGCCTCCGCCGCCTCGACGGCCACCTCCCGTTCGAGGCTCCCGATATAGGCGACTCCTCCGGTTACCAGGCCGAGGATGCCGCAATCGGCCATCACCTCGACCGTCGCGGCGGCCCCGGGCGCAACGAGCAGCCGCAGCAGTTCCTGGCGGAGTCGTTCGCCGGACAGGCCAAGCACGCCCAGACGCTGGCGGATCGCGGCGGCGAGACCGTCGGCGTCCGGTGCGCCGTGGCCGAACTGCGCGTGGAACCGGAAGAACCGCAGGATTCTGAGGAAGTCCTCACGGATCCGGGCTTCCGGATCGCCGATGAAGCGCACGCGCCTCGCCATCAGGTCCGGGTAGCCGCCGACCCAGTCGTAGAGCCGCCCGTCCCGATCCGCGTAGAGCGCGTTCATGGTGAAGTCGCGCCGGCGCGCATCCTCCTCCCACGCGGCGCCGAAGGCCACCGTCGCGTGCCTGCCGTGCGTTTCGACATCGTGGCGCAGCGTCGTGACCTCGAACGGGCGCCCGTCCGACACGACCGTCATGGTGCCGTGTGCGACGCCCGTCGGCACGGCCTTCAGCCCGGCGGCAGTCGCAAGTCTGTCGACCTCATCCGTCGATCCTGTCGTCGCAAGATCGACATCGCCGCGGGGATGCCCCAGAATCGCGTCGCGTACCGCGCCTCCGACGACCCGCGTCTCGACGCCGTGCGTGTTCAGCGCGGCGATCACCTTCACCAGGGCCGGTTCCCGCAGCCAGCCGGTATCCCAGTCGATGTCGAGGACCGGCGTCGCCTCGCTCACTCTATGTTTCCGGGCTGGATCCGTCCGTCGCGCAATTCGGCCGGCTTGTACGTCGCCTCGGGCGGTGCGCCGGTGAAGGTGGCGGTGAGCAGAAAACCGATGATCGTCAGCACCAGGCCCAGGATCACCAGCCAGTAGATCGGACTGCGCTCCCAGGATTCGCGGCGCATCGGGTCGAGGCGCGAAAAGTAGAGATACATGGCGTATCCCGCGAACGGCAGCAGGAACAGGAAGAGCTGCAGCGCCACTACTCGTGCCATTATCTGTAGACCCGATTGTAGAGGTTGCGGACGATCCCCGCCGTCGCCCCCCAGATGTGATTGCCATCGTAGGGCATGGCGTAGAAATGGCGCTCATGGCCGCGGAAGACCCGGCTGCGCCGCTCGTGATTGGTGGGCGTCATGAGAAACACCAGAGGCACCTCGAACACCGCAGCCACCTCGTTGTCATCGATATCCAGCTGGTATCCCGGCTCGACGATACCGACGACCGGAACGATACGGAATCCGGTCCCCGTCTGGTACAGGTCGAGGTAGCCCAGCGGCTCGACCTGATCGGGCTTCAGCCCGATCTCCTCCTCCGTTTCACGCAGCGCCGCGGCCAACGGCGTCGGATCGATGCCTTCGATCTTGCCCCCGGGAAACGCCACCTGCCCCGCGTGTGCTGTCAGGTGATCCGTGCGGCGCGTCAGGATGACCGTGGCGCCGTCTTCGTGCGCCACCACCGGGATCAGGACGGCGGCTCTTCGCGGCGGTCCCTTGTGAAACACGTCGACCGGAAGGCCGGCGTTCAGGTCATGGTCGCCGACGTCCGGCGGAAGGTGGGCATTCAGATCGCCTTCGGGCGGTGCCCGCCGCAGTCGCTCCTTGGCAAGTCCCCGGAAGGCGTCCGGCAGGAACAGTGCAGGGGTGGGACTTCCCACCTTCGATTTCGCCAATGCATCCATTTGCGCGATCTGTCCGCTCATTGCATTCATGGTCGTGCCGATCAGGCCCGATTCAGTTGGACCCGGCCAGAGTTGCCGCCGGAGCCATCGGAAAGAACTCGCCGCCGCTTCGGATGCCGAACATTTTCTGGCCGTCCACGACCTCTTCTTCGCCGAGTTCTACCAGATCATAGAACACCGGGCGCGCCACCAATGCCTCCAGACGGCCGCGCACCAGCACGTACGGCTTCAGGCCGTCGGAGCCTGCTTCCTCCTCGAACCGAAGGGGGTGGGCGTGATCCACCTCGACGTAATCGTCGACATTCGTCCTGAACCCGATGCGCCGCTGCCGTCCCTCCCCTTCCACAGCCATTTCGACTGCCAGGAAGGGGGCGTCGTCGACGGTGATGCCGATCTTCTCGACTGGCGTGACCAGGTAGGTCTTGCCGTCGTCGTCCTTGCGAAGGACCGACGAGAACAGCTTGACCAGCCGTTTCCGGCCGATCGGCGAACCCAGGTAGAACCAGGTGCCGTCGCGGGCGATGCGCATGTCCAGATCGCCGCAGAATTCCGGATTCCATTTCTCGACGGGGGGAATTCCGCGTCCGCCCGACGCCCGCGCCGCTTCCTCCAGCGAGGCCAGGCCCATTGCCGTGGATCCCGGCCGCGCATCCGAATCGGCAGTATTTTGAGTCTTGGCTCGCGATGGTGAGGTCATAGTTTCGCCCATCTCCCCCGGCCAGATCGTTTGTTGTGCAGAGAACGTGCAATTGATGACCGTTTGCACCGGAATATCGTCGGCGGCGAAACAATCACGCTGCTGTGAGCACACTCCACTTCCAGCCCGGCTCCAATGGGCCATATAGTCGAGGCTATGAGCGCGATCAATCAGACCACCCAAGCCACCGACCGACCCGACGAGGATATCGTAGCTGCCGCCGATGCCACCGCGGCGCACCTCAGGGTTGTCCGCGAAGCAATCGGCACCGTCATTTTCGGGCAGGAAGATGTCGTCGAGAAAGCACTGGTGACTGTGCTTGCCGGAGGCCATGCCCTGCTGGTCGGTGTACCGGGCCTCGCCAAGACGAAGCTCGTCGAGACCATGGGCACCGTCCTCGGCCTCGACGCCCGCCGCATCCAGTTCACGCCGGACCTGATGCCCTCCGACATTCTCGGCGCCGAAGTGCTGGAGGAGTCGCCGGGCGGCGGCAGGTCGTTCCGGTTCATCCGGGGGCCGATCTTCTCTCAGCTGCTGATGGCCGACGAGATCAACCGCGCCAGCCCGCGCACCCAGTCGGCGCTGTTGCAGGCAATGCAGGAGCACCACGTCACGGTCGCCGGCGCCCGACACGACCTGCCCCGCCCCTTCCACGTCCTTGCCACCCAGAACCCGCTGGAACAGGAAGGCACTTATCCCTTGCCGGAAGCCCAGCTCGACCGGTTCCTGATGCAGGTCGACGTGGGCTATCCGGACATGGAGTCCGAGCGGCGGATGCTGTTCGAGACGACCGGCGATGCCGAAGCGGCAATCAAGCGCGTCATGGATGCTGACGAACTGATGGCCGCACAGCGGCTGGTGCGGCGGATGCCGGTCGGCGAGTCGGTCGTCGACGCCATCCTCAGGCTGGTTCGCGCGGCCAGGCCCGGCGAAGGCGACGAGATTGTCGATTCACAGATCGCCTGGGGCCCGGGGCCGCGCGCCAGTCAGGCGCTCATGCTGACGGTGCGCGCCCGGGCTCTGGTCCAGGGACGGCTCGCGCCATCGGTGGACGATGTCGTCGCCCTTGCCCGCCCCGTGCTGCAGCATCGTATGGCCACCACCTTCGCCGCCCGCGCTGACGGCGTCGACGTCGGGTCGATCATCGCCCGTTTCGTCGAGAAAGTGGGCTAGGTCACCTTGGCCGTCGCCGGCCCGGAACTGGTTCTGACTGCTCCGGATTCGAAGGATCTCGGACGTGAGGCATCGGCCCTGTCGGCGCGGATGCCGGACTTGCTGATGCAGGCGCGGCTCGTCTCCAACACGGTTGCCCATGGCATCCACGGCCGCCGCCGGGCCGGTCCCGGCGAGACCTTCTGGCAGTTCCGGCGGTTCCAGTCCGGCGAGCCGGCCCGGCGCGTCGACTGGCGCCGCTCCGCCCGCGACGATCTGCTGTATGTTCGCGAGAAGGAATGGGAAGCCTCCCACACGGTCTGGATCTGGATCGACCGGTCGCCGTCCATGTATTTCAGTTCCAGCCTGGCGCCTTGCCGGAAGATCGACCGGGCCGTCGTCATGGCCCTCGCCCTGACCGATCTGCTGATCCGCGGCGGCGAGCGCGTCGGTATCGTCGGATTGTTGCGGCCGACAGCACAGCGTCATGCCCTCGAGCGCGCCGCCGTCGCGATTGCGCGTGCACCTGTTAGTGACGATTCCCTGCCGGACGCGGCGCCGTTCGGGCGATTTTCCGAGTTCATCGCCATCGGCGACTTCCTCGAACCGCTCTCCGACCTCGAGCCGGCGCTGACCGGCATCGCTGCCCGCCGGGTCCACGGACACCTGGCCCAGGTTCTCGATCCTGTCGAGGAGTCGTTCCCGTTCGCGGGCCGCACCGAATTCCACGACGCGGCAAGCGGCCTCGAATTCGTCGCGGGCCGGGCCGAGACGGTACGGGAGGCCTACCTCGGCCGCATGGCGGCGCGCCGCAGGCGCCTGAAGGCCGTGACCGACCGGATCGGCTGGAGCCAGCTCATCCATCACACCGACCGACCCGCCCAGGAGCCGATCCTGGCGCTGCACGCCCGTTTGTCGGGCGGCGGCGATCCTCGGAGCTTCGGCGCGGCATCTGCAAGCTCGGGCAATCGACCGCGGCAGGACGCGGAGGCGGACGCGTGATTGCCGGCCTTCCCCTGGCGTTTGCCCAGCCGTGGCTGCTGACGGCACTGGTGCTGCTGCCGGCAATCTGGTGGCTTCTGCGCTTCACGCCGCCCCGTCCGGTCCGCGTGGCGTTTCCGCCGACGCGGATCCTGCTGGAAATCGAGCAGCGCGAAGACGCCAAGTCCAGGACTCCCTGGTGGCTGGTGCTGCTGCGGATGTTGATCGCCGCGCTGGTGATCATCGCGCTGGCCCGGCCGATCCTCAATCCGCAGGCGGTCACCGCCGGCGGCGACGGGCCGATACTCGTGGTCGTGGACAACGGCTGGGGTGCCACGCCCAATTGGTCCCGGATTTCCGGAACGGCCGACGAGATTCTCGCCGAAGCCGGCCGCGATGGCAGGCCGTCGCTTCTCGTCGCCACCGCCACCGATGCCGTGATCGGAGAACCGGTGGACTCCGATGCCGCGCGCGAGAAGCTCGCCGGTCTGTCCGTCCAGCCGCACGAACCGGACCGGGCCGCCATCGGCCAGTCCGTGACCGGGGCGGTCGAACGATATGCGATCGGTGAAGTGGTCTGGCTGTCGGACGGCCTCGAATATGGCGACGGAGAGGAATTCGCGTCGGCCCTGGAGGCGGCCGGCGCGGAGACGGTGGAAGTGGCCGTGCCGGAGACCGGCGAGCTTCCGCTCGCCCTTGGACCGGCAGTCAACGAGACCGGCAGCCTCACGGTCAGCGTGTTGCGTGCCGACGCCGATTCGCGGTCCGGCGGGACGATACGCGCCCGCGACCTGAAGGGGCGCGTCATCTCCGAGACCCCTTACGTTTTCGAGCAGGGAGCGGGCCGATCCGAAGCGGCAATCGATCTTCCTGTCGAATTGCGCAACGATATCGCCCGGCTCGAAATCGCCGAGGAGGAAACGGCCGGAGGCGTGCAGCTCCTCGACGATCGCTGGCGCCGGCGCGTCATCGGGCTCGTGTCGGGTGAAACGCGGGAACGGGCCCAGCCGCTGCTCTCGCCGCTCTACTATATCACCCGCGCGCTCGCCCCGTTTGCCGACCTTCGCGAAAGCCCCGACCCCAACCTGGCGGTCGCGATCGATCGCCTGATCCAGGAACGTGTGTCGATCCTCGTCCTCGCCGATATCGGCACCCTGATCGGCGACGCCCACGAGCAGATCGACGAATGGGTCGACGCGGGCGGCGTGCTCGTCCGGTTTGCCGGACCCAGGCTCGCCGGGGCGGACGCCGACTCCCTCGTCCCCGTCGAACTTCGCGGCGGTGACCGTTCGCTTGGCGGCACGCTGTCCTGGAGCGAACCGCAGCCCCTCGCGGCATTTCCCGAAGGCAGCCCGTTTGCGGGACTGCCGGTGCCGCCCGATGTCCGGGTGACGCGCCAGGTCCTGGCCGAACCTTCGATCGATCTGGTGGAGAAGACCTGGGCGAGCCTCGAGGACGGCACGCCGCTCGTCACCGCCATCCGGCATGGCAACGGCTGGATCGTGCTGTTCCACGTGACCGCCGACGCGGCCTGGTCCAACCTGCCGCTCAGCGGCGTCTTCGTGGAGATGCTGCGGCGGATCGTGGACCTCGCGGGCGCCTCCGAAGAAACCGCCGGAGCCTCGCGAGGCGTGCCGGGAGGAATCCTGCGACCGATTCGAACACTCGATGCCACGGGCCTGCTCGGCAGCCCGCCGCCATACGCGCGGCCGATCCCGTCGGCGGAATTCGCCGATGCGCGGCCCGAAAGGGAGCACCCTCCCGGTCTCTATGGCGAACCCGATGCCTTCCGCAGCCTGAATGTCATGGACGAGGGCACCCCCTTTTCGGCGCTCGAAGCGGGAGGCCTGACGGCTTCGACCTATCCTGCAGCAGAGCCCCGTTCAGTCGGACCTTGGCTGCTGGCGGCCGCGGTTCTGCTGCTGATCGCCGACGGCATCGCCGTCTTGATGCTGAGCGGCCGAGGCCTGCACGTCAGGCGAATGCGGCAAGGCGCGACTGCTGCCCTGCTCGCGCTCGCCGTGCTCGGCGCGCCCGCCGACAATCCGGCGCATGCGCAATCGGAGGCCGGGGGCCTCTCGCAGGCCGACCGGATGGCGCTCGAAGCCACGCTGACGACGCGTCTTGCCTACGTACGCACCGGCAACGCCGAAATCGACGAGACCAGTCGTGCCGGCCTGGAGGGACTGACGGCGGTACTGACCGAGCGCACCGCCCTCGAACCGGATTCGCCGATCGGCGTCGACATCGTCACCGACGAACTCGCCTTCTTCCCGCTGCTGTACTGGCCGATCGACTCCGACGCCGAGCCGCCGGCGCCGGAGGTGCTCGCCAAGATCGACGCCTACATGAAGCAGGGCGGCACCATCCTCTTCGACACCCGCGACGAGCTCGAGGCACGCCCCGGCTCGGACGGCTCCGTCGCCGGTCCCGGGATGCTGCGCCTGCGGACGCTGCTGCGCGGACTCGATATTCCTGAGCTGGAACCGGTCCCGGCCGACCACGTCCTGACCAAGGCGTTCTACCTGCTGCAGGATTTCCCGGGACGGTGGGAAGGCGGGCCGCTCTGGGTGGAAGCGGCACTGCGCAACGCCGACGAGGTGTCTCGTCCCGCCCGCAACGCCGACGGCGTTTCCGCGATCATGATCACGTCGAATGACCTCGCCGGCGCGTGGGCCACGGGCGACGACGGCCGGCCGCTCTATCCGGTGGCCCCCGGCGGCGATCTGCAACGCGAGATGGCCTACCGCTCCGGCGTCAACATCGTGATGTACACGCTGACCGGCAACTACAAGGCAGACCAGGTCCACGTGCCTGCCCTGCTGGAACGGCTGGGGCAGTAGGATGACCTGGAGCATCGACCTCGCCCCGCTCATCGACTGGCGGATCATCGCGGTCCTCGCCGTCGGGGCCGCACTCGTTTCGCTGGCCGGACTGCTACGCAGGATGCCGGGGGCCTGGCTCCGAGCGCTCGCGTCCACCCTGCTCGTCCTCGCCCTTCTCGACCCCTCGCTGAAGGAAGAGGACCGGGACGTGCTGCCCGGCGTGGTTGCGGTCGTCGTCGACGGCAGCGCCAGCCAGGGCCTGGCCGAACGCGCTGCGGAAACGGCGGCGGCCCGCGAGGCGCTGGAGGCCCGGCTCGGCCGGCTGCGCAACGTCGAGGCGCGCTGGATCGACGTGACGTCGACGGGAACGGACGGGACCGAGCTGTTCGGGGCGCTGGAGCGCGGGCTGGCGGACATTCCCTCCGACCGGATCGCGGGCGCCGTATTGCTGACCGACGGTCAGGTCCACGACGTTCCCGAACGCGCCGAGCAGCTCGGCTTCAACGCGCCGCTGCATGTTCTGCTCACCGGAAGCGACGACGAGCGCGACCGGCGTCTGGTCGTTCACTCGTCGCCACGCTTCGGCATCGTCGGCGAAGAACAGCCGATCACCTTCCGGGTCGAGGACATCGGCCCGCGCCAGACCTCCGGCCGGCAACGGGCCCGCGTCACCATCTCGCGCGACGGCGAACCGGTCACCGCTATGAACGTCACCCTCGGCGACAACGTTACCGTTCCCGTCGAGATTGCCAACGGCGGGCGCAACATCGTCGAGATCGAGGTGGAGGAAGCCCCCGGTGAACTGACCGCGCTGAACAATCGCGCTGTCATCACCATCGAGGGTATCCGCGACAATCTGCGGGTCCTGCTGGTGTCCGGCGAGCCGCATGCCGGCGAACGGACATGGCGGAACATCCTCAAGTCGGACGCATCCGTCGACCTCGTCCACTTCACCATCCTGCGCCCGCCGGAAAAGCAGGACGGTACGCCGATCTCGCAGCTCTCCCTGATCGCGTTCCCGACGCGCGAACTGTTCTCGGTCAAGATCGACGAGTTCGACCTCATCATCTTCGACCGCTACCAGAGCCGCGGCGTGCTGCCGATACTCTACTACGACAACATTGCCCGCTACGTTGAGGACGGCGGCGCCGTCCTCGTCGCCTCGGGTCCCGAATATGCCGACAACAGCAGCATCTACCGGACCCCGCTGTCCGCGGTTCTTCCCGCCGCTCCGACCGGCAACGTGATCGAAGAGCCCTACCGCGCCGCGCTTTCGGTGGAAGGCGACCGGCACCCGATCACCCGCGATCTCCTGGAAGGGGCCGAAGAGCCCGCCTGGAGCCACTGGTTCCGTCTCATCGATGCCGACATAGAACGCGGCTCGACGCTGATGACCGGGCCCGGAGACCGCCCGCTGCTGGTCGTGGAGCGCGAGGGCGAGGGTCGCGTTGCGCAGATGCTGTCGGATCACTCCTGGCTGTGGGCGCGCGGCTACGAGGGCGGCGGCCCCTACGTGCCGCTGCTGCGCCGGCTCGCCCACTGGCTGATGAAGGAAACCGACCTCGAGGAGGAGGCGCTGATCGCTCAGGGCCGCGGCGACGAGTTGGTGATCGAGCGCCGCACCATGGCGGACACCACCGGCCCGGCCCGGGTCGAGACCCCGACCGGCGCCCAGGTGGAAGTGACGATGGAGGAGGTCGAGCCCGGATTGTGGCAAGGCGAGACGCCGGTGACCGATCTCGGCATATATCGAGTCGAACAGGGCGACCTGCGCACCCTCGCCAATGTCGGGCCGGACAATCCGCGCGAATTCGCCGACGTTCTCTCGACACCCGAAAAACTGGCGCCCGTTGCCGAGGCGACGCGGGGCGGCATTTTCCGGATCGCCCAGGACGGCGACGTCTCGGTACCGCGCGTTCTGCCGATGCGGTCTGCGTCGTCCATGCATGGCAGCGACTGGATGGGACTGGAAACGACGGATGCCTCGATACTACGAGGCGTCCGCGCGGTGCCGCTGCTTGCCGGCCTGTTGGGCCTGGTCCTCCTGCTCGCCGCCCTCACCGCGGCTTGGTACCGCGAAGGCCGCTAACTGTCGCTGCGCGGGCGGGCGCTTGGCGCCGGCCGCGCCATTCCCCGCGCCTCCGCAAGCGCTCCCGGCACCAGTTCCATCGCCAGCAACCGGGCAGGGTCGACCGGGCCCGGGAGCCTGACCTGCCCGGCCGGTATGGGCGCGAATCCGGCCCTTGCGTAGTACGGCGCATCGCCCACGAGGACGACGAGGCGGTGTCCACAGGCCCGCGCCGCCTGCAGCGAGCGGAGCATCAGTGCCAGGCCGATGCCCCTGTTCTTGTGGTCTGGATGGACGACCAGCGGGCCGAGGAACAGGGCCGGGGTGCCGCCGATGGTGATCGGCGACAGCCGCACCGCGCCCGCGGGGCGATTGCCGAGCAGCGCGACGAAACTGAGTTCGGCGATCGGCTCCGTTCCCTCACGGACCCGATAGGCCGTGCGCGCGAAGCGCCCAGGCCCGAATGCCTCGTCCAGCATCGCCTCGATGGCGGGGACATGATCCGGCTGCTCGTTGACGATCAGCGTGGACATGGATGTTGCGGCGTTCGGCGTCACAGGAAGTTCGGCTGTCATGGCGGAGGAGTCCCGATTGTTCTCTCGGGCGTCCCATGACCGCGATCGCGATCGGGTATGTGTCGGCGGCTGATCGCCGCCTGTCAGCGGCGCGGTCGACGGGACGCAGCGAAACGGCACGCGCGGAAGCGCGTCTAGGCTCGTCGTCGCTGGAAAGTCCTCGTCACCGTCCCAGCATCCCGTGCAATTGGAACGGTCCTGATATCACGCACGGCCGCACCGGTCCAGCGGCGACGATATCGCCGATCGGCCGGTGCACAAGCCATGCGTCAGGTGCGCCCCGGAGGCGGCGCGCCGTGGCGGTCAGTCGTCGAGTCCGCCGATGTGCTTCTGCGCGTAGAGCTGGATTCCCAGCGCCTTCACCAGATCGAGCTGCGTCTCGAGGAAGTCGATATGCCCCTCCTCGTCGGTCGCCAGTTCCTCGAACAGGTTCTTCGATACGCGGTCGTCGACGGACTCGCAGTACTTTGCGGCTTCGGTGTACAGGTTGCGCGCCTCGTACTCTCCGGCCAGGTCGACTTCCAGGATCTCCTCGACGTTCTCGCCGATGCGCAGCGGGTTGAGTTCCTGCAGGTTGGGGAAGCCCTCCAGGAAGATGATGCGGGCGATGAACTTGTCGGCGTGATGCATCTCCTCGATCGATTCTTCCCGCCATTTCTTGGCCAGTCGGAGATAACCCCAATCCTCGAGAAGGCGGAAGTGAAGCCAGTACTGGCTGACGGCGGTCAGTTCCGAACGCAGGCCCTTGTTCAGATACTCTATGACCTTTGCTTCGCCCTTCATTCTTGCTCTCCTCCTGTCTCGGAGCCGCGGGCTCCGGGGTATGCAATGTCGGAGCCTACGGACTCCACCGGATCAGCCGAACCTTCCGCAGCGCGATCCCGGAGGATCGATCGGGAACGGAAATGAACAACGGGTCGAACGGTAGCCCATTCTTTAGAAACATTCTAGCTTGTTTTTGAGAGTCGGCGAAATGCCGTCGGGCCGGCCGGGTCGACAGGCGCCGTTCACGGAAACGCAATTTGAAAGTTGCCGGTCAGGCGCCGACGAACTGGCGGATCTGGAGAGTTTCGTGGACTTCGACGGTGTCGGCAGTCTCGACCACATCAACGGTCTCGACGACCATGGTGGCGGCGTCCTGTTCGCTTGCAGACAGCGGACACTTGGCGTTGCACCTGCTGGTGCAGGCGCTGTGAACGGACGGTAGCGCCGAATCCATTATCTGTCTGATTGTGCGCGCGCAACGGCCGCACTGCGGGCTGCAGCCCAGGCAGCGGTAGACCTGGGCAGGCGTGTACGGGCAGTCAGGCCCCGGCGAGAGGCAGCTGCGTATGGTCTTGTCCGAGAGAGCGTTGCAGGAACAGACGATCACGCCGAAACGGGGCCTTCGATTGGAACGACTTCACCTAGTTGCAACCGCAACTACCGAGAAGATAGGAAATAGGACATTTTCAGTCAAGTTAAGATCGGGCCCTGTATACCCGAGGCCGCGCGGCGACGTAAGCCCCCGGGATGCGGTCTGATGCCGCGCGAAACGAGCGCAGTTCAGATTGCGTGAACCGGTTTGCCCCGGGATATCGGCATTCGCTCGTCCCAGTAGGGCGGATCGCCGAAACAGGACACCAGGTGGTCCACGAAAGCGCGGACCTTGGCCGATAGATGCCGCCCCGGCGGGTACAGCGCGTACGCGCCGAGCTGCCACCATTCGATATCAGTCAGGATCGGAACCAGCCGCCCTTCCTCGACGGCCTTGTGGATCAGGAAGGTCGGCTGCGAGATGATGCCTAGCCCCGCTTCTGCCGCGGCCTGGAGGATTTCGCCGTTGTTGGCGACGAAACGCGCCTTCGGATTGACCACCCGTTCGCGCCCCTGCTCGTCGATCCACGAGAAGATCCGCCGCTCCGGAACGTTCGAGTAGCGCAGATAGGAGTGCCCCATCAGATCCTCGGGCCGCTTCGGCGTGCCGTGGCGCTCCAGATAACCGGGGCTTGCACACACGATGTTGCGCACGGGCGCGAGCCGCCGTGCGATCAGGCTCGAGTCTTCCAGTTGCCCGACCCGAACCGCCAGATCGAAGCCTTCGTTGACCACATCGACGCGGCGGTCGTTGACGTCGAGATCGATCCAGAGTTCGGGATGCTTCTCCAGAAAGCTCGTCACGGCCGGCAGAAGGTGCAGGACGCCGAAGGATTGCGGGCCGGCGATCTTGAGCCGGCCCGACAGTGCCCCATGCACCGCCGCCGCAGTCTGGTCGGCATCCTCGAGATCGGCGAGGATCTGCGAAGCGCGCTCGTAATAGGACTTGCCCGTATCGGTGAGGCTGAGCTGCCGGGTGGTGCGGTTCACCAATCGAACGCCGAGCCGCTCCTCGAGATCCTTGAGACGGCGGCTGACAGCGGACTTCGCAACCCCCAGGCGATCGGCGGCGGCGCCGATTCCGCCGGACTCGGCGACCTGAACGAAAGTCTGGATTTCGCTCATGCGATCCATTGTTCACTCCGACGCAACAATCAGAATGATCCGTAAGGTCTTTTCCCCCGGCCCGCAACCGCTAGCTAGAGGGGGATTGGTGCAATTCACGCGGAAGCAGATCGGAGAGCGTTTTGGGACAACTGGTTGACGGCAAATGGAAGATCGACCCACCAAGAGAGTCCGGGGACGGCAAGTTCAAGCGTGCCAAAACACATTTCCGCAACTGGATCACGCCCGACGGCGACGCCGGGCCAACCGGTATGGGCGGATTTCCGGCCGCCGCGGGCCGCTATCACATTTATGTGTCCCTCGCCTGTCCGTGGGCGCACAGGACCCTCGTCGTCCGAAAGCTGAAGGGCCTCGAGGAGCAGATCAGCGTGTCCAGCTGCGCTGCCTTCATGGGTGACCACGGTTGGGAATTCACCGATGAGTTTCCGGACCCCCTCTACAAGAAGAAATATGTCCACGAGTTGTATCAGAAGGCGGACGCCGGCTATACCGGCCGCGCCTCGGTTCCGGTGCTGTGGGACAAGGAACGCGAGACGATCGTCTCCAACGAATCCGCCGAAATCATCCGGATGCTGAACTCCGCCTTCGACGGCCTCGGCGCCGACGCGTCAGTCGATCTGTATCCGGCCGCCCTGCGCGCCGAGATCGATCGGATCAACTCCGTCGTCTACGACACGGTGAACAACGGCGTCTACAAGAGCGGGTTCGCGACCACCCAGGCGGCATACGAAGAGGCGGCGACGGCGCTTTTCGTCACCCTGGACGAGTTGGAAGAGCGCCTGTCGCGGCAGCGCTATCTTGTCGGCGAGCGACCGACGGAGGCCGACTGGCGCCTGTTCACCACGCTGGTCAGGTTCGACCCCGTGTATGTCGGCCACTTCAAGTGCAACATCCGGCGCCTTGCCGACTACGCGAACCTGTCGAACTACCTGCGCGACCTGTACCAGGTGCCGGGCATCGCCGAGACGGTGCACATCGACTACATCAAGGAGCACTACTATCGCAGCCACACCTCGGTGAATCCGACCGGGATCGTGCCGATCGGCCCCGAGATCGACCTGAAAGCCCCGCACAACCGGGAACGGCTGCAGGCGGCATGAATACGATTACCAATGCTCGCTGGTTTCCGCCCCGTCGAAGATCTCGGCCAGCCGCCTACGCGTCGCCGGGGTCGCCCCCTCGGGCAATTCACTGAGCGGAAAGAAGGCCGCCTCCAGTATCTCCGAGTTCCTGGAGGTGGGGCCATCCTGGCGCCACTCGTCGACGACGAAGACTGCCACGTGATCGCCGGGAAAGTACGTGTGGTTGGAGAATACGCCGTGCAGGCGCGGCGGGCCCTGCAGCACGACGTTGCCCTCTTCGCGCAGTTCCCGTCCGAGCGCCGCTAGCATGGTTTCGCCGCGTTCGACGCCGCCGCCGGGCAGATGCCATCCCGATACGTAGGAATGCCGTACCAGCAGGACGCCCTGCTCCCCGGCGACCACTCCCCGAACGCCGAGGGTCAACCCGCGGCTGAGGCGCCACCAGGGGCGAAACACCAATTTTCTGATCAATCGCCGCATGATCCCTTTGGCCGCCATTCATCGTCGCGCCGGGCGAATGTCGACGCCCGCAGTCATGACCACCTGGTTAATGCGTCATGCGTGCGGTGCAATCCAGCCCGGCGCGCGCATGAGTAGTGGTGATACAAGCTCCAGTTTATATCAGCCTCATAAATGGCGCACCGTCACTGGTGCGCTCCTGCATTTACCTATGGAGCCTACGATGATTTGGCGCATCTTTACCCGCCGGCACTATCATTGGCGGCCGTCTGTCGACATGCGCGACGGACGCATCGCCGCGGCGCTGATGACGTTTACGTCCAACTGACAAGAGACTGGCCAACGTCGCCCGCGGTACTCTAAAAGCGGGCGATGTTCCGCCTTGCTCATCTTTCCGATCCCCACATTCCGCCTGAAGTGTCGCCGCGGCGACGCGATCTGATGTCGAAGCGCGTCCTGGGCTGGACGAACTGGCGGCGCAGCCGACACCGCATCCATCGTCAGCACGTGCTCGACCTGCTGACCGGCGACATGGCCCACCAGTCGCCCGATCATGTCGTGGTGACCGGCGACCTGGCGATCGTCTCGACCCCCACAGAATGGCAGGCGTGCCGGCTCTGGCTTCAGGGCCTCGGGGTGCCAGAAGACATATCCGTCATACCCGGCAACCACGACGCCTACACCCGGCGCGCGATCCCCGGCACGGCTCTGGCCTGGCGCGAATACATGAGCGGCGATCCGGACACTGCCGCCCACAGCGATTTTCCCTATCTGCGCCGCCGCGGACCGACCGCCATCGTCGGCTGCTCGTCGGCGATCGTGTCGGCGCCGTTCATGGCGACCGGGCGGGTCGGGAGCGCCCAGCTGCGACGCATCGGGCCGCTGCTGCGGCAGCTTGGCGACGAAGGCCTGTTCCGGGTGGTTCTCATCCATCATCCGCCGCTGCGGTCATCGGGCGACCGCTACCGCCGCCTCACCGATGCGCGGGCGTTTGCCGGACTGCTGTCGGATTGCGGCGCCGAACTCGTCCTGCACGGCCACGAGCACACGGCGACCGTCCGCTGGACGCCGGGGCCGGGAGATTCGATACCGGTGGTCGGCGTTCCGTCCGCCTCGGCGCTCGCCCACGGCGGTCGACCCGCCGCACAGTACAACCTGTACGAACTCACCGGCGGACCGGGCTCATGGAACTGCCTGATGCGAACCCGGGGCTTCGACGGCGGCGAGTTGATCGAGTTGCAGGACCGGGCCCTGTACGTCGACGGCAAGTCCAGCGGCCAGGTCGTCAGCGGGAAATGAGTACCATTCCCGCGGAGAACAGACCAGCCACACCGACCACGATCCCGAGCAGGAAGACCAGCAAAAGCGACCAGCCTCCAACTCCGCCGGAGGTGGCCGAAGGCCTTGATTCAATTTGCGTTTCTGCCAAACGCTCCGGAGTCGACGGAGCCGCGTCGCGATCGCTTTCGAGGGCCCGCTCGCGCTCGATCAGACGGTGGGCGACATAGTCGGTCACGCGGCTCGCCATCTCCTCGACACTGGTCGTCTCCAGCATCACCTGGCGACCGTGCCGGGTATCCTTCAGGAATCGGTAGGTGCGCTTGTCGCGGCCCATCACCACATGCCCGAGCACATCGATCCACAGGCGCGGCGGCGTTCCCGCGGAGAGCGTGCATTCGAGCAGGTCGGTGTCCGGGGGGATATCCTCGAAGACGTCGCTCAGCGCATCCTGCAGCAGTTCGAGCCTTGCGACTTCCGCCTCGCGCAGTTCGACGATGACGTCGTCGCGCTCGGCTTCCTGCTGACGCGCCCGGTGCAGGGCCTCGCGAAGCGGGCTCCGCATCACGGGACGGTCCTCTGGGTCTTCGATGATCTTCTCTTCCGACATTCGGGTTCCCGAAGCCTGTGACTGCGCGCTCTACGCCATTCATTTACCACGCCGTCGCACTGCCAAGAAACTGCCAACGGTGTGCCGTCGCGGTGCTAACGTCGTGCCAGGCGAGTGCCGTGGCTATGCCGGCTGCCTGCGCCGCATGACCTGGACGATCAGGTCACGCACATCGGCCGGCACGAACGGCTTTTCAAGGTACGGGCAGCCGGTGCGGGCGAGGAAATCGCCGACCCGGCTGTTCAGGGTGTCGCCGGTCACGAAGGCAAGCCCGGCGACCCGCTCGGGCCCGCCCGCCTCCAGCGCGCGATAGAACGCCGGGCCGTCCATGTCGGGCATCCGGATGTCGCTGATCACCACGTCGAACGCGGTTTCCTCGATCAGCTCGAGCGCGCGGCGGGCCGAGGCCGTCACCTCGACGATGTGTCCCTCCAGTTCCAGCGATTCGCCGATCAGCATGCCGACGTCGGGCTCGTCGTCGATGACGAGGACGCGCAGGGCGGGCTCCCGCGACCGCTCGCCGGCATCGCCGGGCACCTGACCGTCGCCGGGCGCGGTGTCGCAGATCAGCCGCACGGTGAACGTCGCGCCGGGGCCGGGAGCGTCCTCGAGCTCGATGGAGCCGCCGTGCGCGGTGACGATGCGGTGCGACAGGGCAAGGCCGAGGCCGGTGCCCGAGCCCGGCCGCTTGGTCGTGTAGAGCGGCTCGAAGATGCGCGAGCGGACCGCCTCGGGGACACCCGTGCCGTTGTCGCGGAAGGTCACGGCGACCTGCCGGCGGTTGCTGACCGGCCGGGTGACGATCTCCAGCCGGCGCGGCCGGTCGACCTCGTTCAGGGCGTGCTCGGCATTGACCAGCAGGTTGGTGAAGACCTGCACCAGCTGGTCGGCGTTGCCGGTGATCTCCGGCAGGCCCTCGTCGAGTTCGAGGACGACGTCGATGCCGGAGGTCTTCAACGAATAGCTGGCGAAATCGAGCGCCCGCATCACCAGCGCGTTGACGTCGACCGGCAGCATCTCGCCGGATTCCTCGCGCGCCATGGCCAGGAAGGTGCGCACGATGCGGGCGCAGCGGTTGGCGGCGCTGCCGATCACATCGGCCCGCTTGGCGGTGGCGGGATCGGTCGCCGTCTCCTTCAGCATCAGGGCGTGCCCGACCAGCACCGACAGCGGGTTGTTGAGCTCGTGGGC
The DNA here is from genome assembly GCF_037855135.1 of Microbaculum marinum. Lineage (NCBI taxonomy): Bacteria > Pseudomonadati > Pseudomonadota > Alphaproteobacteria > Hyphomicrobiales > Tepidamorphaceae > Microbaculum > Microbaculum marinum. The sequence goes on from NZ_JAZHOF010000004.1 coordinate 490,301, forward strand.
GACGCCCGCCAGCAATTCGCCGAGCGCGCTCAGCTTCTCGCCCTGGTGCATCAGGTCGCGCTGCCTGGCGGCTTCCGCCTCAGCCTCGCGCCGCGCGGTCAGGTCGACGAAGCCGACGACGCTGACGTCGCGGCCGCCGTAGCTGATCAGCCGGTCGTTGAGCGAGGCCCAGAACGAACTCCCGTCCATCCGCCTCAGCTCGACCTCGACGTCCTGCAGGGACCCCGTTTCGCGCAGCCGCGCGATCAGTTGCGCGCGCACCTGCGGGTCGGCGAAATGCTCGGTGCTGCGGAGGGTCACGGTGGAGGGCCATTCGCGGCCGAACATCTCCGCGGCCGCCGGGCTCTCGTAGAGGATCTCGGAGGTCTCGATGTCGACCATCCAGACCGGCAGCGGATGGCCTTCGACCATCGAGCGGAAGTATTCCTCGCTGCGCCGAAGCGCATGCTCCATCATCTTGCGCGCGGTGATCTCGTCCCACACCGAGACGAAGCCGCCCTGCCGGGTCTGGCGGTGCGAATACTCGAACCAGCGCCCGTCCTTGGAGGCGAACTCCTCGCGCTTGGCGATGCCGCGCTGGGCGATCTGGCCGGCGAGCCACTCCTCCAGCCGGCCCTCCGCGTCTGTGAAGAAGCCGCGCTCGGCGCGGATCCGCGTGACGTCCGGCCAGTGGGCGCCCGGCACCAGCAGGTCGGCGGAATCGCCGTGAAACGATTTGTAGCGCGAGTTGCAGATGATCAGCCGGTCGCTGGAATCGTAGAGCACGAACCCGTCGTCGAGCGCCTCGATGGCGTCCTCGAGGATCTCCCGGGCCTGCTTGAGCTCGGCTTCGCGCTGCAGCTGTGCGGTGAGGTCCATCAGCGTGCAGACCGCGCAATCCTCGCCCTCCACCTCGACCAGCCGCCCAGACAGCTCGCCCGTGAAGGTCTCGCCGCCGGCCTGGCGGAACCGCATCCGGTGGTGGGCGGCGCTGCCGCCGGCGCGCAGCTCGTCCAGGAACGCGGCGCGTTCGGCGGTGTCGATCTCGAAGTCGGAAACGTTGTCCGGCCCGTCCCCCTCCCTCAGGCGGAGAAGCTCGGCGAGCGCCGGCGTGAAGAACAGCACCTGCCCGTCCGACAGCCGCCAGACATAGAGCGGGCCCGGCGTGCTCTCCAGGACGCGCCTGTAGGCCCCGTCGTCCAGACGGGCGCCCGACCCCCGGGAGCCGCGAGGTGCATCCATGTCGCCTTCGGCCGCCGTCGCGACCGTCCCACTGCCATGCCGCCACTGTTATCACAGTTCCCGATGTCCGGTAGAGCGGTGCGGGGGCGTGTCCGGCATTGATTTTTTCGATTTTCATCGCCGCCCGGGCCGATTATCGTCCGCGGCCATGACAGAGCTCCCAGACAGCGCCCGCCGCGTCGCCGATGCGGCTGCTGCGGCCGGCATCGCGATCGACGTCGTGCAGATGCCGGACTCGACGCGCACCGCCGAGGACGCCGCGGCGGCCTGCGGCTGTGCGGTGGCGCAGATCGTCAAGTCGCTAATCTTCGTCGGCGCCGAGACCGGCAGACCCTACCTGCTGCTGGTCTCGGGCGTGAACCGGGTCGACGAGACCGGCATCGCCGGCCTGCTCGGCGAGCCCCTGAAGCGGCCGGACGGCAAGACGGTGCGCGAACTGACCGGCTACGCGATCGGCGGCATTCCACCGATCGGCCATCCGGCGCCGATGCCGACCGTCATCGACGAGACGCTGCTGACCTTCGACACGGTGTGGGCCGCCGCCGGCACGCCGCGCTGCGTGTTCGCCTCCGATCCCAACGCCCTGAAGGACGCGACAGGCGCCCGGGCCTACGCGTTCTGAAAACCGGCACCTCGCACGGCTGTCCGATCGCGACATGAAAAAGCCCGCGGCAGTGCCGCGGGCTATCGTTTTGACCGCAGACTGCCCCGGTCAGGCGGGTTTCATGCGGGAGATCGCGTAGCCGGCGATGACCGCAGGGACGATCCACACCAGGGCCTGGATCACCAGCGACCGGGCGGCGAATTCGCCGGCGAGTTCGGCCGGGACGAGGCTTTCCATCGCGGCGGGTTGCGGGGCGCCGATGACATGCGGCAGCGCGATCAGCACCACCCCGCCGATCACCCACGCGACGTTGCGGCCGAAGAAGATCGCAGCCAGACCGGCGGCCGTCGCCACCGCTGTGCAGATCCACCAGACCTGCCGCGCCTCGAGCGCCGCGGCCGACGCGCCGGGCAGTTCCGGGGCAAGACCCATCGCCGGGGCGAGGCCCGCGGCGAAGAAGCCGGCAACCGCCCAGGGGACCACCGTGCGGGCATTGATCTCGGCGCCCTTGAAGAACATCGCCGCAAGCAGCATCCAGACGTAGCCGACCGCCACCAGCACGGTCGCCAGGAAGGTGAACAGGGTCCGGGTCAGGCCGCCGCCCTCGCCCGCCGCGCCTTGGGCGTCGGAATGCACGAGCAGGATCCGGGCGGCGCTGGCGACGTCCTTCACCTCGAACTGCTCGGCATGGAGAATGAGCGGAGTCGTCGTGACGGATTCGATCGCGCCCACGACGAGACCTCCGGCGATGCCTCCGATGAGGCCGCCGGCCAGAATGCGCATCAGCATGACGCGCTCAGTGGCAGGGGAACGACATTGCGTGACGCGCGTCGTGGGCGGCGTCATGCAGGGCCTGCGGACTGGCGAAGCCGGTGCCGAAGACGAGAAAGGCGCCCATCACGAATACGAGCGCGGCGATGCCGACCCGGCTCGAAGACGTTGCGTGGGAAAGTGTCGCGGTCTGCTGGTTCATGTCTCTTTACCCGTTCTGCCGCTCAACCCGGCGGCGGTTGGAGTTGCCCTGTCGGACCGGCAGGTCTCCTGGCTCGTACCTTCAGCGCCGCTCTTCCCCCTTCCCGGCCGCAAGGCCAGTGGGATCGACGGAAAAACGGCTCGGCACCTACAGTTGCGGGGACAGCCGCGGAATTCGGAAGCGCACGAAGAAAGGCCCCCGGCACCGCGTTCCCTGTTCGCCCTTTCGGGACCGGTCCGCTGCAAAGACTACACAGCCGGGCGAGTCCCGTCGAGTGGGTTTGCGACCGGGCCTGTCGCTATCGCGCCGGTCGAAGCCGGGTGTCGGGGCGGCGGGTCGGGGCGGCGGGTCGAGCCGGGGTGGAGATTCCGGAGGCGCTGCGGGAACGCAACCCTCCCCTCGATGGGAAGGGTCGGGCCGCAAGCTGGGTGGTGGAGCGGCAGGCCCGGTGTTTGCCGTCCCACTCTCAGCCGCTCGTTCCGGACGCCGGGAGCAAGCGTCAGCGAGCGGACGGTGCGCCGGAACCCGGCGTGACGATCCGCCGACGGCGCGATTCTTTGGCGGTGGTGATCGTGCGGGCCGCCCTCGTGGTTCGAGACGCGCTCTGCGAGCGCTCCTCACCATGAGAGCTCTCTTTATGGGAAGGCTCCTTTTACGGGTTGTGCAGGCGCAGTTGCAGCGGCGGCTTCGCCGGGGTTTTACGCCGGGTCCCCGTTTTCACGGGGGACGAGCGGAAGGAGGCTCACGTGGCGCGTCGATGCAAACGCAGTAGGCGCTAGCGAAGAGCTGCCTCCAGCCGCGCCCAGTCCCTTTCTCCGGCAGGCAGGCCGACGCGCAGCCAGTTTGGATGGTCGGCAAATCGGCGCACGAAGATGCCGGCGCGGCCGAGACGGTCGAAGAGGGCCAGCGCGTCGCGGTGGCGGGCGAGACGGAACAGGCGCGTGCCGCCGACGACCTCAAGGCCGGCGCCGGCCAGGAGATCGTCCATGCGCAGCGCGTCCGCCGTCAGGCGCGCGCGGGTGACGGCCAGCCAGGCATCGTCCGACAGGGCCGCGCGGCCGATCTCGATGGCCGGTCCCGACACCGCCCACGGCCCGAGCGCCTCGCGGATCGCTGCAGCAAGGCGGGGGCCGGCCACCGCGAAGCCGAGCCGCAGGCCGGCCAGCCCGTAGGTCTTGCCGAACGAGCGCAGCACGACGACGCCCTCCCCCGGCAGGTCGGGAATCAGGCTCAGCGGGCCGTCCTCGAGATCGGCGAATGCCTCGTCGACGACGAGAAGGCCGCCGTGGCGCGCACGGTCTTCGGCAATGGCCGCGAGATCGCCGGGCGCGTGGCGCCGGCCGTCGGGATTGTTGGGATTGCAGAGGACGACGCCGGCGCAGGGGTGGCCCTCGTGCGGCGAGCCGATCGCGACGACCCCGGCGCCGGCGGAGGCCCATGCCGCGGCGTGCTCGGCGTAGGTCGGACCGACGACCGCGACCGAGGCCAGCCGAACGACGCGCGGCAGCATCGAGATCAGCACCTGCGTGCCCGGCGCGGCGACGACATGTCCGGCTTCGGTGCCCCAGGCCGCGGCCGCCGCCGCCTCCAGCCTGCGCAGGTCGTCCGGCTCCGGCAGGCGCGACCAGGCCTGCGGTGCGAGCGGCGGGACCGGATAGGGCACCGGATTGATGCCCGTCGACAGGTCGAGGAAGGGCTGCGGCGCATCGGGGAACAGCCGGCGCGCCTCGGCGAGGCGGCCGCCGTGAGCGATGCTGCCGTCTCCCCCTGCCGGAACGCCATCGAACGTGCTAGCCATGCCGCCGCCCATGAGCCTTCTGTCGAACCTCTCGATCGTGCTGGCCGCCCTCCTGATCGAGGCGGCGATCGGCTATCCGGCCCCGGTGCAGCGCGCGGTGCGCCATCCGGTCGTCTGGATCGGCGCGCTGATAGACCGGCTGGACGTCCGCTTCAACCGGGCGAGCCTGCCGGAGTCGCGCCGGCGGCTCAACGGTGTCGGTGCGCTGTGCGTCCTGCTCGCCGCCGCGGTTGTCCCGGCGCTGATCGTCCAGGCGAGCCTGTTCGCCGTGCTGCCATGGGCCGCCGCGGCGCTGCTCTCCGGCATCGCCGCCTCCAGCCTGATCGCCCAGCGCAGCCTGTGGCGCCACGTCGCCGCCGTCGCCGAGGGGCTGGAGACGGAGGGGCTGGCCGGCGGCCGGAAGGCGGTCGCCCATATCGTCGGGCGCAATCCCGACAGCCTCGACGAGGCCGGCGTCGCGCGCGCGGCGATCGAGAGCCTGGCGGAGAACTTCTCCGACGGCATCGTCGCGCCGGCGCTCTGGTGCGCGGTGGCCGGCCTTCCGGGGATCGCAGCCTACAAGGCGGTCAACACGGCGGATTCGATGATCGGCCACAGGACCGAGCGCCACCGCGCCTTCGGCTGGGCCGCGGCCCGGTTCGACGACCTCGTCAACCTGCCGGCGTCGCGGCTGTCGGCCGTCTGGATCACGCTGGCCGCCCTCGTCGCGGGAGAGGATGCGGCCGGCGCCTGGCGCGCGGCGCGGCGCGATGCCCGGCGGCACCGCTCGCCCAACGCCGGCTGGCCGGAAGCCGCGATCGCCGGGGCGCTCGGCCTGAGGCTCGCCGGGCCGCGGATCTACGGCCCGACCCGGGTCGACGACGCCTGGATGGGCGACGGCCGCGCGGAGGCGACGGCCGCCGACATCCGCCGGGCGCTCAGGGTGTACCGGGCGGCGTGCGGGGTGCAGATCGGGGCGCTGGCGCTGGTCGCGGGAGTGGTGATGGTGGCGGTCCGAGGCGTGCTGTAGCAGGTGATGTTTCCGGCCTCCCACGGGCTTCCGACGGCCGCACCGCGATGGATCCCCGCACCGGATCGCTCCGCCGCAGGCGCCGCGCTGGGCCCCGGATCAGGTCCGGGGCGTAGGCTGTGGTGGGGGTCGATGGAGCCACAAGCACAGCCCACATCCCGGCCTTGAGCCGGCAACTGTGTTTTTCAGGCATGGAAGGGTACCTCGTCGCGGAGGATGGCGTTTGCGGTGAGGAGGATCTTTCTTGCCAGGGCGATGATTGCCAGCTTGAAGGGCTTGCCTCTGTCGATGAGGGCCTGAGCGAAGGCGCCGAGGCGGGTCCTGGAGCGCCAGGCGGCGACGGCGGCCATGTACAGGGCGTTGCGCACGCGCCGACGTCCGCCGCGGATGGCGCGGTGGCCGCGGAACCGACCGCTGTCGACGTTGAAGGGGGCAAGGCCGGCGAGCGCGGCGACGGCCTTCGGCGAGGCGGTTCCAAGCTCGGGCAGCAGCGCCAGCAGGGTGGCGGCGGCGACCGGGCCGATGCCCGGGATGGAGCGCAGCAGCCGGTTCGGCCGGGCCAGCTGCGGATCGGCGCGCAGCAGCGCGTCGCGTTGCGCCTCGACCTCGGCGATCTCGGCGTCGAGCCAGGCCAGATGCCGTTCCAGGCTGGCGCGCTCCCGGGGGCTGGCCTCGGCCAGACGCACCTTCTCCTTCTGACGCATGGCGACCAGCTGGTCGCGGCGCTTGTGCAACCCGGCCAGCGCGTCGCGGGCGTCCTCGCGCGCCGGGGTCTGTGCCGGCTCGAGCGCCTGGCCCATGGCCGCCAGCAGGCGGGCGTCGATCCTGTCCGTCTTGGCCATCACCCCGAGCGCCCGGGCGAAGTCGCGCGCCCGGGCCGGGTTGACCCGGGAGAAGCAAACCCCGCGCGCCTCCAGGCCTGCGGCCAGGCGGCGGTCGTAGCGCCCGGTCGCCTCGAAGACGATGTGTCTGTCCGACCGCGCCGGCAGGCCGGCCAGCCACGCGGCGATCGCCTCGTCGCTGTTGTCGATCCGCCGTGTCCGGCCGCCATCGGCTTCGAAAATGTCGAGATGATGCTTGCAGACATCGCATCCGACAAAGCGAGGGTGTATCTTCATGGTGCCTATCCCTGTGCTGCGAGGTCCGATGCGACCGGCCTCCATCAACTGTTCAGGTTGGGTCAGAATAGCGGGCGGGGATCCGGCCGGATCACGGTCTCTCAGACCAGGGACCCAACGATCTCCCGCCCGCACACACCATCGCACATCCAAAACACACAGGGATCCAGGGGCGGCACGGCAATGCCTGTCCGATCTCCGGCGTACGACAGCTCAACACGCTCCACCCTCATCCCGAGGAGCGGCGCGAGCCGCGTCTCGAGGGATCGGCTGCAGGCTCCGCGCGGCGGGCCTCACCGCGCCCGCCCTCGTGGTTCGAGACGCTTCGCGTGCGCGAAGCTCCTCACCATGAGGGCTTGGGGAGGTTGAATGGGTGGCAACCGCCGCGCGGGCCCCGGATCTGGTCCGGCGTGTCGCCTGCGGTACGGGTGGATGGAGTGCCACAAGCACAGTCGACATCCCGGCCTTGAGCCGGGAGCCAGGGGCGGCACGGCAATGCCTCTCCGATCTCCGGCGTACGACAGCTCAACACGCTCCACGCTTTTCCCGAAGAGCGGCGCGAGCCGCGTCTCGAGGAATCGGCCGCAGGCTCCGCGCGGCGGGCCTCACCGCGCCCGCCCTCGTGGTTCGAGACGCTTCGCGTGCGCGAAGCTCCTCACCATGAGGGCTTCGGAGGGCATCGGTCAGCTGCAACCGCCGCGCCGGGCCGGGATCACGTCCGGCGTGTCGGCTGTGGTACGGGTCGAGGCCACCAGCACCTGCGACGTCCCGGACGCCCGGAGCGGCAGCGGGGGGTGAGTCGGGATCCAGCGGAAGGACCCGCCGGAGGCACCTTTTCGGATCTCGCCGAAGGCGCCGCTACCGCGCGAGCGTCAGCAGGCGGTCGATGTCGACATGTGCCTCCAGATCGGCGGCGAGCGCGTCGAGGGCGGCGTCGACGCCGTCCTCGTAGGCGAGGTCCGAGCGGCCGCCGAAACGGGCCAGCCAGGCGGCGCGCTGGCGGTCGTCGGCGAAGAAGCCGTGGGCGTAGGTGCCGGACACGAGGCCGTCGGCGGAGACCGCGCCGTCGGTGCGGCCGTCGGCGAGGCGCACCAGCGGACGGCGCGCGGCAGGCCCTGCTGTGCGGCCCATGTGCATCTCGTAGCCCCTGAACGGCAGGCCGTCGGCGACGGTCTCGCCGGTCACCTCGACGAGGCTCTTGTCGGCGGTGAGCACCGTCTCGACGTCGAGCAGCCCGAGCCCGGCGACCGAGCCGGCCGGGCCCTCGATGCCGCCGGGATCCGACACCGTCCGGCCCAGCATCTGGTAGCCGCCGCACAGGCCCAGCACGCGGCCGCCGCGGCGCACATGGGCGGCGATGTCGATGTCCCAGCCGGCGGCACGCAGCGCGGCGAGATCGGCGATCGTCGCCTTGGAGCCCGGCAGGATGACCAGATCGCAGACCGGCAGCGGCTGCCCCGGAGCGACCATGACCAGTTCGACGTCCGGCTCGGCGCGGAGCGGATCGAGGTCGTCGAAATTGGCGATGCGCGGCAGCACCGGCACCGCGATGCGCAACGCGCCGCCGCGGCGATCCCGGCGCTCGGCAAGGCCGTAGGCGTCCTCCGCCGGCAGCCGGTCGGCGACGTCGGCGTGCGGGATCAGGCCGAGCGGCGCCCAGCCGGTCATCGCGGCGATCGCCTTCATGCCGTCGTCGAACAGACTCGGGTCGCCGCGCATGCGGTTGACCAGGAAGCCGACGATCATGGCGGCGTCGTCCGGGTCGAGCACCGTCCGGGTGCCGACGAGGCTGGCGATGACGCCGCCGCGGTCGATGTCGCCGATCAGCACGACGGGGACGTTGGCGGCGCGGGCGAAGCCCATGTTGGCGATGTCGCTTGCCCGCAGATTGATCTCCGAGGCGCTGCCGGCGCCCTCGACGAGGACGATGTCGGCGGTCTGCTTCAGCCGCGCGAAGCTGTCGAGGACGTGCGGCAGGAGCGATGGCTTGAGGCTCTGGAACTCGCGCGCCCGCGCCGCCCCGAACACCTTGCCGCGCACGACGATCTGGGCGCCGGTCTCGCTCTGCGGCTTCAGCAGCACCGGGTTCATGTCGACATGGGGCGCCAGCCCCGCCGCGCGCGCCTGAAGCGCCTGCGCCCGGCCGATCTCGCCGCCCCCGATCTCGCCGCCCCCGATGTCACCGCTCCCGATGTCACCGTTCCCGGGCGTCACGGCGGCGTTGTTCGACATGTTCTGCGGCTTGAACGGGGCGACCGGGATCCCGCGCAGCCTGAGCGCCCGGCAGAGGCCGGCGACGACCAGCGACTTGCCGACGTTGGAGCCGGTGCCCTGGAACATGATGGCGCGGGCGGTCATCGGGTGGTCCCGTCGCTATTCCGGTCCATCGAGGACCGGAACAGCGCACCCCCACCCCGACCCTCCCCCATCAAGGGGGAGGGGGCACCAAGGCATCGGCCTCGAGGAATGGAACGAACGTTGCCTACGCCGCCGACGGTCCGGTTTGTGCCGACCCGCTGCGGCACATGTCTCCCTCCCCCTTGATGGGGGAGGGTCGGGGTGGGGGTGCGCCGATACAGGTCTCGATGGCCCGTATCGGCGACATACCGGGCAGCAGCCAAAACCCTCAAAACTCGATCCCCTGCTGCGCCTTCACGCCGGCGGCGAAGTGGTGCTTGACGAGCGTCATCTCGGTGACGAGGTCGGCTGCCTCGACCAGCTCCGGCCTGGCGTTGCGGCCGGTGACGACGACGTGCAGGTCGGGCCGGCGCGCCTGCAGGGTGTCGACCACCTCGGCGAGCGGCAGGTAGTCGTAGCGCAGCGCGATGTTGAGTTCGTCGAGGACGACCAGCGCCATGTCGGGATCGGCCATCAGCTCCCGCGCCTTGCCCCAGGCGCGCCCGGCGGCGGCGACGTCGCGGTCCCTGTCCTGGGTCTCCCAGGTGAAGCCCTCGCCCATCGTGTGCCACGCGACGAGGTCGCCGAACCGCTCCAGCACATCGCGCTCGCCGGTCGACCAGGCGCCCTTGATGAACTGCACGACGCCGACCTTGCGGCCGTGCCCGAGCATCCTCAGCGCCAGCCCGAAGGCCGCCGTCGACTTGCCCTTGCCGGGGCCGGTGTTGACGATCAGCAGGCCCTTCTCGATGGTTTTGGAGGCGACCTCGGCATCCTGCACCGCCTTGCGCTTCTCCATCTTGGCGCGATGTCGATCGGGATCCGCCGGCTTCTCGGTCATTTCACGTCCTTCACTGTCATCGGCAGGCCGGCGACCATGAGGATCACGGTCGCGGCACGGGCCGCGATCTGCTGGTTGAGCCGGCCCTGCTCGTCGCGGAAGGCGCGGCCGAGCGTGGTCTCCGGGACGATGCCCTGGCCGACCTCGTTGGTGACGACGACGGTCGGACCGGCGCGCCAGGACAGCGCCGCCTCGAGGTCCTCGGCGGCGCCGGCGACGTCGCGGCCGCCGAGCATCAGGTTCGACAGCCACAGCGTCAGGCAGTCGACCAGCATCGGCGCCGCCGGCGCCTCGCGGACCGTCGCGGGCAGCGCCACCGGCGCCTCGACGGTCACCCAGCCCTCGCCGCGCTGCTGGCGGTGTCGGGCGATTCGCTCGCGCATCTCCGCGTCGCGGGCCTCGGCGGTGGCGACGTATGTCCACGGGCCCGGATGCCCCCTGATCAGGCTCTCCGCGTGGCGGCTCTTGCCCGAGCGCGCACCGCCGACGACCAGGGTCAGGGTCATGGCGCGGTCTCCCGGCGGTCGCAACCACCTCTCCCATGGGGAGAGGTCGGATCGCTCCGGCGATCCGGGTGAGGGGCTCGGGGGCGAACCGCATCCCCCGGCACCCCCGCCCCCGACCCTGCGGGTCGACCCCTTCCCGCCGGGGAGGGGTGGGTCCCGGCCGCATCCGTCCGCGTATCCGACATCGCTTCGACTCCCTCCCGCACTGCCCGCCGCGACCACGCCACGATCGCCGCCGCACACCGCCCGATTGACTCGCCCCGGCCGACCAAATAGTCAATCCGGTGACGGTCCTTCCCGTTGGAAGGTGAAAAGGGAACGCGGTGCCGGGTCCTCGACCCGCATGCCGCGGCTGCCCCCGCAACTGTAGGCGGAGAGCCGCCCGTCAAGTGTCCACTGGGCCAAGCGCCCGGGAAGGCGACGGGGCGGCGAAACGATCCGCGAGCCAGGAGACCTGCCGTCCGAAACTGACCGCAACGCCGGGCGGGGTGCGCCGGCGACCAGCGGAAGTCCGGCAGATGTCGGCCTGTTCCCCGGCAGTGTCGCTGGCTGAACGGTTCACGCACCCCACCCGGCGCGATGATGCGCCAGAAGGGGATCGCAAGCGGTGGCCGACGAGGACCGACCCAAGCTCTACGTGTGCACGACCTGCCGCAAGGCGGGCACCGACCTGCCGCCGGACGGCGTTCCGCGCGACGGCCAGCAGCTGTTCGACGCGATCTCGCAGCGGCTCGACGCGATGGGCGCCGACGCGCCGGTCGACGTCACCCCGATCGTCTGCTTCGCCAACTGCGAGCAGGGCTGCTCGGCCGGCCTCGTGCAGCCGGGCAAGTGGGCCTACATGGTCGGCCATGTCGGCCCCGAGCATGCCGGCGACCTGATCGCCTACGGCGCCGCCTACGCGAAATCCCAGACCGGGGCGGTGCTGCGGTCCGGCCGGCCCGAATCGCTGCGCCACGCGATCGTCGGACGGTTTCCGACCCAGCTCGCCTTTCCGATACCTCCAGTGAAGGATGCCGCCGAATGAGTGCGCCGAACACCGTCCGCAACGGGGCGAAGATCCCCGCCACCGTCATCACCGGCTTCCTCGGCGCCGGCAAGACGACGCTGGTGCGCCACGTGCTGGAGAACGCCGCGGGAAAGCGCATCGCCATCATCGTAAACGAGTTCGGGTCGCTCGGCATTGACGGCGACCTCTTGAAGAGCTGCGGCATCGCCGGCTGCTCCGACGACGACATCGTCGAACTGTCGAATGGCTGCATCTGCTGCACCGTCGCCGACGACTTCCTGCCGACCATGCAGGCGCTGCTCGACCGCGACGACCCGCCCGAGCACGTGCTGATCGAGACCTCCGGGCTGGCGCTGCCGAAGCCGCTGATCAAGGCGTTCGACTGGCCGACGATCCGCTCGCGCATGACGGTAGACGGGGTGATCGCCGTGGTCGACGGCCCGGCGGTGGCCTCGGGCCGCTTCGCCGACGATCCCGACGCGATCGCCAGGCAGCGCGCGGAGGACCCCTCCGTCGACCATGACAACCCGCTCGCCGAGGTCTACGAGGACCAGTTGTCCGCCGCCGACCTGATCGTGCTGAACAAGGCCGACCTGCTCGGCGACGCCCAGATCGACGCCCTGCGCGAGACGATCTCCGGCAGCGTGCCGCGCGCCGTCAAGGTCGTCGCCGCCCGCGAGGGCCGCATCGATCCGGCGGTCCTGCTCGGCCTGCTTGCCGCCGCCGAGGACGACCTCGACGCCCGCCCTTCGCACCACGACGGCGCCGACGACCACGAGCACGACGATTTCGACACCTTCGTCGTCGAGATCGGCGAGATCGCCGAGCCCGACGCTCTGGTTGAGCGCCTGAAGACGGTCGCCGAGGCGCACGACATCCTGCGCATCAAGGGCTTCGTCCCGGTCGCCGGCAAGCCGATGCGCCTCGCCGTGCAGGGGGTCGGCGCCCGCTTCCGCCACGCCTACGACCGGCCGTGGGGACCGGCCGAGGACCGCACCGGCCGGCTGGTGGTGATCGCCGAGGCCGGCTTCGACAAGGCCGCGATCGAAGCGGCGATCCGGGGGTGACGGTCGAGCGATGCGCGAGGTCGCTGCCATACGCGACGCGCTCCCCGCTGCGGCGGGAATGAGCGGTCGGGGCAATCGCCGCAGTGGGCCCCGGATCAGGTCCGGGGCGTATGCCTGTCGTATGTCGGGAGCGTCGACTCAAGCCGCAGCCGACGTCGTGGGCTCCGAGCCGGCCGGCTCCTGCCTCCGGCGCAGCCTCTGCGCTGGGCCCCGGATCAGGTCCGGGGCGTATGCCTGTCGTATGTCGGGGGCGTCGACTCAAGCCGCAGCCGACGTCGTGGGCTCCGAGCCGGTCAGTTCCTGCCTCCGACGCAGCCGTCCCGCTGGGCCCCGGATCAAGTCCGGGGCGTACGGAGTGCCGGGGGGCGACCACGATGCACCGCATGCAGAACTATGTCCCGGACGTGATCCGGGACCCAGAGCTGCGGCTGCGGTGCCTGAGAGCAGGAACGTCGAGCACCTCCGCTCTCTGCCGACGATCGGCCCGCGTCCACTGGCCGCAATCTCGGTCCCGGACTTCGATCCGGTCGGCTCCTGCCTCCGGCGCAGCCTCTGCGCTGGGCCCCGGATCAGGTCCGGGGCGTATGCCGGTCGTATGTCGGGGGCGTCGACTCAAGCCGCAACCGGCATCCTGGACTTCGATCCGGCCCGCTCCTGCCTCCGACGCAGCCGCCCGGCTGGGCCCCGGATCAGGTCCGGGGCGTATGCCTGTTGTATGTCGGGGGCGTCGGATCGACCCGCAGCGTACGTCCCGGCCCCCGAGCCGGGACCCGGCGCGGAGGCTGCCGCGGACGCCGGACTGTCCAGTTTCCCGAAGGCGGGGGGTTGAGATGCACATCCTGGTCCGGGAGACGCGATCGCTCGACGACGACGAGGCGGCGGTCGATCTCGGCCAGAGCCCGGCCGACCTGGTCTACCTGTCGTTTTCCGACTCCGACCTCGGCGCCGCCGCCGATGCGTGGCAGCGGGCGGGGGACCTGCCGCCGCTTCGGCTTGCCAACATCGCCCAGCTCAAGCATCCGATGTCGGTCGACCTCCATGTCGAACAGGTGATCGAGCACGCCCGCTGCGTGGTGATCCGGCTGCTGGGCGGGCTCGACTACTGGCGCTACGGCGCCGAGGAGGTGGCGCGCACCTGCCGCAAGCGGGGCATCGCGCTTGCCATCGTGCCGGGAGACGGCCGCGCGGATGGACGGCTGGCCGAGCTCTCGACGGTGTCCGGCGACATGCTCGCCCGCCTCGAGGCGCTGCTGGCCGAGGGCGGGCCGGTGAACACGGCGCGCGCCCTGTGGCTGGCGGCGCATCTGGCCGGGCTGGGGCGGGACGGCGGCGACCCGGTCGAGCCGGTGCCGATGCACGGGGAGTATCGGGTTGGCGGGACGGGTCCAGGCGCCGAAGTTGCGGAAGCTGCTTCGGGTCTTCCCGAGGGGAGAGGCCGCGTACCCCCCTCCCCGTCCCTCCCCCGCAAGGGGGGAGGGGGCGAAGGAGCCGCATCCGCTTGCGCGTCCTGCAATGGCGCGCCGGGCGAAAACGACATGCGTGGTACGAAGTCGACGCAAGCTGTCGATCAAGAACTCCTCGATATTGCCCCCGTGGCCCGCACGTTTCTCCCCCCTCCCCCCTTGCGGGGGAGGGATGGGGAGGGGGGTACCGCTGAGTTTCCGGATCGGTCCGCGATCGAGGCGGAGGTGGACACCCACCGTCCTCATCGCCGCGAGGTGCATAGCGCCGTCTCGAAGGATGGGCGATGGTCCCGGGCCGTTCCCCCGTCCTTCGAGACACGGGCTTCACCCGCTCCTCAGGATGAGGGAACGGGGGTAGCGTGTGAAAGCGTTGTCCGCCCGCTCGCGGTCATCGTGTTCTACCGGGCCTACCTGCTCGCCGGCGACCTGGCGCCGGTCGATGCGCTGGCAGACGCACTGCGCGGCCACGGGCTGGACGTCAGGGCGCTGCATGTTGCGAGCCTGAAGGCGCCGGAGACCGCTCACTTCGTCGCCGAAACGCTGCGGGCATGGGAACCGGCCGTGGTGCTGAACGCCACCGGTTTCTCGGCGCGCCTCGATGCCGATGGTTCAGGGGGCCCCTCCCCGCTCGACGCCGCCGGGGCGCCGGTCTTGCAGGTGGTGCTGGCGAATGCGGCGCGGGAGGCCTGGCAGGAGTCGGCGCGGGGACTGAGCCAGACCGACCTTGCCATGCAGGTCGTGCTGCCCGAGCTCGACGGGCGGCTCCTGTCGACGGCCATCTCGTTCAAGGAGCAGCAGGCCGAGGTTGCCGGGCTGGAATTCGCGCGCACGGTGCATGCGCCGGACCGCGACGGCATCGCGCTGGCCGCGGCGCGGGCGGCCGGCTGGGCGCGGCTGGCGGGGACGGCCCGGGCGGAGCGCCGGATTGCGCTGGTGCTGTCCGACTATCCCGGCGCGGCAGGGCAGGACGCGCATGCGGTGGGGCTCGACGCCATCGCCAGCACCGCCGAGGTGCTGCGGCTCCTCGAGGCCGAGGGATACGATGCCGGCGCGTGCCTTCCCGACGACAGGGCGGTGGTTGCCGCGCTCTGCGACGCGCAGCCGACGCCGTTCCTGAGCCTCGCCGACTACCGGCGCCTGTTCGCGACCCTGCCGGAGGAGACGCGGAGGAAGATCGTCGAGGCCTGGGGCGAGCCCGAGGCCGATCCGGCGGTGGTCGGGAGCGGGGGCACCACCCCCCTGTCCGCGTCATCCCGGACGGCCGAAGGGCGATCCGGGATCGGAGAGCCACGGATAGCGCGGGGGCTCTCCGATCCCGGCTCTCCGCTGCGCTACGGCCGGGATGACGAGGGAAAGGGGTGCGGCCGGGATGACGACGGAGAGGAAGGGAGCGGCGCGACCGGCGCCGTGACGAGAGACCCGGCCGACGCCGTAGTGAGGGACCGGGCCGGCACCGGCACCGGTGACGAGCGGCACTTCGCGCTGCGCCTCGCCCGTTTCGGCAAGGTGACCGCCGCCGTGCAGCCCGACCGGGGCAACGCGCTCGACCGCAAGGCGAGCTATCACGATCCCGACCTGCCGCCGCGCCACGCCTATGTCGCCTTCTACCTGTGGCTGCGCGAGGTCGAAGGCGTCGACGCGATCCTGCATCTGGGCACCCACGGCACGCTGGAATGGCTGCCCGGCAAGGCGGTGGCGCTGTCGGCAGGCTGCGCGCCGACGGCACTGATCGGCGGCCTGCCGGTGATCTACCCGTTCATCGTCAACAATCCCGGCGAGGCGGCGGCCGCCAAGCGGCGGCTCGGGGCGGTGACGATCGGCCACCTGACGCCGCCGCTGAAGCTTGCCGGCAGCCACGGCGCGGCGACCGACCTGGAGCGGCTGATCGACGAGTTCGCCGCCGCCGACGGGCTCGACCGCCGGCGCACCGGCATCCTGAAGGCGGAGATCCTCGAGCGCGCCGACGAGGCCGGGCTGCTGGCCGAGAGCGGCGCCTCCCGCGACATGGACGAGGACGACCAGCTCGCGCGGCTCGATGCGTACCTGTGCGACGTCAAGGACCTGCAGATCCGCGACGGGCTGCACGTGTTCGGGCGGGCGCCGGCGCCGGAGCAGCGGGCGGCGCTGATCGAGACGCTGCGCGCGTCCTGCCCGGATCTCGATGCGGACCTGCTGGGTGCACGGCTCGACGCATCGGCACAGGCCGAGCGGGCGGCGCTGCTGGCCGCGCTGGACGGACACTTAGTGTCCCCCGGCCCCTCCGGGGCGCCGACGCGCGGGCGGGCCGACGTGCTGCCGACGGGACGCAACCTGTTCGCCGTCGATCCGCGCGCGGTGCCGACGCGCTCGGCGCTGGTGCTGGCCGAGAAGGCGGCCGAGGACCTGGTGCGCCGGCACATGCAGGACCACGGCGACTGGCCGCGCTCGCTGGTGATCGACCTGTGGGGCTCGGCGACGATGCGCACCGGCGGCGAGGATCTTGGCCTGGCGCTGGTGCTGGTGGGGGCGCGGCCGGTCTGGGACACCGGCTCGAACCGGGTCAACGGCTTCGAGATCCTGCCGCTGGCGCTGCTGGAGCGGCCGCGCGTCGACGTGACGCTGCGCGTGTCCGGCCTGTTCCGCGACGCCTTCGAGGCGCAGATCGCGCTGTTCGACGCGGTGGTGCGGGCGATCGCCGGGCGCGACGAGGAGCCGAACTGGAACCCGCTTGCCGCCGCCGCGCGCGGCCTGACCGGCGACGCCTTTCGCAAGGCGACGACGCGGATCTACGGCGCCGCGCCCGGCGCCTACGGGGCCGGAGTGACGACCCGCATCGAGAGCGGCGCCTGGGACGAGCGCGGCGAGCTCGGCGCCGCCTACCTGTCGGCGTCGGCGCACGCCTACGGGCAGGGGCTGGCGGGCGAGAGGGACGAGGCGGGCTTCGCCGACCGGGTCCGCTCGGCCGGCGCCTTCGTGCATCAGCAGGACCATGCCGAGATCGACCTGCTCGATACCGTCGATTTCGCCGCCCACGAGGGCGGCTTCGCGGCGGCGGCGGAGGCGCTCGGCGCGCATCCGGCGCTCTATCATGCCGACACCTCGACGCCGGAGGCGCCGAAGACGCGCACGCTCGTCGAGGAGGTCGCCCGCGTCGTGCGCGGCCGCGCCGCCAATCCGGCCTGGATCGCCGGCATGATGCGGCACGGCTACCGGGGCGGCTCGGAGATCGCCCGCGGCCTGGAGGGCCTGTACGGCTTCGCCGCCACCCTGCCCGACCGGCTCGACCGGCAGTTCGACCTGGTCTTCGACGCAACGCTGGGGGACGAGGCGGTGGACCGGTTCCTGGAGGACAACAACCCCGCCGCCCGCGCCGCGATGGCCGACCGCTTCGACGAGGCGATCCGCCGCGGCCTGTGGCGGCCGAGGCGCAACGCGGTCGCCGAGATCCTCGGGCGGAGGGCATCATGAGCGGCGTGCGTGGAAAGACCCGCGTCGGCTGGTGCCCGAGCGTCGCGACGCCGATGGCGGCGCATGACGGGCTGCTGGTGCGGATCAAGCCGACGGCCGCGGCGATAGCGGCCGGCGCGGCACGGGCGCTCGCGGCGGCGTCCGCGCGGTTCGGCAGCGGCGAGATCGACCTGACCAGCCGCGCCAACCTGCAGGTCCGCGGCCTGCGGCCGGACACGGCGGACGCCTTCGCGGCGGCGATGCACGCGGCCGGTCTTGCCGCCGGCGACGGAGCGTTCGAGGAAATCCGCAACGTCACCGCCGACCCGCTCGGCGCCGACGACCCGGACGCGGCATTCGATTCGCATGCGATCGCGCGGGCGATCGAGGCGATGCTGGAAGGCGACGCGGCGCTGCACGGCCTGCCGCCGAAATTCGGCTTCCTGGTCGACTGCGGCACAACGCTGCCGGTGCCGGACGGGCGGGCGGATATCGTGCTGCGCGGCGTCGGGGAGCGCCTGACGATCGGGCTCGGCGGCGGTGCGCTCGCCGTCGACTGTACGGTGGAAGACGCACCCGCCCTTGCGCTCGATCTTGCCCGCGCCTTCCTCGCGCTTGCCGGTCCATCCGACGCGCCCCCCCACCGGATGCGGGAGCTGGTGGCGCAGGTCGGCGAGCAGGCGGTGTTCGCGGAGGCCGGGATCGCGCGCGGCCTCCTCCACGCGGCGCAACCGCCGCGCTGGGCCCCGGATCAGGTCCGGGGCGTAGACCCGTCGTGTGGCGCGAGAGGTGCCACAATTTCTGAGTACGTCCCGGGCCTGACCCGGGACCCAGGGGCGGCACGGGGAGCGGCGGCGAGGCGCGCCTCGGAAGATCCGGAGCGAGACGCACCCCTCCTCTCGCAGCGCTCCGCCCTGTCGCAGCCGCCGGACTGGGCCCCGGATCAGGTCCGGGGCGTAGACCTGTCGTGTGGCGCGAGAGGTTCCACAATTTCTGAGTACGTCCCGGGCTCGACCCGGGACCCAGGAGCGGCGGGCGCAATAGCTGCCAATTCTGCACGCGACGCCCAACCCGACCCGATGTACGCCGCGCCGCCGGCGGACAGTCCCGTCGGGTCGCTGCCGTTTCCCGACCGAAAGAGTGGCGCCGTCGTCGCGGGCGTGCCGCGCGGGCGGCTGCGGGCGGAGACGCTTGAGGTACTTGCCAGCCTTGCCGGGACATACGCCGACGGCACGCTGCGAATGACGCCGTGGCGCGCCGTCTGTCTCGTGCCGGTGGCCTCCGAAGATGCCGCGCCGCTGCTGGCGGCGCTGGACGCACTGAACCTGATCACCGATCCCGCCGATCCCCGCCGCGCCTTGCGGGGACACGACTTCCAACCCATGGACATACGCACGCACCGGAAGGCCAAACTGCCATGAACGCCCCCCACGACTACATCCGCGACGGCGCCGAGATCTATCGCCGGTCGTTCGCGACGATCCGCAGCGAAGCCGACCTGGCGCGGTTCGCGCCGGACGAGGCCCGCGTCGCGGTGCGGGTGATCCATGCCTGCGGCATGGTCGAGGTGGCGGCCGACCTGGTTTTCTCGCCCGGCTTCACGGCCGCGGCCCGTTCGGCGCTGCTCGACGGCAAGCCGATCCTGTGCGACTCCAAGATGGTCGCCAACGGCATCACGCGGACCCGCCTGCCTGCCGACAACCCGGTCGTCTGCACGCTGGGCGAGCCGGAGGTGGCAGGCCTCGCCGAGATGATCGGCAACACGCGCACGGCCGCGGCGATGGAACTGTGGGAAGACCGCATGGACGGCGCCGTCATCGCGATCGGCAACGCGCCGACCGCGCTGTTCCACCTGTTCGAGATGCTCGACGCCGGGGCGCCAACGCCGGCCGCCGTGATCGGCATGCCGGTCGGCTTCGTCGGCGCGGCCGAATCGAAGGAGGCGCTGGAAGCCGACGGACGGGTGCCGTTCCTGACGGTGCGCGGCCGCAAGGGCGGCAGCGCCATGGCGGTCGCCGCGATCAACGCGCTGGCGAGCGAGCAGGAGTGAGCGGCGCAATGGCGCGGGCGGGGACCCTCTACGGCGTCGGCGTCGGCCCGGGCGATCCCGAGCTGATGACGCTGAAGGCGGCGCGCATCCTCGCCGCCGCCCCCGTCGTCGCCTATTTCGCCAAGAGCGGCCGCACCGGCAACGCCCGGACGATCGTCGAGGGGGCGCTCGGTCCGGCCGCCGAGGAGATGCGGCTCGACTATCCGTTCACCACCGAGATCCCGGTCTCCGACCCGCGCTACCTCCCGGAGATGGCGACCTTCTACGACGACGCCGCGGCGCGCGTCGGCGCGAGGCTGGAGGCCGGAACCGACGTCGCCGTGCTGTGCGAGGGGGATCCGCTGTTCTACGGCTCCTACATGTACCTGCACGACCGGCTCGCCGGCCGGTATACCTGCGAGGTGGTGCCGGGGATCACCGCGATGAGCGGCTGCTGGGCGCGCGCCGGCCGGCCGATGACGCGCGGCGACGACGTGCTGTGCGTGCTGTCGGGGACGATGGCCGAAGACCGCCTCGCCGAGCGCCTGGCGGGCGCCGACGCGGCGGTGATCATGAAGGCCGGCCTGAACCTGGCGAAGATCCGCGCGGCGCTGCAGCGGGCCGGCAAGCTCGGCCGCGCCGTCTATGTCGAGCGCGGCACCACGGCGCAGGAACGGCTGGTGCCGCTGGCGGAACTCGCCGACGAGCGCGGCCCCTACTTCTCGCTGGTGCTGGTGCCGACCGAGCGGAGGACGGTGTGATGCCGCATCCCCGCCGGGCAGCCACATGCGCCGCGTTCAACACCGGTGCGGATGCCGTGGATTCCCGCTGGAGTTTAACCTCGGGCCGCCCGATGACCGGCCGCGAGAACAGGAGTGAGCGGGATACGGACGGGTTCTACTATGCCGCCGTCCTGGGCCCCGGATCAGGTCCGGGGCGTAGACCTATCGTATGGCAAGGTGGGCGCCCCACGCACAGCCGAGCTCCCGGGCTCGAGCCGGGACCCGGCTCGGCCTCTGCGGGTGGCGACAGAGCTGGACCAATCATTATGCCCATTTCCGGAGCTGCCCGATGACCGGCCGCCTGACGATCGTCGGCCTCGGCCCGGGCGCGGCCGAGTTGCAGACGCCGCAGGCGCGGGCGGCGCTGGCGACGGCGACCGACCTGTTCGGCTACACGACCTATCTCGCCCGCGTGCCGGAGCAGGAGGGGCAGGCGCGGCACGGCTCCGACAACCGCGAGGAACTCGACCGGGCGCGGGCGGCGCTCGAACTTGCATATACAGGGAAATACGTCGCGATCGTCTCGTCGGGCGATCCCGGCGTGTTCGCGATGGCAGCCGCCGTGTTCGAGGCGATCGAGGCCGGCGCGCCGGAGTGGCGGTCGATCGAGGTCGAGGTGATCCCCGGCATCTCGGCGATGTTCGCCGCCGCCGCCCGGCTCGGCGCGCCGCTCGGCCACGACTTCTGCGCGATCTCGCTGTCGGACAACCTGAAGCCCTGGGAGACGGTGGTGCGGCGGCTGGAAGCGGCGGCGGCCGCCGATTTTGTCATCGCGCTCTACAATCCGATCTCCAGGGCGCGGCCGTGGCAGCTCGGCGCGGCGCTCGACATCCTGCGCGGTGTGCGGGCGGCCGACACGCCGGTGGTGTTCGCGACAGCGGTGAGCCGCGCCGACGAGACGATCGAGATCGTGCCGCTCGGCGACGCCGATCCCGCCCGCGCCGACATGCGCACGCTGGTGCTGGTCGGCTCGAGTGCGACGCGGACGATCGCCCGACCGGACGGTCGCGCGTGGGTCTATACGCCGCGCCGCGCGGGGGCCGTGGCGGTCGGCAAGGCCGAGGAGTGTGCGATTTGATCGCAGCCGTGTTCCATCAGACAGTGCCGCCTCCTCCCTCGGCTCATCGCCGCGGAACAGCTGATCCAGCGTCAGAACCCGGCGCAGCCGCCGTCCTGGGTCCCGGGTCAAGCCCGGGACATAGGCTGTGGTATGGGCAAATCCCGTACCCCACACTCGGACGACGTCCCGGGCTCGGCCCGGGACGTAGGCAGTGCTCTTGGAAATCGCGGTGCCATACGACGAGCCTACGCCCCGGACTTGATCCGGGGCCCAAGGCGGCGTTTGCGGAATTTGGCAGCGCCGAAGATCGGGCCGGAGATCGGACGGCGTCACGCCTGCCGGACACGCGCCTCCAGCCACGCGAGTGCTTGCTCGGCGGTGTCGACCGTCTCGGCGTCGGGATGGGCGGGGCGGGCGACCATCACGACCGGGATGCGGAGCGCGCGGGCGGCGGCGAGCTTGGCCTCGGTCGCGGTGCCGCCGGAGTTCTTGGTGACGATCACGTCGATGCGGTGCCCGTCCAGAAGCGCCCTCTCGGAAGGCTCGTCGAACGGGCCGCGCGCGATGATGACGACGGCGTTCGGGGGGAGATGTCCCGGATCGGGCGGATCGACGCTGCGGATCACGTATGTATGGACCGGCGCCTCGCGGAACGGCGCCAGTTCCTTCTGGCCGATCGTCAGGAAGACGCGTTTCGGGTCGTTTCCAAGCGCCGCGGCCGCGGCGGCCATGTCCGGCACGATCGTCCATCGGTCGCCTGGCTGCGGGCGCCACTCCGGCCGGCGGATCGCCAGCAGCGGGACGCCGGCCAAGCCGGCCGCTTCGACGGCGTTCCGCTTGATCCGGTCGGCGAAGGGATGGGTCGCGTCGATCATGAGGTCGAACCGCTCCGCCTCGAGATAGGCGGCAAGCCCCGCAGGCCCGCCGAAGCCGCCGACACGGAAGGGGACCGGCGGCGTGACCGGGGCCTTCGTGCGGCCGGCAAGCGACAGGAGCGGGGCGACGCGCGCGTCGCCGGCAAGGGCTCGGGCGAGCGCGCTCGCCTCGCTGGTGCCGCCGAGGATCAGGAGCCTGAGCTGTCTCATCGCGCCAAGGGGATGCCCCGATGAGCGCGGCCGCGCAAGCCCGTTCGCCGTGGCTGTCGATCATCGGCATCGGCGAGGACGGCATCGAAGGGCTGACCGGGGCCGCGCGGGCGCTGCTGTCCGGCGCGCGCGTCGTCTACGGCGGCAAGCGGCACCTGGCGCTTGCGGACGGGCTGATTTCCGGCGAGGCCAGAGCCTGGCCGAGCCCGCTCACCGGCGCCGTCGATGAGATCCTCGGGCTGGCGGGGACGCCCGTCGCGGTGCTCGCCTCCGGCGATCCGTACCTGTACGGCGTCGGCAGCCTGCTCGCCCGGCATGTGCCGGCGGCGCAGATCACCGCGATTCCGGCGCCGTCGGCGTTCTCGCTCGCCTGCGCCCGGCTCGGCTGGGCGGTCGCCGACTGCGCGCAGGTCACCTGCTGCGGGCGGCCGGTGGAGACGCTGGCGCCGCACCTGCAGCCGGGACGGCGGGTGCTGGTGCTGTCGGCCGACGAGACGACGCCCGCGGCGGTCGCGACATACCTGTCGGCTCGCGGCTTCGGCGCCTCGCGCCTGCACGTGATGGAGGCGCTGGGGGGACGGCGCGAACGGATCCGCGAGGCGGAGGCGTACGGTTTCGGCTTCAACGACGTCGACCCGCTGAACCTGATCGGAATCGAGGTCGTCGGCGCGGCGGGCGCAAAGGTGATCCCGCTGGCGAGCGGCCTGCCGGACGCCTTCTTCGAGAACGACGGCCAGCTCACCAAGCGCGAGATTCGGGCGGTGACGCTGTCGTCGCTGGCGCCGCGGGCCGGAGAGCGGCTGTGGGATATCGGCTGCGGATCGGGCTCGATCTCGATCGAATGGCTGCTGCGCCACCCCGCCAACCGGGCAATCGCGATCGAACGCGACCCGGAGCGTGCCGCGCGTGCGGCACGCAATGCCGCTAACCTGGGGGTGCCACGGCTCGAAATCGTCGAGAAAGCGGCTCCGGAGGCGTTCGCCGACCTGCCGGCGCCCGACGCGGTGTTCATCGGCGGCGGCGGACAGGCGGACGGGGTGATCGAGACGGCGTGGTCGGCGCTGCGGCCGGGCGGACGGATGGTGGTGAATGCGGTGACGCTCGAGACCGAGGCGCGGCTGATCGCGGCGCACGGCACGTATGGCGGCTCGCTGGCGCGGCTGTCGGTGGAGCGGCTCGAGGCGATCGGCGGCCGGCACGGCTTCCGGCCGGCGATGACGGTGACGCAGTGGGTGGGGCAGAAGCCCCGGGACGGCGGGGCATGATCGTCGCGGGGATCGGCTGCCGGTCGGGCTGCGGCGCCGACGAGATCGTCGCGCTGATCGGCGAGGCCGTGAAGCGCGCCGGGATCGCCAACTGCCGGTTCACCGCTCTCGCGACTGCCGCCTTCAAGGCCGGGGAGCCCGGCGTGCGCGAGGCGGCGGAGCGGATGGCGCTGCCGCTGCTGCCCGTGGGCGCGGATGCGATGCGTGCGGTCGAGGCCGATTGCCCGACCCGCTCGGAAAAGGCGCTGGAGGCGACGGGCTTCGCCTCCGTCGCCGAAGCCGCGGCGCTGGCGGCGGCGGGGCCGAACGGGCGGCTGGTGCTGCCAAGGATCGCCAGCGCCATGGCGACCTGCGCGCTGGCGGAAAGGGCGGGACGATGACGGTGCACTTCATCGGCGCCGGCCCGGGCGCGCCGGACCTGATCACGCTGCGCGGCCGCGACCTGATCGCCGCCTGCCCGGTCTGCCTCTACGCCGGATCGCTGGTCAACGCCGAGATCCTGGCGCACTGCCCGCCAGACGCGCGGATCGTCAACACGGCGCCGATGAGCCTCGACGAGATCGCTGCCGAATTCGAGACGGCGCACGCGGCGGGACAGGACGTGGCGCGGCTGCATTCGGGCGACCTCTCGGTGTGGAGCGCGCTCGGCGAGCAGATCCGGCGGCTCGAGGCGCTGGGAATTGCCTATACGGTGACGCCGGGCGTACCGGCGTTTGCAGCAGCCTCGGCGGCGCTGGCGAAGGAGCTGACGCTGCCCGAGGTGGCGCAGTCGGTGGTGCTGACGCGCACGTCGGGCCGCGCCTCGGCGATGCCGGAGGCCGAGACGCTGGACGCGTTCGGCCGGACGGGCGCGACGCTCGCCGTCCACCTGTCGATCCACGTGCTCGACAAGGTGGTCGCGGAGCTGACGCCGCACTACGGCGCCGACTGCCCGGCCGCCGTGGTCTACCGGGCGAGCTGGCCGGAGCAGCGGATCGTGCACGGCACCCTGGCGACCATCGAAGCGGAGATCGCGGCGCAACCGATGGAGCGCACCGCACTGATCCTGGTCGGCAAGGTGCTGGACGCGGAGGAGTTCCGCGACAGCGCGCTCTACGACGCGGGCTATCAGCGCCGCTTCCGCGGCCGGGAACCGGAGGCGTCATGAGCGGCGTCGCCAACCGGAGCAAAGGGCGCGTGGCCGGCGAGATTGCCGTCGCGGTCGAACACGGCGATTTCCAGCGCCATGCCGGTGCCGGCGATCACGTCGGCCGCCGTGCGCCACGCCGCGCCCGCCACCACGTCGCCGAGCGGGATGCCCTCCTCCGCCGCGGCGGCGAAGGCTTCGGGCGTGGTATTGGCGGCGACGATGCGCGCCCGCAGGGCGTCCGAGCCGCCCTCGGCAACCGCCACGTCGGCCAGGGCATCGAGGTCGACGCGGCCGCGCTTGGAGTGCAGGTCGAGGAAGCCTTGCGCGAGCTTGGTCATCTTGGCGATGCCGCCGGCGATCGTCACCTTCGGCACGGGATGGGTGCGCAGGTATTTCAGGGTGCCGCCGACGAAATCGCCCATGTCGAGCAGCGCCTCGTCGGGCAGGCCGTGCATCCGGGCGATTGCGGCTTCGGAGGCGCTGCCGGTGGCGCCGGCGACATGGTCGCGGCCGGTCGCCCGCGCCACATCGATGCCGCGATGGATCGAGGCGATCCAGGCGGCGCAGGAATAGGGCACGACGATGCCGGTGGTGCCAAGGATCGACAGGCCGCCGACGATGCCGAGGCGGCCGTTCAGCGTCCTTTCGGCAAGGGTCTCGCCGCCGGGGATGGAGATTTCCACATCGACGTCGCCGCTTGCGCCGGTGTCGGCGCAGACTTCGGCAATCGCCTGCGCGATCATCCGGCGCGGCACCGGGTTGATGGCCGGCTCGCCGGGCGGCATCGGCAGGCCCGGCCGGGTGACGGTGCCGACGCCCTCGCCTGCCCTGAAAGCGACGCCGCCGCCGGGGACGCCGGGCCGGACGGTCGCGACGATGAGGGCGCCGTGGGTGACGTCGGGATCGTCGCCGGCGTCCTTGACGATGCCGGCGCGCGCCCAATCCTCTCCGATGTCATGGCGGGCAAGTGCGAAGGCCGGCGTCTGGCCGCCCGGCAGCGTCACCGTTACCGGATCGGGGAAATCGCCGCCGACGAGCGCGGCGAAGGCCGCCTTGGCGGCCGCCGTGGCACAGGTTCCCGTGGTCCAGCCCCGGCGCAGCGGGCGCGTCTCGTCCATGGCGTGGCAGATAGCGCGTTGCGCGGGGGCTGTCACGGTGGATCGCCGGCCGGCATCCGGCGGCCCGATACGGCCGCAGGGTTGATCCTGCCGCCGTCACTCGCTAGTGCCGCGCCTTTCCTCGGTTATTGTTCGAAGACGCCATGACAACGCTCGACCTCCTCCGCCGCCTGATGGGAGACGTCCCGGTCTTCGAACTGGGCCACGTCTGGCTGGCCGGCGCCGGGCCGGGCGATCCGGCGCACCTGACGCTCGACGCGGTCGCGGGCCTCGCCCAGGCCGACGTGGTGGTGCACGACGCTCTCGTCGACCCGCGCACGCTGGCGATGCGCCGCGACGGCGCGGTGCTGGAGTTCGCCGGAAAGCGCGGCGGCAAGCCGTCGGCGACGCAGGCCGACATCACCCGCCGCCTCGTCGAGCTCGCCCGTCAGGACAAGCGGGTGCTGCGGCTGAAGGGCGGCGACCCGTTCGTGTTCGGCCGCGGCGGCGAGGAGGCGCTGACGC
Source organism: Microbaculum marinum (assembly GCF_037855135.1). NCBI lineage: Bacteria > Pseudomonadati > Pseudomonadota > Alphaproteobacteria > Hyphomicrobiales > Tepidamorphaceae > Microbaculum > Microbaculum marinum. Next base: position 516,705 of record NZ_JAZHOF010000004.1, read on the forward strand.
TCGCCGCGCAGGGGATCCCGTTCCGGGTGGTCCCCGGCATCACCTCGGGCCTGGCCGGGCTGGCGCTCGCCTCGATCCCGGCGACGATCCGGGGCGTCAACCAGGCGGTGATCCTGGCGACCGGCCACGGCGCCGACACCGAGGAGGGTCTCGACTGGGCGGCGCTGGCGGCGACCGGCCAGCCGATCATCCTGTACATGGCGATGAAGACGCTCGACCGGATCGCCGCGGCGCTGGTCGCGGGGGGGCTGAGCCCCGAAACGCCGGCGGCGATCGTCGTCTCCGCGACGCTGCCGGGGGAGCGTGTGCTGACCTCGACGCTGGCCGACATCGCGTCGGATGCAGAGGCCGCCGGGCTGGAGCCGCCGGCGATCGTGGCGATCGGCGGCATCGTCACCGTGCGCGAACAGCTGCTGGCGCTGATGCCGCGGGTGCTGGAGGCGGTGTCGTGAGCTCGGCTTCCAGCGGGGCAAAGGGGCTGATCGTCGCCGCGCCGCGCTCGGGTTCGGGCAAGACCACGGTGACGCTGGCGCTGATCGCGGCGATGCGGCGGCGCCGGCTGACGGTGAAGACCGCGAAATCCGGTCCCGATTACATCGATCCCGCCTTCCATGCCGCAGCCAGCGGCCGGCCCGGCATCAACCTCGACAGCTGGGCGATGCCGCCAGAGCTCGTGGAGGCGCTGGTCGGCGAGGCCGCCGCGGGGGCCGACCTGCTGGTCATCGAGTCGTCGATGGGCCTGTTCGACGGCATCGCCGGGGAACCCGGCCGGCGCGGCGCGGGCGCTGACCTCGCAGCGCGCCTCGGCCTGCCGGTGCTGCTGGTGATGGACGTCTCCGGCCAGTCGCAGTCGGCGGCGGCCGTCGCGCACGGGTTCGCGACGCTCGATCCGGCTGTCCGGATCGGCGGCGTCATCCCCAATCGCGTCGCCAGCGAACGCCACCTGACGCAGGTCGCCGATGCGATGGAGCGGATCGGCATGCCGGTCGCAGGCGCGCTGATGCGCGACCAGACCGTCGCCCTGCCCGAACGCCATCTGGGCCTCGTGCAGGCGCGCGAGCACGGCGACCTGGAGGCGCTGCTCGAGCGGCTGGCGGATCTCGGCGAAAATCAGCTGAACCTCGACAGGATCCTCGACCTGGCGGCACCGGTGGATGCCCGTGCCGGCGCGGCCGGGGCGCCGCTGAGGCCGCCGGGACAGCGCATCGCGCTGGCCGAGGACGCAGCCTTCACCTTCGTCTATCCCCACCTCGTCAACGGCTGGCGCCGCGACGGCGCCGAGATCGTGCCGTTCTCGCCGCTCGCCGACGAAGCTCCGCCGCCGGACTGCGACGTGTGCTGGCTGCCGGGTGGCTATCCGGAGCTGCATGCCGGCGCGCTGGCCGCGGCGACGAACTTCCGCGACGGTCTGACGCGCTTTGCGGAGCGCCGCCCGGTGCATGGCGAGTGCGGCGGCTTCATGGTGCTGGGACAGGGCATCGAGGACGCCGACGGCCACACGCATGCGATGACGGGCCTGCTCGGCCACGCCACCAGCTTCGCCAGGCGCAAAATGAATCTCGGCTACCGGCAGGCGCGGCTGCTCGCCGACTGCCCGGCCGGCAGCGCCGGAACGGTGCTCAGGGGCCACGAATTCCACTACGCGACGGTGACGGATCCCGGCGGCGACGATCCGCTCGCCGAGATCGCCGACGGGACCGGCAAGGCGCTCGGCCTCTCCGGCGGCCGCCGCGGGCTGGTCTCCGGGACCTTCTTCCATGCCATCGCCCGCGCCGGCTGAAACCGCGCGTTCGAACTCACTACGGGAGCACAGATGACGACGTTCGCCACACTCGACGCCCTGCGGGCCGCCTGCGCCGACCTTCCAGCCGGCAGCGCCGATGCCGCCGCCGCGGTCGCCGACAGGCAGTTGCAGCTCACCAAGCCGCCGGGAAGCCTCGGCCGGCTGGAATCGCTGGCCGCCTGGCTGGCGCGCTGGCAGGGCCGCGAGGCGCCGCTGCTCAACAGGGTGGTGATCCTGGTGTTCGCCGGCAACCACGGCGTGACCGCGCGCGGCGTCTCCGCCTTCCCCTCGAGCGTCACCGCCCAGATGGTCGCCAACTTCGACAGCGGCGGCGCCGCCATCAACCAGCTTGCCAAAGCGGCGCGGGCGGACCTGACCGTGGTGCCGCTCGACCTCGACAGGCCGACGGCGGACTTCACCGAAAGCCCGGCCATGAGCGAGGCCGACTTCCTCGCCGCCGTCAACGCGGGATACGCAGCCGTCCCGGAGGGCACGGACCTCCTGTGCCTCGGCGAGATGGGGATCGGCAACACCACCACGGCGGCAGCCCTGACGGCGGCGCTGTTCGGCGGCGACGGCGAGCACTGGGCCGGCCGCGGCACCGGCATCGACGATGCCGGGCTGAAGCGCAAGCGCGAGGCGATCGACGCCGGCCTCGACCGGCACCAGGACATTCTCGCCGACCCGCTGCTGGCGGCACTGTCGCTGGGCGGGCGCGAACTGGCGGGCATCTTCGGCGCGGCGCTCGCCGCGCGCATCAGGGGCGTGCCGGTGCTGCTCGACGGGTTCGTCTCGACGGCTGCCGCCGCGCCGCTCGCAAAGCTGTCGCCGACCGGGCTGGATCATGCCATCATCGGCCATTCGTCCGCCGAGGCGGGGCACTGGCGGCTCGCCGAGGCGCTCGGCAAGGTGCCGCTGGTCGATCTCGGCATGCGCCTCGGCGAGGCCTCCGGCGCCGCGGTCGCGATCCCCATCCTGCGGGCTGCCGTGGCCTGCCACAACGGCATGGCGACCTTCGCCGAGGCGGGCGTCGACAACAAGGACTGAGACCATGTCGCGACACGCCGAACTCGCCGCCGCCTTCGGCCTCCTGACGCGGCTGCCGACGGGGTGGATCGCCGATCCCGCCGAGCGGCCCGACCCGGCCCGGGCTGTCTGGGCCTATCCGTTCGCCGGCCTCGCCGTCGGGGCGATCAGCGGCGGGGTCTACTGGCTCACGCACGTGATCGGGGTGCCGTCCTTCATCGCCGGCGTGTTCGCGCTGGGGTCCATGGTGCTGGCGACCGGCGCCATGCACGAGGACGGCGCGGCCGACACCGCCGACGGCCTGGGCGGCGGCGCCGACCGGGCCGGCAAACTGGAGATCATGCGCGACAGCCGGATCGGCACGTACGGGGTGATCGCCCTCATCCTGATATTCGCGCTGCGGCTGTCGGTGATCGGCACGCTGGCCGACGCCGCCCTCGTCGCGGCAGCGCTGATGGCGACGGCCGCACTGTCGCGCGGCGCCATCGTGCCGCTGATGCACTGGCTCGGTCCGGCCCGCGCCGACGGCCTGGCGGTGCATGTCGGCCAGGCCGGCCGCAACGCGACGGCGGAGGCAGCGGCGATCGCCGCGCTGACCGCGTTCCTGCTGCTGCCGTTCGCAACCGCGCTGGCGGCAATCCTGGCGGCGGCGATCGGCGCCGCGATCGTCGGCCTGCTGGCCCGCTCGCAGCTCGGCGGTCAGACGGGAGACATCCTCGGCGCCGCCTGCGTGGCGGCGGAATGCGCCGCCCTCACCGCCATCGTCTCCATCACCGCACCAGGCTGACGCCTCGAACGCCCGACAGGCGCAGCGCGAGCTGCGCCAGCAGCAGGAAGCCGATGACGGTCGCCATGATGCAGACCGCGAACGCCGCCGCCTGGTTCAGCGCGCCGCGATCGTCGAGATAGAGCACCGAGACGGCTGCGAGCTGCGTCGACGGCGTGATCAGGAAGATCACGGCAGACAGCGTCACCATCGCCCGCATGAAGAAGAACACGCCGACGCCGAGGATCGTCGGCCAGATCAGCGGCAGGGTGATCCGCCACACCGTCGTCAGCTTGGTCGCGCCGAGCGTCGACGAGGCCTCGTCGAAGGTCGGGCTGATCTGCTTCAGGTTGGTGGTCGCCAGCAGGAAGCCCTGGGCGTGGTAGTGGTAGACGTTGCAGACGGCAATGATCAGGATCGTGTCGTAGATCCAGTAGACGGGCTGACCGGGTGTGTTGAAGGCCAGGATGTAGCCGAGCCCCAGCACCATGCCCGGCACCGCCGCCGGCAGGATCGCCAGGAAGTAGACGAAGCGGCCGGCGCGGCTCGGAAAGCTGTGGTTGGCATAGGCCGCCCCGATGACGAACACGATGGCCAGCAGCGCCGTGACGAGCGCGACCTCGATGCTGGTCCACAGCGGCTCGATGCCGTTCTGCACGTCGAAGCCGTAATGCCGAAGCGTCAGCGACAGGTTGTAGGGCCAGAGCCTGACGAAGCTGGCATAGACCACGATCGCCACAAGCGACAGGATGGCCGCGGCGATGACGATGCTGTAGGCGAGCCAGACCATGTCGCGGCCGAACCTCGGCTTCGGCACCAGCGGCACCGATTGCGACGTCACAGAGGCGAACTGCCGGCGGGCAATCCATTTCTCGCCCATCACCGCCAGCGCCGCCGGCAGCAGCAGCACCACGCCGATCACCGCGCCCATCGAGAAGTTGGCCTGGCCGGAGACCTGATTGTAGATCTCCACCGCCAGGACCGAATAGTTGCCGCCGATGACGACCGGATTGCCGAAATCGGTGATGACGATGGTGAAGACGACGAAGCCCGCCGAAGCCAGCCCGTAGCGGGTGCCCGGCAGCGTCACCGTCCGGAAGATCCGCCAGGGCCCGGCGCCGAGGCTCTTGGCCGATTCGTAGATGCGCGCGTCGGCGACCGCCAGCGCCGTGGTCAGGATCAGAAAGGCGTGCGGAAACGCATAGACGACGTCGGCGATGAAGATGCCCCAGAAGCCGTATATGTCGATCTCGGTGCCGAAGGTACGGTTGACCAGGCCGTTGCGGCCGAGCAGGAACTGCAGACCGAGCGCCTGCACGAGCGACGGGGAGAAGATCGGCAGCAGCGCGACGAGGCGCAGCACCGACTTGCCGGGCATGCAGCTTCTCTGCATCGCGTAGGCGAAGCCGTAAGCCAGCACCAGCGTGGTGACGGTAACGCTGATGCCGACCTGGAAGGTATTCCCGACGATACCGAGGAACCGGGCGCTGGTGAAATAGAGAACGAAGTTGCCGAGGCCGATGCCCTGCGGGGTGACGAACGAGGTCTTCAGGATCGCCCACAGCGGCACCAGCACGAACACCACCAGCAGAAGCCCGGTGATGCCGACCACGGCGGCGCCGAACACACGGTCGGCATCAAGATGCCGGCGGCGCACCGGACTCGTCGTCACTGAGGTCATGCGGGCGAGGCTGCCAGCCGCCTGACCCTGTTCTCGGGCAGAGCGAAGCGGATCGTGTCGCCCACCGTCAACGGTTCCCGGCGGCCATGAATCTCGATTTCCATGTTCTGGCCCGACGTCTCGACGTCGAGCCGCATGGTGTTGCCCAGGAAGGCCAGCTTGCGCACGGTGCCCTCGAACATGCCGTCCGGCCCGACGCTGACGTGCTCGGGGCGGATTGCCAGGACCGAGGCGCCGCCGCCGGCGCCCAGCCGGTCGCGCAGGGCGGGATCCTCGATGATGTTGAGCCTGCCGATGAACTGGCCGACAAAACGCGTGGCCGGCTCCCAGTAGAGGTCCTCCGCGCTGCCGACCTGTTCGATGCGGCCCGAGTTCATGACGACGATCCGGTCGGCCATCTCCATGGCCTCGTCCTGGTCGTGCGTCACCATGATCGTGGTGATGCCGAGCCGCTTCTGGAGATCGCGGATCTCGCCGCGCAGGCTCTCGCGCACCTTGGCGTCGAGCGCCGACAGGGGCTCGTCGAGCAAGAGCACCGACGGCTCCGGCGCAAGCGCGCGGGCAAGCGCCACGCGCTGCTGCATGCCGCCGGACAGTTCGTGCGGGTGCTTGCCGGCATCGCCGCGAAGGTGGACGATGTCGAGCATCTCGCCGACCCGCGCGTCGATCCGGGCGCGATCCCATTTGCGGCATTCGAGCCCGTAGGCGACGTTGCGCGCCACAGTCAGGTTGGGGAACAGGGAGTAGGACTGGAACACGACCCCGAAGTTGCGCTTGCGGGCCGGCAGGTCGGCGAGGTCGCGGCCTTCGAGGAGGATCCGCCCCTCGTCGAGTTCCTCGAGCCCGGCGATCACCCGCAGCAGCGTCGTCTTTCCGCATCCCGACGGCCCCAGGAAGCAGACGAACTCGCCTTCGGTCAGGTCGAGATCGACATGGTCGACCGCCACGACATCGGCAAAGCGCTTGGTCACGTCGCGCAGGCTCAGATACATCCGCGGACTCCAGTTTGGCCGAACGGTTTGCGCCGGGTATCGGATACGAAGCGGCGGGGACAGCGCGCGCGCCGTTCCCCGCCGGATTGCGCGCGCGGTGGCGCCTACTCCTCGTAGCGCTTCTGCCACTCGGCGAGGATGCGGTCGCGGTTCTCCGCTGCCCACGCGTAGTCCATCTCGAACAGCACCGTGGAAATGTCGTCCGGCAGACCCGCGGCCTTGAACTTCTCCGGCATCTCGCGACCCTGCATGGTCACGATCGACTTCCACTTGTTGTACTGCTCCTCGGCGCTCTTGGAGAGCGTCCAGTCAAGGAACTTCTTCGCATCTTCCTTGTTCTGCGAGGATGCCATAAGGGCGTTCGCCTCGAGCTCGTGGCCGGCGCCCTCGGAGGGAAGCACCATGGCGATCGGGTAGCCCTCGTCGATGTTCTTGATGGCGCGCAGCGCAAAGGAGATGCCGATCGGAAACTCGCCGGCGCTGGCCGCGTTGCAGGGCTTCGAGCCGCTCTTGATGTACTGGTCCATGCTCTTGTCGAGCGCGTCCAGGTACTCCCAGCCCTTCTCCTCGCCCATCATCTGCAGGATCGAGGCGACGTGCAGGTAGCCGGTGCCGGAGCTTGCCGGATTCGGCATCACCAGCTTGCCCTCGAACTCCGGCTTCGTCAGATCCTGCCAGGAGGTCGGCATCGGCAGACCGGCCTTTTCCATTTCCGGAAGGTTGACGCAGAAGGCGCCCATGTAGCCGGTGGTGGCGAACCAGTGCCCGTCCTTGTCGCGGAAGCGCGCCGGCACCTTGTCGATGCCTTCGGGCGTGTAGGGCTCGATCATTTCCATGATGCGCGGATCGACCATCGAGGTGGCCGCCCAGCCCCAGATCACGTCATGCTTGGGATTGTCGGCTTCCGCCAGCATGCGGGCGCGGAGATCGCCGGTGGACAGCCGCAGCACGTCGACCTCGACGTCCGGAAGGTCCTCCTGCATCGCCTCCAGGAAGGAGGCCAGTTCGTCCTCCTCGTAGGAGGTGTAGACGGTAATCTTTCCGGCGTCGGCGACGCCGGGAAGCGCTGCAAGCAGGGTCGCGCCGACGAATACGCCGGCTGTCACCCGCGCGACGCCGGCCAGGACGGCACGTCGTGCGAAACGATCGGTCATGTCTGAATTCTCCCTCAACCCGCCGGATGCACGTCGTGTTCACCCGTGACGCCATAGTGTCATAAAACTGTAACACCACAAACAGGGCTGTAAACGTTCATCCAGCCTGAATGTGGCGTTTCGCGCGAAGAGAGTGGCCGCAAACGAAAAGGCCGGGCTCCCCCGCGGGAGCCCGGCCTTTGGTCTGCCGGTTCGGCGTCGGCCGCCTACTTCAGTGCGCGCTTCCAGCGGTTGAGGTTGGTGAAGACCTCCTGGGTGATCCGGGTGCCGTGATTGTAGCGCCGGAAGGGACCACGCTTGTCCTTGTCGCGCTCGTAGGTGTTTACGGCGTAGGCGCAGGGATCGCACTTGCCGCGCTTGGAATAGACGGGCGCCCCGGTCATCCCGACGGTCTCGTTCGGATAGAAGACGCGGCGCGGCTGGGACACGGTCACGTTGCCCTTGCTCTGCCACATCGTCAGCTTCTTGTCGCTCGGGTAGCCGGTAATGATCGCCCTGCGGCCCTTCAGGGAACCGCTCTTCCAGAAATAGCCGAACCAGCCGGTCTTGTTGCCGATGTTGCAGTTCAGCTTGATCGCGCCGTAGTCGTAGTCGTCGCGTCCCTCCAGGGCCCAGTACGTCACGGTGTAGAGCCGCGTCGCCCGGCAATGGCCGTACGGAGAGGTCTTGCCGTTGCGGCCCGGATAGATCTTGTAGGTCAGGTAGTCGTGCCAGCCATCCCCCGGCCTGTAGACGCAGGAGCCCGCCGTCACCACGGTGTCCTTGTTGATGAACCAGCCGGTGCAGCGCTTGCGGGTGGCCTCGGCGCCGTCGATGTTGTCGTCGCCCTCGAAGGTCACCAGAGCGACGGCGCTGGCTGGAAACTCCTCCGTATTGACGATCTCGACGCGCCTGTTCCGGGGCCGGTCCTCGTTCGGGGCGCCGATCGAGCGGCTCGGCTCGATGGCCTTCAGGACCGCGAGTTCCTCGTCGCCGCCGAATTCCGCGCCGAAATCCTTCAGCGCTCCCGGACGGCCGGAGAAGCTTCGCGACACCTTGCCGCCGCTCGCCGACTCGACGGCCGACAGGCCCTTGCCGTCGCTCGACATGGGCGCGTGCCCGCTGGCGGCAAAGGCCGCCGGCGCCAGGACGGCAAGTGCCGATCCGAGCACCACCCCAAAACCAATACGCTTCATGATCGTCCTCGTTGTGTTGTCGCGATGCGCCGCCGTGCGGATTCGTAACGAATACCGGCTGATTCGCAGCACCCCCGTCGGCGTGACGGCACGTCGCCCGAATTTATGCGACCGCGCCAGCCTGTCAAGCATACGCCCGCCAGCAAAAACATGGTTTTCCGACGTTCGTATCAGTAATATCAAAAGAATAAAAAGTATAAATCAGACTATTCGAAACATATTTCCGCAAAGACTTGCCGAAGACGTCGTGTATACGGCAAGAACGAATTTTCGCGTCTGTAGCATGTCGGCAACCCTGCCCGCCGCCGATTTGCACGGCCCCGGCTCCCGCAGACGGCGAAGGGCGGCGCGCCATGCGCGCCGCCCCTGCCGACGGACCGGAGACCAGGCCGTCACTTCCAGTTGCTGATGTTGTTGAACACGGACCTGTTGATGCGGGTGCCGTGGTTGTTGGTGCTGAACGGCGCGCTGCCATAGGTGCCGTAGGCGTGGATCGCCATGCTGCACGGGCTGCAGTTGTCCGAACGGTTGTAGTAAACGGGCGAGCCGCTCATGCCGCCGGTCGTGTCGTTCTTGTAGAAGACCCGCCTCGGCTGGGAAACGGTGACGCGGCCCCTGCTGTACCACTGGGTGAGCGGCTTGTCGCCGGGATAGCCGGCGATCTTCGTCGGCAGGCGCTTGAGGCTGCCCTTCTTCCAGAAATAGCCGAACCAGCCGGTCTTGTTGCCGACCTTGCACTTCAGCTTGATGGCGCCGTAGTCGTAGTCGTCGCGGCCGGAATTGGCCCAGCCGGCGACCGTGAACAGCCGCTTCGCCCGGCACGAGCCGTACGGCGCGGTCGTTCCGGTGTAGCCCGGATAGACCCGGAACGAGGACTTGGAGTAGTAGCCGACGCCGGGATCGTAGACGCAGTGGCCGGCGGTCACCACCAGCCGCGGGCTGACCATCCAGCCGGTGCAGCGGCCCTCTTCGAACGTGATCAGCGTCACCGCCCGATAGGGGTACTTCCTGGTGTTGTTGACCTGCTTGCGGGTGTCCGCGCCGATGATCGATTCCGGCCCGATCGGCTCCAGCGCCCGGATCGCCGCGATCTCGGAGGTGGGAAGCCTCTGCTCGAGCGCAGCCGCGATGCCGCTGTAGCCGGTCGAGCCCTTGTTGCTTTCGGAAAGACGGCCATTGCCGCGCTTTTCCGAGACCCTCAGGTCCTTGCCGTCGTCGGACATGGCCGTGTGCATGCTCTGGGCCGAAGCCGCGAGAGGTGCGGCAAGCAGCGCAAATCCGAGCATCACGCCCGTAATCAATGTCTTCATTTCTGCCCTCGTAGTCGCTAGTATAGGGGTTTCGCCGCGTTCGACCGGCAATCACAGACGTCGAACGCCATAAGGCCGGCCGATTGCACTGCCGGCAATACCGCAGAGCCAGGCAATCGGGCGATCCGTGGAACCATTATCGGTCCGCCCCCTTCCTATACATTGGTAGCCGGTGAAATGGAATTGCCGTGCGAGCACTTCGATGCGTCTTGAAACCGCCCGAGCCGGTGAGCACAGTGGGCGGCGATTCGGGATCCGAACTCTGGAGGAGTGAAACGATGCGCCGCCTAGCACACCTGTGCCTGACCGTGGCCGGACTGGCGATGGCAACCGTCGGCAGCGCCGATGCGGCGACCTGCCACGGCGGCGCGAGCTTTTCCCAGTGGCTCGAAGGGGTCAAGGCCGAGGCCGCGGCGCAGGGCATCTCGCAGCAGACGATCCAGTCGGCGCTGGGCAACGTCCGGTTCGACCAGTCGATCGTCAACAAGGACCGCGGCCAGGGCGTCTTCTCGCAAAGCTTCCTCGAGTTTTCCGACCGCATGGTCAACCAGTACCGGCTCGACAACGGCCGCAAGCATCTCACCGGCAAGAAGGCGATGTTCGATTCGATCGAACAGCAGTTCGGCGTGCCGGGGCCGGTGCTGGTGGCGTTCTGGGCGCTGGAGACGGATTTCGGCGCGAACACCGGCGACACCTCGACGCTGAACGCGCTGGCGTCGCTGGCATATGACTGCCGGCGGCCGCAGCTGTTCCGCGAACAGCTGCTGGCGGCCCTGAAGATCATCCAGCGGGGCGACCTCAGCGTCGCCGAGATGCGCGGCGCCTGGGCGGGCGAACTCGGGCAGACCCAGTTCCTGCCGAAGGACTACTGGGAGACGGCGGTCGACTTCGACGGCGACGGGCGACGCAACCTGATCAAGAGCTCGGCCGACGCGCTCGCCTCATCCGCCGCGCTTCTCAAGAAGCACGGCTGGCGCGCCGGCCAGCCGTGGCTGGAAGAAGTGAAGGTCCCCGCCGGCATCCAGTGGGACCAGGCCGACATCGCCATCCAGCATCCGCGCTCGGAATGGGCCCGTATCGGGGTTACGCGCATCGACGGTTCGCCGCTGCCAGCCGACGGGCTGCCGGCATCGCTGCTGCTGCCGATGGGCCGCAACGGTCCCGCCTTCCTTGCCTATCCGAACTTCCAGGTCTACCTGCAGTGGAACCAGTCGCTGGTCTATGCGACGACCGCAGCCTACCTCGCCACCCGCCTGGCGGGAGCGCCGAAGGTCAGCCGCGGCAGCGCGCCGGCGCTGAGCCGCAACCAGATCATCGAACTGCAGAAGGCGCTCGTCGCCCGTGGCTACGACGTCGGCAAGGTGGACGGCATCATCGGCGCCAACACGCGGGCGGCGGTGAAGGCGGTGCAGGCGCAACTGGGCATGCCGGCCGATTCCTACCCGACGCCGGACCTTCTGCAGAAGCTGCGCTGACGCGCCGCCGCGAAACACGCCCGCGCATCGTCGGCCGGTCCGGTGAGGCAACAGGATGGATGAGGGAGCAGCCGTTCAACTCGCCGCAGGCGACCTGCGGGCGGAGATCCGGCCGGATTGCGGCGGGTCGCTGGGCGGCTTCTGGTCGCAGACGCCGGCGGGCACGACCGACTGGATGCGGCGGGCCCGGCCGGACGCCGCGGATGCACGCGGCATGGCCTGCTATCCGCTGGTGCCGTTCTCGAACCGGATCCGGGAGGGACGGTTCACCTTCCTCGATCGCGAAATCGTGCTGCCCCTGAACTACGCGCCGCACCCGCACGTCATTCACGGGCACGGCTGGCAGGCGGCCTGGCAGGTCGCCGAGAGAACCGGCCACACCGCCGTCCTGCACTACCGGCATGCCGCCGACGCCTGGCCCTGGACCTACCTGGCCGAGCAACGCTTCGCACTGGACGCCGCGACGCTGACCATCGCGATCTCGGTGACGAACCTCGACGACACGCCGATGCCGGCCGGCATCGGGCTGCACCCCTATTTCCCGCGGCACCCCGGAGGCCGGCTTTCGGCATCGGTCGGGGGCCTGTGGCGGTCGGACGACGAAGTGATGCCGACCGACCTGGTTCCAGCCGACACCGTCTGGCCGGCGGGAGCGCCGCTGATCGCGGACGAGCAACCGCTCGACAACTGCTTCACGGCGTGGGGGAAGCGGCTCGCAATCGACTGGCCCGGCTCGGACCGCGGTGACGCACGGCACCTGTCGCTGGAGGCATCCGGACCGCTCGACTTCCTGATCGTCTTCACCCCGCCCGGCGCCTCCTTCTTCTGCGCCGAGCCGGTGTCGCACTGCATCGACGCCTTCAACCTCGCGCGGACCCGCGACGACACCGGAATGGTGGCACTCGGTCCCGGCGAGACGCTGTCGGGCGAAGTCGTCTTTCGTCCGGGTCGGGCGCGGTAGTCCTGCTACCGCGATGCGGTCCTTGCCGGCCGCTGCCTCGGCAGGAAGGGGCTTATCTCCATCGAACGGTCCGGCCGCACCACGATGACGCTGTCCTCGGGTACGGCATGCCACTCGGAATGCTGGTCGTCATAGGGTTCCGAGGCGATCACCACGCCGCTGCCGAAGGCGCGGTGATAAAGCGTCGGGGCGATATGGTGGCGAGCCCACCGGAACGCCCACAGGCTTTCGCCGTCGGTGTGGACGGCGGCGAGTTCGAGGGGCTCGTTGTGATCCAGATCGGCGTTCAACGCGACGATATCGCTGAGCGTTTGCGCCATCGCGGCGATCGGATCGGTCTCCATCCCCCTGCCCATGGCAATCAGGAAGATCGCCTCACTGTCGCTCGCACCCTTGCGATAGCGGTAGAGGTCGGCGGGAATCATCATCTCGATGGCGCGGCGGATCCGCGTGTAGCCGCCGATGTAGCCGTTGTGCATGAACAGGCGCCGGCCGACCGCAAACGGGTGACAGTTCGCGGTCGCCACCTCGCCGGCGGTCGCCGCCCGGATGTGGCCGGCAAACATCGGCGAACGGAGCTGGTGACAGATCGACAGCAGGTTGGAATCGCCCCAGGCGGGACGGACCGAGCGGTACAGCCCCGGCGCCTCCCGGTTCCCGTACCAGCCGACGCCGCAGCCGTCGCCATTGACCGTCCAATGCGACTCGCGCGCCTCGCGCGACTGCCGGATCAGCGAGCGGGGCGGATCGGACAGCTGCGTCTCGAGATAGATCGGCTCGCCGGAATAGGCGACTAGACGGCACATGACGGTGATCCTCCCGGGCGTTTCGCGGAAGTATCGCCGAATTCGGCGGGAGAAAGAAGGACGACGGCAGCCCCTCCAAGGCCGGCCGGATCAGCGCAGCGCGTTGCCGTCGGTAATGCAGGCGCCTACACCGCCACCGGCAGGTCGACGACGCCCTCCTCGCCGAACACCCGGCGATAGCGGGCGACCTCGTCGTTCGGACCGGAAGCCTTGGTGACGTTGTCCGACAGCTTCACCGCCGGACGCCCGTCGGCCTCGGTCACCTTGCAGACGAGCGAGATCGCCTTGAGCTGGCCGTCGAAGCCGCTCGGGGCGCAGCCGCGGAAGTCGTTGGTGAGATTGGTGCCCCAGCCGATCAGCACGTTGGTCTTGCCGCGCAGGTGGCGGACCGAGGCCTCGATGGTGTCGACGTCCATGCCGTCGGACAGGATGATGGACTTTTCCATCGGATCCTCGCCGTAGGCCTTCCAATAGGAGATCAGTTCCTCCGCCCCCTCGATCGGCGGCTTGGAATCCGGCCGCGCGCCCTTCCAGCCGGCCACCCACGACGGCGCGTTCCTGAGAAAGTTGGTGGTGCCGAAGCAGTCCGGCAGCACGACCTTCAGATTGCCGTCGTACATCGTCGCCCAGTCGGCGAGCACCTGATAGGGGGAGGCGCGGAGCTCGTCGTCGCTGTCGGCCAACGCGGCATAGACCATCGGCAGCTCGTGGGCGTTGGTGCCGATCGCCTCGAGGCCGAGTTCCATCGCCATCTTGACGTTGGAGGTTCCCGTCAGGCTGTCACCGAGACCCTCCTTCAGCGCCTCCACGCACCAGAGCTGCCAGAGATAGGAGTGCCGGCGCCGGGTGCCGAAGTCGCCGACCTTGAGCGGACCTTCCTTGGCGAGCACCCTGAGGCGTTCGATCTTGTCCCAGAGCCGCGACTTGGCGCGCGCGTAAAGCACGTCGAGCTCGAAGCGGTTCATGCCGCGCACCGCCGCACGGGAGCGCAGCTCGGTGATGATGGCGAGCGCCGGGACCTCCCACATGCTGGTCTCGCGCCACGGGCCCTCGAAGCGGAGTTCGTACTGGCCGTCGTGGCGGGTCAGCTCGTATTCGGGAAGCTGGAAATCGGCGAGCCAGGCCAGGTAGTCCGGATCGAAGATCTGGGTGCGGCCGTAAAACGTGTTGCCGGCGAGCCAGATCAGCTCGTTCTTGCCGAAGCGAAGCGTGCGGGCGTGGTCGAGCTGGGCGCGCAGCTCGCCCTCGTCGACCTCGTCGGCAAGCCTGACGGACTCCGTCCGGTTCACCAGCGAGAAGGTGACGTTCACGTCCGCGTGCAGCCGATGGATCATCGATCCCATCAGCAGCTTGTAGAAGTCCGTATCGAGCAGCGTGCGCACGATCGGATCAAGCTTCCAGGTGTGATCGTGCACCCGCTTCGCGATATCAACCCTTACGGGCATGCCTGCCTCCCCCACGCGCGGGACCGTTCGGTCCCTGGAGGCGCATAGGACAACACCGCGGGTGTGCCGCGCAACCCGCAGGCGTCATGACGGCTATGCCGACCGTGCAACGGAGGCGTCGGATTGGGCCTTCCGGGCAGCCGCGCGCGGCCTCATGCGATGGTCACGCCGCCGTCGGCCACGATGACCTGTCCGGTGATGAAGCTCGCAGCCGGCGACGCCAGGAAGGCGGCGACCGGACCGATCTCCTCGGGCCGGCCGATCCGCCGCAGCGGCGTCGCATCGGTGCGCTGCTTCAGGCCCTCTGCGTCCTCCCACAGGGCGCGCGCGAAGTCCGTCCTGATCAGCCCCGGAGCGATGCAGTTGACGCGGACGTTCCTGGGGCCCCACTCAACCGCGAGGTTCCGGGCGAGGGCGAAGTCGGCGGCCTTGGAGATTCCGTAGGTGCCGATGACCGGACTGCCGCGCAGCCCGCCGATCGACGACACAATGATCATCGATCCGCCGCCGCGCTCGGCCATCTCGGGCAGCACGAGGTTGGCGAACCAGACGTTCGCCTTGACGTTTGAGTCCATGATCTTGTCGAACTGCTCGTCGGTGAGCGACGACATCGGGCCGTAGTGCGGGTTGACCGCCGCGTTCGACACCATGACGTCGATCCGGCCCCAGTGCTCGCGGGTGCGTGCGACCAGCGCCTGCACCTCGTCCCGGCGGGAGACGTTGCAGGGCACGACGATCGCCTCGCCGCCATGCGAACGGATGCCCTCGGCGACGGTCTCGCAGGCCTCCCGCTTGCGGCTCGAAATCACCACCCGGGCGCCGAGCGAGGCCATCGTCTCGGCGATCGACCTGCCGATGCCCTTGCTGGACCCCGTGACGATGGCGACCTGCCCGGCGAGGCTGAAGGGGTTGTTCATCGGGCTGCTCAGGCCGCCACCAGGCTGTCGCCGCCCGCAACCACGTCGAGATGGTGGTCGACGTTTCCGAAGGTGGCGTCGATCATCGTCGCCCGTTTGAAGTAGTGGCCGACCTTGAATTCCATGGTCATGCCGACGCCGCCGTGCAGCTGAATGCCGCTCTGGCCGACGCTCTTCGCCGAGCGCCCGATCTGGACCTTGGCCGCAGCCACCGCCTGCCGGCGGGCGGCCGCGTCAGGATCGCCGGCCATCATGGTCGCGAACATCGCCATGGAGCGGGCCTGCTCCAGGTCGACATACATGTCGACGGCTGCATGCTGCAGGGCCTGGAAGCTGCCGATCGGCACGCCGAACTGCTTGCGCACCTTCAGGTACTCGACCGTCTCCTCGTGAATCACGGCGAGATTTCCGACGGCTTCGGCGCACAGCGCGGCGATCGCCTCGTCGACCGCCCGTTCGATGACGGGCAGTCCGTCCTCCGGGTTGCCGACGACCGCCTCCGGGCCGACCCGGACGTTCTCGAACAGGATGTCGGCAGCCCGGTGGCCGTCCTGGGTCGCGTAGCCGCGCCGCGAGACGCCCTCGGCGCCGGCATCTACGAGGAACAGTCCGATGCCGTCGCGGTCGCGGCGACCGCCGCCGGTACGGGCGGAGACGATCAGCCGGTCGGCGCTGTCGCCGTGCAGCACCACGGTCTTGTGTCCGTCGACGATCCAGCCGTCGCCGTCCTTGCGGGCCGTCGTCGCGACATCGAAGAGGTCGTAGCGCGACTGGCTCTCCGCCTGGGCGAAGGCGAGCAGCAACCCGCCCTCGGCGATCTGCGGAATCAGGTCGGCCTTCTGGTCCTTGCTGCCGGCATGGCGCAGCAGGCCGCCGGCCAGCACCACCGTCGGAAAATAGGGCTCCAGAACCAGCGCCCGGCCGAAGGCCTCCATCACGATCATCGTCTCGACCGCGCCGCCGTCGATACCGCCGTACTCGGACGCGAAGGGCAGCGCCAGCAGGCCGAGCTCGGCGTACCGGGCCCACATGTCCCGGCTCCAGCCCGGCTCGCCGCCGAGCCATCCGTTGCGGCTCTCGAAATCGTACCGGTCGGCCAGAAGCCGCTCGACGCTGTCCTTGAGCAGCCGCTGCTCGTCGCTGAGATCGAAGTCCATGCCGTCCCCTAAAGTCCCAGGATCGCCTTGGCGATGATGTTCTTCTGGATCTCGTTCGATCCGCCGTAGATCGAGATCTTGCGCCAGTTGAAGTAGGTCGGTGCGGCAGGTCCCGCCCAGTCCGGACCGATCGGCGGCTCGTTCGAGCCCTCGTCAGGCTCTTCCTCGTATGGCAACGCGAAGGGGCCGACCACGTCCATCAGCAGTTCCGTCGTCGCCTGCTGGATCTGCGAACCCTTGATCTTGAGGATCGACGAGGCCGGATCGGGCCGCCCCGTATTGCCGCGCCTGGCGTCGGCCGCGACGACGCGGAGCTGGGTCATCTCCAGCGCCTTCAGCTCGATCTCGACGGAGGCAAGCTTCTCGCGGAACTTCGGGGATTCGATCAGCGGACGGTCATCCTGCGTCACCTGGCCGGCCAGTTCGCGGATCCGCTGCAGCCGCTGCTTGGAGACGCCGACGCGGGCGATGCCGACGCGTTCGTTGCCGAGCAGGAACTTGGCGTAGTCCCAGCCCCTGTTCTCCTCGCCGACGAGGTTTTCGGCGGGCACCCGCACGTCGTCGAAGAACACCTCGTTGACCTCGCGGCCGCCGTCGAAGGTCTGGATCGGCCGCACCGTGATGCCCGGCGTCTCCATGTCGATCAGCAGAAACGAGATGCCCTGCTGGCGCTTTTCGGCATGCGGGTCGGTGCGCACCAGGCAGAAGATCCAGTCGGCATACTGGGCGAGCGTCGTCCAGGTCTTCTGGCCGTTGACGACGTAGTGGTCGCCGTCGCGCCTGGCCGAGGTCCGCAGCGAGGCGAGATCGGAGCCGGCTCCGGGCTCCGAGAAGCCCTGGCACCACCAGTCGTCGATATTGGCGATGCGCGGCAGGAAGCGCTGCTTCTGGGCATCGCTGCCGAAGGTGTAGATGACCGGACCGACCATCGACACGCCGAACGGCAACGGCATCGGCGCCGGCGTGCGCTGCATCTCCTCCTGGAAGATGTACTGCTGCATCGGCCCCCAGCCGGTGCCGCCGTACTCGACCGGCCAGTGCGGCACCGCCCAGCCCTTCTCGTTGAGGATGCGCTGCCAGGCGACGATGTCGTCCTTCGACAGGTGGTGCCCGTCGACCATCTTGGCGCGGATGGCCTCGGGCAGCGCCTTGCGGAAGAACGACCGCACCTCGTCGCGGAAGGCGATCTCCTCCTCGGTGAACCTGAGATCCATCGACGGCGTCAGCCTCCGTTGACTTCGAACAGCCCGGCAGCCCCCATGCCGCCGCCGACGCACATCGTGACGACGACGCGTTTGGCGCCGCGCCGACGACCCTCGATCAGCGCATGGCCGGCGAGTCTGGCCCCCGACATGCCGTAGGGATGGCCGAGCGCGATGGCGCCGCCGTTGACGTTCAGCTTGTCCGGGTCGATGCCCAGACGGTCGCGGCAGTAGAGGACCTGGACCGCGAAGGCCTCGTTCAGCTCCCACAGGTCGATGTCGTCGACGGTCAGGCCGTGCCGCTCGAGAAGACGCGGCACCGCGAACACCGGGCCGATGCCCATCTCGTCGGGCTCGCAGCCGGCGGTGACGAAGCCGCGGAAGGTGCCGAGCGGCTCCAGTCCGCGCTGCTCGGCCAGCTTCGAATCCATGATGACGCAGGCCGAAGCCCCGTCGGAGAGCTGGCTGGCGTTGCCGGCGGTGATCGTCTTGTCATCGCCGCGCACCGGCTTGAGGCCGGCAAGGCCCTCGGCGGTCGACTCCGGCCGGGGACCCTCGTCCCGGTCGAGCACCGTCTCATTGTAGGAAACCTCCTTGGTCTCCTTGTCGACGACGGCCATCGTCGTCGAGATCGGCGCGATCTCGTCGGCGAACCGTCCGCCCTGCATCGCAGCGCCGGTGCGCTTCTGGCTCTCGAGCCCGTAGGCGTCCTGCCGCTCGCGGGAGATCCCGTAGCGCTCGGCGACCACCTCCGCAGTGTCGATCATCGGCAGGTAGACTTCCGGCTTCATGTCGAGCAGCGCCTGATCGAACTGATGGAAGGTGTTGCGGTGCTCGTTCTGGACGAGGCTGATCGACTCCAGCCCGCCGCCGACGCCGACCTTCATGCCGTCGTGGATGATCGAGCGGGCGATGACCGCGATCGACTGGAGCCCCGACGAGCACTGCCTGTCGATCGTCGACCCGGCCGTCGTCACCGGCAGGCCGGCGCGCAGCAGGGCGCGGCGGGCGACGTTGCCGCCGGTGGTGCCCTCGGGCATGGCGCAGCCCATCACCACGTCCTCGATCTCGGCGGGATCAACCCCGGAGCGCTCGACCGCGGCGGCGATGGCATGGCCGCCGAGGGTCGGACCGTCGGTGTTGTTCAGCGCGCCGCGATAAGCCTTTCCGATGGGCGTCCTGGCAGTCGATACGATCACGGCGTCAGTCATTCGAACTCGTCTCCTGGTGGGAATGGAAGGCCGGCGTCATCCGGCCGTATGGGTCGCAACCCGGCGTTTTTGGCGTTCTTCGTCGCGAAGTGCAATCTTCGAAAGCTTGCCGACCGCGGTGCGGGGCAGCGCGTCGCGGAATTCCAGCTCTCTCGGCATCTCGTGCCGGCCGATCCTGTCGGCCAGAAAATCCTGCAATTCGGCGAGCGTGAAGGACGCCGATCCGGGACGCAACGTCACGAACGCCTTGGCGGATTCGCCGCGGTAGTCATCGGCAACGCCGATCACCAGCACTTCGGCGACGGCTGGATGCTCGTAGATCGCCTGCTCGATCACCTGCGGATAGACGTTGAAGCCGCCGGACAGGATCATGTCCTTCTTGCGGTCGACGATGAAGAAAAAGCCGTCGTCGTCCATGTAGCCGATGTCGCCAGTCAGGAAACGGCCGTCGACGAACGCCGCCGCCGTCTCCTCCGGCCTGTTCCAGTAGCCGCGGGTGACGTTCGGCCCCCTGATCCGCAACTCGCCGGTCTCCCCGGCAGGAAGCACGCGCGTGGAATCGTCCAGGGCGACGACGTCCACCTCGATGCCCGGCATCGGCACGCCGATCGAGCCCGGCTTGTCCGGTCCGTCCGCCGGCAGGTTGGTGCCGGCGGGAGACGTTTCGGTCATGCCCCAGCCGCCGAGCAGCTTCAGTCCGGTCAGGCGCCTGAACCGCCTTGCGCTTTCCACCGGCAGCGGCGCCCCGCCGGAGCCGCAGTAGCGCAGCGAGGACAGGTCGCGGTCCTCGATGCCGGGCGCGTTGGCGATCGCGATCCACATCGTCGGGACGCCGAGAAAGACCGTCGCGCGCCTCTCCTCGATGTCGCGGATGCTGGTGTCGACGTCGAAGCGCGGCCGCAGCAGGATCTCGTTGCCGGCCCTGAACTGGCGCAGCAGGATCGTCGTCAGCGCGTAGATGTGAAACAGCGGCAGCACGCAGACGACGCGGTCCTCGCCCGGCTTCGACAGCTTCTGCGCCTCGAACCAGGTCTCGTAGATCGACGTGGCGGCGGTCAGGTTGGCGTGGGTCAGGATCGCGCCCTTGGGGCGGCCGGTGGTGCCGCCCGTGTATTGCAGCAGCGCGATGTCGTCGGGATCGATGCGGGGCCACGCGGACGGTGGCTCGGCACCGAGCACATAGTCCGACCAGCGCACGATCGCCGGATCGTCCGGGATCGGCGCGAGAGGGACCGGCGGAGCGCCCCAGGCGGTATCCCCGCCGACGATCACCTTGTCGAGATGGCCGTCGGCAAGGAGCCGGCACGCCATCGGCAGCAATTCGCCGAGATCGGTGGTGATCAGGGTCCGGGCGCCGCTGTCGCGCAGTTTCCAGGCAAGCTCGCGTTCGGCGTCGAGCGGACTCAGCATGACAAGTCGCGCACCGGTCTTCAGACCTCCGAAGAACGCGACCGGATGCCATGGCGTGTTGGGCAGGTAGACGGCCAGGGTCGTATCGCGGCCGATCCCGTCGCGCAGCAGTGAGGCGGCCGCCTCGTCGACGAGCCGGCCGTAATCACCATAGGTGAGCGGGACGCCGCGATACTCGGTGGCGCGACGAGGGCCGTAGTCCGCGACGGCCCTGTCGAAAAGTTCAGGGATGGAGGAGGTTTGAACGGGTGCGTCCCAGCTGATGCCCGGCGGATAGGATTTCTCCCAGGCAAAGGGACGCCCGGTCATGCGGCGCGTACTTTCTTTCCCGCCAGGGACGCAAAACCCGCTCCCTCGTCGGCGAGCTTCTGCAGCAGCGGGGCCGGCCTCAGGGCGTCGTTGCCCGTCTGCTCCGCATAGAAGTCGAGGCGATCGCGGATGTGGGCGAGGCCGACCTGGTCGGCATAGAACATCGGACCGCCCCGCCAGATCGGGAACCCGTAGCCGTAGATCCAGACGACATCGATGTCGCCGGAGCGCTGGGCGATGCCCTCCTCCAGGATCTTCGCGCCTTCGCTGATCATCGGGTAGATCAGCCGCTCGACGATCTCCTCGGAGCCGATCTCGCGGCGCTCGATGCCGAAGCGCTTCGCGGTCTCGACGATCAGCGCCTCGACCTCCGGATCCGGAGTGCCGCCGCGTGCGCCCTTCTCGTAGATGTAGAAGCCGCGACCGGTCTTCTGCCCGAAGCGACCCATCTCGCACAGCGCGTCGGCGATCTCCGCGCGGCCGCCCTCGGCATCGGCGCCGACGTGCTTGCGGATCCGCCAGCCGATGTCGAGGCCGGCGAGATCGCCCATCGCGAACGGACCCATCGGAAAGCCGAAGTCGGTGATCGCCTTGTCGACCTGCTGCGGGGTGGCGCCTTCGAGCAGAAGCTGCTCGGTCTGCAGCTGGCGGGCCTTGAGCATCCGGTTGCCGACGAAGCCGAAGCAGACGCCGACCACGACCGGCACCTTCCTGATCTTTCGGCCGAGGTCGATGGCCGTCGCCAGCACGTCGAAGTCGGTCTTTTCGCCGCGGACGATCTCCATCAGCCGCATCACGTTGGCCGGGCTGAAGAAATGCGTGCCCAGCACCGATCCCGGCCGGTTCGTCGCCGCGGCGATCTCGTCGATATCGAGATAGGAGGTGTTGGAGGCCAGCACCGCCCCGGGCTTGGCGATCGCATCGAGCTTTCCGAAGATGTCCTTCTTGATGTCCATTTCCTCGAACACCGCCTCGATGATGAAGTCGGCATCGGCGAGATCGGACATGTCCGTGGTGCCGGTCAGCCGGCTCATGCGGACCTTGAGCTCCTCCTCCGACATGCGGCCGCGGCTGACCGAGATGCGATAGTTCTTCTCGATCGTCGCAAAGCCGCGGTCGAGCGCCTCCTGCGAGGTCTCGACGATGGTGACCGGGATGCCGACATTGGCGAAGTTCATCGAGATGCCGCCGCCCATGGTGCCGGCGCCGATGACGCCGACCGTCTTCACCTCCCTCGGCGTCGTGCCCTTCGGCATGTCGGACACCTTGGAGGCCTCGCGCTCGGCGAAGAAGATGTGGCGCTGGGCCTTCGACTGGTCGCCGGCGACCAGTTCCATGAACTTCTCGCGCTCCTTCGTCAGGCCCTCCTCGAAGGGCAGCTCGAACGACCAGCGCACCGCTTCGACGCAGGCATGCGGCGCTTCGAGGCCGCGCGCCCTGGCGGTCAGCTTTCCGGCCGTCTCGTTGAAGGCCGTATCGTCCGCCTTGACCGCCTGCAACTTGTCGTCGCGGTCGCTGAGCCGCACCGGCCCGGTGCCGTCGGCCGCGAGCCTGCGGGCGAGCTCCAGGGCGGCCTCGTTGACGTCGCCGTCGGTCACCTCGTCGACGATGCCGAGCTTCAGGGCCTTGTCGGCGCCGACGAAGTCTCCGCTGACGATGATCTTGAGCGCCTCCTCCGGCCCGATCAGGCGCGGCAGCCGCTGCGTGCCGCCGGCACCGGGCAGCAGGCCGAGCTTGACCTCGGGAAGGCCGACCCGCGCCTTAGAGTCGGCCACGCGGTAGTGACAGCCGAGCGCCAGCTCGAAGCCGCCGCCGAGCGCCGTGCCGTGCATCGCGGCGACCACCGGCTTCGGCATGTCCTCGACCGCGTTGATCAGTTCGAACAGCGCGGGAGGCTGGGGCGGCTTGCCGAACTCGGTGATGTCGGCGCCCGCCGAGAAGGTTCGTCCGGCACAGGCCAGCACCACCGCCTTGACGTCCGCATCGTCGCGCAGGCCGGCCATCGCCTCATAGACGCCGGATCGCACGGCGTGACCAAGCGCGTTGACCGGCGGATTGTCGATCGTCACGACAGCCACTTCGCCGTCCTTGCGCACAGATACGACGTCACTCATTCCATACTCCCTTCGGTGTTCGCTGATCTGGAAGGCAGGCCAACCGCGATAGCGGCGGGGCCGGGACCAAAGCCATGGTTCGGGCGATACCTATAGGCGCTGCGAACCCTTCGGCAAAGGGCCGAACCGCCCGGCCTGCATCAAATCGCGCGTCCCCTCACCGAACTTGAATTCCGCAGTGCGAAATTCCGTTTTGCAAATTGACGTGGACGCTAAAAATTGCTGGTCTGGTTGTCAACGCAGGATTGAGACGATGCCACCGGTGCCGCAAAAAGAGCCGACGCAGCAGGACCGCAAGTTCGTCGTCGCCCTGGCGCGCGGCCTCGACGTCCTGCGCGCCTTCCGGTCCGCCGAGGGGATGCTGGGAAACAACGAGATCGCCGAGCGGACCGGGCTGCCGAAGCCGACCGTGTCGCGGCTGACCTATACGCTGACGAGGCTGGGCTACCTGACCCACGTGCCCCGCTTCAGCAAGTACAGGCTGGCGCCCGGAGTGCTGGCCCTCGGTTATACCGCGCTCGCCCACCTGGGCATCCGGCAGGTCGCGCGGCCGTTCATGCAGGACCTGGCCAACCATGCCGACGCGTCGGTGGCGCTGGGCGCACCCGACCGGACCCGAGTGATCTATGTCGAGCACTGCTTCAGCCGGTCGGTTCTGACCGTGCGCCTCGACGTCGGGTCGCGCATCCCGATCGCCACGACGGCCGCGGGCCGTGCCCTGATCGCGGTAATGAGCGACGAACAGCGCGATGCGACCTACCGCATCCTTGCCGAGCGGGCCGGCGCCGGCTGGCCGAAAATGCTGGAGGGAATCGAGACCGCCATTGCCGGCTACGAGGCGCGCGGCTTCACGATGTCGATCGGCGACTGGCAGCCGGACGTCAACGGCGTGGCGGTCCCGATCGTCATGCCCGACGGGACGGGTATGTTCGCCTTCAATTGCGGCGCGCCGGCATTCAGCATCAGCCCCGAAAGACTACTGGAAGACATCGGGCCGAGGCTGAAGGGGATCGTCAGAAAAGTGTCCGCCATCCTGAATGGCGGGGAAAACGAACCGGGCGAAGACTTGAACGAGGCCCGGAATTACCAGGGAGGAAACGTTGTCAATACAGGTGGGGGAGGCCGCGCGGGCCGACGGTTCACGGCCTGACCTGTCCGACAGCGGCGCGGCGCTCCTGTCGGTCGACGCCGTGGCGATCCGCTTCGGCGGCATCGTCGCGCTCGACGGCATCTCGTTCGACATCGCGCCGGGCGCGGTGCTGGGGCTGATCGGCCCAAACGGCGCCGGCAAGACCACCCTGTTCAACTGCATCAGCCGGCTCTACACGCCCGGCGAAGGCGCGATCCGTTACCACGGCACGAACCTCCTCGCGCTCTCCGCCCACCAGATCGCGCAGATCGGCATCACGCGCACCTTCCAGAACCTCGCGCTGTTCCGGACGATGTCGGTTGCCGAGAACGTCCTGGTCGGCAGCCATCCGCGCACACGAAGCAATTTCGTGTCCGACGCCCTGGGATTCGGCGGGATCAGGCCGCACCTGGCCGAGGAGATCGCCGAGATCCTGGACTATCTGGACCTCACACACATCGCCCACCGCATCGTCGCCGACCTGCCGACGGGCACCCAGAAGCGCGTCGAACTGGCCCGCGCGCTCGCCGGCCGGCCGAAGCTGCTGCTGCTTGACGAACCCGCCGGCGGCCTCACCCACAGCGAGGTCGACGAACTCGGCGACCTGATCCGCGCGATCCGCGACGACCGCGGCGTCACCGTGCTGCTGGTGGAGCATCACATGGGCCTCGTCATGGCGATCTCCGACACCGTCGTCGCGCTCGACTTCGGCCGCAAGATCGCCGAGGGCACGCCGGCCCAGGTGCAGAACGACCCCGAGGTGATCAGGGCCTACCTGGGGAGCGGCAAGCGATGAGCGAACCGATCCTCAGCGTCCGCGGGCTGGAGGCCTGGTATGGCCGCATCCAGGCACTGTTCGGGCTCGACTTCGAGGTCGCCGCCGGCGGCGTCACGACGCTCCTCGGCGCCAACGGCGCCGGCAAGACGACGACGCTGCGCGCGCTCAGCGGCATGATCCAGACGTCGGGCGACATCCTGCTCGCCGACACGCCGATCCGCGGCAAGGCGACGGAGGACATCGTCCGCCTCGGCGTCGCCCACGTGCCCGAGGGACGCGGCACCTTCACCGCCATGACGGTTGAGGAGAACCTGCAGCTGGGCGCCATGACGCGGCGCGATACCGGCGGGATCGCAGAGGACATCGACCGCATCTACGACTACTTCCCCCGCCTCGCCGAGCGCCGCCGCCAGCAGGCCGGCACGCTGTCCGGCGGCGAGCAGCAGATGCTGGCGATCAGCCGGGCGCTGATGCTGCGGCCCCGGCTGATGCTGCTCGACGAACCCTCCTTCGGCCTGGCGCCGCTGATCGTCGAGGAACTGTTCGCCATCCTGCGCCGCCTGAAGGACGAACAGGGCCTGTCGATGCTGGTCGTCGAACAGAACGCCTCGATGGCGCTCGACCTCGCCGACGAAGCGTATCTCATGGAGACGGGCAAGCTGATCATGTCGGGACCCGCGCAACAGATCGGCAGCGACGAGAACGTCCGTCGGGCGTACCTGGGCTACTGAGGGGCAAGGAATGGAACTCTTTCTCCATCAGGTTCTCGCCGGGCTCGCGACGGGCGGCATCTACGCCTGCATGGCGCTGGCGATCGTGATGATCTACCAGGCGATCCACCACCTGAACCTCGCCCAGGGCGAGATGGCGATGTTCTCGACCTTCATCGCCTGGCAGCTGATCGAGTGGGGCCTGCCCTACTGGATCGCCTTCTTCCTGACGATCGCGATCTCCTTCGTCGCCGGCATCGTCATCGAGCGCACCGTCTTCAAGCCGCTGCACGGCGCCCCGGTGCTGGCCCACATCGTGATCTTCATTGCCCTGTTCGCGATCCTCAACAGCGCCGCCGGGTTCATCTGGGAATTCACCATCAAGACCTTTCCCACCCCGTTCGGCTCCAGGTCGCTGCTCGGGGACGGGCTGATCAGCGCCCACCATGCCGGCATGATCGGCGTGACGCTGGTGGTCCTGGTGCTGCTGTTCCTGTTCTTCCGGCACACCCGGATCGGGCTCGCGATGCGGGCCGCCGCAGTCAACCCGGAGTCGGCGCGGCTGGTCGGCGTGCGGGTCGGCTGGATGATCGCGCTCGGCTGGGGAATGGCGGCTGCGATCGGCGCGGTCGCCGGCATGCTGATCGCCCCGGTGGTGTTCCTGGAGCCCAACATGATGCTGTCGATCCTGCTCTACGGCTTCGCAGGCGCCGTGGTCGGCGGCCTGACCAGCCCGGGTGGCGCGGTGGTAGGCGGCTTCACGGTGGGCGTGATCGAGAACCTGGCCGGCACCTTCATCCCCTATGTCGGGCAGGAGCTGAAGCTGACCATCGCGCTGGCGCTCATCGTCGTCGTGCTGATGTTCAAGCCGACCGGCCTGTTCGGCACGCGGCTGGTAACGAGGGTCTGAGCGATGGATCGCAGCGTCGCTTCGGAAACTCCCGCGAAAGCGGCCCCTCCGGACCGGGCCGAGACTTCGAACGCCGACCTGGGCATTCCGGCGGCGTGGAACAGGGCGGCGCTCGTCCTCGGCCTGCTGATCGCCGTCGCGCTGCCCTTCGTGGTGAAGAACTTCATGATCTTCCAGCTCACCACGGTGATGATCTACGCGATCGCAATCCTCGGGCTGAACCTGCTGACCGGGTTCAACGGCCAGTTCTCGCTCGGCCATTCGACCTTCGTGGCGATCGGCGCCTATACTACCGCGATCCTGATGGAGTTCGCGGGGGTGCCGTTCTACTGGACGGTCCCGGCCGCCGGCATGGTCTGTTTCGCGTTCGGGTTCCTGTTCGGCTTCCCGGCGCTGCGGCTGGAGAGCATCTACCTGGCGCTCGCGACCTTCGCGCTGGCGGTGGCGACCCCGCAGATCCTCAAGTCCACCCCGCTGGCGCCCTGGACCGGCGGGGTCCAGGGGATGGTGATCCTGAAGCCGGAGGCGCCGTTCGGCCTGCCGCTGAACGCCGACCAGTGGATGTATTTCGTGACGCTCGGGATCGGGCTGGCGCTCGCCGTCGCGGCGGTGAACCTGATCAACAGCCGCAGCGGACGCGCGATGAAGGCGATCCGCGACAACCCGATCGCGGCGCGGGCGATGGGCATCAACATCTCCCTCTACAAGACGACGGCGTTCGGCGTCAGTGCCCTCTACGCCGGCATCGCCGGCTCGCTAAGCGCCGTCGTGGTCCAGTTCGTGGCGCCCGACAGTTTCACCTTCGTGCTGGCCATCGGGCTGTTCGTCGGCCTGGTGATCGGCGGCGTCGGATCGATCCCCGGCGCGATCTTCGGAGGCCTGTTCCTGGTCTTCGTGCCCAACATCGCCGAGGAGGTCTCCAAGGGCCTCGCAGGCGCTGTCTACGGCGTCATCCTGATCCTGGTGATCTACCTGATGCCGAGCGGCGCGGCCGGGCTCGTCCGCCTGGCCGCGCTGAAGGTTGCAGCATGGCGCCGCTGAGGCGCCTCAACTGGGGAGGAAAGAATGACGATAGGCAAACATGCAGCCCTGGCCGGATTTGCCGCCGGCCTCGCCCTGGCCGCCTCGGCGGCCGGCGCCCAGACCTACGATCCCGGCGCCACCGACACGTCCATCAAGATCGGCAACATCAACCCCTACAGCGGACCGGCCTCGGCCTACGGCCAGATCGGCAAGACCATCGGCGCCTATTTCGACAAGGTGAACAAGGAAGGCGGCGTCAACGGCCGCACCATCGAGTTCATCTCCTATGACGACGGCTACAGCCCCCCGAAGGCCGTCGAGCAGGCGCGCAAGCTGGTGGAGAGCGACGAGGTGCTGTTGATCTTCCAGAGCCTCGGCACACCGTCGAACACTGCCATCCAGAAGTACATGAACGCCAAGAAGGTGCCGCAGCTGTTCGTCGCCACCGGCGCCACCAAGTGGGGCGATCCGGAGAACTTCCCCTGGACCATGGGCTGGCAGCCGAACTACCAGAGCGAGGGCCGCATCTACGCCCAGTACATCCTGGAGAACCATCCCGACGCCAAGGTCGCCGTGCTCTACCAGAACGACGACTACGGCAAGGACGTGCTCGAGGGGCTGAAGGACGGGCTCGGCGACAAGGGCGGCATGATCATCGCCGAGGCGCCGTACGAGACCTCCGACCCGACGGTCGATTCCCAGATCATCAACCTGAAGTCCTCCGGCGCCGACCTGTTCGTCAACATCGCCACGCCCAAGTTCGCCGCCCAGGCGATCAAGAAGGTGGCGGAACTCGACTGGCATCCGGTGCAGATCGTCAACAACGTCTCGCAGTCCGTCGGCAGCGTCCTCAAGCCCGCCGGCCTGGACAATTCCACCGGGGTCCTGTCGACCGCCTACACCAAGGATCCGACCGACCCGCAGTGGGCCGACGATGCCGCCTACAAGGAGTGGGAGGCCTTCATGGACGAGTACTATCCCGACGGCGACAAGACCTCGAGCTTCACGGTCTACGGCTACACCGTCGCCCAGACCCTGATGAAGGTCCTCGAACAGGCCGGCGACGAGCTGACCCGCGAGAACATCATGAGGCAGGCGGCGAACCTGAAGGACGTCGAGCTCGGCATGCTGCTGCCCGGCATCGTCATCAACACTTCCGAGACGGACTTCTTCCCGATCGAGCAGATGCAGATGATGAAGTTCAACGGCGAGCGCTGGGAGATGTTCGGCGACGTCATAGACGGCGCGGTCGGCAGTTAGCAGCGCAGGCAGGCGACCCCGCGACCATTGGCCCCCGGCAGACGTTGCCGGGGGCGTTTTTCCATGTGGCGCCGGGACGCCGCTGCTGTAGCCTCAGCATCGATCACGACCGCATCGGAAGGAATGCCGCCCATGAAGATCCTCAGCCCCAAGACCGTGGCCGCGCCGGGCGGTCCCTATGTCCACGGCATGATCATCGATCCCGGCAGGACCTGGCTGTCGGTGTCCGGGCAGGTCGGAACGAAGCCGGACGGCAGCGTCGCCGAGGGAATCGTCGAGCAGACGCGCACCGCCTGGACCAACCTGACCGAAATCCTGAAGGAGGGCGGCATGGAGATCCGCGACATCGTCAAGGTGACCTCGTTCCTGACGTCAGCCGATTTCATCGGCGACTACGGCAGGACGAGGGCGGAGTTCCTCGGCGACTTCCGGCCGACCTCGACACTGCTCGTCGTGGCGGGACTGGCGAGTCCGGAGTTTCTGGTAGAGGTCGAGGTCCTCGCCGCCCGGTAACCGGGCCGACAGTGCGGAGCGACGCCATGCGCTGCGGTTTCATCGGCCGCGGCCATCTCGGCGGCCATCAGTTCGGTGTCCCCCTCGATCTGGCCGGCATGACTTCGCAGACCTTCATCCGGGCGCGGGAGGTCTATGGCGGCGGGGCCTGGTCGACGCGGGTGGTGAAGCTGCTGGCGGATGCACGGGGCACCGACCTGCGCGCGCCGGGCTTCCGGAACGGTTGAACAGGGCGGCGCGCCGCCTTTGTTGCAGCATTCCGATGCGTGAAATACCTGCCCGAGGTTTCGCGGCACGGCAGGTTCCATGCTAGATCCCGTATCGGGATTGTTTTTGACGGAACATTCGGAAATGTCGGCAGGACTGCAGCACGAGAGCGTGTTCACGCTGGAAGCAACCCAGCTGAAATTCGGGGAAGGCGCCGTCGAGGAACTGGGATGGGAAATCCAGCGCCTCGGGCTGAAGCGGATCATGCTGGTCGCCGATCCGGTGCTGCGCGACTACGGCGTCACCGACCGGGTGCTGGCCCAGATCGAGTCAGGGGGCGCCACGGCCGAGATCTACGAGGACATCGCGGTCGAACCGACCATCGGGAGCTTCCAGAAAGCCGCCGACTTCGCCAAGGGGCGCGACTTTGACGGCTTCATCGGCCTCGGCGGCGGCTCGACCATGGACACCGCCAAGGTCTCGAACCTGATAAAGGTGCACGGCGGCGAGATCATGGACTACGTCAACCCGCCGATCGGCGCCGGCCGCAAGCCGCCCTCGCCGCTGCTGCCGCTGATCGCCATCCCGACGACGTCGGGTTCGGGCTCCGAGGCGACGACGGTGGCGATCCTCGACATCCCGGACCTGAAGGTGAAGACGGGGATCTCGCACCGCTTCATGCGCCCTCTGCTGGCGATCGTCGACCCGGATCTCGCCCGCACCACGCCCGGCGCCGTGACGGCTTCGGCAGGCCTCGACGTCGTTTGCCACGCCGCCGAAAGCTATATCTCCAAGCCCTTCGACAAGCGCGACCGGCCCGCCAACCCCGGCGAGCGGCCCCCCTATCAGGGCTCCAACCCGATCGCCGACATCTGGTCGATGAAGGCCCTCGAGTTCGGCGGCCAGTTCCTGGCCCGCGCGGTGCGCGACGGCGACGACCTGGAAGCGCGCGGCACGATGATGCTGGGCGCCACGATGGCCGGCATCGGCTTCGGCACGGCCGGCTGCCACATCCCGCACTCCTGCGCCTATCCGATCGCCGGCCTTAAGCACGCCTACACGCCGGCGGGGTACCGCACCAACCATGCGTTCGTGCCGCACGGGTTTTCGGTCATCGTGACCGCGCCCGCCGCCTTCCGTTTCACCTATGACGCGGCGCCGGAGAAGCACATCAAGGCGGCCGAACTCCTGACGGGCGGCCCGATCGACAATCCCGGCCCGGAAAGCCTGCCGAGGGCCCTGACCGACCTGATGAAGCAGGTCGGCGCGCCGAGCGGCATCGAGGAGCTCGGCTACACGGAAGCGGACATTCCGGACATCATCGATGGCGCCCTGAAGCAGCAGCGCCTGCTTGTGCTCGCCCCCAAACCGCCGGAGCGAGGCGATCTCGAGGCGATCCTGAAGCAGTCGCTGAAGCTCTGGTAGGGCGGCGCCGGCGACGACGGAGCGACGCGTCCGGGACTCTGGGACCGGTCAGGGCGGGCATCGAGCCCGCCCTGACCGTCACCCCCACCCCGACCCTCCCCCATCAAGGGGGAGGGAGAGTTAATCGACGGGCCGTCACTTCAACGCGCTTCGTCATGTGACGCACACATTCCGGCATTTCGATTCCCGCCAGTGCACCAATATCCCCCTTCCCCCTTGATGGCGAAGGGTCGGGGTGGGGGTGCGCGGCGCAGTGGCCGGGATCCGAACGGAACGTTGCGAGGCCGTTCGGATCGGCCGCCTCGAGATGGTCCGCCCAGTCACGCCAGCAAGAGCATCCTTCGTAGACGAAGGCCGCGCCGTCGAGGGTCGAATAGTGCATCCGGATGATGGCGCACGAGCCAGGCGTCGAGCCGTGCCCGGCCTGGGCGTTGGGATCGACCCCCACGGGCCGGGAGCCGAGCCTGGCAAGCGCGAGGACGGTGGGCGCACCGATGAAGCCGGCCGGATCGCGTGCGTCACAAGATGAGGTGCGGTTGACGTGATGGCCCGTCGATTAACTCCCCCTCCCCCTTGATGGGGGAGGGTCGGGGTGGGGGTGAGCGGCGCGGTGGCTCGATGCCACCGGGCCGCGTCCGTACCCGGGGCTCGCATGTGAGGATACCGGCTCTTCCTACAGCGTCCTGATGGTCTTCAGGGCGCCGTCGAGCATCTCGCCCTTCTCGTCCTTCAGCGCCGCCTCGATCAGGCGGTGCAGCCATTCGGCCGCGTCGTCGCGCCCCTTGAGGACGGGAAGTGCGGAGAGGACGCGGTCGAACTTCGATTCGCCGCGGGCATGGGTGTCGCTGTAGCCCTTGATGAGGCGGCGGCAGCGAATGACCTCCACCGCGAGATCGTAATCTTCGGGGATGGTGGCGTTGGCGAGCGACAGCCAGTCCTCAAGATGTGCCGTCTCGGTCCGGTGGCGGAGGCTGCGACGGCGTATCCGCCGCAGGCCGCCGACGAAGTAGAGCGCCAGGAACCAGCGGATCGTGTCGGTGCGAACGTGGCGTCCCCTGTTGACCAGCCGGTCGAGCGTCCGGCGCAGGCCGGGGCGCGTCACGATGAAGTTGCCAAGACCGGCCGGCATGGTGCCGCAGACTTCCTCGATGCGCGGGTGCATGAATTCGGTGACGTGCATCACGTTGCGGTCGCCGACGCCCATCTGCGTCTCGATGCGGCGGAAGCGGGAGGCTCGGGTCTTCAGATCGGCGACGCGGACGACGTCGTCATAGGCCATGGCGTTGGCAACGTACTTGGCCGACTCCACGGTGAAGCGGAATCCCTTTTCCACCCCGCCTGAAGCGCTGTCGCGATCGTACTGCGCCTTCAGCCGGTCGAGATACTCGCCGCCATAGCCGACGTCCTGGAAATCGACGACCTTCTCGAGCCCCGCCCGCAGCATCGGACGGGCAGCGGCGGGGAACTCCCGTTCGATCCGCTCGAGCAGGCCGCCCCAGGCACGGCGTTCCTTTTCCGGACCGACAACTCCCTTGTCGCCGGAGCGGACATCCGACCGTGTCAGCGACGCAGCGGCTGCGGGATTGCCGATCGCCTCGGCACCGGCCCGGAAAGCCCTGAGGCTCGCCTCGATGCCGCGTCCGCCCGCCTTGATCGTCTCCTCGAAGGTATCCGGTGCGAACGGCAGGACCCGGGCGCCCGCCAGCGCGCCGAACAGGCTGGCGGAGATGACGCTGCCGTTCTGCTTGGCCAGACGGTCGAGGTCGGCGGACAGGAACCGCCGCGATGCCGCCAGGGCGGCATCCGCAACCGGGTCGGACTCGGCGATGCCGCTGCCGGGCACGATCTTCTCGATCACGGCAAGCGTCCGGTCCGTGGAGGCGATCAGGGTGGTGCGGTCGGGGGTGACGAAGCCGCGCTGGATCGCGCGTCCCGCTTCCATCATCTCGGCGGCGAGCACGATGTCGACGTCGCCGGGCGAGGGCATCAGCGCAAGGACAGGCGTGCCGCCGGCCTCGTCCTCGCGCACCATCTCCACGTAGTAGATCGTCGCACCGGTCCGCTGGGCGACGCCGGGCACGGACGTCGCCTGGGCGTACCAGCCGTTGCGCTCGGCGACATCGACGATCCAGTCGGTGATGACGCCGCCGCCCTGGCCGCCGACCGCCAGGATCGCCAGCTTGATGACTTCGTCGCGGTCCGTCGCCAGCCCCGCGGCCGCGCCGGGATCCGTTTCCGTCATCGTCATCGCCATCTTGTCAGGCGGCTCCCGCGCTGAAGGTCAGCCGCGACGCGTCGCGGCGGCGCTGCAGCCAGCCGGTGACCCGCGTCCGCAGCCGGGCCATGAACCGGTCCCAGCCGCTGGGGTTGTGGATCACGTCGGCGCGGTAGAAGGACGGGCACAGCACCGCGGCGTCGGCAACCTCGCCGCAATTGCCGCAGCCGACGCAGGTTTCGTCGATCGCGGCCACGGGATCGTCGCGCAGCGGATCGTCGAGCGTCTTCACCGACAATGACGGGCAGCCGGACAGCCGCATGCAGGCGTGATCGCCGGTGCAGACGTCCTCGTCGACGCCGAAACGCGGCTTGACCGAGCGCTTGCCCTCCTTGATGGCACTGGCGAGCAGCGGCCGCTCGCGGCGCTGGCGGTTCAGCATGCATTCGGAGGAGGCGACGACGATCTTCGGTCCCTTCTCGTCGGTGGTGAGCGCCTCGCGGAAGATCTCGCGCAGCTTGCCGACGTCGTAGGTGCGGTCGACGTGGCGGACCCACTTCGCGCCGACGCCCTTCACGGCATCGGTGATCGGGTGGCTGGTCGAGCGCGACCGGTTCTTCGCGCGCGAGGAGGGGATGTCCTGACCGCCGGTCGCCGCCGAATAGTAGTTGTCGACGATCACGATCATGCCGTCATGCTTGTTGAAGACGGCGTTGGTGATGCCGCTGCTCAGGCCGTTGTGCCAGAAGCCGCCGTCGCCCATCACCGAGATTGGCCGCTTCTTCGCCTCGACGTTGAAGGCCGACGCCGATGCCGGACCGAGGCCGTAGCCCATGGTGCTGGCGCCGATGTTGAACGGCGGCATGATCGAGAACAGGTGGCAGCCGATGTCGGCGGCGACGTGGTGCTCGCCGAGTTCCTCCTGGACGAGCTTCATCGCCGCGAAGATCGGCCGTTCCGGGCAGCCGGTGCAGAAGCCCGGCGGGCGCGGCGGCACGACCTTCGACAGGTCCGGCACCAGCGGCGCCTCCGGCTCGTTCGGCGCCCGGTCCTTGTCGCTGAGCAGGCCGCCGGCGTGGTCGCGCAGGAAGTCGCGGATCGCGCTCAGCATCACCGCGCCGGTATATTCGCCGGCCATCGGGAAGGGATCCTTGCCGCGCAGGAGGGTGTCGATGCCCGCCTTGTGCAGCATCGCGCCGAAGGCCTGCTCGATATGGTTCGGCTGGGCTTCCTCGACGACCAGCACCGCATCCTTGTCGCGGGCGAAGTCGAGGAATTCGTCGTCGATCAGCGGGTAGGTGACGTTCAGCACATAGAGCGGCACGTCGGTGTTGCCGCGGATGTCGGCGAGGCCGAGCCGCTGCAGCGCCCGCATGACGCCGTTGTACATGCCGCCCTGCAGGACGATCCCGACATTGCCGTCGGCGGGGCCGAAGAACTCGTTGAGCTTGCGCTCCTTGACGAAGCTGACGGCGGCCGGCCAGCGCTTCGAGATCTTCTCCTGCTCGTGCAGGAACGAGGCCGGCGGCAGGACGATGCGATTGAGGTCTCGCTTCGGGGTCTCCAGCGCCTCGGCGAGCGACATCTTCGGCTTGACGTTGTCGCGGGCCTTGAAGCGGCCGTGGACGTGGCAGGCGCGAATCCGCATCTCAAGCATCACCGGGGTGTTCGAGGCCTCCGAAAGTTCGAAGCCCTCGCGCACCGCCTTGACGATCATCTCCAGGTTCGGCCGCGGGTCGAGCAGCCAGATCTGCGACTTCATCGCGAACGCGTGGCTGCGCTCCTGCATGATCGAGGCGCCCTCGCCGTAGTCCTCGCCGACGATGATCAGGGCGCCGCCGTTGACGCCGCCCGAGGCGAGATTGGCCAGCGCGTCCGAGGCGACGTTGGTGCCCACCGTCGACTTGAACGTGACCGCACCGCGGATCGGATAGTGCATCGAGGCGGCCAGCGTGGCCGCCGCGGTCGCCTCCGAGGCGCTCGCCTCGAAATGGACGCCGAGCTCGCCGAGGATGTCCTGGGCGTCGGCAAGCACGTCCATCAGGTGCGAGATCGGCGCGCCCTGGTAGCCGCCGACATAGCCGACCCCGCATTCCAGCAGCGCCTTGGTTACGGCGAGGATACCCTCGCCGCGGAACTCCTCGCCCGCGCCGATGCGCAACTGCTCGACTTCCTTCGCGAATGACCGTTCGGCCATGTTACCGGCTCCTCGTGTTCCAGCCGCGCCACAGCGGCGGCGGCAGCGCGCGCGCAGCGACCACCCGGTCCCGCGCGCAGAGCCCCCCGACCCTCGGCTTCAAGTCGCCCGAAACGCTGCGCGTTGCGTCCGACGCCGCGAGCTGCTCTCCTGGCGCTCGGCCACCCAGCGCTCCGCCGGAGCGGGGCGCGTCTCCGCCCTGCGGAAGCGGTGCTTCCGCTGCCGGCTCCGCCGGCACCGGGCTCCAACCCTCGCGCGGAAGGCACTCGAAACGCTGACGCGTTTCGTCCGCTGGCGCGGACCGTGCCTTACCCCCCTCTCCATCTCTCCCCCACAAGGGGGGAGAGGGGAACAAGGCGCCGGTCTTGGAGATACTGACCACCTCCTGCCGTGCAGCGAGACGTGCCTCCAAGGTCACGACGGGCGGTCGCTCCGATCGCCCCTCTCCCCCCTTGTGGGGGAGAGATGGAGAGGGGGGTGCGTGCACGGCACCGGCGGCAGACACGGC
Source organism: Microbaculum marinum (assembly GCF_037855135.1). NCBI lineage: Bacteria > Pseudomonadati > Pseudomonadota > Alphaproteobacteria > Hyphomicrobiales > Tepidamorphaceae > Microbaculum > Microbaculum marinum. The sequence goes on from NZ_JAZHOF010000004.1 coordinate 552,474, forward strand.
ATCTCGTCGACACGCACCAGATGCGCCCGCCGTCCCGCGACCTCCGCCGGCTTCAGCCACTCCCTGCATCGGGCCGCCTTTCGCCCCTACTCCGCCGGCGCCCTGGTCGACCAGAGCACCGGTCCGCCGTCCTTCTCGTAGGCCATCCCGTCGGGGTAGCTGATCGCCTCGAGCTGCAGCCCCCAGGGGGCGAAGAAATACAGGATCGTCTGTCCGGCTGCCGGCCCCTCGTTGACCGGGAACGGGCCCATCAGCGTGCGGATGCCGTTCTCCTTGAAGTACTCCGCGGCGGCATCGATGTCCTCGACGTAGAAGGCCAGGTGATGGCCGCCGTGGTCGCTGTTCTTCGGCATCTCGGTGGTCTGGTCGGGCGCGGTGTACTGGAACAGCTCGATGTTGCTGCCATGGCCGCAGCGCACCAGCGAGATCTGTTCGATCACCGCGCGTGGATGGACGTTGACGAGGTCCTGCATGAAGGTGCCGGTATCGTCGCGGAACGGCCCGAAGGACATCGCCTTCTCGCATCCGACGATATCGACGAAGAACGTCTCGGCTTCGCCGATGTCGGGCACGGTGATGCCGACATGGTCCATGCCGGTCATCCCCGGGATCTCCGCCGATGCGGGCGCCTGGACGCCCGCCGAAGAGACCATCATTGCGGCGGCGGCCACTACTCCGAGCAAGGTCTTCATTCCGTTTCTCCTCCAGATGCGCCGCCCGGCAGCCGGTCCCCCCGGCTCCTGCCGTCAGAAGTCGTGGCGGCGGATGTTGCGCAGGACCCGCGTCAGCAGGACGATGAGGGTCTCGTAGTCCTCGTCGGAAAACCCGTCGAACATGTGCTCCAGCGAGCCGTGCATGACCGGCCAGACCTGGCGGAAGGCCTCGCGGCCCTTCTCGGTGAGATAGAGCTCGCGCACCCGCAGGTCGCCCTTGCGGTTCTTGCGGCGCACCAGCCCGTCGCGCTCCATGCCGTCGAGCGTCCGGCTCATGGTCGACTGCTCGGCGATGGTGAACACGGCGAGTTCGTTCACGGTGATGCCTGCCATCACCGAAAGAACCGACAGGATCCGCATCTGGATCGTCGTCAGGCCCTGCTCCTTCAGCCGCTCCAGCAGGTCGGTGTTCCAGCGCGCCGAGATCCGATTGATGAGATAGGGCGCGAAATGATCGAGGCCGATCTCGCCGAGCGACGGCACCCGTTCGGCACGGTCGCCGGCGGCTGCGTCAACCGCCATATCGGTGCGTTCGATCGCCACCGGCTTGTTCATTTCAGCGCCTTGCTCAGCGCGAAGCCCGATCCGCCGCCGAGGCCGGCGCCGGGATGGGTCGACGCGCCGATGTGATAGAGGCCGGCGACACGGGTCTTGTGATCGACCGTCGTCGGCAGCGGCCGCCAGATGAACGCCTGGTCGATGGCGCAGGAGCCGCCGTAGGGATCGCCGCCGACCAGGTTGATGTTCATCGCCTCCAGGTCGGCCGGCGAGTAGGCGCGCCGCGCGACGACGTTGTCGGCAAAGCCGGTGATGTGCTTTTTCAGGATCGCCTCGACCCGGTCGGCATAGGCTTCCCGAAGTTCTTCCGTCCAGCGGCCGTCGGCGGGAACGTCCAGCTTGCCGGCGGCATCGCCCTTCACGTGGCGCGGCGCCTCGGGCAACTGCAGCCAGAGGATGGCGGCACCGTCCGGGCAGCGCGAGGGATCGAGCGCATGGGGCTGGCCGACGCAGATCGTCGGCACCTCGGGCAGCATGCCGCGCTCGCACTCGTTGACCGCCTTGGAGACGCCGTCGAGGCCGGGGGTCAGGTGCGTCAGGGCCACCTGCTCCAGTCCCGCGGTCTTCCATTTCGGCGGCGTCTTCAGGGCGTAGTGGATCTGCATGTCGCCCTTGCCGTAGCGATACCCGTCGACCGCCTCGCGGGTCGGCGCGTCGACGGCTTCCGACGGCAGCAGCCGGCCGTAGAGCTGGTTCGGCGTGACGGAGCAGATGACCCCCTGCCCCGCCTCGACGATCTCGCCGCCGGCAAGCCGCACGCCGGTCGCGCGGCCGTTCGACACGATGACCTGCTCGACGTCGGCGCCGGTGCGAACCTCACCGCCCTGCTCGGCGATCAGCGCCTCGAACGCCTTGACGGCATTTGCCGCACCGCCCTTCGCGACGGGGGTGCCGGCGGCCTCGGTGGCGAACGCGATCACCCGGGTGATCTCGCCCGAGAACGCGCTCTCCGGACCGAGTCCCGCATGCAGCGTCCAGGGCGCGAACAGCGCCTGGATCAGTTCGGAGCGGTACGTCGTCTCGAGCCAGCCGCGGCTCGGACGCAGGCTTTCGCCGAGGCGGGCGGCAAGGCCCCGCACACCGCGGCGCCGCGCCTCGCGGAACAGCAGCTTCGCCGTCCCCCAGGTCCACAGCGCGCCGCCGACCAGGCCGAAGACGAGATCGGCGTCTCCCTCGACCGTCTCCATGTCGGCGCGGTAGCGGTCGCCATCGCCGGCAGACAGCTCGTTGAACCGTGCCACGTTGGCGTCGCGATCCATCGTCAGAACGACGCTGCGGCCGTCGGGCAGCAGCACCGCGGTCGGATGCGGCGTATGGGCGAACTCGAGCCCGTGCCGACCCAGATCGTCGCCGATCTCGGCGAAGGCAGGCGACGTTATGAACAGCACGAAGGTCGCCGCCATCACATCGTGCCTGTAGCCCGGCGCGGTGATCTCGTCGGTGCGCATGCAACCGCCGGCGACGTCCTCACGGTCGAGGACGATCACCTTCTTGCCGCGCTTGCCCAGAAGCGCGGCACAGGTGAGGCCGTTGATGCCGGCCCCGACGATCACGTAGTCCGCCGATGCGGCCATCGCTGTGTCTCCGCCTGATGGTCCCCGGACCGTTCAGCCCTTGGGAACGAGCGCCAGGGCCCGGATCGGGCTGCCCGTGCCGCCGACGAACTTCAGCGGTGCGGCGATCAGGACGGCACCCTTCGGCGGCAGCTTGTCAAGATGGGCGAGGCTGGCGAGGCCGTACCGGTTGTTCTTGTGCAGCAGGTTGTGCGCCGGATACGGCGGCTCGAAACCGCCTGCCGCGCCGGCGTCGGTGCCGACGCATTCCGTGCCCCAGCCGACGATCCCCTTGGAGATCAGGTACTCCACACAGTCGACGCTCGGCCCCGGCGAGTGCGGGCCGTTCTCGTCGGCATTGAGGAACTCGGCGCGGCTGCGATTGCGCGGCCACCAGTCGGTCCGCATCAGGACCCAGCTGCCCTCCTCGATCTCGCCATGCTCTGCTTCCCATTCCTTGACCATGTCCGCGGTCAGCAGGAAGTCGACGTTCTCGGCGGTCTGTTTCGAGCAATCGATGACGTTCACGGGAGCGACGAACTTCTTGACCGGGATCGTGTCGGTCTTTCCGTCCGGATAGTCCTTGCCCGTGATCCAGTGGATCGGCGCGTCGAAATGCGTTCCCGAATGCTCTCCGAGCTCATACCAGCTCCAGGCCCAGTACGGGCCGTTGTCGTCATAGTTCGAGATTTCGTGAACCTTGACCTGAGGCGTCTGCTGGAAAATGTCCGGCAACTGGATCAACGGCGTGTCCGGGCCAAGCGGCACTGCCAGGTCCACGACTTCGACGTCCCCGGAGATCAGAGCGGCGCCGAGTTTGGTCAGCGTCTCGGTTGATGTCATGTCTTCGATCCTCCCGTTGGGGCTTCCGGCGGCCTCCCTCGGACCCCGGCCGACCCCGGCCCGTGCAACTGGTTCGTCATCAGATTAGTCCGGAATTATGCATTTGCAAATGTCTAGGTTTGAAATAGACTTCGCCGCTGAGACGTCTTGAGGCAACGCCCGCGGCACGAACCGCGGCATCGAGGGGACTGGAGCAGCGCATGGAGTTCGACGCCGTATTCGTCGGCGCGGGCCATAACGCGCTTGCCGCCGCCGTTCATCTGGCGAACCGCGGCTGGTCCGTCGGCGTATTCGAACGCAACGAAACGGCGGGCGGCGCCGTCAGAACCGAGGAAGTCACGCTTCCCGGGTTTCGCCACGACCTCTACGCGACCAATCTGGGAATGTTCGCCGGGTCGGCCTTCCATGCCGACTACGGCGAGACGCTTGCCAGGCGGGGTCTTGCCTTCGTACCCGCCGAGCACTGCTTTGCGACGCCGACGCCGTCGGGCACGTGGTTCGGCGTTTCGAAGGATCTGGAACAGACCGTTGCGCGCGCCGCCAGGCTGTCCGACGCGGACGCAGCGCGCTGGCAGTCGATGCTGGCGGAGTTCGGCGCCGACGCTCCGCATCTCTTCGCCCTCCTCGGCTCGCCGATGAGCGCGCGCGCCTTGGCGAAGGTCGGCTGGAAGGCCTGGCGCGGCAAGGGCGTCGCCTGGATGCTCGACACGGCGAGGATGCTCGCCTCCTCGCCGCGCGAATTCCTCGAAGGCAATTTCGAATCGCCGGAAATCCGGGCCGCGCTGGGCGCCTGGGGCATGCACCTGGACTTCGGTCCCGACGTCGCCGGCGGGGCACTGTTTCCCTACCTGGAAAGCATGGCCGACCAGAGCTTCGGCATGGTGGTCGGCCAGGGCGGCGCCGACACGATCGTCAAGGCCATGGTCGCGGAGATCGAGGCGCGCGGCGGTGTGGTGCGCACAGGTGCGGAGGTCGTGAAGATCCGCACGGACGGAGGACGCGCGACGGCCGTCCTACTTGCCGACGGGCAGGAAGTCCGGGGCAGGCGGGCGGTGATCGCGACTGTGACGCCCGGCGCGCTGGTGGGACGGCTGCTCGACGGCGGCACCGGCGACGGCCGCTACGACCGCGCGGCCGCGAAGTTCCGCCACGGGCCGGGGACGATGATGATCCATCTCGCGACCTCAGGCCTGCCGGAGTGGAGCGCCGGGGAGGAGTTGCAGAGGTTCCTTTACATCCACCTCGCACCAAGCCTCGACATGATGAGCCGCGCCTATTCCGAGGCGGTCGCCGGACTGCTGCCGGCAGAGCCGCTGCTCGTCGTCGGCCAGCAGACCACTGTCGATCCTTCCCGCGCTCCCGACGGCAATCACACCCTGTGGATTCAGGTGCGCATGGTGCCGGGGACGATCCTCGGGGACGCGGCTGGCTCGATCACGGCCACCGACTGGGCAGGGGCCGGGCAAGCCTATGCCGACCGCGTCGTCGACATTATCGAGCGGTACGCGCCGGGCACGAAAGACAAGATCCTCGCGCGCTACGTGGAGACGCCAGCCGATCTGGAGCGCCGCAATCCGAACCTCGTCGGCGGCGACAGCCTGGCCGGCAGCCACCATCTGTCACAGAATTTCCTGTTCAGGCCGGTGCCGGGCTGGGCGAAGTACACCACGCCGGTCAACGGTCTCTACCTGATCGGCGCCTCCACCTGGCCCGGCGGCGGGACAGGGGCGGGGTCGGGATATATGCTTGCAAAATCGCTCGCCGGCACCTGACCCTCCGCAGAGCTGCCGACTGCCGGGACTCGCTTGACCTATGCATATGCATATCTCTAAACTTGAAATAAATTCGGGAACAGACCGACCGCCATGCGGCATCCGGGGGGATGCCGGCACATACGGGCGCCGCCAGTGACTGCCACCGGTGACAGACGGCGGGACCGCACCGACAAGGGAGAAGGAATCCAATGCTCACCAGACGTGACCTGATGAAACACGGCGCTGCCGGCGCCGCGATCCTGACCGCGGGCGCGGCCGGCCTGAGGCCGATCAGCGTATCGGCGCAGGGCGACGAACTGACCGTCGCCTACAACGTCAACCTGCCCTCGTTCGATCCGACGGTCGGCCCTTCGGCCGTCAACCCGACGATCCAGGGCATCTACCAATCGGTCTTCGACCAGTATATCGGACAGAAGCCGGACCTCGAGTTCCAGCCGGGCCTGCTGACCGAGTGGGGCTGGACCGACGACAAGTCGCAGATCAAGATGACGGTGCGCGAAGGCGCGACCTGGCACGACGGATCCCCCGTCACGCCGGAGGACGTCGTCTGGTCGCTGGAGCGGGCCGGCAATCCCGACACGGGCAACCCGATCCAGTTCGTCTGGAGCAAGATCGGCAACTTCCAGATCGACGGCAACGTCATCACCGCCGACGTCAAGGAGTTCGAGCCGACGCTGTTCAAGTGGATGGCGTTCCTGACCGGCTACGTCCTGCCGAAGGCCTACTACGAGAAGGTCGGCGCGGAAGGGTTCGAGAAGGCCCCGATCGGATCCGGCCCCTACAAGGTCGACAGCTTCGAGCGCAACGCGTTCCTGAAGCTCTCCGCCCATGAGGGCTACTGGGGCGGCGCGCCCGCCTTCAAGTCGGTGATCATCAAGTTCGTGCCGGACTCCTCCAGCCGCGTCGCCGAGATCGAATCCGGCAAGAGCCAGGTCGTCTTCGACATTCCCTACGAGGAATACGACCGCCTGCGCGAGAAGCCGGGCCTGAAGGGCGTCACCACCCCGATCTCCGACATCGCGATGATCTTCATCAACGACGTCGAGCCGATGACCGACAAGAACGTCCGTCTGGCCGCCGCCTATTCCATCGACAAGCAGCTGCTGATCGACCGCCTGCTGAAGGGCTACGGCGTCAAGATCGATACGCTGCAGACGCCGGAATACGCGGCCTTCGACCCCTCCACGGTCGTGCCATACGATCCGGAGAAGGCCGTCGAGCTGCTGAAGGCGAGCGGCTATTCGACCGACAATCCCGTCAAGTTCAAGATCCAGACCACGCGCGGCTTCAAGCCGAAGGACTACGAGATGATCCAGGCGATCGTCGGCATGTGGCGCAAGGTCGGCATCGAGGCGGAGATCGAGGTCTACGAGATCGCCAAGCACTACGAACTGCGCGCCGCCGACACCCTCGCGCCCGCCGCATTCTACAACTGGGGAAACTCGATCGGCGATCCGGCGACCTCCACCGGCTTCGCCATGTTCGGGCCCTCGCCGCATTCCGTCTGGGACGGCCAGGAGATGATGGACATGATCGGCCCGCTCTGGGGCGAACCGGACGAGGAGACGCGCATCGCCGGCTACAGGGCGGTCGACAAGAAAATCGCCGAGGAAGGCCTCGCCATCCCGCTGCTGCAATACGTGCAGCCGATCGTCTTCGCCGACACCGTCGAGGTCACTCCCAGCGTCTCCGGCGCGGTGCTGCCCTACCTGATGAAGCCGGCCGGCTGACTGGCCGGCCGTCAGATCACCGGACACTCCCCCCTCCCCCCTGTGGGGAGGGGTCGGGGGTGGGGGTAACGGCGAGACCGGCCTCGACGGCCAGGCGCGTCGTGCCAGGCCCCGCGTTCCGGATACCCGTCCGGCCCATCGAGGGCCGTCCGGGCATTCCTCCCACCCCGACCCTCCCCCACAAGGGGGGAGGGAGGTGTGGCGATTGCGCCGGGAAACCGCATCGGCTTGCGTGGTCTGCGATCGTCCACATACGCTGGTAAGTACAGACACGCCCCATGAATGCGCTCCGCGGGATCCTCACGCGAACTCTCACGACGGCGATCACACTGTTCGGGGTTGCCGTCATCGTTTTCGTGGTCATCCGGATCGCGCCGGGCGACCCGATCGCCATGATGCTGCCGCCCGGCGCCAGCGACGCGGACATCGAGCGGCTCAGGGCGCTCTACGGTCTCGACAAGTCGATCCCCCAGCAGTTCCTCATCTGGCTCGGCAACGTCCTGCAGGGTGACTTCGGCACGTCGATCTCGATCCGGCAGGACGTGCTCGGCATCGTCATCGGCCGCCTGCCGGCGACGCTGGAGCTGAGCCTGCTGGCGATGCTGATCGCCACCGTCCTGGGCGTCACCCTGGCCTTCGTCGCGACGCGCTGGCGGGAGACGCCGGCCGAAGCCGGCGTGGACGTGGCCAACGGCGTCGCGCTGTCGGTGCCGGATTTCCTGTGGGGCCTGGCCCTGATCCTGACCTTCGGCGTCGCCTGGCCGATCTTCGCGATCTCCGGGCGCGTCTCGCCGACCCTGGACCTGCCCTTCGTCACCCAGTTCTACCTGCTCGAGAGCATCGTGCGGCTGCGCTTCGACATCACCCTCGACCTGCTCAACCACATGATCATGCCGGCGCTGGCGCTCGCGCTGCCGCTTGCCGCCGTCATCGCCCAGCTGCTGAAGTCCTCGCTGAAGGAGACGATGGACCAGGACTACGTGATGCTCGCGCGCACCAAGGGCTTTCCCGAGAGCCAGGTGATCGCCCGCGACGCGATGCGCAACGCGATCCTGCCGACCATGACACTGACCGGCGTCCAGCTGACCTTCCTGATCGGCGGCACCGTGATCATCGAGCGGCTGTTCTCCTACGAGGGCCTCGGCAACCTCGCCATCGACGCGGTGATCAACCGCGACCTGCCGCTGATCCAGGGCATCGTGCTGCTGTTCGCCGTCCTGTTCGTGGCGATCAACCTGATCGTCGACCTGCTCTATACCGTCCTCAACCCGCGGCTCCGCCATGGCTGAGGCCGCCGCCCCCATGGCCCACCGCAGGCGCCGCCGGCCGCTGTCGTGGCGCCTGATCCTGTCGGGCTGCTGGCTGCTGATCGTCCTGCTTGCCGCACTGCTTGCGCCATATGTCGCGCCGCACGATCCGCTCGCGCAGGACCTGCTGATGGAGCGCCTGCCGCCGTTCTGGGTCGCCGGCTCGGAGCCCGGCTACTGGCTGGGCACCGACGGGCTCGGCCGCGACGTCCTCTCGCGCATCATCTACGGCGCCCGCATCGCGCTGACCGTCGCCTTCGTCGCCGCCACCGCCGCCTGCATCATCGGGTCGACGCTCGGCCTGATCGCCGGCTACTACCGCGGCTGGCTCGACCAGATCGTGTCGCGCATCGTCGACATCTGGATGGCCTTCCCGCCGGTCCTGTTCTCGATCCTGCTGGTCGCGGTGATCGGCACGGGCCTGCACTCGGTGATCCTCGCCATCACGGTGATCGACTGGATCCGCTTCTGCCGGGTGGTGCGCGCGGAGACGCTCGTGCAGCGGCGCATGGACTATGTCGACAGCGCCCGCGTCGCCGGGTTCTCGCAGTTCACCATCCTGATCAGGGAGGTGTTTCCCAACACGCTGCCGACGATCGTCGCCCTCCTGTCGCTGGAGATGGGCATCGCGGTGATCGTCGAGGCGATCCTGTCGTTTGTGAACCTGTCGATCTCCACCGACGACCCGACCTGGGGCGGCATGATCGCCGAAGGCCGCACCATCATCCACTTCGCCTGGTGGGTCCTGGTCTTCCCGCTCATCACCCTGTTCCTGACGGTGCTCGCCTTCGGGCAATTCGGCGAAGGCCTCAAGGACCGCTTCGACCCGGTGCTGCAATGAGCGGCGACGCGGGCGGCGCCTACCTCGACATCGACGGCCTGTCGATCTCCCTGCGCGCCGACCGCGAACATCGGCTGCTGCGCTCGGTGTCACTGCATGTGAGGCCCGGCGAGGTTCGCGGCCTCGTCGGCGAGAGCGGCGCCGGCAAGAGCATGATCGGCAAGACCATATTCGGCATCCTGCCGCGCGCCGTCAGCGTCGTGGAAGGCCAGGTGAGGCTCGGCGGCACGGACGTCCTCGCCTTGCCCGAAGGGCGCCGCCGCAAGCTGATCGCGCGGACCTCCGCGCTGATCCCGCAGGATCCTCTGACAGCGTTGAACCCGGTGCGGCGCATCGACGGCCAGATCACCGATCGTCTGACGGCCGTCCTGGGACAATCGCGCAAGCAGGCGCGACAACGGGCGCTGACCCTTCTCGAGGAGGTCCATATCAACGATCCGGAACGGGTGCTGGCGAGCTATCCCCACCAGCTCTCCGGCGGCATGCGCCAGCGCGTCCTGATCGCGGCCGCATTTGCCGCCGAGCCGAAGCTGATCGTCGCCGACGAGCCGACGACGGCGCTGGACGTGACGGTGCAGAAGCAGATCCTCCGGTTGATCGCCGAGATGCAGCAGCGCCACGGCACCGCGCTGCTGTTCGTCACCCACGACCTCGGCGTCGTCGCGAAGATCTGCCAGAACGTGACGGTGCTGTTCGGCGGCAGGGTGGTCGAGGACACCGACGTCAGGAGCCTGTTCGCCCAGCCGGCGCATCCCTATACGGCAGCCCTCATCAAGGCGACGCCGCGCTACGACCGGCCAGATGCGTCCCTGCTTCCCGTTCCCGCCGCCGTCATCGAGGCCACCAGGCGCGAAATCGCCGAGGTGGACGACGCCTGGATGGCCGCCCGCGGGCTCAGGCCCGCGCGGAGGGCGACGCCATGAGCGAACCGCTGTTCGAGGTCGAGGACCTGCACGTCGCACTGCCGGATCCCAACAACACGAAGCTGTTCGGCCCGACGCCGATGATCGGGATCCTGCACGGCGTCAATCTCCGGATCGAGGAAGGAACCGTGGTCGGTGTGGTCGGGGAATCCGGGTCGGGCAAGTCGACGCTCGGCCGCACGCTGGTCCGCCTGATCGAGCCGGTGCGCGGCACGATCCGGTTCTCCGGCAATGACATCACCCATACCGACGAACGCCTGCTGCGACCGCTCCGGCGCGACCTCCAGGTGATCTTCCAGGATCCCCTGTCGGCGCTGAACCCCCGCCTCACGATCGGCACGATCATCGGCAGGCCGCTGATGCTCCATCGTCTGGCGGCAGGACGGAAGGACGCCCGCCGGCAGGCCGAGGCGGCGCTCGAGATGGTCGGATTGCCGACCGCCTTCGCCAGCCGCTACCCCCACGAACTGTCCGGCGGCCAGCGCCAGCGCGTCGGGATTGCGCGGGCGATCGCGACGCGTCCGCGCTTCGTGCTTGCCGATGAGATCGTGTCGGGTCTCGACGTATCCAGTCAGGCGCAGATCTTGGCGCTGCTCGACCGGCTGAGGAACGAGCTCGGGCTGACCATCGTGTTCATCAGCCACGACCTGTCGGTGGTCCGGCGCCTGTGCGACCGGGTGGTGGTGCTGCGTCGCGGCGAGGTCCTGGAGAACCGGCCGACGGGCCCGCTCTTCGATCATCCCGAGCATCCCTATACCGCCGAACTGAAGGCGGCGATCCCGCTCCCGGAGGTCGACGAGGGATGGCTCGATGCGGCGAGATAGCGCAAGCGCCGATCTCCGGCGAATTCTTGTCCCTCGCACCCTCCATCCCATGTGATGGATGGTAAAATAGTTGCAGCTTAAAATATCGGATCTGATTCGATTCCGGTTCTTCGGCGTGCGGCATGGGGCTGCCTGCTGAAACCGCGGAACGACCGGACCAGCGTGAGACAGGGCGAGATGAAACAAAACGGCACGGCTGTGCACGCCGACCTGCAATTCTCGGATCATGTGGACGCCGAATCCAAGGTGGCGGAACGGCCCGAGGATCACAAGACCGAGCTGCGCCTGTGGCTGCGGATGCTCGCCTGCGCCAACCTGATCGAAGTCGAGATCCGCCAGCGTCTGCGCGAGCGCTTCGATACGACGCTGCCGCGCTTCGACCTGATGGCGCAACTCGAGCGTACCGAGGACGGATTGCTGCTCGGCGAGCTGTCCCGGCGAATGATGGTCTCCAACGGCAATGTCACCGGGCTGGTCGAGCGTCTCGTCCATTCAGGACTGATCGAGCGCAATGCCAACGAGGCGGACCGGCGCGCCGTTCGCGTCCGCCTGACCGACGAGGGACGCCGCGTCTTTTCGGTGATGGCTGCCGAGCACGCGGACTGGATCGCCGAGTTCTTCGACGGACTCGGCGAGGACGAACAGGAGGCCCTGCTGACGAGCCTCCGGGGATTGAAGCTGTCCGTGCTGTCCGCCATCAGCGGCCGCGCTGACCGGAAAGTCTGAAGCTCCCTACGGCTGGCCGGGTTGCATTGCCGAGCGCCGGATCGCGAACCGGCAGAGTTCCTCTCCGCCGCCGGCGGCGCACTGCGTTTCCTCCACTGCGACGTCATCGCCCAGAACCATCGACCCAACGGCGCGCAGCATGCCGACGATCGGGTAGCATACCGGCGGCGGCAACTCGCCGGCGGCATGTGCGAAGGGGCTGTTGCGCACCTCCAGCAGGATGACGTCGTCATCCTGGTGCTCGAAGTTCCAGATGCCCCATCCGAGTTGCGGGGCGGAGTCGGAGATGACGCGCAGAAGTCGGTCGGCTTCGTCGGGAGCGACGTAGCTCTGCGCGGAATGGCGTCCGCGCTCGGTGATGGAATCCGCGATCGCCGCGAATGCCTCGGTCCGCGCGCTATCCGATAGCCGCGCGAACAGGCCCATCAAGGCATCCGGGCGGATCAGCATGTAGCGGATGTCGCGATCGAGATACGCGCCAGTCTCGGCGTCGAAACGCAGGCGATCGCGGAACCCCGCCATTTCACCGCTCCTCTTTGATTGCACGGTACGACGTCATCGGAAGACTTCCGAGACCTGCGGGAATGCGATCAGCAACGCGATCAGCAGGAAGACGCAGCCGATATAGGGGGTTGCGGCCCGCGCGATCGTTCCCAGCGACGTGCCCGGCGGCGCCACGCCCTGCATCACGAACAGCAGCAGGCCGAACGGCGGGGTGGTGAAGGACACTTCGAGCATCAGCAGCATCAGGAGCCCAAACCAGATCGGATCGAAGCCGTAGGTCATCGCCAGCGGCAGGAAGACCGGCAGCGTGATCAGCATCATCGAGACCTGGTCCATCAGCATGCCGAGAACCAGGAGGACGAGCAGCATCAGGAGCAGGATGCCCAGCGCACCGACGTCGAAGCCGGTCGCCCAGCGCACCAGGCCGGAACTGGCTCCCGAAAAGGCGAGAAGCTGCGAATAGGTCGACGACGCGGTGATCAGCAGGAACGTCATGCCGGTGACGCGCGTGGTGTCGTCCAGCGACTTGCGGATGGAGTCCCAGGAGAGCGCCCGGTAGGCGATCGCCAGGATCAGGACTGCGAGCGTGCCCAGCGCGGCGGCCTCGGTCGGCGTCGCGGTTCCGGTCAGGATGGTGCCGACCACCGCCGCGACGATGATCGACATCGGGGCCACTTCGCGCAGCACCACGACGATCCGTCGGGCGAGCGGCACGTCTTCGGGCACGTAGTACGGCGCGGCGCTGGGATCGATCCGGCTCTGCACGTAGATCACCCCGGCATAGAGGACGGCAAGGATCACGCCAGGGACCAGACCGGCGAGCAGCAGCGCACCGATATCGATCTGCGCCAGCGATCCCAGCAGCACCGCAAGCGCAGACGGCGGGATGATGACGGCGAGCCCTCCCGAGCCGAGGATCGGACCGAGCGCCATGTGGTTCTTGTAGCCGCGACGGCGCATCTCCGGCACCATCAGCGTGCCGAGCATTCCGGTATTGGCGAGGCTCGATCCCGACAGGGCGGCAAACAGCGTCCCGGTCGCCACCGTCACGTAGGACAGGCGCGCCGGCACCCGTCCGATCATCATGTCGACGGCATCCAGCACCCGGCGTGCAAGGCCGGAATGGAAGAACAGCGACCCCATCAACAGGAACAGCGGCACCGGTGCGAGGGCGTAGGTGGTCACGCCCGCGGTCATGTTCGAGACAAGCTGGCCGACACCCACCCCGAATCCCAGTAGCGCGGCGGCGCCGATCACGTTGACGGCGATGAAGGCGAACGCCACCGGCAGCCCGAGCGCCATCGCGACCAGCAGCGGCACCATCAGCATCAGGAACCATTCCAGCCAGGCCATCACAGACCCCCGCTGCTTTCGGCCGGGCCGGCGTGATAGGATTCACCCGTCAGTGGAAACCGCAGGAACATCAGGCCGGCGAGAAAGAACGAGATCGGCATCGGCAGGTAGATGATCCATTCGGGCATGTCGAATGCCCGCACCTCGTAATTGCCGCTCATCCAGGCACCGGTGAAGGCAAGCCCGGCCCGCCACGTCATGAAGAAGCACAGCAGCGCGGCGAAGATCGACACCGCCGAACTCAGCCGCGCCCGCGCCGCCGGCGCCAGCGCCGCCAGCACCACCTCGACGCTGACATGCCCGCGTGTCCGGACCAGATCGGGAATCGTGAGCATCGCGATCCAGAACAGCGCATACTCGACGGTGTTCACCCCCCAGTACGGCGGCGTGAACCCGGCGTTGCGCATGGTGACGTCATAGACGACGATCACGAAAATCGCCGCGATAAGCCCCATGCCCGCGAAGAAGAAGATGCGGCTCGCCGATGCGGCCGCCCTGAACAGCATGGCCATCCCCGGTGTCCTGTGCCGAGAGCCGATTGAGGGAGGCCCGGCCGGAACGGCCGGGATCCTTGCTCGTTGCCGCGGAACCGACGGTCAGTTCGTGCCCTCGGTGAAGAACTTCTCCCGCAGCGCATCGTAGTGCGTATCGTCGCGGGACTTGAGCCGCTCCCATGTCACCGTGTAGGCGTCGTCCAGGTACTTCTCCCGCGCGGCGCCCTTCAGCTCGATGATCTCCATGCCGCCGTCGCGGAGCGCCTTGTCCTCGGCTTCGGTGGCAGACTTGACGGCCTCGTAGCTCTCCTTCTCGTAGGAGATGGCGACTTCCTCAAGGATCGCCTGCGCCTCCGGAGAGAGCTTGTCCCAGGAATCCTTGTTCATCGAAATCAGGACGTCGGTCTGGAAGAAGCCGGGATCGATGCGGTACTTCGTGAACTTGTCCCAGTTGAAGTCCCGGAAACCGAGCACCGTGTAGCCGGTGCCGTCGACCACGCCCCGTTCCAGCGACGTGTAGACGTCGGACGGGGACTGGACGACGTTGACCGCGCCGAGCGACTCGACGAAGGAGCGATAGAGCGGTGCCGTGCGAATCTTCAATCCGGTGAGGTCCGGATTCCCCTCCGCGTCGAGTTTCGGCTCCTTGGTCAGGAAGATGTGGAACGGCGCGCCCCCGTCGACATGGGCAAGCAGCACGGCATTCCCCTTCTCCTTGAACACCTCGTTGACCATGTCGAAACCGCCGTTCGCGCGGTTCTCCATCGGCGTGTGGTTGGAGCCCGCGAAGACCTCGCCCTCCGGGACGAGGTTGAGATAGAGCCCAGCCGGCAGATTGAAGATGTCGGCGACGCCGTTCATCTGCGCCTCGCCGAGCTTGAGCGGCGGCACGACTTCCGGTCCCCCGATCACCTCGATCCGCACGACCCCCTTGCCCTTCTCATTGACCTGGTCGGCGAACGACTGGAAGCTTTTCGCGTAGTAGGCCTGCGCGGGCGTGAAGGTTACGGCGCGCAGGACGGCTTCCTCGGCGGACGCCGTCGAGGACAGGCCGAAGCCGGCGACCGTGATCGATACTGCAGTCAGCAAACATGGGATATGCTTCATCTTCTGTTTCTCCTGCGACCCCTCTGAAAGGGACATTGTTCGACCGCCCTGACGGACGTATTCGCGTGGACGGGTTTGCGACGGCAGGCATCTGACGCGTCGGATGCGAGCCACCTGTTCCCGTCCCGTTGTTTTGACCCTAAAAGGCGCTTTCGACCGATTCCGCCGAGCGAAGGACGACCGGCCGCATGGCGACGCTCACTCCAAGCACCCGACCTGACGGACTGGAGTCCGAGCTCCGGAAAAGTCTCGGCGAGGGCAGCGTCATCGACGATCCGGAAGTCCTCGCCGCCCGGGCAGACGACTGGTCGGGCTGGCCGAGCGGCACACCAAGGCTTCTCGTCACGCCCTCCGACACCGGAGGCGTGGCCCGCTGCCTGTCCATCTGCAACGCGCACCGGGTCGCCGTCGTCGTGCAAGGCGGCCGGACGGGACTCGCAGGCGGCGCTGCCGCACGCACCGGCGAAGTCATGCTCGCGTTGGACAAGCTCGCCGGCGTCGAGGATATCGACACGATCGGCGGCACCATGACGGTTAGGGCCGGGACGACGCTGGAAGCCGCGCAGGCGGCGGCCCGCGGGCGCGGCATGGAACTGGAGATCGATCTGGGCGCGCGCGGCAGCTGCCAGATCGGCGGTGTCATCGCCACCAATGCCGGCGGCATCCGCGTGATCGGAACCGGCATGACGCGCGCCCACGTGCTCGGCCTCGAGGTGGTGCTCGCCGACGGCACCGTGCTCGACGACATGAACACGATGATCAAGAACAATTCGGGCTTCGACCTGAAGCAGCTGTTCATCGGATCCGAGGGCACCCTCGGGGTGGTGACGCGGGCGGTCCTGCGGCTGTCGCCGGAAAGGCCGGGCGTAGTCACGGCACTCGCGGCCCTTGCCACGACCGGCGACGCGACCACGGCCCTCGCGACGGCGCGGTCCGCTCTCGGGTCCTCGCTGTCGGCCTTCGAGGCGATGTGGTCCGACTACGTCACGTTCATGAGCGAACGGGGCGGCTATAGCCGTCCGTTCGACGCGGTGCCGCCGCTCTCCGTGATCATCGAGGCCCGGGGCCGGGACGAGAGCGTCGAACGGAGCAAGCTGGAGGCCCTGCTGGCCGACGGCCTCGAGGCCGGCTGGCTCACCGATGCGACGATCGCCGCCTCCACCGACCAGGCGCGCCGGATATGGGCGATGCGAGACGAAGGACCCGCGGAATACGGCCGGCTGTTCCAGGCCATCGTCCCCTTCGACGTATCGATTCCCATCCGCAGCATGATCGGGACGGCCGACAGGATCGTCGGCGATATCCGCGCCGGCTGGCCGGAAGCGGTTCCGCTCACCTACGGCCACATCGGCGACGCCAACCTGCATCTGGTCGTCGGGTTCACCGCGCCGATCCCGGACGACGCCAAGCTGGCGATCTCGACGCTGGTCTATGAAGCGGTGGGTGCCGTCGGCGGCGCGGTGAGCGCCGAGCACGGCATAGGTCAGCTGAAGAAGCCCTGGCTGCCGCTGAGCCGGACGCCGGCGGCCATCGAGCTCATGCGCTGCATGAAGTCGACATTCGACCCCGCCAACATCCTCAACCCCGGCCGCGTGATCTAGGGCTGGCTGGTGCACGGCGCAGCGGCCCTCCCCTCTGCGAATGTCCGCAGCGACAGATCGAAGGCGCTGCGTGTCGCCGTGATGTCGTTGGCGACGACGGTCATCCAGTAGCCCCTGCCGATCAGCGCCGCCGCCGAGTCCGGCGAGACGGTAAAGCTGCCGCACGGCTTGCCCGCCTCTGTGCAGGCCGCGAGGATCGCGGCACAGGCTTCGTCCTCGAGGCTCGACCGGTCGAACCCGCGACCGAGCGAAAGCGCCAGGTCGCCCGTACCGATGAAGACGAAGTCGACAAGCCCCGCCTTCGCGATCTCCCGAGCGTTTTCGACACCCCTTGCGGTCTCGATCATCACACCGACCGTCACCGCCCTGCCCGCGGCGTCACGGTAGCGCTCGAAATCGAGCAATGGCCGGACGCCGCCGCCGGAGCGGTGCCCGGCAGGCGGATAATGGCAGGCCGATGCGGCGAGCGCGGCCTGTTCGGCGGTTTCGATCAGGGGGATCAGAATGCCCTCGGCACCGGCATCCAGGGCCCTGCCGATCGCCGCGGCGCTGTGATCCTCCACCCGGACGATGCAGGGGATGTTACCGGGGACGACGCCGATCGCAGCTTCCATCCCCTTGCGTTCGAACAACCCGTGCTGCAGGTCGATCACGATCGCCTCCGCCCCGGCGGCGACTGCCGTCTCGATCAGGGCCGTGCTTCCAAGCGAGAACCAGAACGCGCCGAACGGCCGCCGCTCGGACAGCCATTTCCTCAGGGTCGGATCAGCAAGATCGAACAGAATACATACTCCCAGACTGACGGTCCGACGCGCCGGACGCTCTCACGTCCGCAGACCAGCATCCTTCAGCAACGGAAACACCTTCTCGGCGAAGAACGGCAACTCATCGGTGTAGTTGAGGAAGGTCAGGGCTGCGCCGGACCACCCCTCCGCAGCAATGGATGCGATGGTATCTGCAACCTGGCGAGGCGTGCCGACCAGCGGATAGGACCCGGCACCGCCGGCAAACCGCTGGCGATATTCCTGATAGGCCCGCTCGTCGTGAGACTGCGAGAACTGCTTCTTGCCGGCCATGTGGTTGTCGACAGCCTCATGATCGGCGTCCCGCAAGGCGTACCGTTCATAGGCGTCTTCCGCCTCTGCCTGGGTGTTACGGCAAACCACGTGGCAGACGGTGTATGCGCCGACCTCTCGGCCGGCAGCCTGCGCCCGCGTGGCGATGTCCGCGAGATGCCGGCGACCGTCCGCAATATCGGTAAAGGTCGAAAACAGGAAATCGCAGTGGCGCGAGGCGAAGTCGCGTCCCGGTCCGCCGAATGCGGCGTTCATCGTGACCGGCCGCGGCTGCTGCAGGCTCGCCGGCTTCGAGACGACGCCCTTCAGACTGTAATACGCGCCGTCGAAATCGAAGGGCTCGTCGGCCGCATAGGCGCGCTCGATGACCTCGATCCACTCCGAGGCCCGGTCGTAGCCGCGCTCGTCGGGCGTCGTCCCGAACATCGCGAACTCGGTCGGGTTCCAGCCACAGACGATGTTGAGGCCGGCGCGTCCTCCGGAGATGTGATCGACGGTGGCGAGAGCCTTCGCCGCGTAGATCGGATGCACGAGCGGCACGTGGACGGTGGAAAACACCGCGATGCGCGACGTCAGCGCGGCGATCCCCGCTGCCCAGGTGAAGGTCTCGAACGACCACTCGCGGGCACGGGTCTTGCCGCCGAACCCCGCCCAGCGGGCGATCGGCAGAAAGAAATCGAACCCGGCCTCGTCGGCGATCCGCGCCGCCTCCACATTGTCCGGCCAGGTCGCCCGCCAGCGCTCCGGAACGGTGGTCAGAGCAAGGCCGCCGTCGGCATTCGTGGAAAATACGCCGAGCTTGAACGTGGCCGGCCCGCGAAGCGGGTGCGCCGGGGGCGGCACCTGAGGCCGCGTCACCATCCCTGCCCCACGTCATCGGAGACCGGATTGACCGCGTCGAAGTATTCCTTCTCGGCCGCGTCCATGAAGGCGCGCATCCTGGCCCGCACGGCATCGGCGTGGTGCTCGACGAACGCTGCAGCGAGCGCCTCGATGCCGTCGAGGACGACCTTGCGTGCGTCCGGGCGCAGCAGTGTCGATATCCGCACCGTCTGGATGTGATCGCGAAAGCTCTCGATGATCTCGACGAGCCGCCGGTTGTCGACGGCCGCGAGCCAGGTGCCGCGGAACGCGATATTGGCCTCCATCAGGCCCTCGGCGTCGTCGGCCTCCCCGGCGCTACGCGCCATGTCGCGAGCAACCCTGAGCGCAGCCAGTCCGGCCTGGTCGAGTTTCAGGGCGGCGACCCCGGCCGCCTCCGGTTCGAGCAGCTTGCGGACGGCAAAGATCTCTCGGACATCGTCGGCGGTCAGTTCCGGCACCATGAAGCCGCGGCTCGTCTGGCTCAGGAAGCCCTGCGACATCAGCGCCATCAGCGCTTCGCGGGCAGGCATTCGCGACGTGCGATACTCGGCCGCGATCTCCGTGTCGACGAGACGGAAGCCCGGCCCGAACTCGGCACGCTGCAGCCGCTTCCGGAGATCGGTGTAGATCTGCGCTCTCAGGCTTGACGGTGCCATTCCGGGAGTGGGGGAGCCGGTAGCGGCGGACGTCAACGCGATCGGCGAGGAACCTGATCTCGTCCGTGTGCCGTCTGCCACCCGCACCTCCACTGCGCCCGGTCGAGGCGCATCCCCCAATCAGACTGCGCCTCGACGGCAATGATGGTGCCGCATCCCGAAGACAAAGGCAATAAAGTTTAAGCTTGAAATGGATACAGTTATCGCGGAAGAATTCCGCTATCGGATGGGAGACGCCTTCAGCATGCCTTCTTGCAAGTCCTGTTCGGACGCTATCCGAGTACCGTGCCGGACCCCGGCGCTGGCGTGCAGGATCGCCTGACCGCCATGACTGCACCTGACCGCTCGCCACCCCTGCATGCATTCGAACGCATCC
This sequence comes from Microbaculum marinum, assembly GCF_037855135.1. Lineage (NCBI taxonomy): Bacteria > Pseudomonadati > Pseudomonadota > Alphaproteobacteria > Hyphomicrobiales > Tepidamorphaceae > Microbaculum > Microbaculum marinum. The sequence continues at coordinate 572,298 of NZ_JAZHOF010000004.1, forward strand.
GTCCCCAGATCATGGATCTGGAAACGGAGAACATCGCCGAGCTTGCCAATCGGGCGAAATCGCTGACCGACGTCATTACGCTCTGGTACGGCGAAGGCGACCTCGTCACCCCGGACTTCATCCGCGACGCCGCCAAGGCGGCGCTGGATGCCGGCAACACGTTCTACGTGCCCGACATGCGCGGCTTGCCCGCGCTTACCGAGGCGTTGTCGGAATATCAGACGAACCTGCACGGACGCGACATCCCTGTCGTCCGGTCGACAGTGACCCCAAGCGGCATGCAGGCAGTGTACCTAGCGCTCGAACTGGTCGTCGATCCGGGCTCAAACGTCGTCTATGTCGAGCCGCAATGGCCGAATATCCGCCACGCCGTCCACATGGCCGGCGCGGAACCGAGATCCGTCGCCCTCCACTACACAGACGACGAATGGCGCCTCGACCTCGATGAGCTCTTCGACGCCTGCGACGCGCGCACCCGCGCAATCATGTTCTCGACGCCGTCGAATCCGCTTGGATGGACGGCCTCTCGTGCAGAGCTCGAAGCGATCCTCGAATTCGGCCGGCGCAAGGGCATCTGGATCGTCAGCGACGAGATGTACAATCGTCTCTACTTTTCCGCGGACGCGGCGCCCTCGATTCTCCAGATTGCCGAGGACGAGGACCTCGCGATGTCGGTCAACGGCTTCTCGAAGGCATGGGCGATGACCGGCTGGCGGGCGGGCTGGCTGACCCATCCCCGGTCGGTGGCGAATGCCCTCTCGGCGATGACCCAGTACCTGAACTCCGGCACCGCCGCCTTCATCCAGTACGGCGCGCTCGCAGCCATACGCGACGGCGAACCGTTCGTGCGCACGGTGCGCGATCGCTGCAAGGCCGGCATCGACGCGGCTTACGATGCCCTCTCCGGCTCCAACAGCATCGTCCTCCCGGCCAAGCCGGGCGGCGGCATGTATGTGGTCTTCGCGGTCGCCGGAGAGGACGATTCCCGGGAATCCTGCACCCGCATTCTGCAACAGGCCCGGGTCGGCCTGGCACCGGGCTGGCTGTTCGGACAGTCGTCGAACGCGTTCCTGCGCATGTGCGTCTGCCGCGACACCGCGCAGATCACGGAGGCGTCCAAGCGGATCGCTTCCGCACTCGGCAGCTGACCGCCGCCGGCGAACACGATCACGCGGCGAGAAACGACCGCTATCCAGCCCGGCCGGCCAGAACGGCCGGGCTTACCGGAGGGAGAAGAACATGAAGATCAGAACCGTCGTCTTCGCGTTGCTGGCCGCGACCATCGCCGCCGGCCTCGGCAATGCCGCCTCGGCCGAGACGCTCCAGGTTGGGGCCTATCCGGCGAACCCGCCCTGGGAGAACAAGAAGGAGGACGGCTCCTTCGAAGGCTTCGAGGTCGACCTGGTCAACGAGATCGGCAAGCGCATCGGCGCCGAGATGGAGATCCAGGACCTCGGTTTCCAGGCGCTGTTCGCCGCGACGAGTTCGGGACGCATCGACATGGCGATCTCGTCGATCACCATCACCAACGATCGCCTGCAGAACCAGGCGTTCACCCAGGGATACTACGACTCCGACCTGGCGCTGGTGTCCAGCAAACAGTCCGGCGTTTCGAGCCTCGCGGACATGAAAGGCAAGCCGATCGGCGCCATTTCGACCTCCACCGGCGAGAAGTGGATCCAGGAAAACACCGAGAAATACGGCTTCGGCGACTACAAGGGCTACAACACACAGCAGGACCTGTTGCTCGACACCCAGAACGGCCGTGTCGCCGGTGCGGTCGGCGACATCGCCGGCTTCCAGTTCGCCTTCCAGAACATGCCGGCGATGCAGGTGGTGGAGCGGATCGGCACCGGCGATCGGTTCGCCATCATGATGCAGAAGGGCTCGCCGCTGCTCGAGAAGGTCAACGCGGCCATCACCGAGATCAAGAAAGACGGAACGATGGCTGCGCTGCACAAGAAATGGCTTGGTGCGGAAGCCGATCCGAACACCGCCACCGTCATGGTGATCGACATTCCGCAGGCGCAGTAGCCGCGGGCAAGCTCGACGCCGCGTCCGCCAGATGCGGACGCGGCGGCCGGCCAACCACCATCCTCAATTCCGGACCGGGAGCCTTTCGCAGCGGATCGTCCGGACGGCTATAGTTCGGCGGCCGCGAGCGGCGACTGGCGCCGCGTCGCGCACATATTCTTAGAGGACGCCGTGCCAACTCTCGTCGACACCTTCCTCAACGCGGACGTCATGTGGCGCGCCCTGCCGATGTTGTGGCGCGGCCTGATCAACACGGCCCTTCTTGCGCTGACCTCGATCGTCCTTGGCTCGCTCGCCGGTGTTCTAATCTGCGTCGGCCGCCTCTACGGGCCAAAGCCCGTCCGCCTCATCGCCACCGGTTTCATCGACATCTTCCGGGCGCTGCCGATCCTGGTGGTGCTGATCGTCATCTATTACGCACTGCCCTTCGTCGGGATCCGCTTCGGGTCCTTCACCTCCGCATCGATCGCTCTGTCGATCGTGCTCGCCGCGTTCACCGCGGAAGTGTTTCGCGCCGGCATCAAGTCGATTCCCGACGGCCAGTTCGAAGCGGCCATGGCGCTTGGCCTGCCGTTCAGGATCACACTCTTCAAGGTGATCATCCCCCAGGCGCTGAGGATCGCGACACCGCCGCAAACCAGCAACTGCATCGCGATCGCCAAAGACACCTCGCTCGCCTCGGTGGTGGCGATGCCGGACCTGCTCAAGCAGGCAACCGACGCCCAGGCCCTCATGGCCAATCCAAGTCCGCTCATCGCCGCGGCGGCGATCTACCTGATCATCCTTTGGCCGGCAGTGCGCCTGGTGGCCTGGCTGGAAAGCAGGCAGACCTGAACCGGCCGCGCGCGCTCGGCGCCGGACACCGGGCCATGCCTACCGGCGCAGCCGTTCCCTCAGTCGCTGGAGCTCAGCGTCATCCGGTCGCAACGCCGAGAGCCGGTCGGCCAGCTGTCGTGCGGCATGGATGTCGTCGTCCAGCAGGCTCTGATGCAGGGTAGCCGTGAGCAGATCGACGTCGTAGGGATTTCGCGCCAACGCGTCCGCGCGAACCTTCCTGGCCGCCTGTGGCCGCCCCAGCGAGTCGAGCGCCACGGCATAGACATAGCCGAAACGCGACTCTCCCGGCTGCGCCTCGTGAGCGCGGCGGAGCAACTCGAGCGCCTCGTCATATCGCTTCTGGCGAACGCGCAGCAGGCCCGCGGCATGCAGGATCGCGGCATCGGCCTCACCTGTGTCCAGTGCCCGTTGAAGGATTTCGGCTTCTTCCGCGATACGGCCCGTCGCCCTGTATAGTTCCGCCAGATTGATCATTCCCGGCGTGTAGTCTGGATCAAGGGCGAGAGACTGCAGGTAGGCTGCTTCCGCCTTGTCCGCGTCGCCGCGCTCCGACCAGTAGATGCCAAGGTTGAGATGGGTTTCCGGCCGCTCGGCCACGGCCAGCTGCGATGCAAGGTACTCGTCGACCGCGCCCAGATACGCCTCCCGACGAGCGCCGAGGAACGTCTCTTCCGGGACCGCGGCCAGCGCCCGCGCCGCCGCGATCCGCACCGCGCGGACAGGATCGTCGAGCAGCGGACCGGCGATATCGACGCGGGCGTCCGGCGGTAGAGCGCCTGCTGCCGCGACGGCCGCCAGCCGAAGGAGCGGATCCTCATCCTGCCCGGCGAGTGCAACCGGGCCCACGGTTCTCGAGTCAAGGAAATCGCCCAGCATCTCGACGGCCGTCGCGCGTACGATGGCGGGCTCGCCCGCATCTGCGGCCAGGCCGGACAGCGCCGCTGCGGCGCCCGGCGCGCCCTTACGCCCCAAGGCGAGGGCCTCGCCATAATGCGGTTCGCGGTGCCGCTCCTCTCCGTACCAGTCGACTATGGCGGAGGCTGCCCAGGCTGCATCGCGGTCCGTATGGCATCCGGTGCAGGCATCCGGCGAACCGGTCCTCCGGAACAGATCCGGACGCGGCACACGGAAGCTGTGATCGCGGCGCGGATCGACTGTCATGTAGGTACGCGACGGCATATGGCAGTCGACGCAGAAGGACCCGGGCTTGCCGGCCTCGTGAAAGTGGTGGGTGGGTGAATCGTAGGCGAGCGGCTTAATAGTCGCGAACTTCTCCGGTGGCGTCTCGTTGTGGCAGGCCGTGCAGACGTCGTTGCCGTCCGCGTGCAGTTCGCCCGAGTGCGGATCGTGGCAATCGGAACAGGTGACGCCGCGCTGATGCATGCGGCTTTGCAGGAACGACCCGTAGACGAAGACCTCGTCGTCGATCTGCCCGTCGGGGAAGTACAGGCCGTCGCGAAGCATTTCTGGATGGTACTGGTCGAGGAAGGAGTCGCCGGCCACGAAGTGCCGGGTGATCGGCCGCCGGCGGCTGTGACACCTCGCGCAGGTCTCGGTGGCGAGATCCTTTCCGGGGGACACGACAAACCCGGCGTCGGGGACGGAGTCGGGACTGCCGTCCGCAAGCCATTCGACGTGGCCGCCCGCTGGACCATGACAGGCCTGGCATCCGACGTTCGCCACGGAAAAGGTCGTGGCGAAACTGTCTGTCGCAGGCGAGTAGTTGCGCCTGAGATCTGTCGAATGGCAGTCGGCGCAGCGAAAGTTCCAGTTGTATTCGCGGCCGGTCCAGTGAGTTGGATCGCCGGGCTCGACCGGGTTGCCGGCCGCCAGGTCGAACCATTCGCCGGCCTCGGTATCCCACGCGACCGTAAGCGCCTGCAGGCGGCCGCGATCGAGCGCCACGAGATACTGCTGGAGGGGCGTCCAGCCGAAGGTGTACTCGACTTCAAACTCGGCGGTATCCCCCTCCGGGCCCTCCGTTTCGACAAAATACCCGCCGTCGCGGCGGAAGAACCGGTACGGGACACCGTCACTCTCGAACCTGGCATCCTCGAAGTCTCCGAGCACCGAGTCCGGGCCGGGCACCTCCATCGCGTGAGCATGATGGGACGTCTGCCACGCCTCGAATTCACGCGCGTGGCAACCCTGGCACGTGCTTTCGGCAACGTACTCGGCATGGACAGCAGGCGAAAATCCGCTACCGGCTGCCCATGCGCGCTCGGAATCGCCCTGGGCGAGCCATCCAAAGAGGATGACGACGATCGCCCCGATGCCGGAGCCCAGCAACGCGGAACGAGGAATAGCTTCGCTCCGCATACCTAGCGCCTACGTCTTCTCTTCGGTGGCGACCGCAGCGGCGGCCGCGGCGGTGGTGATCGCAGCGGCGTTGCGCGCCGCCTTCGCGGTGGCGGCCTCGGCCGCATCCTCCGTCGCGTCGTCTTCCTCCATTTCCTCGGCAGTGGGCACATCGACGATGACCCGCTTCGGCGCGAACTTGATGCCGTACTGCCTGAACGCCGCCTGCACCCGCTCGTAGACGGCCTTCCGGACGCCCCACTGCTTGTTCGGCTTGGTCATGAACTTGCCCGAGACGATGAAGGCGGAGTCGTCCATCTTGATCACGCCCTGCGACTTGAAAGGCTGGATGAAGTTCGGGCCCAGTTCCTCGTCCTCCATCATGTCCTGACCGATCTTCTTGAAGATCTTCCGCACCAGATCGATGTCGGTGTCGTAGGGCACACGGAACCGCAGCTTCATGATCACCCAGTCGCGGCTGTAGTTGGTCACCTTGCCGAGATCGCCGTAGGGGACGGTGTAGACGGCACCGAGATAGCCGCGCAGCACCAGCGACCGGGCGTTGAACTTCTCCACCGTGCCGGCGACGCTGCCCGCCTCGATGTACTCGCCGATACGGAATGCATCGTCCATCAGGAAGAACAGCCCCGAGATCAGGTCCTTGACCAGCGTCTGGGCGCCGAATCCGACCGCCAGGCCGATGACGCCGGCACCGGCGATCAGGGGAGCGATGTTCACGCCCATCGAAGCCAGTATGACCATCACCGCAATGAGCGCGATGGAGATCTGGATAAACTTGCGGATGATCGGCAGGATGGTCTGGAGCCGCGTGCCGCTCGACATCATCGGCCCTTCTTCGTGCTCGTCGGCCATCGGCGACAGCGCCTGTTCTTCCGCAAGCTTGCGGTCGATCCAGTTGGCGATGAACGCCCAGGCGACATAGCCCAGCAGAGCGATCACCCCGACATTGAGGAGGACACGCAGCATGAATTGCGCAATCGGATATTCGTCGGTCGTCGAGAACACGTTGACGCCGATCACCGCGGCAAAGGTTGCGAGGGACACCACCAGGACCGAGATCGAGATCACCCGGCCGAGAACCCGCCGGTCGCCCATCACTGCCGGTGACGCTTCCACCGCAGCCTCCACCTCGGCATCCGTGGGAACCTCGCCCGCCTCGCTCGGCGCCGCGTCGATCGTCGTGGCAACCACCTCGCCGTCGTCGGGATCCGTCACGTAGACCACAGGCCGGACGTTCTCAGGCGCGGCACCCATCTCCGGCACCAGGATGCCGCTCACCACCGCGGTCAGATATGGATTGGCAACGAACAGGATGAAGAACCCGAGGACCGCGTCCAGGGGATCGAACGGGTACCCAAGCAACAGATCGTAGGTGCCAATCGCAAAGGCCACCACAACGTAGCCGACCGCCAGGGCATACCAGCCCCAGCCAGCTGCGCCTTCGGCCCAGCGGGGTACGCGCCGGTCCCCGATCGCGGCTTCGAAGGCATTCAGCATGTGACGCCGATAGCGCCACAAGAATACGCAGACCGATGCGGTGAAGATGATGGCGCTCACCAGCGCCCCCAGCCGCCATACGTCGTGGTCGACGCCCCACATCTTGCCGAGCGTTCCGAACAGCAGCAGCGCCGTACCAAGGATCAGCTGTCGACGGGTTCCGCGGACGAAGTGCGCGGCCGCCTCGTCATCGACCGGCATGATCCGCCACCGGGGATGATTGGGGAGGAAGACAAACCTGACTACGGCGACCGAGACCCGGGTAATCAGGATCGCAAGGAGCACGACGATCACGAAGTCGCGGCGGGCAATGTCGCCACCCGTCCAGAACAACAGAAAGATGCCGACATAGCCGGCCACGAAGCAGCCGATCGCGCCAAGCCCGTGGACAAGTTGCCCCAGCGCGCGCGTCAGTTTCTCCCGCACCGTGTCGACCGGCGCGGCCTCGTATCGCGCCACCATGCCCCGTGTCAGGTATCGATAAACGAACTCAACGAGGCCGCCGACCATCACGAACAGCAGCAGGTAGCGGGCGACGAACCACAGGCCGCCGGCCCCGACGGTGATCCCGAGCTTCTCGTTCATATGGCCGATATACTCGGAGAACAGATCGTCGGACCGGGACAGGATGGTCGAGAGGTTGTCTCGGATTGCCGTGCCTTTGGACCTCACCGTTTCGATCCACGACGCCGCCGTCGTCGAACCGCCGGCGGTCGCGGCCGCGGGTGCCGTCTCGGACAGGTAGTACAGCAGGAGGTCGCGCGCCTGCGCGTCCGTCATCCTGCCGATCAGCGCAGACCGCTCCTCGACGGTCAGGGGCGCCAGCTCCTTTGCGACCGACGAGGCATCGTCCGACGAAGAAGACGAGGTCGACGCTGCGGCCGCCTTTTCGGCGGCCACGACCATCGACGCCGCACTGGCGGGTCCGATTGCAATGAAGAACACGCCAACAAGCGCCAGCGTAGCGCACACGGCTTGCTGCCACCCGATCGAACGCGGCGTCCAGATATTCATGCCAGTTGCCCTCTTACCCCTGCCGTTCATCCGGTCCCCTTTGCCGACGGTCCGGCCAGCCGCACTCTGCCGTGTCGCCACTTCAGCGAAGCTACCACCTGCCGCGACGTCCTAGAAACGGAATACAGCGCCCAGCACAGGCCCCTGCATCGTCACGTCAAACAGAAATGACCCCTTCTGGTAGTCCACGCTCGCCGCGCGGTACCCCAGCACACCGGCGAACCGCTCGCTGAAATCGTAGCCGAGCCCGGCGAAGACGTCCCAACCGAGCTCGGACGATCCGCCACCCGCCAGTGCCCAGCCTGTCAGGTACAGCGTCGGCGAAAAGTTGAACGTTCCTTTCACGCCCCCCATCGCGTCGACCCAGGTTTCGCGATCACGCAGCCACAGACCGTTGACCGCGCCACCGGAAAAGGACAGCGTGGATTCGACCGACCACACCCGGGCACCGCCAACGACATCCAGCCGTCCGTTCGGAGCGTCGATCACGGAATATCCGGCAAGCGCGGTGAACTCGAAGGTCTTGGCCCCCAGGCCAACGGAGTTGGCTATAATTCCGCGGGGAATATTCTTCTCGGTCGATACCTTAAGGTACAGGAGGTCCGAGGAGAGGCTGAACCGGCCATATCGCGCCTGGCCGACGAGCATCATCGAAAAGTCGAGAGATTTGAGAATGTCAGTGAATGCGACGTCGATATCCACTGGCGGCGCACCGAACTCGGCGACGGAGCCGTCCAGCCCGGCCATCCAGAAATACGGCGCAACAAGGTACGACCAGCCGGCCTGCTCCTGCGAAATAACGCTCTCCTGGTCCGCAGACATGTCGGCCGCCGGTAACGGCGTCCCCCATACCAGACCCAGGGCCAAGACAACCGCCGTCGCCCAGATTCTTTGCCTGATCCCCGTCAAAATGCTTCTCCCCTCTCAGCTCGACGAACGACGCCCACGACATTCCCGGTTAACAGCGCGCTCCCGGCGACTCAAGCTTCCAGACCGTCATTGTACCTGAGCACAAAGTAGTCGGATAAATCATCCCGCCGACATTCCGCCGATGCCGGCTGCCGGGCCTCGCGCCGGTCTTTCGATATGAGGGGACGCACATCTGCGGACGGTCGTTGCATATGGAAGGGACAGCCGGGGCATCGGCGGGATTCCGGCACACAGTCGCCATAGCGGTTCGCAAGTTGCCCGGGCAGTGTTATGACTTGGGGCGCGTTGTCGACAGCACTATTCTGGATCGACTACAAATCGGCGCGGCAACAGGCTGCCGGGTTTTCAGGGCGTTGCGTGGGTATCTGTCAGTGATTTCATGGTGACCGTATTGCGACTGGTAAGTGTCTTCATTCTTGCCCTGGTCGTAGCCGGCTGCGCGGGTCGGCCGACCGGCGTGCTGATCCCGTTCTCCGGGGAAGTTTCAGGTACCAACGTCGTGGACATCCTGGTCGCCACAACGCGCGGACCAGACGAGGTCGCTCCCGGCATGATGTTCTCGGGAAGCCGGGCTCCCGGAATGGCGTATGCCGATATCGCGGTTTCGATCCCGCCGGACGACGCGCGCAGTGTCGGCGAGGTCCAGTGGCCAAGGAGGCTCCCCGGGGATCCGGCAACGGAATTCGTCACGGTCGCTGCCGAACGCGTCGATGAAGATACCGCGATCGATCGCTTTCAGGAGCGGGTGAAGGGAAGCACCGGCCGGCACGTGCTGGTGTTCGTGCACGGCTACAACAATCGCTTCGAGGACGCGGTCTACCGGTTTGCGCAGATAGTCCACGATTCCGACGCCTCGGTGGTACCGGTGCTGTTCACCTGGCCCTCGCGGGGCGAGTTTCTGGCCTATACCTACGACCGGGAAAGCACCAACTTCTCCCGCGACGCGCTCGAGCGCCTGCTGACGTGGCTGGCGCGGGACAAGTCGGTTTCCAACATCAGCGTGCTGGCCCATTCCATGGGCAACTGGCTGACGCTTGAATCCCTGCGACAGATGGCGATCCGGAACGGCCACATCGCCACCAAGATCCAGGACGTCATGCTGGCGGCCCCCGACGTCGACGTCGACGTCTTCCAGACTCAGGTCGCATCGTTCGGCGAGCCCCGACCGCGGTTCACGCTGTTCGTCTCCCGCAACGACAAGGCGCTGGCCTTCTCCAGACGGGTGTGGGGGAGCACCGCGCGGCTCGGCGCGATCGACCCGAATGCGGAGCCGTATCGCAGTGAACTGGCCAACGAAGGAATTACGGTGGTCGACCTCACCGACGTCCACAGTGCGGACAAGCTCAACCACGGAACCTTCGCGCAAAGTCCCGCGGCCGTTCAGCTGATCGGCCGACAGCTCGCCGGCGGGCAGGAAATTGCCACCTTCAACGTCGGCCTGGGCGACCGCGTCGGCCAGATAGCAACCGCCACGGGCGCCAATATCGGCGCCGCCGCCGGGCTCGTCGTCACCGCGCCCATAGCAATCATCGACCCTAACACCCGCAACAACTTCGACGGTCGAGTGGCCGAGTTCGGCAGTTCGGTCGAGGACACGTTCAGAGCCAGCGGAGAGTTGGTGACGATGGGCGGGACGACCACCACGCCCCGCGCGGAGCCTCCCGAGGAGGAACCCGCCCGGAAATAGCCGCCGCGCTGGTCGGACACCGGGGCCTGGACAGTCCGGGGAACCGGCAAGCGCCTAGTTGCGGCGGGAACCTGCCGGCCGCAACACCCTGCGACCTGCGCGAAGCAAGGCGAGCGGGCCCCGCAACCGCCAAACCAGCGACTGAAGTTCGTCCGCCCTTTCCGCGGAAGCCAGGTAGGCCGTGCGGAATTCATCGAGTTGGGCTTCCAGCGACTCGCCCAGCACGTGCGGATCGTTGATGCTGTCGACCCATGCGGCAAGGTCGGCCAGTGTCGCGCCGGCCATCTCGCTCAACTCGTCGAGCCTGTCGGGACGACGTCCTGTCTCCGCCCACCGGTCCAGTTCCGCGAACAGACGGTCGGCCATTCCCTCTCCCAGCACCTTGTGGTGGTGGCGGAACTCGGGGGTCACAATGCTCGCAACCGCTTCCTCCACTTCGCTGCGTGTCCTTGGAAGACCTGCCGCCGACACGAGCACGCCGGCCTGGCCTGGGGCTTCCGTGAACCAGCGGTCGTAGGACACGCATCCCGCGATGAGGCCGTCCCCCTGTTTCAGCAGATCGACGTGGTTGACGAGCCAGGAGAGGCGACCAACAGGCGCCGGCAGACGATCGCGCTGTTCAAGCGAAGCCGCCACCGCCGCGGGTGCCCGGACACTCAGCACCACTGCGAGGCGAATACCCTGCCGAGCGGCAATCTGCCGCCACAGGGGCAGCAACCGGCAGACCCGCGGGTCCTTGACGATCCATGGGGCGCGGGCAGCCCGAGCATCCCCGAGCCCCGAAAGGATCTGCGCTTCCAGTTCGACGCGAAGGGAATCCATTTCCTGAGCGTCGAGCCATCCTTCGGGCATTGGAAGGAAGCTTTGCCGGCTTCCCCACGACCGATCGCAGGCCGCGAGGATACGATCCTGCAGAGCGACGATGCCGGCGTCTTCCCAGTAACCGCGGGGATTATACTGGTTGCCTTCGAGAAGGCGTTCGCGGGTGAACCCGCCAAGTTTAACGAGCAGTTCGGCAGCCAGCGACGTTCCGCTGCGATGCACTCCCGCCACAATAACGACATGTGGCGCATCGCTCGCCGCATTCGTCGGGGTGTCACGCTCCGGCTTGCTGATTGGACCGCGCCCCCACCGCCTTGGGTTGACCGGCCAACCAGCGATAGCCGGACCTGGCCAGGGATTTTATCGGGCCCGGCATATGCCGGTAGACCGGCATGAGCGTAGAGCGCATGCGCGTGAGCCCGCCACTGCTGCCGGTCTTTCCCGTGAACCTTCGCTTCGCCGGCGCTGTCCCGATCACTGCCTCGGACGTGTGCAACGAGTTGAGCAACGCCTGAACGAGCTGATAGTCGATGCCGGTCGGCTGGGTCCACTTGCCACGCTCGGCCTCCAGACTCGCTGCGACGGTTTCGAAATCGTAGCTGAAGCCTGAAGACCTGAAGAATTCTTCACAGTAGGCGCGGTTCTCCGCCAGGATCTCGAGTCGATCGTCGACCGACAGCACCGACTGGTCCACCTTTCGGGCACGATCGGCGTGGGTGGAGTTGAGCACACCGAGCGCGACGCTCCGACGCTTCCTCAAATCCTGAACCGTCGAGGTGACGATCCTGATGATTTCGATCTCGTCCCAATGCGGGCTTTCGTAGGTCGGCTTCGCCCCCGCTTTCCTGGCGGAGTAGCCCGGTAGTTCCATTCCCAGACTCTGGCTGAACAGCGACAGGTAGTCCGGGCTGTCGCGCAGATCGGCATAGTCGATCAGCGAGATATTGCCGTTCGCGAAGTTCCGCCATGGGTCGAGCATGGCGGCATAGTCGAGCAGGCCGGTCCGATGCTCGTTGAGGTACTCGAGAATGCTGCGGGTCTCGTTGGTGTCCGTATTGGTCACCCGCTCGCGGTACATGGACTCGATGTACTGGTCGGGTCGGCGGATCGTCGCCACGATCCGTCTCTTCGGAAAGTTGCGAAAGAACGCTTCCGCCCCGTCCACCCGCTCGATCCTGCGGTCGGCGTCGGCATAGGGAAAAGACAGGTTCTCGCAGCTGATGACGATCCGGGCACAGCCTGACCCGGCCACCTCTCGCTCGAACTCCTCACGGAAGGCCGTATCCCGTGCGGCCATCGCCCGAATGAATTCCTGGTGGCCAGGAGTCGCATTCGGCTTCAGCGCAACATCCCGGTGATCGACGAAACCGGTCTTGGGAAACAGTGTCCCTCCCTTTTTCAGGGCATCGTCGTGACGCACCAGCTGGCGCTGCAGATGGGTGGTACCCGTCTTGTGCATTCCCAGATGCAGTATCAATTCGCAATCGGGGAATGCCGGCGGCCCCTCGACGACTGCCGGCGCGGCCAGGACAGGGTTTTCCTGGCTGGAGATCTTCTGGGCGGGCTTGAGAGCCGCAGCCTCGGCCAGACCGAGATGCAGGCGACGGGTACTCTCCCAATCGTCCGCCGCCAGGGCCTTCCACATCGAGGCGACGTGCTCGAGCGATATCGGATGGCCGCGCTTGTCCCGCCTGCCGTCGACGATGAGGCTCTTGACGATGTAGTCGTCGAAAAGTTCGCTATCGGGTGCGGCGCGGCCCATCGACCTCGACAGCTTCTCCCGCAACGGCAAAGCGACGTCATCGTTACCGACCGCAACGTCCAGAACGGGCAGTTCGTAGAGCAGCCGCGACAGGGAGTGCGCCACCTCGCGCCGCACGTGGATGCCGTCTATGCGGCCGTCCTTGTGAGCACGCTCCGCCAGGGCCGTACACTTGTCGATGAGCGCCGTCATCATCTCGACGTCTTCGATCGACTTCGCCGACGTGGTGATCGAGTCCCGGCGCCTGCGCCAGACCCGTGTGGGAACGCTCGTCAGTGCGAACGTCGCCCCGGAGAATACGGTCTCCAGGACGTAGAGCCTGTCCTCGAACTTCTTCTGCGCTTCGTCGAACCGGATGCCGGACCGCTCCAGATACTCGCGCTTGTAGGTCGACTGCCAGGAGGAGACGATCAGTTGCAGGGCCGGCAGGTCGGCAATCGTGGCATCGGTGCGGTTGATCTGGAACCAGCGCTTGTCGCGTGCCAGGATCGAATGCGAGGGACGCGTGATGCCCCTTTGCTCCCGAAGAACCGTCACCCCGTGACAGATGTCCGCGCCGGACTCCGCGTGCCACTCCACCTGGCGCCTCAGGCCCTGCGGCAGGTAGAAATCGTCCGCGTCCAGATAGGCGATGATTTCGCCGACAGCTTCGTCGACGCCCGTATTGCGGGCAGCCGAGAGACCCCTGTTCGTTTCGTGGGTGACTATGCGCACGGTGTCGGAAAAACGGCACCCGCGAAGAAACTCGTCCGTCCGATCCGAAGGATTGTCGTTGACGATAATGACTTCGCAGTCAGGGAGGTTTTCCGCCAATACGGATTGAACCGCCTGCTTCACATATGCATAGTCTTTGTAAAAAGGAACGATTACGCTAACAGACGGCATGGGTTATACCTTCAGACAACCTTCGCGACGCTCGCGGCATACGCATCACTATTTTCTTCAATTTTCTTCAGTATTTCCCGCCTGATGTTCAGGCATTTCCGATATATCTGCATGTCCTTCTTATAGTGCTCTCGAAGGTTCTTTATTGCGACATCCGACAATCGGCGATCGAGGTTGTCCGGGTTTTTGTGCTTCAGGTCCTCGTTTCCGACAAGTTTCTGAGGAACCTTTCGACCGAACAATGAGTAATATCTTCTGATATCCTCATCCAGCGTCTGCTGGTTGAAGATGAAGAAGATCCGGTCCTTGTTGTTTTCCAGGAACGCCGGACCCTTCAGGTAGCCGTGCAGGTTTTTCTTCACGTGGCCGATGGAATCCATCGCCCGCGTCGCCGCGAGCCGCGTCTCGCTGTCTTCGGACGATATCGCCTCGGCAAGTTCGTTGGGCGTGGAGAACCTGGCAAACGCCTCTTTCTCTTCGTCCGACCACTCGACATTGTAGCGCGGCGCGCCTTTTCGTTGCCGGCTGTAGAAACCGGAGACGAAGATCTCCAGAGGATCGCGGATGCCGAACACGGCGCTCATGTCCGGCTCGTTCGCGAACACGTAGCTGATCGACCGCTTGTGACTGAAGAACTCCATGTCGATGCCCGACTGGCGAGCGAGCATCCGCAGGCCCTTGCTCAGATATGTCCCCCCGGTCTTGCCGACGTGTACGAAGCAGAGCCTGCGAACAGGGATATTGTCCAATGTCGTTCACTCGTTGTCTTGGCGGAGGCTAGATTGGTCGCTGCCGCGACTCTCGATACCGCGAACGTGGGCCATGGTCAGCCGACGGATCCGTTCCGCGTATTGCCGACAAGCCGAGCGGCGATCCACAAGCTGAGCCGTATATCCATGCACCCGAGACTGTGTCAACACCGCGGAAGGCCTTCAGATCCTCTGCAAATTTCCCAGGACGGGAGTCCGGAAACCACTGGTTCGCCGCGGGGCCATCGGCAGGTTTTCGGCCGGTCCGACCGCCGTATCCCGTCGGTCGCTATTCGATGTCGGAGTCTTCGTCCTCGTCGGAATCCACCGGCTTCTTCCAGCTCTTCTTGACCTCCAACGCGGCCTGCTCCGCGTCCTTCATCCGGATAAGCCCCAGCAGCCGCTCATAGTCCAGGACGAGGCCGAGTTCCTCGCCAACGAGCCCCGCCCCGACGTTGTCGAGATTATAGGCGACCGTAATGTACCGGTCCGAGAAGACAGACAGCCAGGCCAGGCGTTCTTTCTCGTCGAGGCTCTTGATGAGCTTTGCGTCGAAGACGATGTGGTCGGCGCTGGACAGCAGGCAGACGAGCATGCCGATACGGGCGTGATCGGAACTCTGCAGCCTTCGGTAGCCGGCCAGAGCCTTATTCACAACATCGCCACTCGGGGCAAAGCTCTCGGCCGCGGTGCCGGCGAGTTTCTGCGCAAGGGCGTCCGGATCGACGGCCGCAATTCCGCGCTCTTGCAGGCTCGACGGTTCTGCAAGCGCCGTGGTGCACACGATGGTGGAGGCGTTGAGTTTCCGTCTCGCCCCGAGTCGCTGGTGCCAGCCGAGCGCCTGGGCGAAGAAATACTGCGTGTAGCGGTTGGGTTCGGCCGGGCTGATCACAGCGATCGGGACCCCCCGCTTGAGTTCCACGTCCTCTTCTACCGCGGCTGTGAGATGCGCCGCAGTCTTCGGCGTCCTGAGTGTCACTCGGCCGGCGAATCGAGTGCCCTCCTGGAGGGGGCTCGTCAGGTACTCGTAGGCGTTGCGTATCGTTTCGTAGAAGCGGGCATAGGATGTCAGCGAAACGGTGAAGCCCGTGAGACCGGACATGGCCAGTCGCAGGAGGACGAAGAAGCCGATGACGAGAGCAAGCGGCATGGCGCCGGATATCGCCTCGTACCCCAGATAGAGGCCGATGATGGCAATCGCGATCGCGGAAAGCACGTTGGCGACGAATTCGGATTTCGGCGGCGACATGATCCGCACCCCGAACGCCCTGAAGGCGTTGCGGTTCGCATCGCCCTCGACAAGTCGCTCGGGCATCGTCGCTCGATTGAGACGCAGCTTGCGCTCGTTTCCGAGCTGGTTGAGCGTGTGCTTCGCCTCGCGCCGGTATTCCTTGACGGCGACCTTGTTGTCGCGCTGGGCGATCACCACTGCGCGGCTGATCCGATAGTTGAAGATCAGCGCGGGGACGGCCAGCAGCGACAGGATGCCCACCGCGGTCGCCGAGGTGTAAAGCATGCCGCCGATCGCGAGCACGGCCAGCAGCAGGTGGCGCGGCAAGGACAGCAGGGTCTGGACCGGACGAAACAGTCGCAGGCGCTCGCGGCAAAGATCGTGTGCCTGAACCGACATCGTCCCCGTGCTCGCCAGGGACCGGCGCACCGGCCAGGCGTTCTCCAGCGTCATCGTCGAGACGAGGACGTGTTTGGCGAATGTAACGCCGACGTCGAAGCTCATGACGACGCTCTTGTAGATGAGTACCGTCGCCGCGATGAGCACGACGGTGACGAACGCGACCACCAGCGCCATGGCCCCCAGACCCCGCGGATCTACGGAGTACGTGAGGAAGTCGATCGTCTTGTTGTTTTCAAGCGCCACAAAGTACCAGATCACGCCGGCGAAGGCGCCCATCTGCATGAAACGACCGGCGGTCGTCAGCCCGATGATCACAAGCACCCGTGTACGGTCGACCCTCATCAGCCGACCGATCAGCCACCGCAGCGATTCCAGATACCGGCGCGTGCGAGTGGCGACAATCCGGTAACCTGAATTGACGGAGGAGTAGGTCTTGGTGTCCGTTATGCGGGATTTAATGGTCATTCCGGGATGGCGTGACGACGCAGTGCGCTTGTACCGAAGCCACCGGGCTACGGTGGGGGATCGTAGGCTCGACCGGACGGCTCCCTTTCGCCGCGATGCTTATCGCGAACTTCGGGCCGGATGTCGAATGATATATCGCCGCACGCCAGGAGGGCCGCCTTGGGCCGACCGACCGCGAGGGATCGGATTCGGGTCCGTCGGCACAATTTGCGTCGGACCGCCTCGGGGTTGAAGTCATCAACCATGGCGATAGCGCACACAGTTGTATCCTCGGTGGTTTATTGCGGTGTGCAAGGCAACGCCCTACTGATCGGCCCGCATCTGCGCGCACGCCGGACGGGCAGGCCCGACAGAAAGCGAAAGACGGAATGAACAGTTCAATCCTGCAGTTTCTCAAGGGATGCTGATGCGGCCGCTCTCTGGAATTCGCATCCTCGCCTTCGAACAGTACGGTGCGGGACCGTTCGGGACGCAGCACCTTGCAGACCTGGGCGCCGAGGTCATCAAGATCGAGCCGGCCGGAACCGCAGGCGACTACGCTCGCGGCCTAGGTCCCTATTTCGTCGGCGACAACCCGGAGCGATCCGCCGCCAGCCTGTTCTTCCAGTCGTTCAACCGCAACAAGAAAAGCCTCACCCTCGACGTGACGACGGATGCAGGCAGGGAGATCCTGGCACGCCTTGTGGCGAGCGCAGACGCCACGGCGGATAATCTGCGAGGCGACGTTCCCGACAAGCTCGGCATTACCTATGACAGCCTGAAGGTTCATAATCCCGGGATCGTCTGTGCCCACTGTTCGGCCTATGGCCGCGAGGGTCCGCGTGCCGCTTGGCCGGGCTACGACTATCTCATGCAGGCGGAGGCCGGGTACTTTGGCCTCTGCGGCGATCCCGATGCGGCGCCGACCCGGTTCGGGCTTTCGATCGTCGACTACATGGCCGGTCAGGCCATGGCGCTGGGACTGGTCTCTGCCGTACTGAGCGCACGTGACACCGGGCTCGGCCGCGACGTCGACATCGACCTGTTCTCCACGGCGATCTTCAATCTCAGCTATCTCGGCGCCTGGGCCCTGAACACGGACTACGAACCGGGCCGCCAGCCCCGATCCGCGCATCCTTCGCTCGTGCCGTGTCAGTTGTACAAGACCGCCGACGGCTGGATCTACCTGATGTGCAACAAGGCCGGATTCTGGCCGCTCCTGTGCGACTTGCTGGGCCGCCCCGCGCTTGCCGCAGATCCCCGCTTCTCCACATTTCCCGATCGTCTTCGCAATCGAGACGAACTGACCGGGCTGCTGGATGAAGCCCTGTCGGAAAACACCACGGAATTCTGGCTCGGCGTACTTCGGGGGAAAGTACCAGTCGCACCGGTCCTGTCGCCGGCCGAAGCCCTGGCGAATCCGTATCTGACAGAGCGCGGGCTGATCCAGTCTCTCAATCTCGGCAAGGACGGCGCTTTCGACGTCATTGCATCGCCGATCCGTGCCGGTTCGGACGGTGACCGGGACCAGCCGGCACCGGACCTGGGCGGACACAGTGACGAGATTCTCGCGGATCTCGGCTATTCGGATGATGAGATCGCGGAATTTCGCCGCGGCAACGTCGTGTGACGGCGCCGGGAACGTCGCCCCCGGCCGTTCTGCTCCGGCCCTACGCCACCGCCTGATCCACACCACCGGCGCTACGCGTCTTGAAGACCGCATCGACCCGGGCCAGGATTTCTGCAAGCCGTGCGTCCCAGGACAGCGCCTCGAGGTGCTTTCGCGCGGGCAGGATCCTGCCGCGCTCACGGCGTTCCTCCAGCGCCTCTTCGAGCTTTGCGGCAAAATCGGCGCTGTTGTCCGCAATTCGAATTTCGTCGCGAAGGTCGTCGATATTGGCGACCGGGGTGGAAACGACAGGGATACCCAGGCTCCGATAGACGTAGAGCTTCAACGGGTTCATCCTGTCTGACATGTCCGTCTGAGCATGCGGGATGATCGCGGCATCCAGGGCGGCCAGATACCTCAATGCCGATTCGTAGGGGATGACGCCGAGCGCTCGCACGTTCGGCAGGTCGGTGACGGCACGCACATGATCGCCAGCGGGCGTCATTCCGATCAGTACAATTGTCCAGTCCGGTCGGCGCGCAGCGAGATCGCCGATCAGCGACCATTCGATTCTTCCGGTCATGTTGCCGGCGTAGCCGATTATCGGCCGCGGCAACTGTGTGAGTTCCGGAGGATCGGACCAGGAGTCGACGTCCTTGCGGGCATCCAGCCCATTGGGCACGACCACCGGAGAAAGGCCCTCGGAAGCCAGCCAGTCGGCGACGGGCTGGCAGTTGGCGACAGTCACGTCGCTGATGGCGAAGGTCCGTCTGTAGTTCGTCTCGACCTCCGCGCGCCACAGCGGTTTCATCGGCCATTGCCTCTGATCGTCGATGACGTCCGTCACGACAAACGGAAATCCGAGGTGCTCCTGAACCTCAGGAAACTGCGGCGCCACCGGACATACCCACGCGATGGTGTTTTCCATCATCGAAAGCTCGCGCATCCACTTCTCGACCTGGACCGGATACGCGGCAAGCTCGGGCAGTTCCTTGCCGAGCAGAGTGGTTGTCCTGGAACTGCGATAGACGAACGATCGACGATGAACCTTGCCTTCGTCGCAGGTGCGCAGCACCCGCGCGACCGTGTTGGCGGCCACGAAATTCTCCTGGTTGGCTCCCGGCGCCGTCGGCGGTGACGCCATCGATGCAAGCCGGTCACCGGAAATCGGCGCATCGATATGAAGAATCTTTCCGATCCGGTTCTGTTTGCTCAGTTCGGCGAGCAACATGTCCTGGCGGCGGCCGAACAATTGGGAATCGTTCTGCTTCCAAAAAAATACGACGTTGAGATCCTTCTTGATGCTCCTCAGGCGACCTACACGCGGGCCCACCTGCATCGTGCCGCGGAGATGCCTGGCCAGCTCGGGCGGAAACGTGCCGGGAAGGTTTCGTCCGATATGGCGCAGCAACTCCATGAACTCGTCCGGGAGATCGCGGCTACTTTCGCTGGCCTCCGCCAGAACCGCTCCGACGCGCCTTTCGTTGGCAGCGTACGAGAGTTCTTCCTGGAACAGTGTCCGGCTGCGCTCGCTTCCCGGGTGCTCGGACAGCAGCCGCTTCAGGGTCGGGACGAACTCCGCCTTGCTTGAGCATACGATATCGCTGCGTTCGATGAGGTCCTCGATCGGAGGGACCGGCGTGGCGATGATTGCCGATCCCATTGCCAATGCATCGGTGATTTTCGCAGGTGTCTGCGATGCCGATATCGGACTCTCGGGATCCTGAAGGATGCAAACGACATCCGCCATCATGTTCAGTTCTGCCGCCTTCGATAGCGGCTGATTGGGCAGCAGGACCTTTCGGATCGTGTCGATCCGGTCGAGTTGCTCCTGCAACCGGGGATCGGAGATCGTTCCCACGATGCACAGCACGGCATGCGGATCGGCGATTTGCGCAAGGGCCTCGGCGACCTCGATAATTCCCTTGTGCCGCCGCGGCGTGCCCAGAAACAGGACGACCCTGTCTTCCGCACCGAAGCCGAACTCGGTGCGTATCGCTGCCCGGTCATGTTTCGCGGGGTCGAACATACTATCGTCCCGCGCGTGGCGGACAACGGTCCCGCCGTGCTTTTCCTGAAGTATCGGGTTGCACACCGTCACCGCGTCGGCCCAGGAAATCATCGACTGGGCCAATTGAGTCCAGCGCTGGTTGTGCGGGTTCTGCCAGTCGCTGGCCCTTGCCGAGATAATGAACTCCCGCAAGGTCAAGACCTTGTCGGTACCGACGAAGGCGAGTTCGTCGTCGTCGACGTCGCAAACGACCTTCGCTCCGTGCAGCATCTTCTGAAGGAAACCTATGAAAAGGCTGGGGAAGCGCGGCTTGGAAACCCACACGACATCACGCGGCTGATCGACGACCAGCCGTACCGCGCCTTCCACGAAAGCCTTGAAGTCGTATGCCTCGAATCCGCGGATCGGGATGCGTGGCAGGCCATCGCGCAACGGCTCCCAGAGATCCGTGCCGAAGGCCGGAAAAAGAGCGCCGACCAGGTCCGTGTCGCCGTGCTGTGCTGCCAGCTCTGCCAGCAGAGCCGCCCGGCCCAGGGGATTGTGCGTGAGGTCCCAGGAAACGACGGCGATGCTGGGCCTGCCGTCGCCGGACGGGGCCTTCAGGGCGGGATTCGCCGGCGGCCAGGTCCGAATTTCGACGGGCAGTCCCCGCCGGCGTATCCTGGCCTGCCGGGCCCGCAATTCGACGATCTGTTCGTTCAAGAACTTCAGGGAGGGATCAATCTCCAGTGCCCGATGCAGGCATTGAACCGCCTCGTCGAACGCGCCGCGAGCACCCAGTATCTGGGCCCGGGCCACATACGACCAGGGAAAGGAACCGTCGACCCGCTCCGCGCGGTCGAGATAGGTACATGCCTCGTCGAAATGGCCGAACAGCGCCGAAATTTCGCCGAGCTTGCAGAGGAGCGCCGCCGAGTCCGGATCGTTTTGCAACAGATCCAGATATATGGCCCTGGCCTCTGCATACATCTGCTGGTCAAACAGCCGATTTGCCTGCTGGAAGCGTGCCCGAAAGTCCTCGTGCCGCATATGCGGACGCGTTCTCTTTCGCACGGAGATTTTCGGCCGCAATGCCGAAATCCTTGCCTCGACCTGAGCGAGATGCGGCGCTACCGTCAAGGCGCGCTTGAAATGTTCGATCGCCTCCTTGCGCTGACCGGCGGCCGCTGCGATTTCGCCGAGACCGATATGAGGCCAGGGCAATTTCGGGTCCAGTTCGATCGCGCGCCGGCAATGCCTGGCTGCGTCCTCGATCGAACCGAGTTTTCGCCAGATGTCCCCGATCCGGGCGTGGAGATCCGCCGATTCCGGATATTCTTCGAGAAGCTGCAGGTACGCCTCACGCGCCCGCTCCAGATTTCCGGTTTCCCAGTAGATGTTGGCGGCGACGAACCTGTCGTCTCTTCCTTGACTCATATTCGTATCGCCCCCCCGACCAATGTCACAGTCCCCACCCCCCCGCACATCTCAACCCGCAAACCGATAAACTGGCGCGTCTTGATCAACCAGTTAATATTGAGCAATGTCCCGGGATAAACCGGAAACCTAGCTGTCGTTCTCTGCGCAATTCCGGCAGACTCCTGCA
Source organism: Microbaculum marinum (assembly GCF_037855135.1). Taxonomy (NCBI): domain Bacteria; kingdom Pseudomonadati; phylum Pseudomonadota; class Alphaproteobacteria; order Hyphomicrobiales; family Tepidamorphaceae; genus Microbaculum; species Microbaculum marinum. Next base: position 594,116 of record NZ_JAZHOF010000004.1, read on the forward strand.
GTAGCCGTTCACACTTCTTCGAGACTGTCCAGTACCCCCACTGCGCCACGCGCGATTTCCGATCCCAGCACCTGCCATATTATTGCATTCAACGACCGAATTGCTCGCCGAATTGGAAATGTGATCGATGGTAGTCTGGACCGATCGCGGCGCCTACCGGTCATCCGACGAATCGGGGAAGGGATACGATAGCAAGCGCTTCCCGCCGGAATGGCGGTCAGTTTGCCGCATGTCCACCGTCCACATCTGTGTTGAAGGCGGTTCTGCGATGTCGGAGAACTCGTTGGCGTAGGGCCCGGGTGCACAAGCGGCTGAAATCCGGCTTGGAACCGGCGGGATATTCCATCACCCTGTTCCACTTGGCGCCGGAAACGCGATTCGCCTTGGCGCGGCGACCTGACCGCACACAGGCCCCCTTCTCGAGGCACAAGCTATGAAGATTCTCCGCCGCTACCTGCCGCTTCTGGGTTCGCTGATGGTCTTGGCGGCCGCGACGAAGGCAACACATGCCGAGGAAGCCTGGCCGTCTCGAGAGGATCTCGTATGGACCGTCACAGACAAGGCCGATTTCGATCGGACCTTGCTTGGCATCGACACGCTTCGCCTTGTACTTGCGTCGGCGATCTTCGAGGGCGACAAGACCGTCAGCCGGCTTGCCCAGGGACGCGATCCCTATCTGACCTTGCGCGAAACGATCATTGCCAGTCCGAAGGCGCTGGCCGCCCGGTTCCAGACGGCGGCGCCCGAGGCAATCAAGCTCTCGGACGAGGTCATAGCGGTGGTGGTGGCCATTGAAGACATTACCCAATCCAAGGGGATCGTCCCGGAATCCGATCTGGCCCACGTGATGTTCGCCGGGCTCCGGATTTTCCTGTTGTCGGCGCAGGTCAATGGCACCGACGTGCACAAATGGATGTGCGGCACCTACCCCTTCAGCGTCGCATGCAAGTGACGGTGAATTAGCGTCCCCCGCACGCGGACCGAGGGTATCGACCCGAGCGCTGCTGCAGATCGGACGCTTCAGCGGCAGACGTCCTGTGGGGATTCCTCCCGCCATGCCGCACGCGTCGCCCGGCCCGCACGGCCGCAAACGGAAATGGGCCACTACGCGATGGCCGAAACGGCTGATCCAGCTTCAACCAGCTCGACGCTCATTTCCTCGATCGTAATCCTGCGCTCCATAGCGGCGCTGCGCAGACGCGCGAAGGCGGCCTCCTCACTTATGTCCAGTGCCTTCATCAACGCCAGTTGCGCGGCGAAAACGAAGCGGCGTTGCCGGATCCGGTCCTCCAGCTTCTCCACGCGGCCGGCAAGCCTGGAATGCACATCGAATGACTGGCGGGCGATGCACAGCGCGGTGAACAAACCGACCGAGCGGACGGGCTTCATCATGTGCGCCGATATCGACTGCCGCAGTATCCTGTTCAGATGCGAAGGCGCCTCCGAACCGACGAGAGCGACGATGGCGATGTGGCGTCCGGTGTTCCGGGGAAATGCCTCCTCACCGAGTTCGGCCTCACCGTCCACTACCAGTACGCACAGCCGGTCGCTTCCTTCGAGGTGGTCCGATGCGACGGCCTCCAGCGGTACAGGCAGGGCACCAAGACGCGAGAGTTGTCTCGTCAACGTTGTGCGATCATGGGCGTTGCAGCCAAGCAGGCCGATCTTTGCAGCACGGAACGAATGACGACTTTGTTCCATTCTGTCCGGTCTTCCTAGAACAACAGCTTGAGCGGATCTTTCGACGTCTTCGATCCAGGAGTCGGAGCAATGTCCTCCAGATCGAGCCAGGCAAGATACGGATCCGGCTTTACTGGTTTGGCTGACTGCCAGAAGATATCGAACGTCCCGGCCGCAGTCGAGCGCCCTAGCCGCGGCGTCAGGAATGAATGGTTGTTTTCGGGATCTACCGACACGGGCCCTTGCGGTGCCTCGAAGCGGTCGCGGTACAGGGCGTGGCGCACGCTGGCGACGTCTGCCGTCCCGGCCTGCGTGATCGCCCGGCCCAGCATGGTCGCGCACAGGTAGGCCGCTTCGGTATCGACCGAGGGCGAGCCGTAGCCGCGATATCGCGTGCGGTAGTCCGACAGGAAGCGGGCATTCTGTGGCCGGTCGATACTCTGGAAGTAGACGGACGATACGATGTGTCCGCCCTCGTGCTGGCCCGTCAGCTTCAGTTCCGCTTCGCACAAACTGAGGCTGAGCATCGTAATTCGCGCCAGTTCAGGACGCTCGGCGACCGCGGCGTGCCAAGCCGAATAGAAGCTGTAGGCGGATTCTCCCACCAGTGTGTTCAGCACCGCCCCGGGTGCGTGGGATGCGATGTCGTCGACGAGGTGATCGAGGGCCTTCTCGCCGAGCGGCGGCAGTCTTTCGGCGACAACCGTGCCCCCGCCGGCGGCGAGGATATCCCGCATCACGCGATTGATCTCCCACGTCCAGATGTAGTTCGACCCCAGGCAGTAGATCCGCGGGTCGAGGTTTTTCAGCACGTAGAAGGCGAGCGGCACGACGTGCTGGTTCGGAGCGGCGCCGAGGTAGATGACGTTCTCGCTGCTTTCGAACCCCTCGTAGCGGGCCGAATGCCAGAGCAGCGCGCCGCTTCCTTCGACGAGCGGCAGGATCTGCTTGCGCGAGGCCGACGTATAGCAGCCGATGATGTGGCGAACCCCGTGACGATTGACGAGGACGTCGCACTGCTCGGAATATTGCGGCAGCGACCCTCCCGGATCCATCACGACGGGACGCAGTTCGAAGTCGAGATCCGGATTGGCGTTGATCTGCTCGATCGCCAACATGGCGCCGTTGAACATTTCAAGGCCCATGATCCCGTAGGTACCCGTCAGCGAATACAGGAGCCCGACCGGGACAGGTGCTTTCCTTCGCGTACGCGGCTGGCGCGTCGGCTGCCCTGTCAAATCAGAAGGTGCTCCCGGATGTTCGCGGCATCGACCTTGCCAGAAGGTATTTCCGAAACAATGCGTCCCTTCTCCATGACGTAACACCGTTCGGCGATGGAAAGTATCGTATCAAGATTCTGCTCGACGAACAGAATGGTCGTGCCGATCTCGGTCCTGATCTTCCGGAGAGCCTCGCAGATCATCTGCACGATAGACGGCTGCACTCCTTCTGAAGGCTCGTCGAGGAGCATGAAGTCCGGACTGCCCACGAGGGCCCGGCCGATCGCCAACTGCTGCTGCTCGCCGCCCGACATCGTCCCCGCGATCTGGTTCCGCCGTTCGGCAAGCCGGGGAAACAGTTCAAAGACGAAGTCGTGCAGCTTGCGGCCGCTCGGGCCGCCGATCAGCTCGCCGACGATCAGGTTCTCGTTCACAGTCATCCGGGGAAAAACGTCCCGTCCCTGTGGAATGTAGCCCATGCCGAGGCGCGCTCGCGCATCCGCGCTTGTTGCCGTAACGTCGCGCCCGTTCAGCGAAATCGTCCCGTCTGTGGCGCGTATCAGCCCGATCAGGGCCCGCACGGTCGTGGTCTTGCCGACGCCGTTGCGCCCGATCAGCGCGACGATCTCGCCCGGCGCGATGACCATGTCCACACCCTGGAGAACGGGGGCCGCTCCGTAGCCGGCCCTCAGGCCCTTCACCTCCAGCGCGCGCTCAGTGGCCATGGGATTTCCCCAGATAGATCTCGCCCACCCGGGCGTCCCCGACGATCTCCTCGATGTTGCCGCGTGCGAAAACCTGGCCGAGATGCATGACGGTCACCCTGTCGGCGATCTGGCGCACGAACGACATGTCATGTTCGACTGCGAGGATCGTCATCCCGTCGGCGTTCAGCCGCTTGATCAACTCTCCGGTGCGGTAGGTCTCCTCGTCCGACATCCCCGCCGTCGGTTCGTCCAGCAACACGAGCTTGGGGCCGAGCGCAAGCGCCATGCCTATCTCCAGCCATTGCTGCTGCCCGTGCGAAAGCAGCCCTGCCGGCTTGTCCGCCTGCTCCTCCAGATCGAGAAGCTCGAGCAGGCGCGCTTCCTCCTCGGCAATCTGCTGCTTGCCGATCTTCTGCTGAAGCGCGACATGCAGGTTGAGCCGGGTCGGCAGTTCCTTGAAGACGCTCGGCTTCTGCATCTTGATGCTCATGCCGCGCTGGACGCGGGCGAAGGCCTTGACGTTGACCAGGTCGGCCCCGTCGAAGAAAATGCGGCCCTCGTCGGGATCATGGTAGCCGACGATCAGCTTGAACATAGTGCTCTTGCCGGCGCCGTTCGGTCCGATCAGGCAATGGATTTCGCCGCGCTCGATCTCCAGGTTCACCGCGTCGACGGCGCGCATGCCGCCGAACTGCTTCGAGACGTTCTCGCTGTAGAGGATTGCCGTCATGCTTCCTCGCTCCGCATTTCGGCTTCCACGATCGGGGCGCGACGTCTCCGCAACGTTGCCCACCGCGCCGCCCTGGCCAGCCCGAGCACAAATCCCTCCGGCACGAACAGCACGGTGGCGAGCAGCAACGCGCCCATCAGGATCAGCGCCCATTGCTGGCTGTAGATCGTGATGGTCTGGAAGGCGAGCAGCAGGACAAACGTGCCGAGCGTCGTCGCGGTGATGTCCCGCCGCCCGGAGAAGGCCACCCAGACGATCGGCATCGCCGCCGCCGGAAGTCCCACGCTCGAGGGCGTAATGAACTGGCCCCAGGCCGTGTAGAGCACCCCGCTCAGCGCCGCCAGCGCACTGCCGACGATGAACGCTATGATCTGGTACTTCCGGATGTCGTAGCCGAGGAGTTCGGAACGCTCCGGATCCTCCCTGATCGCCACCAGGACATAGCCGAACGGCGAATTGAGCAGGATGCGCACCGCGAAATAGATGACGAAGAGCAGTCCGATCACGAAGTAGTAGAGCGTCGTGTCGAGGATCTCCACGTCGCCGCCGAACCACGGAATCGTCAGCGGCGGCATGCCGAGCATGCCGTTGAACCCGTTCAGCCGGGCCTTGCCGATTGCCCATTCGGGCCCCGCGGTCTGGCCCAGAAAGTATGCCAGGGCCAGCGTCATCGACAGCGTCATGATGCCGAAGAAGACGCCGGTGACGCGCCCGTAGATCATGAAGTAGCCGAAAACGAGGGCCGCGACCGCTGCGGTTCCGACGGCGAGCAGGAGCGCCAGGAAGGTCAGCCCGTACTCCGCCCCCATCAGGATCGACAGCACCCCGTAGCCGTAGCCGCCGATGCCGAAGAAGAACGTCTGCCCGAAGGACAGCATCCCCGTGTAGCCCCACATGATGCTGAGGCCCATGGCCATGAAGATCCACAGGAGGAAGTAGGCGAAGTTGCCCACATCATAGGGATCGGCGAAGAAGGGATATGCGATCGCGACCAGGCAGAAGACCGCGAACGAGATCCAGAAGCCGCGGCCAGTGCCCAGGGTCTGCGGGCCGTTGATGTAACTCAGCATTCTGCCGGCCCCTCACATGTTTCGCGCCCACTTGCCGAGCCAGCCCGAGAAGCCGTTCGGCAAGATGCGGATCATCACCATGACCGCCAGCAGCATTCCGATCTGGCCGGCGATCTGGCCGTGCCAGCCGATGAGCGCCGTCCGCACGACCGCGAGCGCCAGTCCTGCCGGTGCGGTCCCGAGCAGGACGTTGGTGCCGCCGACGACGACGGTCACGAACGACTCGACGATGAAGGTGGCTCCCATCGTCGGGATCAGCGTCATCGTCGGCGCGTAGAGTGCACCGCAGAGGCCCGCGAGCGCGGCGCCGAGCCCGAAGGTCAGCGCGTAGACGAGGTTGGTGCGCATGCCGAGCGCCCGCGCCATGCTCGCGTTCTGCATCGTTGCGCGCGCATGGACTCCGAACCTCGTCTTCATGAACAGGACATAGATGAAGGCGAGGACACCGAGCGCCGCCAGGAACAGGATCACCCTATAGGTGGAGAACGTGTAGATCCCCACCTGGAAGCTGCCTTCGGGAGTCCCCCCGCCGGCGAAGCTCGATCCCACGAGCACCAGCATTCCCTGCGTCACGATCAGGCTGACCGCCCACGTGGCCAGGAGCGAGTCCAGCGGCCGTGCATAGAGCGACCGCACCACCGTGATCTCGAGGACTATCCCCGCGACGCCGGCTGCCAGGGCGCCGCCGGCCTGCGCCAGGATCAGCGGCATCCCCTGATGGACCAGCGCCGTGGTGACGTAGGCACCGCACATGATGAATTCGCCATGCGCCATGTTGATGACGCCCATCATGCCGAAGATGATGGCAAGACCGGCCGCTGCCAGTATCAGGAAGGCGAAGACATCGGCGAACTGATAGAGGACGGAGAAGATCTCGGCGGCCATTTCAGGCAGCCTCCCGGTTCGTTGCGGTCGGTCGCGGCAGATGCCGGCGGCCGCCCCCGGGGGAGCGGCCGCCGGGGGTCGTCAGCCCGGCAGATTGTCGGGCGAGTATTGCGTCTGCGGGTTCTCCTTGGTCAGATCGCAACCGATCTCGCCCAGCCAGTAGGGCTCGATCACGCCGAAGTCGTGCAGCGTCTCGACGGTATGATCGTCCTTCACCGAGACCAGCCGCATGCGGTGGGAGGTGTGCTGGCTCTTCGGATCGATGCAGATCTCGCCTTCCGGGCTGTCGACGCAGGCCTCGCCGGTTGCGATGACCTCGCGGATCGGCTCGAGCTCCGTGGACTGCGCCTTCTCGACCAGCATCTTGTACTGGTAGAGCGCGACGTAGGCATTGTAGCCCATGTCGTTGATGTAGGGCTCGTCCGGGTACTTGGCGTGCCAGCGCTTCTTGAAGTCTTCCGCTTCCGGCGTGTCGAGTTCCTCGTACCAGTTGGCGACAGCCTTGAGGCCCGACAGCGCAGGCGGTGCGAAGCGCTTGTGCTCGAAGCCGAGCATCACCTTGATGGGGCTGGCCATCGGGTAGTGGACGTCGGCGGCCATCGCCTGCTCGAAGAACGAATCCTGTGCCGCGCCCACGTTCAGCATCATCAGCCAGTCGGGATCGGCCTTCTGGATGTTCTGGATCGTCTGGGCGAACTGCGAGACGCCCAGCGGAATGAACTCCTTGCCGATGACCTCGCCGCCGGCATCGGCCAGAAGCTTCTCGGTCCATTCCGTGGTCAGATGCCCGAAATTGTAGTCCGCCGCGACGACGTAGACCTTCTTGCCGAAGTGCTCGACCATGTAGGGCACGAGCGTCGAGAGCTGCTGCTCGGGCACCGCCCCGTTCGAGATCATGCTGGCATCGCAGACGCCGCCCTCGTACTGGTTCGTATAGATGTAGAGGGTATCCGTGCGATCGATGATCGGACGGACGGCCTCGCGCGAGGCGGAGGTGATGCCGCCGATCAGGACATCCACCTTGTCACGTGACAGAAGGCGCCTGGCGAACTCCTGATAGCGGGCGTTGTCGCCCTGCGGGTCGAGGTGAATGAGCTCGATCTGCCGGCCCATGATGCCGCCGGAATTGTTGATCTCCTCCACCGCAAGTTCCGCCCCGTGCAGCTTGGGCATGCCCATGAGGGCCAGGTCGCCCGAGACGTCCTCGAGCAGCCCGACCTTGATCGGCTCCTGGGCGTGTGCCGGCATGGCCATCGCCATTCCGAGTGCGAGCGCGGAGATCACGCCCGGAAGAACACCGTTGATGCGCATTTCTTACCCCTTCTGCTTGATTTGGTTCGAAGCCGCCCGGCGGTTCAGCCGCCCAGGTATTTCTTCAGGATGGACGCTCCCATCGTGTATTTCGGGTCCACCATGTTGCCGAGCCGGACTCGCCCTACCTGTCCGAGAAGCATGTACGCGTCGAGCTCCTCGAAGCCGTAGTCGGCAGCCATCCAGCGGGTGAGTTCGCGATAGGCGATGCGCGCGGCATCCTCCATCGGCCGTGCGCTGCCGATCGTCATGATGAAGTCCTCGGTCTCGAGGCGCGGCCAGCCGAACCCCCAGTCCTTGATCAGATCGACGGTCAGCGTGACCGTTGCGGCCTGTTCCATGGCCACGCCCGTCAGCTCGCCGTCGCCCTGCGTCGCGTGGCAGTCGCCGACGTAGAGCAGCGCCCCGTCGACCTGCACCGGCAGGTATATGATCGCGCCGGGCCGGACGTCGGGCAGGTCCATGTTGCCGCCGTGATAGTCGGGCTGCAGCGAGGAGATGGCCTCGATCTCCGGCGAGATGCCGATGGTGCCGATGAACGGCTCGTAGGGCAGGACGAGGTCGTCCCAGTGGACCCCCTCTTCGTCGATGACCACCTTCTTCACCCGCTCCGGAAGAGGCGCGTTGAGGGTCGCGGTCGCAGCGGTGCCGACGAGGCCGCCGAACTCCGGGATGAGGCAGGTGGTGCCGGCCGGTTGCGGGCCGCGCGTCTCGACTGCCTTGATGTGGACCGCCAAGCAGTCGCCTTTCTTCGCGCCCTTCACGAAGACCGGGCCGCTCTGCGGGTTCAGGTACGGATGGTTGGTCTTCTCGGTCGGCTTGTCGCTCTCCGACCGGATCGCACCGCCGAAAGCGTCCTGGGTCTCGATGACGACGGTGTCGCCGGGATCGATCTTCAGCCTGGGGTCCGCATAGGGGCCGTAGGTAAAGTAGAAACCTCCCTGATCGGCTTCCGTCAGCTCGTGTTTGGTGCCGCTTTCCTTGCCGGCGACGCCACGCGTCGCCATGATCGAACGGCTGATCCAGTCTGTATCGCTCACGCTACTCTCCTGTCACAGGGCGGGATGCTTGCGGTGCCAGTCGGTCGCCTGCTGGTACGCGTCTCCCGCCCGGCAGAGCTTGGCCTCGTCCCAGTGGTTCGAGACGAACTGGAACGCGATCGGCGTACCCTCGGCCGTGAAACCGGACGGCAGGGTGATGGTCGGGCTGCCGGTCATGTCGAAGATCGAGGTGAAGCTCAGCAAACCATGCAGGAGCTTCGGATCTTCCCCGAGCGTCTCCATCATCTTCACCGTGGGCGAGGCGAACGGCTGGACGGGGGCGATCAGCAGGTCGATGTCCTGGAAGAGTGCGGCGACGCGGCCGCGGAAGTCGTTCCGGCGCAGGATGATCTTCTGATAGTCGAGGCCCGACAGGTTGCGGCCGATGTCGATCAGGCCACTCAGCGCCGGCCCGTATTCGTCCTTGCGGTCCGGGTACGTCGCCTCGTGGGCGACCGCCGTTTCCACGGCGCAGGCCGGGATCCAGTCGGTGACGATCTGATGGCTGTCGGGAAATTTCACCTCTCGGACGCCGTCCGAGATGCTCTTGATCGTTTCCAGCACCTGGGCAAGCATCGCGCTTGTGACGTCGTCGACGCCGTTGGCCATGAACTCCGGGTCGACGCCGATCCGCAGGCCCTTCAGCCCTTTTTCTATACCGTCGAGATAGTTGGGTACGGGCATCTGCGCGGCAGTCGGGTCGTTGGGATCCGGGCCCGCGATCGCGGCGAGCATCGCTGCGGCGTCCTTCGCGCTGCGCGTCATCGGTCCGAGGTGATCGAGCGTGGCGGCGAGTTCGAAGGCGCCGTAGCGGCTCACCCTTCCCCAGGTCGGCTTCAGACCGGTCAGTCCGTTGGCGGCCGAGGGAAACCGGATCGATCCTCCGGTATCGGAGCCGATCGACCCGAAGACAAGGCCGGCCGCGGTCGCGACGCCGGATCCGCTGGACGAGGCTCCCGACCAGTGCGCGGCGTTCCATGGATTGACCGGCGCAGGGATGTCCGGATGATGGTCGGCGAAGGCGCCTTCGGTGTTCTGGAGCTTGCCCAGGCAGATCGCGCCTGCTTCGCGGAGCTTCTTCGTGACCGTGCCGTCCTCCGTGGGGCGGAAATCGGCATAGATCGTCATGCCGCCGGCCGTAGGTATGCCGTCGGTCCAGCACAGGTCCTTCAGCCCGATGGGCGCGCCGTGCAGGGGACCGCGGATGTCGCCCCGGCGGATTTCCTCTTCCGCTGTCTTCGCCTGCTCCAGCGCCAGCTCCGGCGTCACGAGGGCGAAGCTCTTCAACTCGCCGTCGAGCGACTCGATGCGCGACAGCTCGGCCTTGGTCACCTCCACCGGAGAGAGCTCGCCGGCATGCATTCTCTGCGTGAGCTCGACGAGCTCGAGGTAGCAGACATCGTTCATCGCAGCTTCCCTTCGCCTCAGTTGCTTTTCCAATCGGTGGACCGCTCGAACGCTGCCGCGGCGCGGATCAGCGTGGCTTCGTCGAAGGCGCGTCCAACCAGCATCATGCCAACCGGCAACCCGTCGATCCGGGAGCACGGAACGGTGAAGGCCGGATGTCCCGTCACGTCGAAGGGACAGGTGTTGGCCTGCATGTTCAGCGCGAGATCCACGTAGACCTCCCGCTCCACGTCGGCAGCGGGGATCCTCGTCGCAGTGAAGGGGATGGTGGGCATCACCAGCACGTCGACGGACTCCAGGACGGCGTCATAGGCCCGCCGGATCAGCCCCCGCTGGTTCTGCGCCTTGGAGTGGTATCGGTTCGCATAGGCCTGGTTCATGTACTCGCCGGCCAGAAGAACGAGTTTCACCGTTTCCGAGGCATCGCCCAGATGTGTCGAGAAGCCCCGGGCGAAGGCTTCCTGCATGGTGACGGGATAGAAGCCGGGAATGTTCGTGCCGACGCCGTGTCCCTTCAGCATCATCTCGGCTGCGCCTTCGACGATCACCCCGGTCCAGACGGCGGGCGCGTCGTAGTGCTGCGGCACCGAGACGTCGACGATCTCGGCTCCGAGGGCGCCGAAGGATTTGAGCGCCGCACGCACCCGGGCATCGACTTCGGGGCCGCTCTCCGGGTGACCGAAGCCCTCCTTCAGGACGCCGATCCGCAAGCCGTCGATATCCCCCTCCAGAGCGCCCATGTAGTCGCCGGCCCGAGCCGAGATCGTTCGGGTGTCCCAGCCGTCGTGACCGGCAATGGCGGTCAGCAGGCGGGCCACGTTCTCGACGCTGTCGGCGATCGGGCCGCAATGGTCGATGGAGTAGGCGATCGGCATCGAGCCCGACACCGGGACGAGGCCCCACGTCGGCTTGAGGCCGTAGGCGCCGCACCAGCTCGAGGGAGTGCGGATGGATCCGCCCTGGTCGCCGCCGAGCGCCATGTCGACAGCACCCGATGCCACCAGCGCGGCGCTGCCGCCCGACGAGCCGCCGGCGCTGTGATCGGGGTTGTGGGGATTGCGGATCGGGCCGGTCGCCGCGGTGTGGCTCGCGCCGGAGAAGCAAAGGTCCTCGCAGGCCGCCTTGCCGGCGATAACGCCGCCCGCATCGAGGATGCGGGAGACCACGGTGGCGTCATGGTCGGGCACATAGCCTTCCAGCAGCGCCGATCCGTTCATCATCGGGACGCCTGCGACGCAGATATTGTCTTTCACCGCGACCGTCTTGCCCGCCAGGATGCCTTCGGACGCCCCGCGGATGTCGCACCGCCAGTACCAGGCGTTGAGCGGATTGTCCGCCGCCTCCGGACGCCAGCCTGGAGTGCGCGGATAGGATACCGGAAGCGTCTCCTCCGGCAGGCTCTCGAGCCGCTCGTAGAGCGGCATGATGCCGGCGATCAGCCCCTGGAAGGAGCGGGCATCGTCGTCGGTGAGATCCAGTCCGAAACCGCGGGCGATCTGCGCCACACGCTCGACAGTGGGCGGTTTGGGCAGCAAGGAACATGTCCCCGCACTCCCCTGCGACGCTGCGGGAGCCGTGCACTGGTCTGTTGGCGGCAACAAAAAGCCCCGTGCACTCCATCGAGTGTCCGGGGCTGCGTTGCCGGATGCCTGTCGGCATCTATGTCAGTCGGGGCGCCTGAGCTGACGGGCGCCGGCCAGACACCGCGCCGCTCGACTGGAGCGAGCGCGGCGAGCATCATTGCTTTGTCAACATTGAGCAGCCGCTGACGATCTGTCAAGCGATGTCCGCGCGCCCGCCGGTCGTAACGTCAGGTATCGGTCTCCGCCGCGGTGCCGGATGGCCGTTTCATTATCCGGTTGTGCTCGCCGAGCTTTGGTGCGCGGCGGGTTGTGCGGGGTCTTTTGGCGTCGAGGCTGAGCGGCACGCCGACCAGCGGCAGGCCGGCATCATCGTCGCATTCGACGGTCATTTCCAGCG